>NZ_OY781884.1:4172500-4772500 GCF_963677155.1 uncultured Draconibacterium sp. | reverse complement strand
ATTTTCGGAATGGCAAAAAGAAACTATAAAATACACAAAAGAAAAATACGGCAATGATGTATTAATCGGAGCCGGAAACGTAGTTGATAAAGATGGATTCTTATACCTTGCAGAAGCAGGCGCTGATTTTATAAAAGTTGGTGTAGGAGGAGGTTCTATTTGTATTACACGAGAACAGAAAGGAATCGGGCGAGGCCAGGCTACTGCGATAATTGAAGTCGCTGAGGCAAGAAATGAATATTTTGAAAAAACAGGTGAATATATTCCGATATGTTCTGACGGCGGTATTGTACAAGATTACCACATGACACTTGCATTAGCAATGGGAGCCGACTTTTTAATGATGGGAAGGTATTTTGCTCGTTTTGATGAAAGTCCTACCAGAAAATTAATGGTAGGAGGAAACTATGTAAAAGAATACTGGGGCGAAGGTTCCAACAGAGCAAGAAACTGGCAGAGATATGACATGGGCGGAAATAGCAACCTGAAATTTGAGGAAGGTGTTGATAGCTATGTTTCATATGCTGGTAAACTAAAAGACAACCTGGATCAAACATTAGGAAAAATAAAATCAACAATGTGCAGTTGTGGGGTTTCAACACTGCAGGAATTACAATCAAATGCAAAAATCACTTTAGTTTCGTCAACAAGTATAATTGAAGGTGGAGCTCATGATGTAATTGTAAAAGAAGTTGACAAATAAATACCTGTACATAAAACATTTGGCACCCAAATGCCAAATGTTTTATGTACTAACCGCTCCGAACACTAAAAAGATAAAACTCCCCATATTCCAAAATCTGAAAATTAAACGACTAGTATCTCCCCCATTCGTTCGAGACCATTGAATCAACAATGTTTAAACCAGTGGCTGCAAATTATGATAAATTAAAAAGTATTATCTGAAAAACTTGAAGGCCATATTAAATGACATTTTTCTTGCTTTTACTTATAAAATAAAAGGCCTTACTTGAAAGTAACATCCCTGACTTTCTGTTTTACAGCTTTAAAATCCTATCAATAAAAACAAAGTTAAAACCCATTATTCACCTGACTACCTGAACATTGAATTAAAATAAAAAGAAAAAAAGTAGAGTTACTGACCATAAAATTCAATAAATAACAGCAATCACCTTTACTGTAAGCAACCAAAACCAAACAAATTGCATCTATCAACTATTAATTCATAAAAAAAACAAATGAAAAAGAATTTTAAATTACTAGGACTAGCTGCAATTGCCGTTTTAACCACTTTATTTTCATGCGATGAAGATGAAAACAATAATCCCACAAACAATATTTGCAATGTATCAAATCCAATTGAGGAACTAGCCTGGCTAAAAGAAAAGATTGATAATGTAGAAGATGACCAATACTCTTTTTATAATATGGCCACTTATCATAAAGAAACGGTGTTTTATTATGGCAATTGTAATTCGAGTACAAACTACGTTTCAATTATAAGAAACTGTACAGGAGACAGCCTGGGCTTAACCAATGATGTATTCGATGAGCTAACTGAAATATCGACACTATGGAAATCTGAAAATTCTTTATGTAATTCTCAAGACTAGGATTTGCCTGAGTTTTTTGTTATCGTGGAATCATTTCCCTGGATGAATACGCCTCAGGAGTCAGCTCGGTTTCATCATTTCAGTGCACTATCGTTTCTGAAATCAGAGTTTCACTGATTTAATGCTCGCTGCAAACTGTTCGGCAGCTTCTTCCAGGTATTTTTCTGCATTTTTAATTGAATCCTCTACACTGCTAGCCTGTTGCATCATTTCGGCTAAAAAGTCGATTTTATGTGCTTTAATTTGTTGTTCGTTTAACTCACTTAAACCGCAAAAAACAGCCAGCTGCTGACTGGTTCTTGAATCAAGCACACCTTGAATTACTTTTCCCGAAAAAGTTTGCTCATCAAATTTTCCTTCGCCGGTAACAATCCAGTCGGCATCTTTTACCTGTTCATCAAAATCAGCAATCGATTTTATCAGTTGTGTACCGGATTTTAGTTGCGCATTCAGAAACAAAACACAGCCAGCTCCTAGCCCTCCGGCAGCACCAGCACCGGCAATATTTTGCAGGTTTTTCCCAAATTGTGTCTCTACCTTTTCGTTAAAATTTATCAGGCCGGCATCTAACTGTTCTACTACCCGCTGTGATGCACCTTTTTGCGGTGCGTAAATGTATGCAGCACCATTTGGGCCAAATAAAGGGTTATCCACATCGCAGGCCACTTCAAATTTAATATTCCTGATTTCTTTATTTACCATCGAAACATCAATAGTTCCCAGGCGAATTAAATCTTTCCCTCTCCCATCTAACAAATTGTTTTCAGCATCATAGAAGCGATATCCCAAAGCTCTTGCCATTCCCATTCCGGCATCATTAGTTGAACTTCCGCCAATTCCTAAAAGAATGTATTTGGCACCTCGTTTTATGGCATCCAATATCAACTCGCCTGTTCCGAATGTTGAGGTTTCCAGCGGATCCAGCTCTTCGTTTTTTAATAAGCGAATTCCTGATGCTTCTGCCATTTCTATAAAAGCCAGCTTTTCTTTTTCGGCATACAAATAATTGGCTTGAATAAGACGTAACAAAGGATCGTGAACTTCTGTAGAAATAAGTTTGCCTCCTGTATAAAATTTTAGGGCATCAACAGTTCCGTCGCCACCATCGGCAAGCGGTAATTTAACAATAGTAACATTTTCGATATGCTTTTTAATGCCACGTTCAACAGCATCACAAAACTCAATTCCGGTTAACGATCCTTTAAACTTGTCGGGTGCGATTACGATCTTCTTCATTTCCCTAAAATAAGAATATTTCCAAAGCAGCTGGCTGTTAACAAAAAACGAGAAGCTATAATTAACCTCTCGTTTTCAATAACTATATTTTTATGATTTGCTAAACCTTTGGCAATTGCCAGTTTTTACTGTAATTCAACGTCATCAAATCGTTGGCTGCAGCCTCGTTAAACTTTTGCGACGCACTGTTCCAATGAATGCGCTGCCCCACTCGATAAGCCATATTTCCCATCTCGGAAACAATAGCTGTTTTCGCACCTACTTCAACAGGTGCATTTAATGTGCCGCCTTTTCGTATACACGATAAGAGATTCTGTACGTGCTCATCCAATCCATCGCCATATTCTTTTTGGGCTTTGGCTTCAAAGAAAGGTCCTTTTAATTCATTGCTATGATCTGGTAGAATTTCGTAGCCACTTCGTGTAACCACCAAAGTTCCTTTTTGTCCAACAAAAGCAACTCCGTGTGCCTTTTGATACGGGCCAATTCCCGGGTTTAATCCACATTCCCAAATCATAGTATGTTTGGGATACTGATAAATGGCCTGCTGAATATCGGGTGTTTCAATGGCTCCCGGTTTGTGGTAAAAAATACCGCCACCCGGAGAAATGGACTCAGGCATTTGGGCATCCATCGCGTATAATGCAAAATCGAGCAGGTGAACACCCCAATCAGTCATTGCACCGCCCGCATAATCCCACCACCAGCGGAAATTATAATGAAAACGATTCATGTTAAACGGGCGTTTTGGGGCGGGACCTAACCACATGTCGTAATCGACATAATCCGGCGCAGCAGAATCTTTCATTACCGGATATGGTGTATCGTAACCTTTGTAAATCCATGCTTTTACCAAATGAACATCGCCCAACAATCCTGATTTCACAATTTCGGAAGCCTCAAACCAATGTTTTGAGCTACGTTGCCACATACCCACCTGACAATACAATTCTGGATGCTTGGTTTGTGCAGCCACCATCGCATTACATTCTTCAATGCTGTGCCCCATTGGTTTTTCAACATAAACGTGTTTTCCGGCATCCAGAGCCATCATCATCATTATGGCATGCCAGTGGTCGGGTGTTCCGATAATTACCGCTTCTACGTCTTTATTATCCAGTACATCTCTGAAATCGGCGTAGGTAAGTGGTCGTTTACCCGTCATCTTTTCAACTTCGGCAGCTCTTTTCTCCAGCACATTACTATCAACATCGCAAAGCGCTACACAAGTGACATTGTTCTCTTTACGTAAGAAGCTTTTCAGGTTGCTAAATCCCATTGAACGACATCCTATAAGCGTCACATTAACCTGCTCGGCAGGCGATGCACAAGCGTTTAAAAGCCCGGGAGCGAAACCAACTGCTGCAGTGGCTATAGCCGATTGTTTTATAAATTCTCTTCTAGCTGCCATTACTTGTATAAACTTTTTTGTGTTTTAGTGTTGTTATGTCTATTCGTCAATCAATTTTGAAATTCTTTTTGCATTCATTTTGCCCGAATAAACAATAAGCGAATATTTTAAAACCAATGGTTCTGTGGTTGACAAAGCAACCGGTTCAGCTCCCGGCCAGGCTATATTTTGCATGCTGTTTTTTTCGCGCAAGATCAGATCTTGCGGATAACCTGGATTTTCTTTATTATCGACAAGAACAATACCTGCCTTTGCATTTCCTTTTCCCAGCGAGCCGGAAATATTGACAAATCCCTGCGACTCAACTGCCGTTTCCAATGGTTTAATGCGACCATTTTTACCAGAAAACTGAACATCGTCGGGTAAAATCATTCGAACAGAAAAACCACCATAACCTTTTTCATCTTCTGAGCCACCAATGCGCAAATTCTCTTCCAACGCTATCAGTCTGATTTCAAAATCTATTCTCCGGTATTTGGGAGTGCTTTTGTGTACATGAATAGCCACATTCTCCTGTATATACGGTTTTGGTTTGCCATTCTTCTTCCATTTGTCGGAAGACCAAAGTACCTCACTTTTTAGCCACACCGTTTTATCCGGATCTTTCATAAATTCGATCTCCGTAATTTCCTGATCAAAATCTGTTAACTCCCACGGATCGCCAATACGTTCATCGCCAATCCAAACCTGATGCCAGGCCCAAAAAATGCCGCGATGATGCAAATGATCGGCAGGAAAATCTTCGGTGAGTACCTTGCCGTTTATTCCCCACAGCGGATGAATATAGTTGCAACGCTCATAAGCACCATCCTTATTCAGTGGGTGCATTTGATAAAACAAAACGTTTGATGAACCATCAACAATTTTTATTCCGTCATCTTGCTTTTTCATGGTGAGCTGCCCCCAAGCCAAACTATTGGAGAACAAAGCAAAGAATAACGCTATTCTGAAAGATCTCGTCATCACTCATCCTCCCTTTCGATAATCGTTGCCTTTGTTTTTACATCATCACCGGTGTATTCCACTTCCAGTATTTCAACATTACTAAGTTGATTGGAAATGATCGCCTTATCATTCTCTGGTAATATGAGCCAGATATTGGCAATAAAAGCCCCAATAGTTGCAGAGTCGGCTTTTACCGAAACAGTTCGTTTTCCTTCAACAGGAAGCCCCGTAGCTGGACTGATGATTTTGCGCGTTTTCATTCCTTCGCCATCATCACGAATATAAACGGTTCCGGTTGTATAAACACTTTGCCCCGAGACCTCAAAAACATGTGCAAAATCGTTGGGCTGCTGCTGATTTCGGATTCCTAAAGGCCATGCTGTTCCGGCCGGATGATTTCCGAGCGCCAAAACAACATCTTCCTCGAAACTGATAATGGCATCTTTTACACCCAAATCGAGTAACAGAGGTTTTAGCAAATCAAGAGCAAAACCTTTCTCGATGGCACCAAAATCCAATTCTACCCCATCTTCTTTAAACCGAAGTCGTTTGTGATCAAGGTCGAGTTCTAATTTATCAAAACCACATTTCTGTCGTGCCTCTTCCAGTTCCTTTTCTTCAACATTTTCCTTTTCAACCCAAAGCGATTGAACCGGGAACATCGTTACATCAAAAGCTCCCTGGCTCATTTGGTTAAAATCGTTTGCAATCGTCAGAATTTCCCACAACTCGCCGGGAACTTCCATCCAAACACCTTTTTCGGTTTGATTGAGTTCGTGAATATCAGATAATAAACTAAAGCGGCTGATTGTACTTTCTAGCTGCTCAATCTCGGCTTTTATCTGTTGAAATATTTTTTTTGCGGTAGTCGCCTCAAGGTTTGGCAGCACTACGTCGCAATGACTGCCAAAGGCCAGAAAAGTATCACTAAATATAGTAGGTTCCGTCATTCTCTTAGTTTTATGATTTCAGTAGAGCACTAAATTAAAAAAGTAAGCGGTATTTACAGGCCTTCTCGCCTACAAATACAGAGGCATAGCATAATTTATACTCCTTCTTTTAAAAAGAACGAACACAAAAAAAGGCAGGAAAATCCCACCTTTTCTGTTATTGTAGTTTTCTAAAGTTTTGGTTCCCAATTCGAATCGTACTCTCTTCCCCATAATTCCATGGCATCGCGGTCGTACATAATCCCGGTTTTATCGCAAATATCAAAACCGTGCCCGATACGATAGGCAACATTTGAGTAATGTACCATTGTCTGACTAATTGCGCCCTCCATTATGTGCGAATTCAGTTTACCCACTCCACGAATTCCGTTAAACCAGTTTTTAACGTGTGCGGTTGATGTGTCGCCACCGCCACCAAGTGCGGTACCAGCTTCCTGCGAATTCGTTACGCTGTCTTTTATTATTTTCCCTCTTCGATCGTACAAAATATATTTTCCCCGGTCGACAAAAACAGTTCCTTCGCTACCGAAAATTATTGTTCCCCGGCCTCCTAAACCATAGGTATCCTGACCGGAGCGACTACGACCATCCCATTTAATTACTTTGTCTCCTTCGAAAAGAAAAGTTGCATCCATGGTGTCGTACATTTCCCAGCCATCATCAAAGAAATGACGTTTACCGGCTTCAACATGTACATTGTTTGGTAAACCCACCTGTAAGGCCCATCGCGCGACATCGAGCTCGTGTGTTGCATTATTTCCGGTTTCTCCGGTTCCGTAATTCCAGCCATACCAGTGCCAGTTATAGTCCCATGTTTCTTCGGTGTAATCGCGGTGAATTGCCGGTCCCTGCCAGATTTCCCAATCCAGACCAGTGGGAACAGCCGCTTTTTTCTGTACGGGCACCTCGCCTCTAGCGTTAATATAAAAAGCTACTGCCCTATATGGCACTCCAATAATTCCGTTATGAATTTCTTTGATGATCTCAATTGTATGCTCAGACGAACGTTGCTGATTCCCCATTTGAACTACCTTATTGTATTTATCGGCAGCTTTTACAATCATCTCATTTTCGGCCATGTTGTGGCTGCAAGGTTTCTCCACATAAACATGTTTTCCGGCCTGCATAGCCATTACCGATCCCGGAGTATGCCAGTGGTCGGGTGTGGCATTTATAATACAATCGACTTCCTTGTCATCCAGGATTTTTCGGAAATCGTTCTCCAGTTTTGGTTGGTAATCAATATACTTTGAAAAATTTCCGGCAGCACGTTTGCGCTGACGCTCCATAACATCGCACAAATATTTTAACTCAACATTGTTTTCTTTTTGGGCAATTGGTTCGTAATAAGCCCCCAAACGGCGGCCCAAACCCATAATGGCCACATTCAATTTATCGTTTGCCCCTAAAATTTTGCTGTAACTTTTTGCCGACATGCCCATGGCAGATCCTCCAACTGCAACACCGGCTGCACCTGCCGACACTTTTTTTAAGAAATCTCTTCTGTTAGTCATAAGTAATGGTTCTATATGTTTTATTATTAATTAAATATCGTATACAATTATAATACGTCAGTATTCAAATCATTTTTAACCAATAAATTGCACTGCTACTAACCTGAACAAACAAAAGTGTTATGACCATGATGCCCGATTGATGCATTTATTAGATTTTATGTTGGTTTAAAATTACCGTGTACGAACACGACAAACAAATATAATCATAATTTGAAACTTGCCAATTTCTTCATATAAATACAAGAAAATTTTTATTGTACCACTCTGATAACAAAAAAGGCTACTTAAAAGCAGCCTTTAAATCGATTATTCTGTAATACCTATCTGGTCGAAAATAAACGCATATTCCAATGCTGTTTCTTTTATCCATTCATAGCGACCGGAAGCTCCCCCATGGCCGTACTCCATGTTTATATGAAATAACAGCGGATTATCGTCGGTTTTTAATTCCCGCAATTTGGCTACCCATTTGGCGGGTTCCCAATATTGCACCTGCGAATCGTGCAGTCCGGTTGTTACCAATAATGCCGGATAATCTTTTGCTTCCACATTATCGTATGGCGAATAAGAAAGCATATAGTAATAATACTTTTCGATTTTTGGATTTCCCCATTCGTCGAATTCGCTTGTGGTAAGCGGAATTGTTTCGTCGAGCATGGTAGTTACAACGTCAACAAATGGAACGGCAGCAATAACACCTTTATACAAATCAGGACGCAGGTTTATACAGGCTCCCATTAAAAGTCCACCAGCACTTCCGCCCATGGCAAATAATTTACCGGAGTTGGTGTATCCGTCGTCGATCAAAAATTGCGCACAATCGTTAAAGTCGGTAAAAGTGTTCATCTTTTTCAACAGTTTTCCATCTTCGTACCATTGGCGGCCATTAATCTGGCTTCCGCGAATATGAGCAATTGCATACACAAAACCACGATCGAGCAAAGGCAAACGAGCCAACGAAAAGCTTGGATTGTAAGTATATCCGTATGAACCATAACCGTACAGCAAAGTAGGATTATCTCCATTTTTCACCAACCCCTTTTTGTAAACAATTGACATAGGAATTTTTGTTCCGTCGCCAGCTGTTGCATAAATACGTTTGGTTTCGTAATCATCCTTGTTAAAACCACCAAGCACTTCCTGCTGCTTCAGCAATTTGCGTTCTTTTGTTTTCAGGTTATAATCGTAAATCGAATTCGGAGTGGTCATGGAAGTGTAGCTGAAACGGAAAACATCGGTATCAAAATCGAGGTTTACATTCGGGCTAACCGTGTACACTTCTTCATCAAAATCGATATAATACTCCTTCCCTTCCCACGGAATTACACGAAGCTGGTTTATTCCTTCAATACGTTCGTTAACAACCAGGTAATCTTTTAAAATTTCAAAATTATCAAAGAAAACATCGTTGCGATATGGAATCACTTCCGTCCAGTTTTCTTTTTTAGTAGCTGTTACCGGAGTTTTCATTAAACGGAAGTTCAAAGCATCAAGGTTGGTGCGAATATAAAAGTCGTTACCAAAATGATCCACCGAATACTCCAAACCTCTTACACGAGGCTGAATGATCTTAAATTCACCCTCAGGATTATTGGCATCAAGAAATTGATATTCAGAAGTTAGTGTACTTTCACTTCCTATGAGCAGATATTTTTGAGATTTTGTTTTAGTGATAAACACCGAGAATGTTTCATCGTCTTCATAAAATACTTCTACATCATCTTCAACCGGTGTGCCGATTACATGCTTCATAATTTTTTCGGAACGTAGCGTAACATCGTCTTTCAAAGTATAATAAACCGTTTTATTGTCGTTCGCCCAAACAGCACTTCCGGTGGTTAAAGGAATGGCATCTTCCAGGATTTCGCCGGTTTCCAGGTTCTTAAAATGAATAGTGTATTTTCTACGGCTAACGGTATCAACGCCGTAAGCAATTAGTTTGTTATCCGGGCTTACTGATAATCCGCCAAGCATAAAAAAATCCTGACCGTCAGCCAGTACGTTTTCATCGAGTATCACTTCTTCTTCGGCATCGAGACTCCCCTTCTTTCGGCAGTTTACATCGTATTCTTTACCGGGTAATTGTTTGTAGTAATAATAGTAACCATTCTTCTTGTAGGGTACCGACTCGTTTTCCGGCTTGATTTTCGATTTTATTTCCTCAAACAATTTCTCCTGAAGCGGTTCAGTGTGTTTCATCACAGCATCTTTGTATGCATTCTCAGCTTCGAGATGTGCGATCACCTCAGGATTTTCGCGCTCGTTCATCCAGTAATAATTGTCAACGCGCGTATCACCATGCGCTGTTAACTCTTTTGAGACTTTCTTTGCTACGGGTGGCATATTTTTTTCATTTTTCGTACAAGCCGCCAAAAGAAATAAAAATATGGCAGGCAACAAAACAAGATTTTTCATAGTACAGTTTTTTATAATGTGCTCCGAATTTAGCAAATTGTTACCTAATTTACGATATTTGCCACTATCATATGCAAACGGAAATAACCATACTTATTTATTTTGTTTTTATTGTTGGAATTGGCGTTTATTCAGCCTTTCGAATCAAAAATTCATCAGATTATTATGTTGCCGGAAAGAAAGCCGGGTTACTGCCTGTATCAGGAAGTTTACTGGCAACCATTCTTGGCGGTTCCGCACTAATGGGAACTATTGAATTAAGCCAAAGCAGAGGTTGGGCAGCTTTATGGTTTTTGTTTTCCGCGGCAATCGGGTTGTTTATTCTTGCTCCAATTTCAAAATATGTAAGTCGATACGGAAATTACACACTTCCCGAACTTTTAGGGAAGTTCTTTGGACGAAAAGCCGAACGATTTTCAACCGTTATTATTCCTTTGGCCTGGTTAGGAATAGTAGCAGCACAAGTTATTGCAGCAGCCCAAATCCTGCAAGGACTTGGCTTTATTTCGTACCAGAATGCTGCAATTTTATCCGGGCTGGTTTTTATTGCCTACACCTTGTTGGGCGGCCAGTTAAGTATTCTGAAAACTGATACATTTCAGGCCGTTTTAATTATTGGCGGGTTGGTGGCATTGTTGTTTTTTGCCATACAATCGCCGGAACATCTGCAGGTTGAGCCTTTAAAATTTTCAGCCCTATTCAATTCAAAATTTTCAGTTGTCGATCTGATCGTTCTTATAATGACTTATTCGGTAACCTTTATTGTTGGCCCAGATATATACTCCCGCCTGTTTTGTGCCGAAAGTGAAAAAACAGCGCGCAGAAGTATAATTATCGTTGCATCAATATTGATCCCGGTCTCGTTTGCCCTAACCTATTTAGGAGTGTACTCCGGTAAAGAAAACGAAGGAATTATGGCATTTGCCGGCCACCTGCTTCCCAACTGGGCTTATGGTTTGTTTATCGCCGCTTTGCTTTCAGCTGTAATGTCTTCGGCTGATACCACTTTACTCACTTCAAGTATGATTTTAAGCGAACTATTTAGTGGTAACCTTGAAAAGAAACAAGCCTTGCCCCTTACCCGCTGGTTGGTTGTGGTTATCGGAATTTTAAGCTTGCTGATTGCTTTGTATATTACTTCGGTAATTCAGGCTTTATTGTTAGCGCTTAGCTTTTTCTCCGGTGCCTTTGTTGTTCCGGTACTTTGTGGGTTACTTGGTATTAAGGTGAACAACAAAAACGTAATTTGGGCCATTGTTTTTGGAGGAATAACGGCTTTGGCAGGCAAACTGTTAACCTTATTTGATTATCAGAATATAGGAAATGGGATAATCATACTTAGTTATTTTGTAAACAGCCTTTTCCTGTTTATTGGACGTAATTCAAAAAACTAAAATCCACAAACCAAATAGAGAACTACTGAAACTAAATGCATCGTTGGAAGATGCAAGTTGCTCAACGCACCAAAGAATTAAAAAGGAGCCAATGCTTCCACAGACAAATTCGTTTCTATTATTGCTCACGATTTAAGAAATCCGTTCAATACTCTTTTGGGGTTATCGGATACGATGCTCGAAAACTGGCAAGTATAACGCAACGCGTTGGAACATCGAATAAAAGCGGAACAGGATTAGATCTTCTTCTTTGTAAAAAATTCGTGGAGAAAAACGGTGGGAAAATATAGGTTACAAGTAGGGAAAACTGAAGGCAGTACCTTCAGTTTTTCCCTATCTGCAGCAAATTAAATTTCGGCTGTTAATTCATCCAGAAATTTGTGATATTTTAACTCAAGCAGTGGCTTTAACTCGTTGTTTACCCACTGGTGGTAATCGTTTATCCATTTGCGCTCCTTATCGGTTAGCAAATCAACTTTTACTAACGATGTGTCAATCGGGCAAAGAGTAAGTGTATCGAAACCAAGGAAACGTCCGAATTCTGTGGTTTCGCATTCTACACAAACCATCATATTCTCGGTACGAAGTCCGTATTGTCCTTCACGGTAAAAAGCAGGTTCGTTCGATAGAACCTGCCCGGGTAGAATCAGGTTTTCGTTATATTCCAACCGGATTGCCATTGGTCCTTCGTGTACATTCAGAAAATGGCCAACACCATGACTGGTACCGTGCCCGTAATTCATTCCATTTTCCCACAATGCCTGTCTTGCCAATATATCAAGGTGACAACCTTTTACGCCGTATGGAAATTTCGCTTGAGTTAAACCAATCATTCCTTTCAGCGTAAGTGTAAAATCAGTTTTAAACTGATCAGAAACGGCTCCCAAAGCAACGGTTCGGGTAATATCTGTAGTTCCGTCGATGTACTGACCTCCGGAATCAAAAAGCACTACACCATCAGCTTCCAATGGCAAAGCATCATCGGCTCCAACATGAAGGTGTACAATTGCTCCGCGGTTTTTGTAGCCTACAATGGGAGGAAAACTTTCGCCTTTAAAACCAGCTTGCTTTGCACGAAATTCGGCCAGTTTTTCTCCAAACTCAAAATCTGTTATTGTTTCTTTCCCAATTGTCTCTTTAAGCCAATACAAACATTCCAGAAGTGCCACTCCATCTTTCTTCATGGCACTTTTAAAACCTTTCAGCTCCGTTTCATTTTTTATGGCTTTTTGAATGGCCAGCAACGAAGTTCCTTCAACTAGTTCGTTTTTTCCTGCAAGCGCGCTGTAAGCTGCAAAATTTAAAGATGACGGATCGATAAAAATCGTCTTCCCATTAATTTCAGCCAGGTAGTTGTAAAACGAGCTATAGTCTTTTAACTCTACTCCATCGGCTTCTAGTCTCAATTTTAACTCTGAATCAATTTTTCCAGCGTCGACAAAAAGTACACTTTTATTCTCGCCAATAAGGGCAAAAGCGGTAAAAACCGGATTGTACGGCACATCCGATCCGCGCAAATTATATAACCACGCTAACTCGTCTAACATTGACACCACATGAATATCGGCACCAAATGTTGCCAATTCAGCAGTAATTCTTTGTTGTTTTTCCGGTCGTGCTGCTCCGGCATATTTTACGTCCAACTCAAAAACTTTATCGTTTGGAACAGCAGGGCGGTCTTCCCAAATGGCTTCAAATAAATCGGGTGTTTCCACCAGTTTGATATCCTTTTTTAGAAAGCCTTTCTGCAAACTTCTGAAAGCTTCAACAGTCAACGATTGTGCATCGAGCCCCACTTTACTTCCTGCTGGCAAATTCTGGCTCAGCCAGGTATCGGGCGAAACAGCATCTGGAACACGTAACTTCTGCATTTCAATTCCGGTGCCTTCCAGCTCTTCGGTAGCCTGTAAAAAATACCGCGAATCGGTCCATAATGCAGCTTTATCAAGCGTTACCGCAACCAGTCCATATGAACCTGTAAAACCTGCAATATATTCGCGTGTTTCCCATCGCTTGGGTAGGTATTCGCTTGAATGCGGATCGGTACCAGAAATGTACCAGGCATCAACACCAAGCTTTTTAATTTCGGCACGCAAAGCCGTTAGTCGTTGAATTATTTCTGTCTTCATTGTTTATGCTTTATGCTTTTAAAATAGTCTTTCACAAATTTCTTAATCGAGGGTGCCGGCACATCTCTATAATCCAACTCATCTTCTGAATAGAATTTGTAAGCAAGAATGTCGTCCATTGGTTTCAGTTGTTCTAAAGATTCTGCAGTGACCTGAAAGGCCATATCCAATGTAAATACAGTGTATGCTGAAAACACATACTCGTTTGGCGCTGAGCCCAGGTATTTTAAGTTTTTTACTTTCAATCCCAACTCCTCGTTAAGTTCGCGCATTACAGCTTCTTCTGCTGATTCCAGCGGATCGACAAACCCTCCCGGCAAATCGAGTTTACCATAATTAGGTTCAACGCCACGTGTTACAAGCATTAATTTTCCTTCATCATTAGTAACCAAAGCGGCTACTGCAGCCGCGGAGTTTATATAGAAATGAAAACCACAGGCAGCACATTTTAATGAACGTTCGCCAGATTTCTTAAACTCCGCAGAACCACACTTCGGACAATATTTTAATACTTTTAAAGGATGGGTATCCATTTAATTTGATTTGAGAATGTCGATTAACGAATTTAGAATTTCTATCGTGCTCCGTTGTAACGTTCACATGAAATATAAAATCGTTAATCTTCAATCATTATTCAATTACTTCTCTCTCTTTTAGCCAGTCGATAAATAAATTAGGCCAGTTATCAGCCGGAATTCCGTTTTTACGAATGCCAAAACCGTGACCACCTTTTTTGGAAAATATGCATTTCTGCCGGTATGTCAAATTCTTTCAATTTAGAATAAAAACTGATCGAATTTTTTGGCACCACACTTTTATCGTCGTCGGCCAAAATGAGAAATGTTGGTGGCGTTTCAGCACTCACATTTAACTCGTTCGAATATTTTCGGATCAACTCTTTATCGTGGCCTTTTCCGATTAGGTTTCCACGAGATCCCAAATGAGTGAATTCTTCGTCCATCGTTATTACCGGATATAACAACAACATAAAATCGGGCCGGCAACTTTGCTGTTCAATTTTGTCAGCACTTTCTTTATTGCCATAATCGAAAACCGTTCCGGCGGTTGAAGCCAGGTGTCCACCGGCAGAAGAACCTGCGATTCCGATTTTTTCGGGATTAACACCCCACTCTTCGGCATTGGCACGCACAATTCGAATAGCTTGCCGTGCATCGCTCGACGGAACTTCATGGTTTCCGTATGGCAATCGGTATTTTAATACAATACCGGTTATTCCTTTTCTCTGTAGAAAACGCGCCACGTCATATCCTTCATGATCCATTGCTTCTACCCAATAACCGCCGCCCGGACAAATTACCACGGCTGCACCAGTATTAATTTCGGCTTCAGGCGAAAAAACATACATTTCCGCTTCCGATACTTTTCGAACGCGCGCTCCGTCGTATTTCTCTTCGGGCTCTATCATCCCATTGTCGTTAGGAGCGCCGTTTGGCCAAACTTTTACTATTTTATCTTGTGCGATAGCAATTACGGTTAGTAGTGAGAGTAGCAGGCTTAGGTTTATTTTCTTCATAATTATTTACTTTTTGCGCCAACAAAATAATGTTCCTTTTCGGCAAACAGCACATTAAAAGTGGTTAACGAACCATAAGCACGTGTTATATATTGTTGGATATTCACTTTCTCTTCGTCGGTTAACGATTTGCTACTGTTGATGTTTTGCTCCAGAACACGCAACCTGTCGCGCAACATTACAATTTTATGAAAAAATGTTTCAATAGGAATCTCTTTTGGTTTTAGCTCTGTATCGGCAGGCTGTAACAACATTCTTCCACCTTCCCACTTTTCGCCTAAGGGAACTACCTTATTCAGCGCAGCATGTTTATCAAGCACATAGCTTAACACCTTTTCTATTTCTCCGATTGATAATTGTGATTTTGGCGCAGTTTCATTGGCTTCCAAAACTGTAAGATCGGTATTTCGTTTTGTAATTTCCATTTTTCCGCCTCGTTCAAAAAAAATTTCGTACGCAGTAAGGTTGTCTTTGCTTATAATACCTTCTCCGTACCGAGGATGTTCAACCCTTGTTCCAACAGTTAAATCTTCCATTTCAGTTTAATTTATTGATCGGTTAAGATAAAATATTTTTAGATGTCGGTTTATGAGAAATGCCAGCAACTTCTAATTGTCCGAAGCCATTATCAAACGTGGCTGTCCCTTCACACGTTTACGTTTCACCTCATAATCGCGGGTATACGAAATTACAGAAACCCCTTCATTCATATAACCTCCAAACTGCGTAAGTTGCCCGAAATGATAATTTCCCTGCATTTGGAATGTATGCATATAGGGCAGGCAACCTGCAAAATCGTTACCGTAAGTTATTAATGCCGTTAAAAAATACATCGTTACATCGTAACCCTGAAAACCAAAATTATCAGGTTCAGTTCCAAAATTATTCTTGTATTGCTCAACAAAATTAATAGTTTGCGTATTTGTATAGTCGGTGTAGTAAGGTGTAATGTATTTGAGCTTCAGATTATGAAACTGCTCCAACTGAATACTTGAATAATTAGGGTAACGGTTTGAACCAATCAGCGTAATCGAATACTCGTCAGACAAGTTGTTTAAATTGGAAATGGCCACACTTAATTCGCCTTCGTTTTCAGATGGAATGTAAACCACATTTTCCTTGTTTTTCGACATTATTCTCCGCAAGCCAAAAGCACCTTCATTTTCAAAATCGTAAATTGTAAAGTTAACCCCCTCGTTGCTGCTCAACATACCTGAGTTAAAGAATTTCTCGCGTAACAGTTCTACCAGTTCTCCTTCTGGAGTTCCTGAATAATTCGATGTTTTTACAATTATAAAGTTACTGTTGAAATGCTCCTCGGCCACCATTTCTGCCGTTTGGCGAATCAAATAATCGCGCGAAGGATTTACCTGAAAGTAATCGGGATTTGATCGGGTAATAGACGATTGCGAAGCCAGTGGCGAAATAATCGGGATTCGGTTCTTCGCTGCGTATGCTGCAATCTCCTGTTGTACATTCGGGAAAATCGGTCCTATAATCAAATCAGTCATGAAAAAATCGTTAGCCATAAAGTACTGGCGTATCGAATCTTTGTTTCGCTGCGTATCAAAAACATTTAGCTGAACATCAAAACCAATATTCTGCAAAGAATCGATGGCTAAAAGTACCCCCTCATAAAACTGTACAAAGTTTTCACTTCCTCCATAAAATTGCTTAAACAATTCTTTTCGCTCCTCCAGCTCAATAGTCGTATCTTGTACCATTTCGGTTTCTTCACTTGTAAAAAGCGCAGTTGAATCAATCGCCAGATCCTCGTGGTTCAGGTTATCATTTGCTTCGTAATAAAAAGGCAAAAACAAGGCTACATTGTAGGTTTTCTGAGAGAACGATCCTGATAAATCAGGCACACACGATTCAGGAATTTCAACCGGCATTTCTACCGCATAAAATTCTTCCATCATTTTAGCCGAGTCGATATCTGCAAATATAATATTGTCACTTTCGGTTTTGGCAAAAACTTCCTCCGGCTTTTTAGGAATTAAAATGGTTTCGCCATATGCCAGATTTCGTTGATCGAGTATCGGGTTATACTTAATAATGTCGGGAATACTAACATTGTATTGTTTCGACAAGCCATATAACGTTTCGCCCCTTTTCACCAAATGCTGCTCAAAAGCTTCTGCATTTACCGGTTTTGCCATTGGCTCGTTGGCTTCTGCCACCGGAATTTTAATTACTGCTCCGGCCGGAAATCCGGTATTTAAAATCGGGTTTATCTCTTTAAGTTCTTCTTCCGAAACATTGTATTTGCGCGTTATTCCCCACATGGTTTCTCCCGATTCAATAATATGTTCAATGTAATTTCGGTTACCAACATATTCCATGGGTTGGGGCTTATTTACATCGCCCTCCGATGCACTGATTTTTATTAATAAGGTCATTCCTGTTTTTAACTGACTTGCATCAGGATTTAAAGCAAGAATTTCCTGCTCACTTATTCCGTATTTCCGGGCAAGCGAATACAACGTTTCTCCCGAAACCACCTGATGTAATATTGTTTGTACACCCGCTCCTGTTTTTTCAGCTAAATCTTCAGTTTCTGACGCTGCCTCTTTTTCCCAGTATGGAATATTCAGAACTGTTCGCTTTTTAAATTTCCGAACAGTTGGATTGTAGGCATAAAGATCCTCCACACTAATTCCAAACTTTTTGGCAATAGAATAAGCGGTTTCTTTTCGCGACTCGATTTTATATTTTTTAAATCCTGAAGGATCTCCTTTCTGGTCTTCTGAAAGACTCTGCAGTTCAAGGCCTTCAGTATAAGGAATTTTTAGCACCTGTCCGATCGTTAGTCCCTTCTCAATTCCCGGATTGTTTTCCTCAAGTTCCGATTGTGCTACACCAAACTTATTGCTTAGCGAATAAACGGTTTCGCCAGTGCGCACCTGGTGCATAACAAACTTTTTGCCATGGAAAATAACAACCTCGTTTTGAGCAAAATTTTGCCCAAGAACCTGTTCCGTTGGTAACAACAGTAAAAATGCCATGCATAGCAACAAAAGACTTCTCATTAAAAAGTGGATTTAAAAATTCGCTCAAATTTAGTAATTCTAAAAGAACACTTAAATCTTAACGCATAGTTTCGAAATTAATTTTACATATTTTGGGCAAACACCATCCGAACATCGACCGAATATTAACACGAGCCTTAATTTCGTTCACATTTGAAAAGATTTTGAAGCGTTATTAGTACTTTTGTGCTTTCATTAACTAAAGAAGTTTTTCATGCAGGAAAAGATTTTAATCCTTGATTTTGGTTCTCAATACACTCAATTGATTGGACGCAAGGTCCGCGAACTAAATGTTTATTGCGAAATTCATCCTTTTAACCACTTTCCGGAAATTGACGAGAGCGTAAAAGGTGTGATCCTTTCGGGTAGTCCATATTCGGTTCGCGATGAAGAAGCACCTCGTCCCGATTTATCAAAAATTAAAGGTAAATTACCGGTATTGGGTGTTTGTTACGGAGCGCAGTATTTGGCACATTTTTATGGTGGCGAAGTGGCTCCTTCGAATACGCGCGAATACGGAAGAGCAAATCTGGGATTTATCGACCACGATAGCGTACTGTTTGAGAATATTAGTCTACACTCGCAGGTTTGGATGTCGCACGGCGATACCATTGTAAAACTTCCGAAAAATTATAAGGTAATTGCATCAACTGAAGATGTAAACTATGCAGCTTATAAAATTGATGAAGAAAATACATGGGCAATACAATTTCACCCCGAAGTCTATCACACCACTGAAGGAAAGCAATTGTTACAGAATTTTGTGACAACAATTTGCGGATGCGAACAAAATTGGACACCAGACTCATTTGTTGAAACAACGGTTCAGGAATTAAAAGATCAGTTGGGCAACGATAAAGTAGTTCTTGGTCTTTCGGGCGGTGTTGACTCGTCGGTTGCCGGTGTACTATTAAATAAAGCCATTGGAAAAAATCTTACCTGCATTTTTGTTGACAATGGATTGCTTCGTAAAAACGAATTTGAAGATGTTTTACATTCGTACGAAAACATGGGGCTGAATGTAATTGGCGTTGATGCCCGTAAAAAATTCTGGGACGATTTGGCCGGAGTTACAGATCCCGAACAAAAACGAAAAATTATAGGTCGCAACTTTATCGAAGTTTTTGATGAAGAAGCGCACAAAATACAAGATGTAAAATGGTTGGCGCAAGGAACAATTTATCCCGATGTAATTGAATCGGTATCGGTAAACGGGCCTTCTGCAACTATAAAATCGCACCACAATGTTGGCGGTCTTCCTGAAAAAATGAAGTTAAAAGTGGTTGAGCCGCTCAACCTTCTATTTAAAGATGAAGTGCGTCGTGTTGGTGCTGCTTTAAACATAAAAAAAGAACTGCTGGGTCGTCATCCCTTCCCTGGACCGGGATTGGGAATTCGTATTCTTGGCGATGTTACTCAAGAAAAGGTTCATATGCTACAGGAAGCCGATGCCATTTTTATTAATGGATTAAAAAGCTGGGGGCTGTACGACGAAGTTTGGCAGGCCGGTGTAATGTTGCTGCCTGTTCAATCTGTAGGTGTTATGGGCGATGAGCGTACTTATGAAAATACCGTTGCTTTGCGCGCCGTTACATCAACCGATGGAATGACTGCCGACTGGGTACATCTTCCCTACGATTTTATGGCAAAAATGTCGAACGAAATCATTAACAAAGTTCGTGGAATTAACCGCGTAGTTTACGATATTAGTTCGAAACCACCTGCAACAATTGAGTGGGAATAGTTGTTGCAGAGTGTAACGAAATTGATTTTGGCAGACTTATTGCTTAATCGTTTCGTTATAAATAAAAAACTAGAATTATGGCTGTAACAAAAATTCAACATATTAAAACAATTGGATTAGGGATATTTTTAGCTTTCTTCCTGATAGGACCTGTCACTACGCAGGCACAAAACGAAGTGCAGGAAAACCAGGTAAAATTTGCTCGTTTACTGCGCTTGGTTGATGGTTATTATGTCGACTCATCAGATATTAGCGACTTAACAGAAAAAGCCATTGTACATTTGCTTGAAGAGCTTGATCCGCATTCAACCTATATTTCGAAAGAAGAAGTGGATAAAATGAACGAGCCGCTTAAAGGAAACTTCGAGGGGGTTGGTATTTCATTTAACATTTATAAGGACACCTTGATGGTGACGACAGTAATTGCCGAAGGTCCTTCAGAGAAAGTTGGTCTGCGCGCAGGCGACCGGATTATTGAGGTTGACGGCGAAAACATTGCCGGAATAGGATTAAAAAACTCAGATGTTTTTGATTTATTACGAGGGGAAAAAGGCACTAAAGTTGATTTAACAATCGCCAGAAAAGGCGAAACCAGGCCACTTGATTTTACAATTGAAAGAGATAAAATTCCAATTTTTAGTCTGGATGCTTCTTACATGCTGGATGAGTCGACCGGTTATATAAAATTGAATAAATTCTCGGCAACAACTACCGATGAATTTTTATCGGCCATGTCGGAGCTAAAAAAAGAAGGAGTACAAAACCTTGTTCTGGATTTGCGAAATAACGGTGGAGGCTACCTGAAATCGGCCATTGAGTTAGCCGACCAGTTTTTAACCGATGATCAATTGATTGTTTACACCGACGGAACAAACGATCCGAAAAGAGACTATAAAGCTACAGCAAAGGGTTCTTTTGAAGAAGGTAAAGTTGTTGTTCTAGTTAACGAGGGGTCAGCGTCAGCAAGTGAAATTGTTTCGGGAGCTATTCAGGATTGGGATCGTGGTATTATAATTGGTCGTCGCTCGTTTGGAAAAGGATTGGTACAAAAACCATTCTTCCTGAATGACGGGTCGATGATTCGCTTAACAACGGCTCACTATTACACGCCAAGTGGCAGATGCATACAAAAGCCTTATGAAGATGGCATTAGCGAATATCGTAAAGATTATGCCAACCGAATTAGTAATGGAGAGATGTTTAGTGCCGACAGTATTCATTTTGATGATGAATTAAAACACAAAACACTGGTTAGCGGTCGCAATGTTTATGGGGGCGGTGGTATAATGCCTGATATTTTTGTTCCGTTGGACACATCTTCGCATTATGCTTATTTCAATAAATTAAGAAGAAAGCGTGTTACCTATAATTTTGTTTTAGATTATGTTGATCTTCATCGTGAAGACATTGTGAAGCAATATCCAAAATTTGAAGAATTCAATGCAAAATTCGAAATCTCGGATGAGAATATTGAGCAGGTAGTTGCTAAAGGTATCGAAGAAGGAATTGAGAGAGACGAAGAAAGTTTATCTTATCTTAAAGATGACCTCAAGCGCGAACTCAAAGCTTTAATTGCGCGCGATGTATACTCCAAAAACGATATGTACAAAATTTTGAACGAAGATGACGATGCTATATTAAAAGCTCTTGAGGTTTTTGATAATCAAGACAAATATGCAGCGCTTTTAGTTACAGTTGATACAGTTGATTAAATTTTATGACTGATATAGTTTTGGAATGGCTCTTAGGTAATTATATTGAAATACTGGGAGCCATTCTTGGTTTAGCCTACATTTTCTTTTCTATTAAACAACACATTTTAACTTGGCCTACCGGATTATTAACCTCAGCACTTTACGTTGTTGTATTTTTTAATGCCCGGTTATATGCCGACATGGGACTTCAGGTTTATTATGTAATAATTAGTATTTATGGTTGGTATTTTTGGCTAAGCGGTAAAAAACAAAACGAGAAGAAGGTTGGCGTTAGAAGCACAAGAAAAATACTATGGCTTAAGCTGGCAGTCGTTTCAATTGCTCTTTATGCTCTACTTCTTTTTATTTTAAGCAATTATACCAATTCCGATGTTCCGCATATGGATTCAGTTACAACAGCACTTAGCATTGTTGCCACCTGGATGCTTGCAAGAAAATACATTGAACACTGGCTGCTTTGGATATTTATCGACGGATTTTCAGCAGGGCTATATATCTATAAAGGACTGTGGGCAACAGTTATTTTATTTGTCGTTTACACCGTTATGGCTTTATTGGGCTACATCGAGTGGAGAAAAGATCTAAAAAATTTTGAAGCAAAAGACTAAGATAAGCCATAACGAGAGCAGAATCAACCGAAAATTTGCCACTTCCTTTACCATATAATAAAAGGTAATTTCGAAGAACGGAGAAACACTGCAACTAAAGACATCTCAAGTTTAGATTAAAACCTTCAACAAGAACCTTCTTTTATACGTTATATGTTACAATTCTTAAATGATTGTAATTAGTTTTGTAATATAATTCAACGATATGACAAATAATGCCATAGACCAAAAAATTTTAGAAACAGTAACCAAGCTGAGCAACCCTGAATCGTATAAATTAGTTTGTCATAAACATATGATGGGAGATCCTCTGCCATCAAATAAACAATTGAAACGAATTATTAATCTGGTACGCGAGATTCTATTCCCTGGCTATTTCGGAACAACTACTTTGAAAACCACCATAACTCCACATTATATGGGAGTTTATGTTGATGAGTTGCTTGAAATGCTTACCCGAGAGATTTTGGCAGGACTGTGTTTTGAGTGTACCGACGAGTCGGAACAAAGAGTTGAAAAGCATCGCACAGATGCACAGGAAAAAGCAGTCGCATTTATCGAATTTTTGCCGGAAATAAGGCGCAGATTAGTTGCTGATGTTGAGGCTACTTTTTTGAATGATCCGGCTGCAAAGAACTTTGGCGAGGTTATTTTTAGCTATCCTGGAATCCGGGCCATGACAAATTACCGGATTGCACACAAACTTCAGCAACTTGACGTTCCGCTTATCCCCCGTTTTATTACAGAGATGGCACACAGCGAAACCGGAATAGATATCCATCCACGCGCTCAAATTGGTGAGAGTTTTACGATTGACCATGGTACGGGAGTAGTTATAGGATCAACATGTATTATTGGCGATAATGTAAAAATATACCAGGGAGTTACCTTAGGCGCAAAAAGTTTTCCACTCGACGATGATGGCAACCCGATTAAAGGGATTCCTCGTCACCCCATTTTAGAAAACAACGTAGTTATATATGCTGGCGCAACCATTTTGGGCCGCGTAACTGTTGGCGAAAATTCTGTTATCGGGGGCAATGTGTGGGTAACCAACGATCTTCCTGCCAATTCTCGTGTAGTGCAAAAACGCCCGCGAGATATTCCTTTTATGGACGGAGCAGGTATTTAAAAAACAAAAAATCAAATCATTGAAAGAGTATAAATTAATTGCAAAAACCTTTTCCGGGTTGGAAGATGTTTTGGCTAAAGAAGTGAAGCGCATTGGCGGCAAAAACGTACGACGCGGAAAACGTGCCGTATTTTATGACGGTGGTCTTGAGTTAATCTACAGATCAAATTATCATCTTCGGGCAGCATTACGTATTCTAAAAGAAATTGAACATTTTAATTTTAAAAATGTCGATCAGTTTTATTTAAAATGCAAAAAAATAAAGTGGCAAAACTATTTTACTGTTGATCAGAATTTTGTGATTAATAGCGTTGTGGTTAACTCCCGTGATTTCAGAAACTCGATGTTTGCCTCGCTAAAAGTAAAAGATGCCATTGCCGATTATTTTCGCGAGAATTTCGGAAAACGTCCCAGTGTTGACACAGATAATCCTGATATTATTATAAACGTTCATATATTCCAGGATAACTGTACATTGTCGATTGACAGTTCAGGAGAATCATTACATAAAAGAGGTTATCGGGTAAAACAAGGTGAGGCACCTCTAAACGAAGTGCTTGCTGCCGGAATGATTTATATTTCAGGTTGGCTCGGAAATTCGGATTTTATGGATCCTATGTGCGGCTCAGGCACTTTACCTATTGAAGCGGCTATGATAGCACAAAACATTCCTGCTGCCAAATTCAGAAAAGAATTTGCCTTTCAACTTTGGAACGATTTTGATCCGTTGCTTTGGGAAAAAGTTACGGAACCGGTTGAAAGAAGAGAATTCAGGCATAAAATTTATGCATCGGATATATCAGGAAGTAATTTGCTAAATGCGCAAACCAATGCACGACGTGCTCTGGTGTTTAACAAAATACAGTTTGCATGCACTGACTTCAAAGATTTGAATATCAATTTAAACAATGCAACAATATTAACAAACCCACCTTATGGTGAAAGGTTAAGAGAAAATGACCTAGATGGTCTTTATTCGATGATTGGAGAGCGTTTAAAACATCAATACGCAGGGAATAGTGCATGGATACTTAGCTCAGCGTTCGAGAGCTTAAAATTTGTCGGATTAAAACCGTCGCAACGAATTGATTTATTTAATGGACCGCTAAAATGTAAGTATAATAATTATCGGTTATTTGAGGGCAAGGGAAAATAAGGACATAAAAAAGGGTTAAAACCGTCCTTGTTTTAACCCCTGTACTAACAACTCAATTGGTTCTGTATATAGGCTCTTCTTCTTCAAAATCGAAAATATCTTTATCTCTTGATTTTGGTGTTCCCCCACCACGCACTTCATTTAGTTCTTCTAGAGAAAGAACATCAAAACCGAGGTTTTTCTAAATTGTTGTGTTTTGATTATATAGTTATAACTTTCATTGAGCTATTGTTTTACTCATTCTGCTTCAAAATCAAAAATATCTTTGTCTCTTGATCTCGGTGTTCCACCACCACGAACATCATTCATTGCGTACTCAGACAACACCTCAAAATTTCGTTCATCCTCTGTATGAAAATCAGCGATAACTTTCATGCCATAGTCTTAAAAATTTAAATACTCTAAATTTTACTCAGCTTCAAAATCAAAAATATCTTTGTCTCTTGATCTTGGAGTTCCACCACCACGAACTTCGCTCATTGCATTTTCATTGATTACTTCAAACCCATTAACTTCGAAAGTATTTTCTGTTGATTCAAACTGTACTCTTTTCATCGTATAATAAATTAATTCGTTAAACTTTTAAACACACATTCACTAATATATTCTGATAAGTAGAAAAAGGTAACCCTCTTTTTTGAAAAAAATTAAAAAAAGCTCTATTTTGGAGGTATAAATCGTAACATCAGATGACAATTTTCAAAAGTTTATGTTTCACTTTTTATACATTATTCCTAGCGCAGAGCTTGCTTGGATCAGAAGAAAAAAAGGACTCATTAATACTGATATCCAACAATATAAGACAACAAGGAGCTTCATTAAGCTATAAAGGAAGACATACTGAAGCATTAGACGCATTTAAACGCTATTTAGAATACAGAAAAAAAATTTATGGAGAAGAAAATTATTATCTTGCTTCAGCATATTATTCTATCGGGATTAGCTATAAGAATCTAGGAGAAAATGAAAAAGCGTTGGAGAATTACATGCTGTCTGAAAAGAATATTTTTTTACGTACTCCCACAAACTATAGACTTTTGGGCAATCTGTATATTAATATTGGAAATGTATATCGAGCCAAATTGGATTACAACAATGCCTCAAAATATTTCAATCAAGCACTTACAGCTTATAAAACACAAATACCTGCAGACGAGTATAAAATTATAGACGCCTATTACGCTATTGCGGAGGTTGAGTTTATAACAGAAAACTACCAGGCCGTTATTGATGTTGCCGAAAAATGTTACGATTCTGCTGATACAATTAATCAAATTTATTTTGATAATATACTGGGAGGAAGTCACTATAACTTAAATGATAATAAAAAAGCTGATTACCATTATCAGCATGCAATTAAGTTATCTATGAAATATTACGGCACAAGTTTGGATTTAGCGTATGCCTATATGAGCTATGCTGATTTTCTTTCTCAGATCAACCAATTCGAAAAGGCAATAAAAGAGCTGTCTGAAGCTTATCAAATTCTCCAGGATCTTAATAAAAAAATAGGTATTGAAGTTTTTAATTATTATCAAACAGAAGGAAATATCTACAGAGATCGTACAATAAATACTCAGGGAATCAGTCGGTTTAAAACAGAAAAAAAACAGAACCTTTTGAATGCAATTAATTCCTATAAAAAAGGATTAACAGCTTTGAAAATTGATCAAAATAATCCAGAAAGATTAGAAATTAATTATCAAAAAGTACGTTCATTGCTTGATTGTATTGTAATAATTAAAGCAATTGGTGATGTGTATCTTGAAATTGCCCTCCTTGATAATGAAAATAGAGGCATTGATTTCAGAGAAAACCTCGACTATGCATTAAACTGCTATAACAATACCAGTAATCTCATCCAACAGGCGCGAAAAGAGATTTCGAACGATGAAAGTAAGATTCAGCTGTCGAACCTGCAATACCAAACCATAAGTAAAATTATTAAAACAGCCTATCTTGCCTATAATTACTCGGGTGATCAGGAATTCATGGATATTGCCTTTAACAATTCGGAGCAATTAAAAAGCAGTGCGTTATTTGATAAAATTGCCAATGAACTGGCGCAGGAAAATAGTTTGATCCCTGATAGCCTATTAGATCTGGAACGTAAATTAAACAATACCATCGCCAACTATTCCGAATTACAATACGAGGAATTAAGCTACAATGAACCTGATAGTTCGTTGTTGGAAGAATATAATGATAAGATTTTTAACGCATCGCGACAAAGAGATGAACTGGATCGTTATATGGAAGAAAGTTACCCCGACTACTATCAGTTAAAATACTCCAATTCTACCCTCAGCTTAAATGACATACAAGATAGGCTTGAAAGCAAGGAAGCAATTGTTGAATATTTTTTAGCTGAACCAACAAAAGAAAGAATTGAAAATGACAGTGACACCCTAACTTCGCTGTATACCTTTTTTATTACCAGCAACAATATTGAATTTCAAAAAAAGACACTAAGTAATACTGAAACCCAGGCATTAGAAGAAACCTTTCGGTTTATGGCTTCAACCGATTATATGTTTACACACAACGAAGATACAAAACAATACTGTGTTTCATCACACAAACTTTACAACCTATTGCTTGCTCCTTTCGAGCAAAATCTGAACGAAAAACACCTGACAATAATACCAGATGGCAAGCTGAATTATATTTCATTCGACGGATTATTAAAAACGCTGCCTGACACAACTCAGGCCATCCGGTTCAACAAACTAAATTACCTGATAAAGAATGTAAATATTAATTATGCCAATTCTGTAAACATTTTTCTGAAGAACAAAGCTTCAAAACCCAAACTGCGAAACCATACTCTGGCATTTGCTCCAGAATACAATTCTGAGGAATTTAAAATGACAGGCGCAAGCTATAAACTTGCACCTTTACCGGGCGTGCAAAAAGAAGTTGACGAAATTGCAAAATCAGTTAACACAACAATTTTCAGAAGTAAAGAAGCAACTGAGCAAAATTTCAGGAAAGCAAGTGGTAATTTTGACATTCTCCATCTGGCAATGCACGCATACATAAACGACTCACTACCGGCCTACTCACGCTTGGCTTTTAGTCAATCGCTTGACTCAACAACATTAAATAATGATGGATGGTTAAATACAGCAGATATTTACAATCTCGATTTAAATGCCAGTATGACTGTACTTAGTGCATGTAACACTGGTGTGGGCAAACTTCAAAAGGGAGAAGGACTAATGAGTTTGGCCAGAGGATTCTTATATGCCGGATGTCCATCGGTTGTAATGTCGCTTTGGGAAGTTGAAGATGCGGCCGGCACAAAAATAATGACCTCTTTTTATAAGTACCTGAAAGCAGGGAAAACAAAAGATGAAGCACTTCGGCTTGCAAAACTAAAATACCTTGAAGAATCGAATTCAAGACTTGCACACCCGCATTATTGGATGAGCTTCAAATGTATTGGCGATAATTCTCCGGTTTATACCAGTTACGATCTTTACTTTTTTGCAATTCTTATTCTTCTGATTATTGCGTTTTCAATCGATCAGGGAATTCGCATAAAAAAAGCCCGTCGTAACCGACAGGCTTAATTGAATGTGTATATGTTTTCGAATTAATCTATTGACGATTCTTCGATTATTTGAAAGAGTACCTGAGCTTTCTTAAAATTGCCTTAGCATCTTTTTCGTAATGACCTTTACGATCAATAACTGCAAGCAATTCTTTCTTCGCCTCTGCCCTTTTATTCATTTTCAGATAACAAAGTGCTTTATACCACTCGGCTTCCTCGATAAACATATTATTTCCGTGATCAATAACTTTAGTGTACTCGGTAACTGCTTTCGGGTATTTATTTAAATTCTGATAACTCAATCCTTTATAAAACTGCGGAACAAATTGCTCATCAGATTTAACCGTTGCATTATTCAACAAATCGATAGTTTTCTGAAACTCATTCTGTTGAAAATACATTTGAGCTTGTTGTAATATACCCACATTACTGTCAACCGAACGTTCAGATGCCCATGTTGTCGACTCAAAGTATTTATCGTATGAATTGTCAAGCGTATTGGTATTCATTCGCATTACGCCAAATAAACCAACCACGACTAAAATAACGGCTACACTACTACGCCAGAATTTCGTGGTCCCAATTTCGATACGTGGCATTATTATCGATTTTACCTCTTTCTTCTCGGATTCGTCTCTTGCGTCTTTCAGTTTCTGACGTAAACCCATTATATCCGTTTCAGATACAGCAGAATTTATATTTTCGCGAAGTGCCACTTCTGCCATCAGATCTGTATTTTCTTTCAATTCGGCACTGAATTCTTCTAACAAGCTTTCCTCCAGTACTCCATCAATAAAGTCTTCAATGGCTTGCTCACTAACATTCCACGATGTTTCAGACTCCATGATATTTCTTAACTCACTTCTCAACCCCATTACATCGTTCTCCGCAACAGCCATTTCAAGCTCTTTGTGCAGATTAACTTCTGATTGTAATAGTTCATTTTGGTTCAACTCACCTTCAAATTCTGCCAAGATATCGGCGCCCATTTCTCCGTCAAGATATGCGTCAATATCTTCAACTGAATATTGTGGTTCAACCGATTTTGCAACCTGCTGCAATGTTTCGCGCAAGTTCAAAATGTCTGTTTCCAAAACAGCCTCTTCAAGTCCTTCCAGACCTTCCATATCAAAACCGTTCAGGTCATCTTCCATAACGACTTGCTCTGAACCATTTTGTTCCTTGTAATAATGGTGTATGTTTTCGTTGCTGGTACGTTCATGCTGATATACATGAACTTTGGGGAGCGATTCGAAACTTTCAATAAGTTCTTCGGGTGTTAACTCTGATGTGGCTTCTTCAAATTCGTTGAAGTCGTCTAACAGCTCGAAAGATCCGCTTAACTTGCCATTTCGTGCACTGTTTGTTTGAATTTCTTCGAGTTTCCCTTTAAGATCAAGAACATCCATTTCCAAAACGGCAGACTGGATATTTTTGTGAAGTTCAACTTCTTCTCTTAACTCCTGGTTTAACTCTAATTCTTTTTCAAATTCTTCTCTCTCGTGTTTGTTTAAAAGATCTAAACAGTAATCTTCAATGCGTCCAAATAATTCTGCTTTAGGTGTCATCTTCAAGTATCTTTTTAAATTCTGTATCTTGCTTAATGCGCTTTATCAACAGTTCTTTACATTTATACTTTCTTGTTTTAGCGTATTTTTCAGATTTGTATCCCATAATTTTTGCAATTTCTTTAAGCGGGACTTTTTCAAAAAACATCTGCAATAGCTTCTGACAATCTGTACTCAAAGTTTTGAAATGCTTTTGATACAATCCATATTTTTGGTTTTTATCTACCAATTCTACCAAGTTGTCGTCATAAAGGTCTTCCTGGAACGGTAATGAATCGTTTAGCTTTTCTTTCTCAATCCGTCGTTTCTCCAGTTGCTTTAACCACAAAAATCGACATACTGAGAATAAATAACCTTGAAAAGAACTCTTTTCGAAAATTAAATCGTTTTCCTTTAATTTTCTGTAAATTACGATAATAGCTTCCTGAAAAATATCACTGGCATCGTCCTCACTTCCTTGGTTTTTCTTAATGAAATAATTTACTTTATAGTAGTACTGTTTGTATATGTACTGCAAAATTAAATTATCGTGCCTTAAGATTCCTTTCAGGATTTGCGCATCCGTGTAATTTATCATCTTCTAATATATTATTCGATTATTGGTCAAAAGGTAACCCTCTATTTAAAATTATTCTATACACAACTTTGTAACCGCATTGTTAGCAAACGTGCAATTTGGCTTATTAACAAGCCGTTACAAGATTTCATAAAGATAAAAATTAAATTAAAACAAGAAGTAAACTTTGGGATTTAATGTGCAAACGGCCTATAAAACAAAAAGGACAGGTTCAACAACCCATCCTTTTCTCATTAAACTAACTAACCTAACTAAACCTAAACTTATGAAAATAAACGTACCGCAAAGATAAAGGCATATCGCAAATTCGGCAAGAAAAATTTGTTAAATGGTGTTAAACCTTTCTACAAATTAACATTTTATTTACTGTGCTACGAAAGTATATTGAATTGTTCCTTTTTGGCGGGCCGGTGCTGAGTTATCGCTGTTAAAAACGGTACGGCTAGCAGCTTCTTTTGCATAGGCAAATAATTGCTTATCGCGAATAGAATTATCGTCGCGAGGTTCGGCATCAACCACTCTCCCCTGGCGATTAACAACAATATCGACAATAACTGTCCCTCCGCCCTGACTTAGATAAACAGGTACGGGCAAACTGATATGATAACGATTTTCCAAGTAGTAAACAATATTACTTTCACCTGCATAAATTACATTCTTAATCGAGTCACGATCCATGCCTTCAGTGGTTTCAACAGGCATTTTTATATCACTCAAATCAACTGTTTCTTTAGCCAAATTTTTGTTGACATTTGAAACAAGTTGTTTGGCTGCCTCTACCTCTTTCAAATAGTCATCGTCGAAAAACTCGTCGGTTGAAGTAGTGGTATTTTCTGTTGCCGATCGATTTGAAGCAATGTTTGTTCGGGTATTAGTATTTTGTTCTCTATTTGGCTGATCCGTATTTTCTTCTTGTGTTTCGGGCTCCGTAATCTCAGGTTCGAGCATTTCTTCAGGGAATTCAACTAAAATAGCTTCTTCTTTTACGTTGCCTTTTATATCTACATCGGCCAGCAAAAACGCAGAGAATAACAGAATGTGGAATACCAGCGTACCAATTACTCCATAAACATTTCTCCTGTATAACTCTCCGATCTTCATTTGCAGCAAAAATATAAAATTAGCTTCGATAAAAGTCGCAATTCAAAAGAGAATACTGATTTATTTATGTTGACCATGATTCGGGATAAACACAAAAAAAAGAGTTCCCCAACCATAGAGAACTCTTTTTTTATATCCTGTTAAAATCTATCTTGTTGCGACAATCATTGCTCTGAAATAGCCTATTGATTCAGCAATTCCCATAAACGGATCATCCATATTTCGCTCATGCTCCAAACTTACAGCTCCGGTATAATTCACTTCGCGAAGCATATTTACAAAAGCAGGAAAATCAATTATACCTCTCCCAACTTCAACGGAATAACCTTGTTTAGTTCGACCGGTAACATCTTTCAAATGAATATCGAAAACCCTGCTGTGGTATTTTTTTAAATCGGCCACCGGATCTTTTCCATTTCTGGTATCGTGACCAATATCGAGACACATGCCAATTCGCGAATCAAGATCTTTTGTATGTTCCCACACGTCTTCAGCATCCGGATACACATCGATATCCGGTCCATGCAAATGAATCGCAAAATATAAACCTGTTTCCTTTACTTTCTCATTTACGTATGGAAGCAGTTCATAATCGGGCACACCAACAATCGTGTTAACTCCCACTCGTATCGCATAATCAAAATACTTATCGATATCCTCTTTACTTTTCATATAAAGTGGTCCTACCGCATAACCGGTAACACCGTATTCTGCGCATTTTTCATAAAATGCCTCAATTTCTTTCGAGGTGCTGTTAACAGGTAAATGAAAATCCTTTATGCAAAGGTAATGCACATCGCACCGTTTCATGGTTTCCAATGTGGTTTGCAAATCGAAATGCACAAAAGTATAACCGGCCATTCCAAGCTTAAACGATTCATTGGTTTCCGGTGCCGGTTGAGGTTCAGGACGTCTTACCTCCTGCGCAGTTAGGGAAAAGGTAAATAACAATAATAATAGAAAAGAAAGCGCTGATTTGTTCATCGTATTAAATTTAGTTGTTTCAGAAAAACAAATGTAACAATTAAACTAATACGGCACAGGTCTTAATAGCGATGCGCGTTTGAGATAATACGCAAGTGTATAATCCGGGTAATTTTAGACTCCCGCAATGATTAATCAATGAATATTGATTCTATTTAAAGCGTTAAGAAAAGAGCAATTAGATGGTTTGCCAGCGAGTTGTTATATTATAATTCTGAGCATATTCTTCGCGCTCCTTTTCTTCAACTGTCAATTTACTTTCATCCTCCATATTTTGCAGCTCAGCACACGCATGATTAATGTCACTTTTCTCACTTTTAAAGAATTTTTTCTTTATTTTATCAGATGCACATCTAAAGAATAAATTAAACTTTTTCATGTTTTTGTTTTTTTGAGTTATTTCTTTGAATCGTTCAACCGCTGCAACAAAACAGCAGCAAAAGAACTCATCGATGTATTCTGAATAATAATGTGATCCGGCAGATCCAATATTTCATGGGTAAAATTCCAGATCGCGTTTACACCACAGTTCACCAAATCTTCAGCTACTTCCTGGGCCACATTATTTGGCGTGGTTAAAATGGCAATCTCAACATCCAAGCGGTTCGACAAATGGAACAACTTGTTATACTCCAAAACCGGAGTATTTCCAATGTGTTGTCCAATTTTCTTTTCATCTACATCAAATGCTGCTATTACTTTCAACCCCAGCGTTTGGTGTTCCTGATAAGCCATTAAAGCAGAACCTAAATTACCGGCTCCAACCAAAAACGCTTCGTTTACATGATTGAATCCTAAAAAGTTTTCCAGTGCATGACACAATTCGTAAGTATTATACCCTACCCTGGGTTTTCCTTTAACTCCGGTAAATGCCAAATCTTTTACTACTTGTGTAGGATCGCACTTTAGTTCCTTACCAATCGAAGGTGCTGAAATATTCATCACCCCTTTCTCACGAACTTTTTCAAGAAAAAATAAATAACCCGGTAACCTTCTTAATGTTGGTTCCGGAACTTGTTTTCTCTTTTTTCTTACTGCAATCACTTTTGTAGCTTTTGTCATTTAGTTCACTTCAAATATAATAACAACTCAAATTAGAGAATTTTTTCTTTATTATATTAATATGATTGTTTACCAAAAATTAACATATAAATCCTCCTGATTTTCAATTGCAAAGAGCAGTTTGCAATTTACAAAGAATGGTGTAAAATTCATTAAACACAATATTCCAATCGGTGCAAAATTAAGTCATCAATTAAAAAATATGTAGAATATAAAAGTTATCAAATTCCAAATCTACAGACTTCAGAAAAATAATTTCTTATCATGCTCCGGGAAGAAAATTCCTGCATCTATACGAATACGGTCAAGCGTTTGGATTAAATATTCGCTCATTTTCCAGGTCATTTTCGGACTTTCGATCAACCCTGCATCCAAACACTCCATAACGTGTTTCGCTTCGTACTGGTACCCTGCCCCTTCTTTCGTCTCGTTTGGAATTAACTGTCGCTCTTCGTCACCTTTACAAACGGTCAAATCGGTTGGCGTAAACCAGCGCGGATGCAAAACGATATATCCATTTTCGCAGCAAAATTCGGTTTGAACCGGCGAATGTACCGCAAAGCTTGAGGACAGACTGGCCATCTCTCCTCCTTTGTACTTGAAAATCATTTGAATACTTTCCTCACTTCCGGTGGAACTAAAATCGGCAGAAGACTTAATGAGATCAGGGACACCCAAAGATGCCAACGCTGCAAATACCGGGTAAATACCAATATCCAAAAGTGAGCCGCCACCCAATTTTACGTTATAGAGGCGTTTGTCTACATTAAACTCGGCATTAAAGGCAAAATCCGACCGAACCATTTTCAATTTACCCAATTCTCCGGAATTAATAATCTCAAGCGCTTTTTGGAAACTGGGTTGAAACATGGTCCAGAAAGCTTCCATCAGAAAAGTATTGTTGTCTTTTGCACATTTTATCATTTGTGCCACTTCGTGCTGATTCATGGCAAATGCCTTCTCACAAAGCACTGCCTTTTTATGCTTAAGGCACAACATGGTATGTTCAAAATGATGGGAATGCGGTGTTGCGATATAAACTACATCAACGTTTGGATCCTCAACCATATCGTTGTAATTGCCATAGGCTTTTTCAAATCCCAATTCGTTGGCAAAGCCCTGTGCCCGGCCTAAATCGCGCGATGCTGCCGCATACAGTTTGGCATTTGGCAACAATTTCAAATCGTTAACAAACTTATTGGCAATATTACCACATCCTAATACTGCCCAATTGTATATTTTACTCATGATTTTTCGATTTAGTTTGAAGGCTAAATGTACAAACTAAATAAAAATTCAGAAAGCCTGATGTCAGATTTTATGCCACTTTTTGCTTTGCTTTTGGCATTTCAAAATATTTTTGAAATAATGCAAAGCGTTGCGACTTGCTCTGGGTGCGTTTCTTGCGTAAATAATCGAAATGCAAGGGCGATACTTTTTCAATTTCTTCTAAATAACCTTTACTATACCACGTGTGATTTAAACCCACCGATTCAACAGTCATCATCTCAATGCTCCGATTCATCAAACCCAAAAAATCATCGCTTTTAACGCCATTAAAACAACGCATTTCTTCCAGTGCCTCGCGCCCAAAATGAATGGTTTTATTTACAAACCGTCCCAGATCCTTTTCTGATAAACAAGAAAAAATGGTTTTGGTAGAAGCTAATGAATCCTCTTTTACGTCCTGAATATCGTCGAGCAGCTGCAAATAAACGCCATAACCAAAAAGCGCTTGTTCCTGCTCTCTGGTCATTTCTCCGGCCACCAGGTAACCATCCGCTAAAACTGATGCACCACCTTTCTCGAAACAAATAGAACAAATCTCATCATCAGACAGGCCGTTCTGCGCAATCATTTTCAAGCTATTGGTTTGCCCCTGCTGAATGGCATACAAACTTTCATACACCTTTGGAAATTCGCCACGAGGAAATTCATCCTCAAACATGGTAATTAAACGGAACAACTGCTTTTCGGTATGATTTAAGGCTTCCTCAGGCAAGCCACGCAATCGACGATCGAAACGAGCTGAAAAAGCTTGTTTCTCATCTTTGCTAAGCTCAGGATCGTCCAATAAATTATCGCTGTACGGATAGATCATGGAATAAGCAAATACCGATGGAGTAATCTTCACCGGCTTTTCAGCCATTAGTTGCAGGCCATTCATTATCCACACATTTCGCATTCCCTGATAAATATCTTCAGGTTCTAATTCAGGAGCGAATGCACGTGCACGATAGAAAAAATCTTTCGAAACATCTTTGAATTCTTCTGAAAGTATAATTTCAAGATGCCCCGGATTAAAATCAAAAACAGTTTCCAGAAACGACCGGAACATAGGAAAAAATGACTTCGCAGGATCACGTTGCACCTGTTGTACTTTACGAACATTCTGCAGGTCTTTCAACTTCTTTTGAAAACCATCAAAATTGCGTTCGTGAGCGAACTTTTCTTCTGCTGAATAAGTGTTATGAAATTGCGGAAAAGTATCGGGGCTCCGCTCCCACATTTCTTTAAAATGGTCGATGTAATCCTGAACAAGTAGCATAAATCTTTGTTTTCCCCGAAATTAGCGGATATAAAAGAAATGCATGCAATTTATTAGATGATCGTGGGAATTTTGAGGGTTAAATGGGGTTTAAAAACTGTAAGTATCATTTCAAACACTATTGGTATTTCTGTACCAACGCCTGAAATGATACTTGCAGTTTATTATGCAATATTGGTGTAAACAGCCTGAACGTCTTCGTCCTCTTCCATTTTATCCAACATCTTCTCAATTTCTTCCATTTGTTCTTCGGTAAATTCTACCGGAGTGGTTGGGATACGTTGAAGGTCAGCTTTTTTAACGTTAATTTCCAGCTGTTCAAATTTATGCGCCATGTCGCTAAAACTGGTGTATTCGCCATAAGCGTAATACGTTCCTTCGTTCTCCTCAATTTCATCCAACCCGGCATCAATCAGCTCCAGTTCAATATCTTCCAGTTCCATTCCTTCCGGCATATCAAACTCGAAAACAGCTTTTCTTGAAAACATAAATTCCAGCGAACCATTAGGAACCTGACCACCACCCGCTTTATTAAAGTAGCTTTTTACGTTAGCCACTGTACGCGTTGTATTATCGGTAGCTGCCTCAACAAAAACCAATACCCCGTGCGGACCTTTTCCTTCGTAGGTTGTTTCAATATATGCTGTGGCATCTTTTCCCGCTGCACGTTTTATGGCAGCATCAATATTCGCCTTAGGCATATTTTGCGCTTTGGCATTCATAATTGCCGTACGCAGCGCAGGATTTAAATCCGGTTCAGGGCCACCTTCTTTTGCTGCAATGGTTATTTTCTTCGAAAGTTTTGGAAAAACTCTCGACATTTTATCCCAGCGTTTCTCCTTCGCTGCCCTCCGGTATTCAAATGCTCTTCCCATGAATAAGTCTGTTTTGAAATTTTTTGCGAAAGTAAATACAGAAAACCTAATTACCAAAAACAACGCTGGTGTTTTTTACCGTTATTCCGGTTCCGGTAACAATTTCTGTTCTTTATTTATAAGATAATTATACTACTTCGATCAACCTAATAAAGAATCTTCTTCGGTTTACAAACCTTATCTTCCTTTTTTACTTTGGCGCCACATTTTTTGCAACTGTATCTTGGATCTTCTTTATCCTGAAAATCCTTTTTTTTACATGCTTTTTTACTCATCTCCAATTATCCTGTTCACGATGTACTACAACAACATTCACAGGATAATTGTTTTGCAAATACTCTCCAATTTTTTCGGCCGAATATACCGACCGGTGCTGTCCGCCGGTACAACCAAAACCAAGCGAAAGATGTGTAAACCCCCTCTCAAGGTAAACTTTCACCGACTGATCGACAAGAACTTTTACAGCATCAATAAAAAGTCTGATCTCTGATTTCTGTTCCAGAAATTCCTGTACCGACATGTCTTTACCACTTAGCTGTTTATACTCTTCGTAGCGTCCCGGATTATTTATGGCACGACAATCGAAAACATGACCGCCACCATTTCCCGACGGATCTTCAGGATAACCTTTTTTATAAGAAAAACTGGTAATTCGCACCGTGAGGTTTGATTTTTCCTGCCCCAATTCCTTTAAAACTTCAGAATGTGCAAGCTGCTTTAATACGCGGATCAGCTCAGGCAGTTCAACCGGTAGATTCAAATCGGCAAGTAATACTTCCAGGTTTTTCAGGGCGTAAGGAATACTTTTCAGGAAATGTTCCTTTTTCTCGTAGAAGCCACGGAATCCGTATGCTCCCATCGCCTGCATAATCCGAATAAGCACAAAACCTTTAAAATAGGCTGAGAACTTCTCTTCATCAACCTTCATGTATTTCTTCAGTTCCGAAATATAAAAGTCGTAAAGCTGAGCACGTACACTTTCCGGGATATCGGCTTTTCCATCGTAAAGCAAGGATGCCAAATCGTATTGCAGTGCCCCTAAGCGTCCTCCCTGGTAGTCGATAAAATACACATCATCGTCTTTTAACATGACGTTACGCGACTGGAAATCGCGGTATAGAAAATAATTTGAACTTGCACTCAACAAATAATTACTAAACAGCTGAAAATCATCTTCCAATGCCTGTTCTTCAAAATGTATTTTTGCCAACTTCAGAAAATAGTATTTGAAATAGTTCAAATCCCACATCATCGATTGCTTATCAAAAGCTTCGCGCGGATAACATACCGAATAATCAATCTCTTTTCCGGCAATAATCTGGATTTTGGGTAGCGCCTGAAGCACCTTTTTATACACAGAAACTATATTTTCCGAAAATCCTTCCTCCTCACGTGTTTTGGTAAGAAATTCAAAAAGTGTGGTGTTTCCCAAATCTTCCAGCAAATACTTTTTTAAATCAGAGCTAACAGCATACACTTTTGGTACGTTTACTCCTTTATTATAAAAATGATTGCTGAACGAAAGAAAAGTCGTATTCTCTTTTACATCGTTATTGACCGCACCAATTATGGTTCGGTGTTCGTTGCCCAAACGGCAATACTGGCGGTATGATCCCGATGGTGGTAACAATTCAAAACGTTCAACTTTTTCGTTAAAATGACTCTCAAAGAGCTCGACGATTTCGTTTTTTTCTGAAGTATTCAATGATCGAATTTTTAAATTAAACCTACATTTATGGTCTTAAACGTTAGCTATGTTTAAAACAAAATTCAAAAATATCCTTTTTTTGAGATTACTACGAAGATTCTTTGTATTGATTGGAATTTTCTTTGTTGTTTGCCTCGTATTTTCGTTCACCGAACAACCATACAAGGGATACCACTGGCTGGGTACAAGCAAATCAGAATTAAAATGGGAACCTAAAACTATTATTTTACTGGGCGGCGGTGGAATGCCTAGCCAAAGCAACCTGATGCGCAGCTGGTATACCGAAAAAGCGGCAAAGTCGTTTCCTAAATCAAAAGTTATTGTAGCCATGCCCGGTTTGTTAAACGACAGTTTAAGTACGCCTCAATTAATGAAATCGGAATTGGAACTGAGAGGTATTTCTGCCGAACGCGTTGCCTTTGAAGCCGAAGGAACAAACACACGCTCGCAGGCACTGAAATGCCAGGAAATAATAAAAATGCAGGATCCTATTTTATTGGTTACTTCCCCGGAACACATGCGCCGTGCCGTTTTGGCTTTCAAAAAAGTTGGCTTTGAAAAAGTAAACGCCTTGCCCGCTTTTGAAAATGCTGCCGAAGCCGATTTTTCATTTACCGACGATGAACTGGGCGGAAACTCGATTATGATTCCTGATATTGGTAACAATATGAATATGCGCTACCAAATGTGGAACCATTTAAAATATGAAATTCTGATTGCCCGAGAAATGGTCGCACTCTCCTACTACAAACTTCGGGGCTGGATTTAAATACGAAAATCCTCATAAACACGATTTTTATTTTTGAGTTAGAAAACATCGGGGAATAATTTTGGTTTTATGTTTTGTATACACTTTTAAAGAGTTGACAAATACACAGCAATAAAAACTATAAAAAGTGATATAAAAAAAGGAGATGTGTATATTTACCACTTCGTAAAAAACAAACATTTTGATCTCATTTGGCATAAAATACTGGTTCATATTGTTGCTCTCCATCACCATTGTATCTGCGGGTGTTGTAGCACTTCTTTATTATAAAAACAAAACGCTAAAAGAACTATCAAAACTTCAACGAAACCTGTTAATAACACTAAGGTTTCTGGCTTTTTTTCTCATTGCCTTTTTGCTTTTATCACCTTTTATCCGCAACCTGAAAAAGATTACCCAAAATCCAGTAATCATCACTGCCTGGGACAATTCAGGGTCGGTGGTTTCTCATGCCGATTCGTTGCAACTAGCACAAGCAATAAATAATGAAAAAACAGATATTGAACAGAAATTAGGGGCAGATTTTGAACTGGTGAGCTACACTTTTGGCGAGGAAACGCAAACCGGTAACAACTTAAATTTCACAGAAAAAGGATCGAATTACAGCAATTTAATAGCCACAATAACAAACAATCATTTTAACCAGAATATTGGGGCGCTAATTGTTGCCGGAGACGGTATTTACAATCAGGGGAAAAATCCGCTGAATATGCTCGATCAGGTAGATTTCCCGATTTATACCATCGGACTTGGCGACACTACAGTAATCGCTGATGCTCGTGTTCAAAACATCCGTGTTAACCGAACTGCATTTTCGGGAAATAAATTCCCGGTTGAGGTAGACCTGATGTTTTCGAAACTAAAAAACACGCCGCTTAAACTTTCTCTTCTTCAGGATGATGAAGAGCTGCAAAGTGTGATGATCACCCCTTCGAACGATAACTTTTTCGATACAAAAGAATTTGTTCTGGAAGCCGGTTCTGCCGGACTGAAACACTATACAATGCAAATTCAGGCAGCGGACAACGAACGAAATACCAAAAACAACAGCGCCGGTTTTGTGATCAATGTGCTGGAGAACAAACAAAAAATACTGATCATTTCCAACGGATCGCACCCCGACATTGGCGCCATAAAAAATACGCTCGACCAACAAAAAACATACGAGGTTTCGGTATTTACCGACGAACCGTATCCTGCCGATCTGAGTGATTACAACCTGCTTATTTTAAACCAACTGCCAAGTACCGGAAAATCGATGGCAGAAATTATTGAAAAAGCAAACAACAATCGTTTGCCCATTCTTTTTATTGTTGGCAGCCAAACATTTTTGCCGCAACTCAATATTTTAAGCCAGGGAGTAAGCATTGAAACACTGGCTGGAAGCGGAGAAGAAGCGCAGCCAATTTTCAATTCAAATTACGCCACATTTAATCTCTCGGAAGAGTTGATCGAAATGATTCCACAATTTCCTCCGGTGCAGGTTCCGTTTGCCAATTACGAGTTGAATCCGGAATTCTCGCCACTTTTGTTTCAAAAACTTAAAGGCATAACAACAGGAAAACCACTAATCGCAACCGGGAAACTGGAAGGTCAGAAACGTGGTTATATTTTCGGAGAAGGAATTTGGCGCTGGCGACTGTTCGATTATTACCAGAACCAGGAACACACCCATTTTAACGAGCTGATAAATCAACTGGTGCAATACCTAGCCTTGCGCGAAAATGAAGACAATTTTATTATTGAATTCAACCCCGTTTACACCGAAGTAGATGATGTGATTTTAACAGCCGAAGTTTATAACGACGCTTTTGAACGGATAAGTTCGGAAGAAGTAAATATTAAATTGCAAAACGAAAACCACGAGGAATACAACCTGACATTTGATGTACAGGATAAAAACTACTACCTCAATGCAGGGCACCTGCCTCTGGGCGATTATTCGTTTACAGCAGAAGTAACAATTGGCAACGAAACCTTTACCGAAACAGGAAGTTTTACGGTGGTTCCGGTTAATGTTGAGAATATTGTTACACAAGCCAACCACACCCTGCTTTACCAATTGGCGAACTTAACTGGCGGTAAATTCTACCAGCCATCACAAGCCAACGATTTGGTTGAAGAATTACAACAAACCAATAAACTAAAAGCAACAACTTACTTTCAGGAAATGGTAAATCAGCTGATAAACCTTCGTTGGCTATTTGTTGTTTTATTGTTGCTGTTAAGTACGGAATGGTTTTTGAGAAAATACTGGGGAATTTATTAAAACAACATTCATTTTTCGATGAACATATTTAAACAAACAAATTACATTCTACTCGTTAGCATTGTCCTACTGTCGTATGCTTGTAGCTCTACTAAGCGTATTATGGTTGAATTTCCGCAAAAGCCAAAAAACGAAATTCCGCAGGATATTCAGAGCCTGCTTTTGGTTAACCGCACTGTTGACAACAACTACAATGATCTGCCCACTGATTCGCTTCAAAAGATATTTTACCAGAAAGATTTTAACCTCGATACTACCATATACGATCTCACTGCGGTAGATACTTCGTTAAAAGCTTTGGGCGAATTGCTTTTCGAATCTGGCAGGTTTGACTACGTAATTCCAGAAAACCGTTTTCTGAAAGCCCCCCAAAATGCATTCTTTTCCAATTCTATGAGCTGGAAGGAGGTAAAGGAACTTTGCGACCTTTACCAAACCGATGCTGTTCTGTCAATGGATCTGTTTAAAACACGAGTTGTAACCGAACTTTCTAAAGAATCAGTTTTCGATCCGAATGAGGGAATTTTCAGAACGGCTATTGGTGCAAAAATGGTTATTGTTTACGATGCCCTGTTTCGCATTTACGATCCTCTGCAGGAAAAAATTCTGGCACGTGAAGTATTTCAGGACACCCTGCTTTGGGAAGACTATGCACTTAGCATAAGAAATTTGTTCGTAGATTTTACGCCCGTAAAACAGGCGCTTACAGAAACAGGAATTGCAGTGGCACTCGATTTCTCGGAAACAATAAGCCCCCGCTGGCAAAGTGAATACCGGATAATTTTTGATAAAGGAAGTGCTGCTTTAAAACAAACTGCCACACTTACCGATAACGGAGATTGGACAACAGCAACAGAAGCATGGCAGAAAATTGCCAATGAATCGGAATCGAAAAGCGAAAAAAGCAAAGCATTATTTAATCTCGCTACCGCCTGCGAAATACAGGGAGATATCGACGGTGCAATTCAGTACGCTCTTCAGTCGTACAAAACATCCTATCATCCCATTACCTATCAGTACCTCGAATTGCTTAAAGACAAGAAAAAACAACCGAAAAACAACCCGAAATGAACCGATTAATCTTATGGGCCATACTTTTATTGAGCACGATTTCGTGTACCGTTTATAAAGATTATCCTATAGAAATTTATACTCCCGGAGAAATTGCTTACCCGGCCAATGCAGAAAATGTCGCCATTGTTTACCGGAATTTTAAATACAGCGGCGATACACTGATACACTTTTACAAAGATGATTTCCGACTAAAAAAAGCCAAAAACGATCCCAAAAACCTCGATAGTATTTTGGTGAATTTAAGTATGAGCGAACTGGCGAAGAATTTAAAAGAAAAAAAATCGTTTAAAGAAATTCGAATATTCCCGGAACTTTTCGAACCACATACGGGCGATAAACTTCCGGCATTGAATATGGAAATGGTTCAGCAACTGGCCGACAAAACCAATACCGACCTGGTAATTTCACTGGAAACCTATTCCAGCTTTTACTCCAAATATTCATCAACTGCCGAAATGCCAACAAAATCGAACGAAGTAATTACCGCAGCAGTTTGGGCGGTTTACAGTCCTGTTGAGCAGCGACTTATTGAGCGAAAAACAATGATCGATACCATTTTCTGGAACGGCTACGATGCAAATGGAAATTACAACCGGAAAACCAAATTGCCACCACGTATCACTGCGCTGAAGATCGCCTCGCAAATGGCTGGCGAAAACTACTCAAAACGCTTTTTTGCTTCGTGGGAAAATGTAAACAGGATGTATTCAGTTCCGCCGCTTCCTGATTTTGCAATGGCCGACGAGTACGTACAAAAAGGAGATTGGGACAATGCCATTATGCTTTGGAAACGTTACGCCGACGACAGCAATGGGAAAATGGCCATCAACGCACGATACAACCTGGCACTGGGGTACGAAATGAAAGACGATTTTAATACGGCCGAAAAGTGGTTAAATGCAGCACTGCAAATAGCAACAGCATACAATAGCAAAGAAGAACTAAAAATGATTTTTGAATACCAACAGTTACTTGCAAAACGAAAAAAAGATATCTTGCGCTTAAACCAATAAGCAAATGAAAAACTGCCCTGTTTTTTTGTCAGCATTTTTAGTACTGATTGTTTTCGCAAGTTGTAATACGCTGTACAATGTAAAAACCATTAACATTGAAATTGTTGAGCCATCAGCAATAACTATTCCCCCTAAATTCAGAAATATTGCAGTTCAGTACAATAACGTTAATTGTTCGCCAAACAAGTACTTCAAACAATACGAAGAATTTGGCAAGCAAAAAACAGAAGAAGAAAACTCGGATAGCGTTGCTTCGCATGTCTATTTCAAGAACTTTATTTCGGAGCTTAATAAACAAGCATTTTTCGATACTTTAATAACGTTAAACGAACGCAATTATACTACCACCAGAGTTGTTGACACAATCGATTACACACCCTTTTTTCGCGAAGATTCAGCAACTCGTGTTACAATGTCGGCCGAACAAATCAATGTGCTAAATTCAAGCTATTTCCTGCAGACCAATACAACGTCAGTTCATCCCAAAAGCGATTCTCTGATCATACATCCGCAATTTGGATTATACACGCCCAAACAACTTCAAACAATTCGGAATAACACCGGTGCTGACCTGTTGCTTTCGCTCGATTTTTTTGGAGCAAGTGATGGTAGCTATTTCTATCGGGAACTTGGATTAGGCAGCGAATTAGTTATCAACTGGTCTCAATGGAGCTTTTACGATTTACATGACATGGAATACGTTTTGGCTTATTCAAAAACCGACACCGTTAAGTGGATGGAGTACTCATCAAGCCTTAATAAAGCAACAGAAGGTTTACCTCCGCGAACTGATGCTATTTACAATTCAGCAGAAATATCAGCACAGAATCTTGCGCTAACAATAGTCCCTCATTGGATACAGGTACAACGAATGTATTACTCATCGCGGCACGTGGAGCTACAGCAAGCCGATGAACTTGTTCAAAACGCGAAATGGCTGGATGCAGCAAAATTATGGCGCAAACAGCTTAACAACAAAAACCAGAACATTGTAGCAAAATGTATGTTCAACCTTGGTTTGGCATGTGAAATGGAAGGCGATCCGGAGGCAGCCTTAGCTTGGGTGGTGAAATCGTATCACATTCTAGATCAAAAAAATGAACTCCATGCTGAAAACTGCATGCAATACATCAAGCTACTGGGTACCCGCCAAGCCGATATAAAACTTCTGGATAGGCAATTTAGAGATCAGTAAGTCTCAAGTTTCAAAATGGGTTAAAAGAAAAGAGGGAAAACTCTGTTCCCCTCCATATTTTATCAAAAATCATAACATGAAAATATTGCTGTTTTAAATTTAGAGCTTTTAGTTGTAATGCTCCAAATTCAAACTTATGCTTTATAAAAGAATTTTATCTTTTTAACATTTTAATACCGTCCGAAGCAAAAGTAATCAGTCGTTTTTTATATAATCCGCCTATTGCTTTCTTAAAGTTTTTCTTACTAATACCAAACATGGCTTTAATCATTTCCGGCGACGACTTATCCGATACAGCCATAAAACCACCACTGGCTTCCAGTTCTGCCAAAATCTTTTCCGAAATGGTATCAACCTTTTCATATCCCGGCTCTTCCAGTATCAAATCGATCTTTTCATCACTTCGTACTTTAGCAATGTAACCTTTTGTTTGGCTACCAATTTCGAGTTTTCTAAAAACCTGATTTTTATAAAGTATTCCGGTATGCTCCAGGTTTACGATGGCTTTATAACCCAAATCTGTTTCTTCCAAAATAATCAGGCTAACTTCCTGCCCGTTGGTATATTCCGGCGGTGTATTGTCCAAAAACTTGTGCAACTTAGCCGAAGCCACAACCCGGTTGGTCAACAGATCGAGATAAACGTATACCCAATAGCTGCCTCCTTCCTGCATTTTACTGCGCTGCTCGCTAAACGGAACCAACAGATCTTTTGCCAGGCCCCAGTCGAGAAATGCACCAAATTTAGCTGTGGCTTTTACGTTTAAACGTGCAAACTCGCCCACAGTAGCCAAAGGTTTTTCAGTAGTGGCCACCAAGCGGTCTTCCGAGTCGGTATAAACAAAAACCTCGGCAATTCCCTGCTCCTTCATTTCGTCCTCGACATACTTTCGCGGCATTAAAATTTCGCCGTGTTCACCTCCGTCGAGGTATACACCATTGTCTGTTTCCCGGAGAATTTCCAGGGTATTAAATTTTCCTATTTCTGCCATGAGTGAATTTGTCAAATTCGCAACAGTTCTTCTGCTGCTTTAATTGTTGTTTCCGTAAGATTTTCGCCTCCTACCATTTTTGCCAGCTCTTCTACCCGTTCGGCGGCATCAAGTGCTTTAATCGAAGTAAAAGTTTTCCCCTTTTCTTCGAATTTGTACACCCTGAAGTGGGTATCGCCTTTTGCAGCAATTTGTGGAAGGTGCGTAATATTTATAATTTGTGTATTTGCCGAGAATGATTTAATAATGGTACCCATTTTTAGAGCAATCTCGCCCGACACACCGGTATCAATTTCATCAAAAACAATTGTGGGCAATGCTTTTGAGTTGCGAAGTAAATTTTTAATGGCCAGCATCAACCTCGACATTTCTCCGCCCGATGCAATTTTTGAAATTTCATCTGGTTCTGAATCGGGATTGGCGCTAAACAGGAATGCAATTCCGTCTTTACCATCCGGCTGAAAATCTTCTAGGTAATTATGCACAACCTGCAATTTGGCCTTCGTCATTCCCATCTGGTTTAAGTCGCTAACAACCGAACTTTCAATCTTTTTAAAAGCCTTTTGCCGCGTTTTACTTAAACTTTGAGCAAGCTTTTCCACTTCTGCCTTCTGCTCTTCCAGCTTATTTTTCAGGAATTCGATCTCCTCGTCGTAACCTACCGCCTTATTAATCTTCTGATCGAACTCGTTGCGCAAAACAATTAATTCGGCTACCGTTGCCACATGATGTTTTTGTTGTAGTGAATACAGTAAATTCAACCGATCGTTCACCTCTTCAATCCGGGCCGGATTAAATTCCACTTGTTCTACCAATATTTCAAGTTCCTGGTGAATATCGCTCAACTCGATTGCAGCACTTTCCAAACGCTCGGCAAGACTTTCGGCATCTTTCAGGTAATCGGTAACTTTATTCAGCGTACGATGACCATCTTTTACGCCCTGTAACACCGAGAAGTTTTCGTTATCCAGTAAAGCCACCGTTTCGTTAAGTGCTGTTTTAATTTCTTCGGCATGGTTTAACTGCTCCAGTTCTGATTCCAGATCTTCCTGTTCGTTTTCTTCCAATCTTGCTTCTTCCAATTGCGTAAACTGAAACTGGTAATAATCCAGATCGGCCTGTGCCTGTTCCGCATTTTCCTGCAATTGATCAAGTTCTTTCTTGATGCTTTTGTAGGCTAAAAACTGAGCTTTGTATTTTTTCAAGGCCTCGCCGGCTCCTGCAACCGAGTCAACCAGATTCAATTGAAATTTTTGGTTACTTAACTCCAGATTTTGGTGTTGCGAGTGAATATCAATTAATTGCAAACCCAGTTCGCGCATTACTTTCAGATTAACCGGAGTATCGTTTATAAAAGCTCTGGATTTTCCTGATGGCGTGATTTCGCGACGTAAAATTGTTGAAGAATCGTAATCAAGGTCGTTGGTTTCAAAAAAGCGTTTAAGCGGGTAATTACTTACCTCAAACTGCCCTTCAACAATACACTTTTTATCCTTTTCTTTTAGCACCGATAGATCAGCCCGATTTCCCAGTATTAGGCTTAAAGCCCCCAGTATAATCGACTTCCCAGCTCCGGTTTCACCCGTCATGGTATTTAAATTGGCATGAAAATTAACCTGCAATTTATTTATGAGTGCATAATTCGAAATGGATAATCTGGATAGCATAATGACTAAAGATCTTCATTAATAAATTCTTTGGCTAAAATAACCAAAATGAGAACACAGAATTACTTTATGGAAAAAATGGGGATATCTTTTGCTAAAAGCCTTCGTTTTCGGCAATCTTCTCGTACTTTCTGCCATTTGAAGGATCAACCTCAGTTAAAATAGTCATTACCCGATTTCGTTCATCCGGAAATGATTTTGAAAAAATGTTAACCAATTCATCGGCTTTGGCATCAAAAAACATCTGAAGAATATACGTAGACGGACGACGGCGAAATACTTTCTGAATATCGCGTAGTGCATCTGCAATATTTGCACGACCTTCTTCTACCTTATCCGCCATTAAGTCGAGGCCATTACGATGATAATTGTACATGCATGTGCGAAACGATGAGTAGGATTTGTTTAATATATTCTCAATCAACCAGTAGCGATTTCTTTCACTCTCAAAAGCTTTCCACCCGCGTTCGCGTGCATTCTGCGAATTATTTACGATGGACTGAGCTTTCTGAAAATATTCTGTTCCTCCTTCTTCTGAAAAAGTATCGTAATCAAAACCCAGAATAACGTAGGCATAAAATGCCATAATGTTCGTCAGGTTATCTCGGTTCGACGTTTCGTTAAACTCCAGCGGCTGAAACTCGACATACTTACAATGAAAATCATTGTCTTTAATATTAAGAACGGTTGAGGTGTAACTTGAATTAAATATCGGACGCGTTAACTGCACATTGATTGATCCTTTAAACTCGTCGGCAGAAATTTGCTCATCAAGGCGGATTAAAATATTGCATCTGATTTTTTCATCGTAACTGTACACATTATCGGTCCATTTTCGGTTATTCATAAAATCATACAGATCCGACTGCATGGTGCGAAACAGGTTTTGGTTTGCCCCCTGAATTCCTCGTGCCGAAACGGTTACGTTACAACGAAGTTCCTGGGCTACACCTTCTCCGATGAAAATAAACAGAAAGAAAAGCGCTATTACGATTTGCTTTATCATATGCTAATTATTCAATTCTATAATTTTTGCTACGATATCTTTTGCTACCTCAGCTTTATCTTTTAACTCAAAATCGGTTTGTTTATTGCCCTTTTCGATGATCGTTATTTTATTGGTATCAACACCAAATCCGGCTCCCTTGTCCTTCAACGAATTCAGCACAATAAAATCAAGATTTTTTTTCAGAAGCTTACCTTCCGCATTTGCCCGTTCGTTGTTGGTTTCCAGAGCAAAACCTACCAAAAGCTGCTTGTTGGTCTTCAATTTACCTAATTCGGCAGCAATATCTTTTGTTGGTTGCAGCTCGATATGCCAGTTTTCTTTTCCGCGTTTTGTTTTTTCCTCCTGCTTTTTTGCTGGAGTAAAATCGGCAACTGCTGCGCACATTATTGCGCCATCTACAGTTCTAAAATACTCAACCGATGCATTATACATCTCTTCTGCCGATTCAACATGAACCACGGTTACACCAGTTTTCTGAGTAGTAACTGAAACAGGACCCGATACTAAAGTTACTTCAGCACCTTGTTCGGCCAGTTCTTCGGCAATGGCATACCCCATTTTTCCTGAAGAATAGTTACCAATAAAACGAACAGGATCAATTTTTTCGAAAGTAGGACCAGCAGTTACCAGGAAAGATTTATTCAGAAGTTTTTTTTTTACTCCGAACTGTTGAATAACTGCTTCGAGAATTTTTTCAGGTTCTTCCATCCTTCCTTTGCCAGTTAAACCGCTGGCTAATTCTCCTTCGCCGGGTTCAACAATAATATTTCCGTACTCTCTCAGAATAGAAATATTTCGTTGTGTTGAAGGATGTGCAAACATATCGAGATCCATGGCAGGTGCCACCATTACCGGACATTTAGCCGACAGATATGTTGTTATCAACATATTATCGGCAATACCGTTGGCCATTTTTCCCATGGTTGATGCGGTTGCTGGCGCAATAACCATTACATCGGCCCACAATCCAAGGTCAACATGGCTATTCCACGTACCATCGTTTGCTCCAAAAAACTCGCTAATAACAGGTTTATCCGACAATGCTGATAAAGTAACGGGTGTAATAAATTCTTTTCCGGCAGGTGTTATTACCACTTGCACTTCGGCACCCTCCTTTATAAAAAGCCGAAGAAGCATTGCTGCCTTATAAGCTGCAATACTTCCTGTTATTCCTAGTATAATATTTTTTCCTTTGAGCCTCATATTAGGGCACCAAAAAATTAGATACGTTTTTTGTTCTCGCGCGTTGGGTTACGGTGATAAATTTCACCTTCTTTTAATTCTTCAAACGCAATAAGAGTTGGCTTTGGCAAACGCTCGTAAAATTTAGAAATCTCAATTTGTTCCCTGTTTTCAAAGATTTCCTCCAAATTGTCGGTATACGAAGCAAATTCCTGTAATTTCTGGTTAAGCTCTTCTTTTAATTCCGACGAAATCTGATTTGCTCTTTTAGCAAGAATCATTACGGTTTCGTAAATATTTCCGGTTTCCAAAGTCAAAACTTCAAGATCGCGTGAAATAGTTGACGGAGCTGCTTTTGTTTTCTTGTAATCCATATTCTAATTAATGTTTAAATCATTTTCTTCTTTATAATTCAATATCTCAGAGGCTTTTTCGTAAAATTTATCTACCTCTTTTTTGTGTTCACTCTCGGGATATTCATCGATAAATGAAAAATATTCGTCGAGCGCATTTGTATATCGTTCCTTTTGTTTTTCAACGACACTTTTTTCAGCCAGCAAATACTTCGATTTTAACAACATAAATTTCAATTCCTCGCGATATTTACTTTCAGGATATTTATCAAGACAATTACCTAATGCAATTACCGCTGCTTTGTATTGTTCAAAATCGTAGTACAATTTAGCACTTAAATACGATTTATATACCAATTTATCTTTCAATTCGTCAATTAAGCGGTTAGCTTCGTCAACGCGATCGCTATACGGATACAAGTTAATGTATAATTGTAGTGCATCAATAGCCTGTTGAGTTACCTGCTGATCGAGCCTTGGCTTTGGCGACAATAAATAAGAGCAGTAGCCAATCATAAATTGTGCCTCCTCAACATATTCGCTTGTTGGAAACTCTTTCACCAATGACTTAAAATAATGCCCCGCCATCAAATAGTCTTTCTGACCGATCATACTTTTTGCATAGTAATAATAAATTTTGTCAGCTCGTGAGGTTCCGCGATAAATGTTCACCAATTCTCTGAAAAGTGTTGCTGAACGTACATATTCGCCGTCTTCGTAATACTCTACAGCTTTTTTGTATTTAAACTCGTAATCGGTACTTTTTACAATTTTGTTGTAGTCTCCGCACGAAGCTGTGATCAATAAAATTACTAGTAGTCCGATCCCCAAAAATCTCATTTTCATAAACATGGCGCAAAAATATACTTTTTTTAATTAATTGAAACGAATTAACCCTCAAATTTTAAGGAATTTACAGCTTTTACCAAATATGTTATTTCACTCATTAACAAATGCATAGCCATAATGCCTCGAATTACGGTGTGTGAAAATAGGGCTAATTTGCAACGATAAGTTGATGTGTTAGTATTATTTAACACATTTGCTGAGATTTTAAAAAAGATTACATTTGCATCCTTATAATTTAAACTTAAAAACAGATCATCGTGGATATATTTGATAAATTCAGAAATAATAAAGGTGATATTGGCAAGTGGATGGACCAAATTCACGGGTATTTTGCGTTTCCAAAACTGGAAGGTGAAATTGCAGCCAGAATGAATTTCCGTGGTAAAGAAGTATTGACATGGAGTTTGAATAACTACCTGGGATTGGCCAACCACCCGGAGGTTAGAAAAGCTGATGCTGAAGCCGCAGCACAGTATGGTATGGCTTACCCAATGGGAGCCAGAATGATGTCGGGACAAACAGTTAAACACGAACAACTGGAGCGCGAGTTAGCCGCTTTTGTGAGCAAACCCGATGCATTTTTATTAAACTACGGTTACCAGGGAATGGTTTCAGCAATTGATGTGCTTGCCAGCCGCAACGATGTTATTGTTTACGATTCGGAATCGCACGCATGTATTATGGACGGAGTTTTCCTTCATAAAGCAAAAGGTGGAAAAAGTTTTGTGTACCAACACAACGATATGGAGAAATGCCGCAAAATGTTAGGTTTTGCAACAAAACGCGCTGCAGAAACAGGTGGTGGTATTTTATTAATTACTGAAGGTGTTTTCGGTATGACCGGTCAGGTTGGAAAACTTGATGAGATTGTTGCTCTGAAAAAAGAATTCGATTTCCGTTTGTTTGTTGACGATGCACACGGTTTTGGAACAATGGGACCAACAGGTGCCGGTTCGGGTGAGCATTTTGGCGTTCAGGATGGAATTGATATTTATTTCGGAACATTTGCAAAAGCAATGGCCGGAATTGGTGGATTTGTTGCCTGCGAAACTGATATCTGCTACATTTTGCGTTACAATATGCGTTCGCAAACTTTTGCGAAATCGTTGCCAATGCCAATGACAATTGGAGCATTGAAACGTTTAGATATGATACGTACTATGCCTGAATTGCGTGAACAACTTTGGACAGTCGTTAACGCGCTGCAAGGCGGATTGAAAGAAGCCGGTTTTGATCTTGGAAAAACCAATACACAGGTTACTCCGGTTTATATGAAAGGTGGAGAGGAAGAAGCAACTCAAATGATTTACGACCTTCGGGAGAATTACGGAATTTTCTGCTCAATGGTAGTTTACCCTGTGATTCCTAAAGGCGAGATTCTGCTACGTTTAATACCAACAGCAATGCATACTTTAGAAGATGTTGAAATTACATTACAAGCTTTTAAAGAAACCCGTAAAAAACTGGTTGCCGGCGAATATCGTACTGGTGAAATTGCAAAAGTTGATGTGGATATGTAATCCAATAAATCGAATATAAAAAAAGGGCTGTATCAAATTGATGCAGCCCTTTTTTTATTCTTTAGTGTTCTGATTGTCATCAAATTCGGGAGGACAGAATCAATCCGGTTTCGATTTGCTTACTAATCTATTTAACAAATTTTGTAGCCCATTTTATGTACTGCTCCCAGTCGAACTCAGTTACATCATGTTCTCCTGTCCGAATATGATAAGCGACTATGTTTTGAATAGGCTGATTAACTTCCGGCATTTCCGTTTGTTCAATTCCCTTTTTTCCGTAAAGCTCAAACACCGGGGTGGCGTACAAAGCGGAAAGAAACTCGCCTTTCGGATCTGACCACTGATCATCTTCGGCACTTGCAATATACACTGGGCGCGGAGCGATCAAGGCGATGAGTTCATGCTGATCAACCGGCAAGGCCTCCTCGTTTTTGCTGTAATTTCTGAAATTTTTACAGAACCAGTACGGAAAAGAGTTATTGATGCGCCAAACTGTTTCGCCAAAACGACGTTTCGATAACGCGGCGCCGCCACAACCTGACTCATTAGAAATTACACCAGCAAAACGCTCATCGCTTGCAGCAACCCACAAGGCAGTTTTTCCCAGACGTGAATGGCCAAACACAACTACTTTCGATTCATCTATAGTTTCATCGCGCTCAAAATAATCCAATGCCCGGCTTAAACCCCACGACCAGGCAGCAATCGATCCCCACTCGTTGGCGGCAGGTTGTTGCTGATCGTCGATATAAAACAAGGGATGAACACCATCTGAAGAATCATCTTTATCGGGATCAACTTCGCCATAATAAATTACTGCCAAACCGAAACCTGCATCAATTATCTTATCAACACACCATCGGTTGGTTCTTACGCCTCTCGACTGTTCGGTTAACTGGTTGTTTATTATTCCGAACGAAGGATTATTTGGGGCCCACACCTCAGAAATAATTACCTCAACGTCATTGGTTATTGTATGATTTCCATAAAAATCATACCCCACAAACAAGGGTACCCGTTCGTCTGTTTTTGGCAGATAAATTAAAATGGTAAAATCGAGTGTTTTTCCGTGGTTTTTAAATATCAGGTCAATCTGTTTTCGCACTGCTTTTCCGTTCAGGGCATTATTGCTCTCTTCCAAAATATCAACGGATGCAATTTCCAGTTTTCCGGGCACTTCGCCATACATATTTTCCGTAAAAAAACGAAGCAATTCCGGGCGGCGTTTACTCTCCCACTTTTTGGAGTTCCTAATCTTTTTTCCGTTAAACATTTTAAGCGGATCGGGTAACTTAAATTCAGGAACTTTACTTTCGTCGTAGTTAGCATCAAACTGGGCTGAAGCATTCGACAGAAAAGCGAAAAAAAGCAAGCACAAAATGAGTTTGTTCATAAGATAAAATATGGATTGATTCAATATTTTATAAAATTGGGAATTTGTCTGTGTTATGCCAAGAAAATTGGCATAATTTTAATTTTCACTCTTCCCCGGCTTATTTACATACAGAAATATGCATGGGAAGTTTATTTTTCTTATGTTACAGAAATTAGAATTCAGGAGCTAATAGTTTTGTTTCAATTTTACAAAAAGCTGCTCAATTTCCTTAATCAATGCACTGTGCGAACCACCGAAATGGTTAAACATAAATGAGAATACTAATTTATGACCTTTATCGGTAGTGAGATATCCCGAATAACAACGTACCCGCGTCATCGAGCCACTTTTTGCCTGCAATGTTTTTCCGGGTAGTTTCTCCGTATCAAAACGTTTAAAAGTACCCTTACCAGCCACAGGTAACGACTCAACAAAAGCATCGTTTGATGCCATTCGGGTTAAAAAACGGGTAAAAAATACCGGAGAAACAGCATTAAAATGTGAAAGACCACTACCGTCTTCAATAAAAATGTCCTCTATGTCCAGTCCCCTGTTCTTCCAGTATTCTTTCTCAAGTTCAATGGCATCTTTACGGTTTCCCAATCCATTTTTCTCAACAGCAATCTGTTTCAAAAAATGCTCAGCAAACAGGTTCACACTTTCATGGTTCAGTACTTCCGCAATTTCTGCTAATGTTGGCGATTTCTGGGTAAAGATCAACTTTGTTTTATTGCTCACATTTTTCTCGAAGTGTATTTCTCCGTCAACAAAAACACCTTCCGCTAAAAGATTCTGAAGAAATGCATCAGCCAAAACTTCGGCAGGATTGGGAACAGAGGCTTTAATGGTGAAAGCTTTACGGTTTCGCGGAATGGTACCACGAATTACTCTGTTTTTGTCAAAAGGGCCACCAAAAACATAGGCGTTGTCGCTATTATTATCAGCTGAAAGCACTTCGTTAACGATTTGCAAACCATTAATTTTAGGATAAGTTTGAATCACCGTTGTTAGCTTTCCTGCCTTTTTAGGCGATGAAAATGTTATTCGGTACATATTATCAAAAACCGTAAAAGCATTTGGGCCGGCACCGTAATAATTTCCAATATCGCCCCACACCCAACTGTCAGGAATTCGTTCCGTATCATAAATTCCACTATCCAGAATTAAATTGCCTTTTACTTTTTTAATGCCCGTTGCTTTTACCTGTTTGGCCCAGTTTTTTAGAAACTCAAAATAATGATCCAGGAAATATTCCGATCCCAAAGCCGGATCGGCTCCTCCAATCAATACTAAGTCGCCATCTAAAACGCCATCTTTACCGATGTTACCTGTATACGATATTTGTGTTTTAAAGCGGTAATCGGCTCCTAAAATTTCCAACGCGGTTCCCGAAGTGATCATCTTCATGGTTGAAGCCGGAACTAACAATTTCTTGGGATCAAGACTAAAAACAGTTTTCCCGGAATTGAGATCGACCACATTCATTCCAACTGAGGCATTTTTGTAATCTTTCTGCTGAAGCAATGTTTCAACTGCCGATTCAAAACTGCTTTGAGCCAGGATTTGCCCACTAAAAATCAGAAGAAAAAGTAGAGAAAAATATCGTACCTGCATTTTTTATTATTTTTGAAAGTCTAAAAATAACAGATTGTTTGGCTTGGCTGTACAAATTGAATTTAATTTGTATGACAAATTCAATCTATTAATATCAAAAAACAAAAAAATGCTGCGAACAATATTACTAGTTGGGTCAGGAGGTTTTATCGGAAGTGTTTTACGATACCTGGTTCAGCTATTTGTGGAGAAAGGGATGAGTACCACTTTTCCGTGGGGAACATTTGTAGCCAACATAGCCGGTAGTTTTGTTATTGGTGTAGTGTTCGCCCTGGCACAAAAAGGCAACTTTCTGAATGCCGAGTGGCGTATGTTTTTAGCAGTAGGTTTTTGTGGCGGATTCACCACTTTCTCATCGTTTGCCTACAATAACCTCACGATGCTAAAAGAACAAACCTACGGACAATTTTTCCTAAATGTAGGCGGAAGTTTGTTTTTTGGACTACTGGCTGTTTACCTCGGAATGATTCTGGTACGGGCTGTCATTCATTAAAAAATAAAGTATTGTCTCATGGATTATTCAGAGCTATTAATAAGCTCTAGTTGAAACTAAATCGCTCGTTTTTCGGTAAAACCCTATAAAGAAAAACCTAAAAATAAACACTATGAAAACAACAGAAAAAACTGGAGTTCTGAAGATCTACATCGGAGAATCGGATAAAATAAATGGACGCTTATTGTTCGAAGAAATTGTGTTTGAAGCACGAAATGCGGGCTTGGCCGGAGCCACCGTTTGCAAAGGAGTAATGTCGTTTGGTGCCAGCCACAGTATTCATACCATGAAAATCTTTGCCTTGTCGAGCGACTTGCCGGTTACCATTGAAATAATCGATAACATCGACAAGCTCGATCAATTTACAGAGAAGCTAAACAAAATACTGGATGAAAGCCAGCGAGGAGGCTTAGTAACCTTTCAGGAGCTGGATGTTGTTCGTTACGCAAGAGGGCTAAAGTATCGCGAAGAATATCATTAAACCGAAAGGCTTTCCCTCTTCCTCATTTTACTCAGTGGCAATTGAAAATTATAACATTCTAATTCAGATTGCTAACCACATGAAACTCACCCCTCAATAAGTAATTAATGACCTTTTAGTCCTTTATCCTCAATACTTTAACTAAACGTTAATAAACAAAAAGTAGTTCCCAATAAGCATTTTTAGTAGGTACTGTAGAATTATTATTTGATATTTTCACGCCGCAGTAAAAACAGACCTGAAAGCTCGAAAAGAGAGCCTTTTTAGCTGTTTCAGCAAAAAAACCAGAAAATAAATATTAATATGAGTTTTACACACGAAGTTGAAGGTATGATTTGCGTTGCTAAGGGAGCAAATCATGGCCCGGCTCCAATTCCTCAGGAAGGAAACTGGACTAAAGCCAAAGAAGTTACAGACATTTCGGGTTTAACCCACGGTATTGGTTGGTGTGCGCCACAACAAGGTGCATGTAAATTAACATTAAATGTTAAAGAAGGAATTATTGAAGAAGCGTTGATTGAAACTATCGGTTGTACCGGTATGACTCACTCGGCGGCAATGGCTTCAGAAATTCTTCCCGGAAAAACAATCCTTGAAGCATTGAATACCGACCTTGTTTGTGATGCTATTAACACTGCAATGCGCGAGTTATTCCTTCAGATCGTTTACGGTCGTTCGCAAACTGCTTTCTCTGAAGGTGGTCTGCCAATTGGTGCCGGCCTTGAAGATTTAGGTAAAGGTTTACGTGGTGTTACCGGTACATTGTACGGAACATCGGCAAAAGGACCTCGTTACCTTGAAGTTGCCGAAGGTTATGTTTCTAAAATCGGTTTAGATGCCGACAACGAGATTATCGGTTACGAGTTTGTTCAGCTTGGAAGAATGATGGACATGATTAAATCGGGTAAAGATGCTAACGAAGCATTGAAAGAAGCTACCGGAACTTACGGACGTTTCGCCGATGCAGTAAAAACCATTGACCCACGTAAAGAATAGGAGGAAAAATTATGCCATTATTTGAAAGTTACGATAGAAGAATTAAACAGATTGATGCTGTTTTAAATTCATACGGAATTTCTTCAGTAGAAGAAGCAAAACAAATTTGCGACGACAAAGGTGTTGACGTTTATAACGTTGTTAAAGACACGCAACCTATTGCTTTTGAAAACGCAATGTGGGCTTATATTGTAGGAGCTGCAATTGCCATTAAAAAAGGCCAGACTGAAGCTTCTGAAATTGCTGCCACTTTAGGCGAAGGTTTACAGGCTTTCTGTATTCCGGGATCGGTTGCCGACGACAGAAAAGTAGGTATCGGTCATGGTAACCTGGCTGCTATGTTGTTGCGCGAAGAAACAAAATGTTTCGCTCTTTTGGCTGGTCACGAATCATTCGCTGCTGCTGAAGGTGCAATTAAAATTGCCAACTTCGCCAACCGCGTTCGTAAAGAGCCTTTACGTGTAATCCTTAACGGATTAGGAAAAGACGCTGCAAAAATTATCTCACGTATCAACGGTTTTACTTACGTTCAAACTCAGTTCGATTACAAAACTGGTGAAGTAACTGAAGTTAGCCGTAAGAAATACTCTGAAGGAACTCGTGGCGATGTAAATTGCTATGGTGCCGACGATGTACGCGAAGGTGTTGCCATTCTTCATAAAGAAGGTGTTGATGTATCAATTACCGGTAACTCAACTAACCCAACACGTTTCCAGCACCCGGTTGCAGGAACGTACAAAAAAGAATGTTTGGAGCAAGGTAAAAAATACTTCTCTGTTGCTTCTGGTGGTGGTACAGGTCGTACACTTCACCCTGATAACATGGCTGCAGGTCCTGCTTCATACGGTATGACTGACACTATGGGACGTATGCACTCTGATGCTCAGTTCGCAGGTTCTTCTTCAGTTCCAGCTCACGTTGAGATGATGGGATTGATCGGAATGGGTAACAATCCGATGGTTGGAGCTTCTGTTGCTGTTGCAGTAGCCGTTTCGCAAGCTTAATTCAGAATCTATTCGCAACAATTTGTTGTGAAAAAATATAGCTAAAGGCGCAAAGTTTAAGAGAAATCTATAGCTTTGCGCCTTTCTTTTTAAACATAGGTCAATAATGAATTCAAAAAATACCAAAGAATCATTCGTTACAGAAGCTCAAAAACAATTTGATGAAGGTTATGCCTGCTCGCAATCGGTACTACTTGCATTTGCCGATCATTTTAAACTGGACAAAACCATGGCCAAGCGTATTTCGTCCACTTTTGGAGGAGGAATGGGACGTTTGCGCGAAACCTGTGGAGCTGTAACCGGCGGTTTTATGGTAATGGGACTGGCATTTGGCAACGAGGAACCAAAAGACATGGACACCAAACTAAACAGCTACAAAAAGGTTCGCGAATTAAATAAACTGGTTGAAAATATACACGGTACCACAAATTGCCGCCAGCTGCTAATAAAACACGCTACCGAAGCCCAGGTTAAAGACCGGAAACACCACAAAATTATTTGCCGCAAAATGGTTGGCGATGCCACTGCTCTTGTTTATGATATTCTGAAAGAAAACAACGAAATTTAACTAAGCCCTCCCCTCATTTGCACGTCATGCTGAACTTGTATCAGCATATTGCTGCTGTTATGCGATAATATACCCCAAAAAACCTGAACTAAATTCAGGGTGACGTTCCGGCACATTCCCCAAAAGACATTCAAATTGATTTTAACACTTATAAAATAATAGTGCGCTAAACAAATTATATTGTAAACCAAATTGATGATCTTAATTTCACATAAAAAAGGAGTAAACTATTCATTAATCTTCGTAATTTCGCGAAACAATTTAAGCGCCTCAGCGTTTACTTTGCAGTGATTGCACTAGCAATATAGACAAGTTAAATAAATAAAAACTACTTACAATGTTAATTAGCGACGTAAAAGCAAGAGAGATTATTGATTCTCGTGGTAACCCAACTGTTGAAGTTGATGTAACACTCGAAAGTGGTGCTTTTGGCCGTGCAGCTGTTCCTTCTGGAGCATCAACCGGCGAAAATGAAGCACTCGAATTACGTGATGGCGACAAAAGCCGTTACTTAGGAAAAGGCTGTTTAAAAGCAGTTGCAAACGTTAACGACGTTATTGCAAAAGAAATTATTGGTATGGATGCTACCGACCAGGTGGCTATCGATAGCAAATTATTGGAACTCGACGGTACTAAAACAAAATCTAACTTAGGTGCAAACGCTATGTTAGGTGTTTCGCTGGCTGTAGCAAAAGCAGCTGCCGAGTACGCTGAACTTCCTTTATACAAATACATCGGTGGATCTAACGCAAAAACATTGCCTGTTCCGATGATGAACATCATTAACGGTGGTTCGCACTCCGATGCAACTATCGCTTTCCAGGAATTTATGATCCGCCCTATTGGCGCGCCTACTTTCCGCGAAGGGTTGCGTATGGGTGCTGAGGTTTTCCACGCCTTGAAAAAAGTATTGGCTGCTAAAAAACTTTCGACTGCTGTTGGCGACGAAGGTGGTTTTGCTCCAGCACTGGGTGGAACTGAAGAAGCTATCGAATCAATCCTTACAGCAATTGAAAACGCCGGTTACAAAGCTGGCCGTGCCGAAGACGGTGGCGATGTTTCAATCGCTATGGACTGTGCTTCATCAGAGTTCTACAAAGATGGTGTATACGATTACAGCATTTTCGAGCCAAACGGCGTAAAACGTACTTCGGAAGAACAAGCTGCTTACCTGGCTGAATTGATTGAAAAATACCCGATCGATTCAATTGAAGACGGTATGGACGAAGGCGACTGGGACGGATGGGTAAAACTGAACGCTGCAATTGGCGACAAATGCCAGTTGGTTGGCGACGACCTTTTCGTAACTAACGTTGAGTACCTGCAAAAAGGTATCGAATTGGGTGCTGCTAACTCAATCCTTATCAAAGTAAACCAAATTGGTACGTTAACCGAAACATTAGATGCAATTGAAATGGCACACCGTGCCGGTTACACTTCAGTAACTTCTCACCGCTCGGGTGAAACTGAAGATTCAACCATTGCCGACATTGCAGTGGCTACCAACTCTGGTCAGATTAAAACAGGTTCGATGAGCCGCTCCGACCGTATGGCAAAATACAACCAACTACTTCGTATTGAAGAAGAATTGGGTGCCAGCGCCATTTACGGATACAAAAAGATCTACAAGAAGTAAGAATACTTTTGCGCAAAATACAAGAACCGTCTTTCGTTTGAAAGACGGTTTTTTTATGCCTAAAATATTGGTCTGAAATTTCAGAATAATTTGAATACCGTTGAACAAACCACCCCTTCAACTTGCTTTAGTAGTAAGAATAATAAACTTTATAGCCCATGATAAAAAAAGCAAGCATATTCACATTATTACTATTTGTTACAGCATTTACAATGGCGCAGGCGCCCAGTGGCATTCCTACGGGGAAACCTGATCCTTTAGAGTTGAATCTGACAAATATTATTGTTTACATTGTGCTGCCGGTTGTAATCGTTGCCCTGTACATTTATTGGAGACGCAAAAAGCGGAAGTAAGCAGGTTAGGTGCTAAAAACATTTCTACAAGCCATAAAAAAAGGACAGCCCCCGAGCGAGAGCTGTCCACAAACTTTCAAAAGCAATTCACAAAAGACTATCCCTATTGGTCTCTATTTTTCTTTAAGCGTTTTTTTACCTGTTCATTATTGTCGTTAATAAGCTGAGCTACGGTAGCGGCAAAAGAGCCGTAGGTAGCTGCATGAAAACGTTCGCCGTAGCACAGAAACGGCACCAGGTCGTCGTTTATAATGGCCACTACGTTTTTCTTTAAAGTGGTTGCAATGGGTTTTGTCGATTCTTCGGCCTCTTCTTCAGCAAAGCGGGCGCGTGTGTTTTCAAAATCGTCTTCGGCAGCCTGCAGCTTAGCAATATTTTGGCTCACCCCATTAAGCTGTTCAATGGCAGCTACTACATCGGGCGCAGCCAAATCGCCCAGCATCGATGCAATGTGCGACGACTCTACCACGTAACTCTCCTTAGTTAGGGCGAAACCATATTTGTCGAACACTTTTTTTACCGTGGCCGCTGCTTTGTGCACTGCCTGGCGAGGATGATACAAATAACCCTGTACCAGGTAGCCCACCGCACGCACAGCATCGTCGCGTACATCGTCTTTGTCGGCCAGCATACTATCAACTTTCGAGCGGTCGATAGCCACTCCCAGTTCATTGTTTTTATTTACCAAGTGGGTAAAAATATCGGCAAGCGTAACATCTTCGGTTAATCCCGATTGCTGAAACGAAGTATTAATGGTACGTGTTGTTCCATGAATTTCGGTAGTGCGGCTGTTAATTATAATTTTATCAATCATAACATTCAGGATTTGATCATCAACATTGCTGTTTTTGCCGGGTGCTTAAGCTTTCAATTAGGTCATTTTCAATAGCTCAGGAGCACGAAGCATTTCAAAGTTACGACATGGCAAGCAGAAAAAAAAGACCTGACACTTATGTTATCGAACATAAATTCCGTTTTTTCAGCATAAACACAAGTTTAAACCAAGGCCACCGATTATTTGCGCTTTAAACATCCGTTTATGTCCCAAGCATGGAAAAGTTGCCGTTTAAACGTTTGTTTATGTCCCAGCCATGGACAATTTGGCGTTTAAAGGTTTGTTTAAGCCCTAAAAATCCAGTTTTTTCGGTTTAAACGTTTGTTTAAGACTCCACCAACACAAAAGCAGCATATAAACGTAGGTTTAAGCCTGTAGTGTTAGCTTTGGGGCGTAACTTTTACTGTTTATTGCCTACTCTTTTTTTGAAATTATGATTACATTTATTCCTCAAAATAATAAACATTAAACCATTGGCCTCAAATAGTAAGAATTATACCAGGATTGGGCTATACATGCGACTTTGACAAATGGTTGAACATAAAATTCAGCACATAAACATTATATGAAAACAGGATTTCTACTTATTATTGCATTTACTTTTCAAATCCTCTCGGCTCAGGAAAATAAGCCGATAGCAGTTTATACTAACAACGAAGCTGGAAAAAATTGCTTTCAAAATATTCAATTATATCCTGAAACAATAGCACTCACTGATATTGATACGGAATTCGCGAACCTAAACGATTTAAACTGGCTAAAACTTCCAGCAAAAGAAAACAGGATTGTATTGATTGGCGAAACTCATTATTCAAGGTATATCAGAAGCCTGACGAACAAGGTAATATTTGCACTAAACACTTATGACTACTATCCGTTGGTGATATTTGAACAACCTTACTCTTTAACTCCTTTTATAAATCATTACATACATATTAGCGATAACAAAGAAGCTTATAACTTTTTTAATACTGAATTAAAAGATTGTGTATTAACGGTGGAAGACTCAATAACTTTCGAGCATTTGAGGAGATGGAATAAAATAAACTTCCAAAAGCCAATCGATATTGGATTTACCGATCTGGAGTTTAACTATGCAACAACAATCGACAATATCCTCAAACCCTATTTTTATTCTTTAAAAAAGATAAGTCAATCAGAAATTGATAAAATTCTCGAATTAGGAAAAGTTCAATCCAATCAATTTTTCTTCGAAGTGCAAAGGCTGTTAACCTTAGCCAAAGAACAAAATACTGTCGGGAAATATTCTTTTATAACGATCTCGTATATAACAAATGTCATCAATAATTTATTAGATACAAGCAATGCATTGCGCTATGATTTTAACTATTTCAGGCAAAAATCAATTGTTAGAAAACTAACCGAAGATCAATCCTTTGGAATGTATATAAAAGATAAAAAGGCGATATTGAATGGAGGTGCTAACCACATGCAATCGGAACTTGCAGTTAATGATGATTTCTTCCCCGAAGGATATTTTTTGAATACAATTTCTGAATCAACAAAAAACAAAGTGTACTCAATAATGTTAGATGGACTAGCTTTTTCGTTAACCGGAATGGCTGATGTGGATTTAAACAATTGCCTCCGTCAGGGGAAACAGTATCGTTCAATCGTAGAAAGGATGCAGAAGGCATATCGGGATAAGATTATAGAAGAAAATAAAAATTACTTTGTTTTTGGAGACAGAAATGATTTTGAAAAAATGATTTTTCATTATGCGTACAAACAGCAGAATCAGGCTATCGGCTTTACGAATAAAGATTGGGATAAGATTAATCTGGATTCAAAAACTGAAAATGCAACTTCCCGGAAGTTGAAAATTGAAAACGAGACCCGAGCTGCATATAACAAGGTATTTTATATTCCCTATTCACCAATTGTTAGGGCACGAGAAAAAAAATATTAAAACCAGATTGATATGAGATATAAAGTTAGCCTCTGTATACTTTTTATACTTGCAGGTTGTACAACAACACAACGTATACCAATGTTATACCGGATTGAGAATGATACAACAGTTAGTAATAATCAAGAAGTAAAAGTGGATTACAAAGGCTTATATAATCAAAACTATAAATTTAAAGTATCGATACATAACAAATCAAACGATTCAATTTTTGTGACCCCTTCTTCATTTAAATACAGTACAGATTCTACATCGATAAATGCTATAAACCCGGAGGAGAGAATAGAAGAATTAGAATTAAAAAGGGATGGTCTGATAAATGAAAAGAATCCTTATTCGTTAGCAGATAAAAGTGTAAAGGAGATAGTAGTAGACGGACTCGTAACAGGAACAATAGGGCTAATTTTTGGTATAGATCCGGAAGAAATGGAAACACAAAGGGAATACGATGAAGATTATTGGTACGATGAGCACCATAGTCGATTAAAGGAAGTGAATGAAGAACTTTATTTCTGGAATAATGATGCTCTGTTGCCATGTATGATTCCACCGAAGGCTAAAAGTTCAGGACAGGTATTATTTCCTGTTTCATCGGATACAAACGAAATTAGGATAGAAATTCAACTACAAGATGATCTATATAATTTTAGATTTGTACAACGATATTGATAAGGCATTAATTGGTATACATATAACAACATTATAAACCCTGCTGACATAGAGTTGTCAGTTTAATAGCATATTAGAAAAAGACGAAAGATGGAACAACAATTATTTAAACACCGGGAAGTAAGTGTAAATGGCATTATAACTCATGTAATAGAAGCTGGTAATAATAAAAACCAACCAATTCTATTTTTACATGGGTATCCTGAGAACTGGAAAGAGTATGAAAAAGTGATGGTTTTATTAAAGGATGAGTTCTATGTTTTAGCGATAGACCTTCCCGGGATTGGCACTTCTGCACCAATTGATAAATATGATAAATTATCAGTTGCGGGTTTTATAAAGAATCTGTTGTTAACTCTCGACTTAAAAAATGTTGTTTTGGTTGGACACGATGTTGGAGGAATGATCGTTTATCCATTTGTCAAACATTTTTCAGATATTCTTTCAAAAGCAGTTATAATCTGTACTGCAATACCTGGAGTTACCCCATGGGAAGAGGTTAAAAGAAATCCTTATATATGGCATTTTGCGTTTTATTCGGTTCCTGAACTTCCCGAATCACTGATTGAAGGAAAACATTCAATATTGTTTGAATATTTCTACAATACCATATCGTACAATAAATCAGCTATAAATCAAAAAAATAAAGAAGCATATATCGAAGCATATGATTCCAAACATAGCCTTAAAACAGCATTAGGTTGGTATCGAACATTTTATTACGATGAGAAAGAGAATTCGCAAAACCTTCCTGTAAACACTCCGGTACTATATCTTAAAGGAGCTAAAGATTATGGAGATATTGCAGCCTACATTCAAGGATTCAGGGAAAGTGGAGTAAATAACATAGTAGGAAAATCCATTCCTGACAGTGCACATTTCGGACCGGAAGAAAATCCGGAATTTATAGCACAAACAATAGCTGAATTTATAAAAAAGAAATAAATACCTAATATCATCGCGTTCAGCCATAAACAAAACCACACAACAACAACGAATAATTAAACAAAATGAGAACACTATTTTTATTGATCGTATTGTTTTTCACCAACTTGTTATACGGTCAGGATTTTGACAAACTATTGGTAAACAAACAAGTTGACTGTTCCGACATATCATACAACAGCGAAGTATATTTCGTAAAATACCTGCAGGAAGGCAAAATCGATTCGGCCCAAAGTATCCTTCGGTATTGGGAAGAAAAATGTGGCGAGCGCGAACCTGTTTTCAGAGCAAAGATACTGTTGGCACTCCACCAAGGAACTTATACCGATTCGTTGCTAACCGATGGAGTAATGCCCCTTATTTACAACTACAAAAGCAGGATAGATTTGATTCGGAGTTCCAACTATTACACCTACGATGAATACAAATCGTACTTTGGGTATACGCCTCCGGGGCAGGAATTCGACCAGAAAACCCAGGAAATTGCAAAGTCGTTAACAGCTAAATACGATTTGGAAACCACCGAATATTTACTGGCCGAGTTTTATAGCGGAGAGATTGATTCGGTTTTTCAAAGATTGCAAGATGGCCTTGGCACGGAATCGGTACTGGCTACCAAATACAATAACGAGGTAGAAAAATACCTGAAAAAAGCAGAATTACACGGGGCCTGGATAACCGGGGTATGGATTCCTACCGGAGACTTAACCACTTTAGGAGTGCATCCCGAATTAGGTTTTCAAATAGGGGCAAAACGTAAAAAAATGAATTATGATTTTTCAATGATATTCAAATTCCTAAAATCGCCAAACGACTACATTGCTTATCGCGACAATAAGCCGGAATATACCGACAATTTTTTTGGTGGATACATTGGCTTTGATGTGGGAAGAGATATTTATGCAAACAACGGACACGAATTTCAGCTAACCGGAGGAATTGCTTTCGATGGATTTGATGCCCTTGATGAAGATGATGACCAGGATGTTGACTCAGAATCAACTTTCTCTTATAACTTTAATTTGGGGTTGGGATATCGATATTATATTACAAATACTTTTTATATCGGGTTAAAAGCAAAATATAATTTAGTTAACTACTCATTGAATGATGTTACCGATTTTAAGGGTAACCCGATTACCATACATGTTTCCATTGGCGGTGTAAATAGTGTATTTCGGAATAGCAACTTAAAAGCATTAGGGTATAAGCTAAGAAGATAATTACAAGTAAACCACACGCGAAGACATAAAAAAAGCCACATCCTAAAAATGTGGCTTTGCAATTATTTAGCTTCTTTGTCAGCTTTCATTAACCAGTAGAGTCCCTTTACCCCGATCTTTATATCGTCGAGTTTAAAGAGTACCAATATCTTTTCGGTGTAGGCTACAATTCCCCATCCTACTGCGAGGTAGAAAAACCAGGTGTAGAATCCGAAGACAAACAATACAAAAAAGAATATACTTTGCACATATCCGGCCGAAACAGCAGAATACAAATGTAGTCCCGGAATTTTCCCGAAACGTGCAAACGACACGATGTAACTAACTACAAATAATCCCAAAAACAGGAACAGGAACCAGCTGTGTGGTTCAATATCGGCCCATTTAAATACAAACAAACCAAGAATAGCCATGGCATAGGTACAAATGTCGGCCAGGTTATCAAGCGCGGCACCAAAATGTGTTTGCAGTTTTAGGTAACGTGCCAGGTTTCCGTCGGCAACATCGCTTACCAGGCTAATACAAAGCAACCATACAAACAACGATTCGTTGCCAACAAGAGCCGCATAAAATATTACCGGAAATGCTAACAAACGGTATAAACTAATCGCATTTGGCAGATTTACAATATTCTCGCCACGTACAAAAATTTTCTTCATAATTCTCGTTTAAACTTATCTGGTGTAACCCTAAATTTAGTTTGTATAATAAAAATGATTTATACCGCAGCTTTAATGTCGCGTACCTGCTGATCGGTATCACCCTTCAGGAAATACGTAAGCATACGATGCACCGATTCGGCGGTTACCTCACTCACTTCTTCTTCAACAATCGAATCGAGATTGGTGGTATCGAAAGCAATATTGGTATCGATGTAAGCACCTGTAAACGACATACCGATTGCCATAATCCGTTCAAGCGAATTCATTTGCTCTTTCTCCAAAGTCATGTCGGGCACCAGGTTAATTGGCATTAAACTGCTTATACTTCTCAAAATGTCGGCATTTTTTACCGAGCTTTTTGCAATTAAATTCAGTATAACCGGCACCTGCTCGGCTTTAACTGCGCTCATCAGGTAAGTTACTGCGGTATCGATAGGAATAAGGTTTTGAGTTGAATCAGGATCAACCTTTAAACGAATTACACTCTCAGGATATTTTTTTGCCAGATTTTGTACGCGTTTCGAGAAATCGAAAATACCGTAATCGGTTTTTGTTACGCCGGTTTTGTTGTTTCCAACCACCTGCGACAAACGCAAAATACAAGCGTTTAATCCTTTATTGTCGATGTAATCTTTAATAACGTTTTCAGCATATCGTTTCGATTGTTCGTAGTAATTCCTGAATGCATCAATTTCAGCATTATCGTAGAATTTTTCCTTGAACGGCTCGTTAATACGACCACATGAGTAGGCAGTACTCACAAAATAAAAGCGCGATTCTTTTTCCGAATATTTCTGAAAAGTATTAACCGAATTGGTTACTCCCTGTAGATTTGTTCCAAAAATTTCTTCTTTCGATTTTATATCAAATTTTAAACTTGCCGCAAAATGGAAGTAATCGATATTTCCCCCGAAAATGGTTTTTAACTCACTTTCCTGCAGGGCAAAATTTTCTTCAAATAACGAATAGTCGTGAACTTCAAGATTTGTAAAATCAACATCCTCCCCTCCTTTCATCTCTTTCAAGGCGGCTTTCACCCGCTCTTCGGCAGTAAACTTTTTATTACTGCGTGCAAGTGCAACCACCTTGTTGTCCTCTAGCAATAATTCGTTTATAAAATTTGAAGCAACATAACCGTTTGCTCCGTTTATAACAATTTTCTTCATGACGTAATATTTGTTTCGGAGACCTTAAGAAGTCCCTACTAAGCTATTCAGTTTTCTATAATTTCTGTCTTACTATATACAAATTACTCCTTTTTTAGCATAAATACCAAAACCGCCCCTACATTTTACCTATTTACATTAAGAGTAAAAGGGTAAAAGCTCCTCCAAGAGGAATGGTTAAATTATCGGATCCGCGCCAACTAAACAATTCTGCCAGCGTGCTAACTAATGCAACTGCCAACCCAATATAAAAAGTTTTCAAATCGAAAACACCACGATTAAAATACAGGGCCAACAGACTGATAACAAAACTGGTGAGTAAAAATGCACCCGATCCGAAAATTGATTTCCCGGTATCAATGCCAAATAATTTTATTTTATGATTGTTTGTTTTAAAGCTCATTCCTACAATAGCTGCCATCGGGTCGCATATTCCCAAAATCAGCATGGGCAGGATGAAAATAAATTTACTACCAAGCAAATCCGACATTAAAAAAGTAAGGTAAATTGATGCCGGTAGCAAGTAACTCCCAATCGATTTCCGCTCGATATCGTGAATGGAATTCAGCTGCTTGCTGTATTGTGTTATAAACAAGGCTGCAAAAAATATTAAAGCCAATACAAACACATACCAATGGCTCGAAAAAATGTACGGAAACGGTACCACGGCAATGGTAGCAGTAAAGTGCGCGAATTTTCGCGTAAACTCGCCTTTTACTTTAAGTCGTCTGTAGTTAAGTTCGTTAAAAGCCAGTAATAATATTATTGCAATAAAATATACTACTGACAGCGTTATCGTGTTTCCCATAAAAATATTTTACTCTCTGGTATTCTCTCTTTCAATTTCGGCAAAGTTATCAATAAGCAAAGTTACGGCGAATTAAGTTTTACAATTTTTTTTATTGATTGAACTGTTATTATCCTCTCCTGAAATGCTTAAGTTAATAACCAATCATTAGAAAAAAAAATGTTACCCAGGCACCTCCGGCAATTAAACTATCAAACCGGTCGAGAAAACCTCCGTGCCCCGGTATTAAGTTGCTGTAATCTTTTACTCCAAACTTCCTTTTGTATAACGATGCTGCAATGTCGCCTAAAAAGGCAAACACAATTATTCCGAGTGTAAGCCCGGCAACCACATACCATTTATTGTCGTATAATCCGTGAAGAAAAAAGCCGCTTGCGAAAGCAAACAACGCACCACCAACTGTTCCTCCAATGGTTTTATTTGGACTGATTTCAGGTGCAATCTTTGTTTTCCCCCAAAGTTGTCCCGAAATCTGGCTAAACGCATCAAAAATCGATAAGATCAGAAATGCAAAAAGCACCAGCTTATTATCCATAGCCCCAAACAACCACAATCCTGCCCCCAAAACAGCATAGATAAGTAAGGAAACGATTACAAAGCCTGATTGTTTATAATCTGCCTTTTTAAATAGCCGTAAAAGTTCGAAAGCACCTGCCAGCAAAATTACTCCAACCAAAATCTGAAAGATTACCGGCTTTATGGTAATGCTAAAAAACAAAACGTGGATAATTATAAAATAGCTAATAAATTTCGTCCAGCTTTTTCGGGCCACATCCTTTTCCTTTTTCCGGTTAATGAAAAAGAAACCAACTGCGCCAAGCAGAAAATACGACAAAATGAATATATATATTGTTAAAATCATGTTACCTGTTTACTATCATTAAAATACCAATTGCTGTAACCACAGCAGCATACACGTACTTCACTTTCTTTTCTGATTTTCCGATCTTCGCTTTCGAGAATAGCCGAGGCCCTAAAAATGCACCAATTACCGAACCAGATGTTAGGAAGGCTATTAAAGTTAAGTCGATACTACCTATTAAAAAGTGTGCACCAACCGCAAAAACAGTGTTAACTAAAACCACCAGCAACGATGTACCAACCACTAATTTTACGGATAGTCGCATCGAAAACAATCCTGCAATAATAGGTGCTGTTCCGCTGGTTCCAAATGTTCCGGCAATTAACCCCGCAGTTAAACCAAAAAACGAACCTTTTCCAATACGCACAGCTTTCAGCTTTGCTTTACTTTCTTCGTCTTCAACCTCCTTGTATTTTCTTGCTCCGGCAACCAGCATATTTATGGCTATAAGAATGGAATACACGCCAAATAGTATCTTTAACTGCGGCTCCGAAATTAAATTTGTCATACGTGCTCCCACTAAAGCGCCAACAATTCCGGCAATGCTAAACAAAGCACCGGTATTGATATCTATATTTCCTTTTCGGTAGTGTCCCCACGAGCCAACCAAACCAATTGGCAAGGTTGCTGCCAGCGAAGTTGCAACAGCTGTGTGTGCAGGCACACCAATAATTAAGGTAAGTACCGGTAAAAAGAAAAAGCCGCCACCACCTCCCAGAATAGTACCAAAAAGCCCTATTATAAAACCGATTAAGGGTAAAACAAGGTAGATATTTTCAAACGAAGAATTAAAAATCATAATTTATTTGTACGGTCAGCTAAATTTCAAAAGTAATAACTCCACCGCAGTATTTAAAACCAGTCTAATTCAAAATTCAAAGGTAAAGTATAAATATTTATGGTTAAGTGATACGAAACACAATCTAAAAACACGCTTCATATTTTAACATCTGTTAACATTCAATTCCTAAAAAGAGTTCAAAATTTAAATTTCTGCCCCATAAATAACTAAAGAGAAAAGTGATTTAATGACGTATTCATGATTATGGAAAAACAGAAATACGATACCATATTTAACGAAAGTAAATCATAATAAAATCCGGTAACAAAAGAAGTATAAACACTTGCCGAAACCGAAACAATTATTGAATTCCGGAGAGCACATTCCTCATTGACTTTGTCGCGAGAAATTTCAAACTATTGAAAACACAACGATCGAAGAATTCCCACATTTTTTTTGATATTGATTGACCTTGTAATTTGGTTGGCACTTTGCTTACCTATGTAAGTAATATGAACAAACTTTGTTATAATTATGTATCCTTAAAAAGATTTTAGCGTCAATACATATAAATAATAAATTATTACTTATGCAAAAACTAGCACTATTAATGATGTTTCTTGCTATGGGCTTCTTGTCCTTTTCGCAGGAAACCAGATTACTGCGTCAACCAACCATTAGCGACACCCATGTTGCATTTACCTACGGAGGTGACATTTGGGTAAGCGATTTAGCATCAAACAACACCATCCGACTCACCAGCACAGGAGCCGTTGAAAGCCAACCTTGTTTTTCTCCCGACGGAAAAACCATTGCCTTTAACTCTAACCGCTCCGGAGTAACTTCAGTTTACACCGTTCCGGTTGAAGGAGGAACGCCCACTCGAATTACCTGGCACCCAAGCGGGGCAACAGTTCGTGGCTGGTCTCCTGATGGCGAAAAAATTCTTTTCACCTCGTTACGCGAAACAGCTCCAAGCACTTTCGGTCGTTTGTGGACCATTCCAAAAGATGGCGGTCCGGCAAGTTTGCTTACCAAACAATTTGGAAACGACGGATCTTTCTCTCCCGATGCAAAAAAAATAGTAATCGACCGTGTTACACGCTGGGATATTGAATGGCGCGACTATCGTGGCGGACAAAATAAACCACTTGTAATACTGGATTTGAAAGATTTTTCGGAAGAATTTATTCCCAACGAAAAAACCACCGATATTCAGCCGCTTTGGCTGGGCGATAAAATCTACTTTATTTCCGACCGCGATTTTGTTGCGAATATTTGGTCTTACTCGCCAGAAACAAAGCAGTTGGAACAATTAACTTCTTTTGAAGGAGCAGATGTAAAATGGCTGTCCGGAAAAAATAACCAACTCGTTTTTGAACGCGAAGGCTATTTACACCTCTTTAACCTGAAGACAAAAGAGATTAAAAAACTCACCATAAACGTAGTTGGTGATTTTCCGTGGGCCGAAACAAAATGGGAAGATGTAAGTTCTTCTGCACGTTCAGCATCATTATCCCCAACCGGGAAACGTGCCATTTTTGAAGCACGTGGCGAAATATTTACCGTACCCGAGGAAAACGGAGATACTCGGAATATCACACAATCGTCAGCGGTGGCAGACCGTACCCCAATTTGGTCGCCAGAAGGTGATCAGCTGGCTTGGTTTTCAGATAAAAATGGCGAAGGTTACGCCCTGCTTATAGCCAATCAAAACGGGCTGGAAGAACCAAAAAGTATATCAATTGGGGAATCAAAACTGGGCTGGGAACCAACATGGTCGCCCAATGGGAAATTTATTGCTTTCACCGACGACGATGTGCGCATAAGAGTTTTAAACATTGAAAATGAAACCATTGAAACCATTGATATTGGTGGCAATAACCTGGAACGTGGCAGCATGGGCCTCACCTGGTCGCCCGATTCAAAGTGGCTCGCTTATGCAAAAACTGCATCAAATAATTTCAGGCAGATTACTATTTGGTCGCTCACCGACAAAACAATACACAAAGTAACCAACACATTTGCCGACGCCTTTTCTCCTGCCTGGGATAAAGACAAAAAGCATTTCTACTTCCTAGCAAGTACCGATTTGGCGCTAGGTTCAGGCTGGGCAAACACCAGCTCGATGGCAGCAAATGCAAAATACAGTGTATATGCCGTAAATCTTCAGAAAGACGAAGATTCGCCATTCAAACTAAAAAGCGATGAAGAAGACGTAAAAAAGGATGATGAAGAAAAAGAATCAGTAAAAAAGGAAGACAATAAGGAAAAGAAAAAAGATGATGAAGAAAAAGATGAGTCGATAAAAATCGACTTTGAAAATATTGCTGAGCGAACTATTCCTTTACCCATGCCTAAAAGAAATTACCGTGCAGTACTTACCGGTACTGAAGGCAATGTTTTTATCGCTGAATCAGTTCCTAATCAGCCGGGGGTAACCATTCAAAAATTCACTCTTGAAGATAAGGAAGCCAAAGAATTTGTAAGCGGCGCACGCAGCCTCACCATATCAAACGATGGAAAAAAAATGCTTGCACGAGTTGGTTCTTCGTGGAAAATTATATCAACAAGTGGAACTTCAGGTAAAGATGGAAAAACCTTAAAAGTAAGTTTACGAACCAAACTCGACCGTTCAAAAGAGTGGCACCAAATATTCGAGGAAGCCTGGCGTTACGAACGTGATTACTTTTACGATCCAAATCTTCACGGAAGAGATTGGAATGTAGTGCACGAACGTTATGCACCGCTTATTCCATTTATTAAACACCGTGCCGATCTTACCTATATTCTCGATCAGATGAATGGGGAACTTTCTGTTGGCCATAGCTTTGTTATGGGTGGCGATTATCCGGATACAGAACGCAATTTAGTTGGACTGCTAGGAGCAGATCTTGTACCTAAAAACGGTGCATGGAAAATTGAACGCATCTATAGTACCGAAAGCTGGAATCCTAGTTTATCAAGTCCTCTCGAAGAACCCGGATTAAAAGTTACGGAAGGTAATTTTATCGTTGGCGTAAATGGTGAAGAAATGACTGCAGCCGATAACCCTTTTAAGTTTTTAGATGGAACTTCGGGAGTACAAACTGTTTTGCATATTAACGACAAACCGGATTTTGAAAGTGCCTGGACAATAACAGTAAAACCGATTCGTAGCGAAAATGCTTTACGTCAACGCGCATGGGTAGAAGATAACCGACGAAAAGTGGATGAACTATCAGATGGGAAACTGGCTTATATTTGGGTGCCAAACACAAGTAGTCCCGGGTTTATCTCGTTTAACCGGTACTTTTTTGCCCAACAAGATAAATTGGGGGCTGTAATTGACGAACGTTTTAACGGTGGTGGTTTATTAGACGATTACATGGTCGATCTGATGACACGCAACCTACGCGCAGCACTCACCAACGAAGTGCCAAACGGAAAACCATTCAAACTGCCTGCTGGTATTTTAGGACCAAAAGCCTTATTGATTAATGAAAAAGGCGGTTCCGGTGGCGATTTCTTTCCATGGGTTTTCCGCCAACAAAAAGCCGGACCACTGATTGGTTCAACAACCTGGGGAGGCTTGATAAAATCATCAGTTCATTACAGCCTGGTTGACGGCGGGGCTCTTACCGCTCCCGACAACGCAGTCTTCGATCCTGTTAACAACGAATGGATTGCAGAAAACAAAGGCGTTGCACCGGATATTGAGGTACAGCAAGACACTAAATCACTTGAGGCAGGAAAAGATCCTCAGCTGGAACGTGCTGTTAAAGAAGTACTAAAAATGGTGAAAGAAAAAGGCGTAAAAAAGGTTACACCTCCACCCTTTCCTACTCCGGCAATAAAAAAATAGACAGAAATAGTTGAGCATAAAAAATTCCGCTTCAAAATGAAGCGGAATTTTTTTTATGCATTAATGATTCAGATCGTAATAATTCTTCAATTAATATTCTACGTTCAACTATTTTCTACTTATAAAAAACTAATGGTTAGCGTAACATAAAAACTTCTTCCGGGCGAGTAAATTGGACGGGCAGTGGCTCCCCGAACCGATCGTGATAAGTGTTCGTAATAAGCTTCATCAAATAAGTTTTGCACACCACCAGCAGCAGTAAATATCTTATTCATTAACCAAGATACTTTTGCATCAACAACGCTAAAAGCTGGTGTTTCATTCTCGCCATACGATGTTGCAATGCGATCCTGTTTCATGGCATGTCTGAACATGATTTCAGGCTTTACTTTTCCATCTGCAAAATTCCCCAGCAAACGGTAATGAAACTCCATCGGAGGAATCTCTGGCAGTGGTTCATCCAGTTCCTGATTTTCGCCGTAGGTATAAACCAGTCCTAAATCGTGACTTAAGAAAGTGCTATATTGCTGTGTCCAGTTGGCTTCAAAGCCAGTCATAAGCGCTTTTTTGATATTTACAAACTGACGAACACCTGGTGAGGTATTCATGGCCGGTTGCAGGTCTTCACGAATTTCCGACGAAATATAATCACGTAAAACCGAGGTAAACAAGTTTATATTAATATTTGTTTTTTCAGTTTGATAGCGAAAAACCAAATCTAGTTGGTTATTAATTTCAGGATCAAGATCAGGATTTCCCAACATTTCGTACGGATCGAGCCCAATCGGGAACTGATTGATGTAGCGTTCTGCAATTCCCGGACTGCGCGTGGCCATTCCCGCCCACAATCCCAGCGAGATATTTTTGCTGAACAATCGTGTTCCACCAACGCTTAGAGACGGATGCACCTGTGACGATTTCAGATCGGAATAGATTTCTTCAAAACGCGGATCGGGATTATTGGCTTTTGACGAATTGATATCGAGGCGCCCCGAAACATCAAACTGGAATCCCGGCCGGGCAATGTGCCATTCACCAAAAAATCCGGTGCGATTTATTTCTGCATCCTGCCAAACATTATCCGTTAGTACTTTCCCGGCCATTGGCCCCATTAACATAGAACGCTCACGATATCCATCGGCCGACTCAAAACGATAGTCGACACCGGCATAAAGATAACTTTTGTCAAAATCAAAACGCATTTCAGTTCGTCCACCGTAGTTTCGCGTTTTGGCATCCGTTGTGGCATCCGCCATTCGCGGATCAAGTACTTTGTCGTAATTATCCATCAGGTGGTCTACCATGGTTCCGTACACGCTGGTATTCCACGATGAAAGCGCTTTATCGTAAAAAACTACCGAATGACTGGCATTTACCAACCATGTGTTGTCTTCGCGCAAATCCATTGGCAAAGCCGGAAAATCAACATCTTTGGCAATATTATTTGAAACCAACACGCCAATATTTTGGGTTTGACTAAGTTTTACGCCCAGCTTTCCTCCCCAGTTCAAACGGTTGAATTGTGCTGCAATATCCATTCCATCGCCATCGGTATAATCATCGCCAGTTGAATAGGCACCAAACATGCGGAAATCAACTTTTGAACCTGAAACTCCGGCCACTCCTTCCGTTCTGAAAATATTACCGTTACTCTCATAACTCGTTCCCACACGACCAACAGGAGTTGCTTTTTCTTTAAACTCCGGCGAAGAACTTTTAAAATTTATGGTTCCGCCAAATGCATTTCCGTAACGCAGGCTGTGCGGTCCTTTTAGCACTTCCGCCTCAGCAATCATGTTAATGGGAATTTGACTGGCAGCGGGGTCCATTCGGTTTGGACAAGCTGCCGAAGCCGTTTGACTTCCATCCAGAACCAGGTTAATCTGATCGTATTTAAACCCACGGAGCACCGGATCGAAACCATAAGCACCACTCTTCCTGATTGTAGATATTGACGGTACTGATTCTAACAGATTTCCTGCATCATGTGCCAGTTTGTTTTGCACGGTAAATTCCATTTTTCGATTGTCGCCCGCTTTTGGATGCACCAAAACCACTGTGGCCGGCAAATAGGTTGAAGATTGCTCCAATGCAATAACTCCTTTGTTTGCCAATTGCTCCACTTCTTCAGAATTAAAGGCTACTTTTCCGTATTGCAGATGCGACAGGAATAACCCGACTCCTTCTTCTATTTGCAAAACGATCGTACCATTCTTATCCGAGAATCCCCTTATTTCGTTGTACTGATAGTGTACATCTGGAATCCCCGCTTCCGTTTTTTCGTCTATAATTTGTATTGTTTTTTCCTGCGAATAAGAAGAATGTACCAGCAATATAAATAACAGCAGATACACCATTCTCATACCGGAATTAGTTAAGATCTTTTTCATTCCAAAATGATTTATTATACCAATTATGAAAATGATTAGGCTATTCTGCCATTATTTTCAAATTGGTAAAATGGCGATATATAAAAACAAATTCATTGAGCGTAATCGAATCAATGACTTAGTGTTTTTAGTAATCGGTATTACTAATTAAGTTATCGTTTGGGGTCGTATTTTAACAGTAACATTTCGGTGGATGAAAAACCTTAAAAGTCTTTATAAATGAATATTTGGAAGAAGATTTAAATATCAAATTTTCAATTGTGGGATATAAACCAAAATTTATCCCCGAGGATTGAACACAAAAATCAATATTCTGCTTTTCGGTCTGCTGTGGTGGAAGTTCCTTTTTATGCTCTTGCTGTTCGTCCATTCTTTTTTTCAACTGGCAACATCCCTGGCAAGTTGATCCTTCTACATCTTTTTCCACACAAAGATTTTTGGCAATGTAATCCTGATTGATCTTGAACGACGCCAAAACCAACAGTTCTGAAAACTGAAAGGATAATATGGAAAAGACTAATATTGCGGGAATAAGGAATTTCACAAAGCCGGTTGATTTCTATCAAATTTAGTAAATAAACATCACTTACTATCAAAAGTTCACGATCTGCATTTCTTTGTTTTTTAATTTGTTTTAAGTCTTTCATTTTAATAATGATGCCCAATTTTCGGGATAAATCTATTTTGGAAAAACGGACTGAGAAACGGATTCTAATTATTATCATTGATTCTTTCTGCGGAATTCAACTATCTTTATTCCCTTATTATAAAAACAGTTGTAACCGATAAATTATGCCCGATAATGTCAAACTCATTAGTATTATCGACATGCCTATTAAATCCACTTCAAAAAATACAAATCAGTTATGAAAATTTCTGTAGTAGGAACAGGTTATGTAGGATTAGGGTTAAATATTTTGCTATTGGTAGAAAAACAAAATAAATGATATGAAACGAATTTTGGTAACCGGAGGAGCAGGATTTGTTGGATCTCACCTTTGCGAAAGGCTGTTAAACGATGGCAACGAAGTAATTTGTTTGGACAACTATTTTACCGGCAAAAAGCAAAAGATTATTCATTTGCTTGAAAATCCATACTTTGAGCTGGTAAGACACGATATTACGCAGCCCTTTTACATAGAGGTAGATGAAATCTACAATTTGGCTTGCCCGGCGTCACCAATTCAATATCAGTACAATCCCATAAAAACCATCAAAACGTCGGTAATGGGTGCCATAAACATGCTTGGATTGGCGAAACGTATAAAAGCCAAAATACTACAGGCATCAACCAGTGAAATTTATGGTGTGCCCGATATCCATCCTCAAAACGAAGAATACTGGGGAAATGTAAACCCCATTGGAGTGCGTTCGTGTTACGATGAAGGAAAACGTTGCGCCGAATCGCTATTTGTAAACTACCACGTTCAGAACGACGTTCTGATAAAGATCATCCGCATTTTTAATACCTATGGTCCAAAAATGGAGCCGGACGACGGACGTGTTGTTTCGAACTTTATTATGCAGGCCCTACAGGGAAAAGACATTACCATTTTTGGCGACGGACAACAAACCCGAAGCTTTCAGTACGTAAGCGATTTGATTGAAGGAATGATTCGTATGATGAAAACCGACGATGATTTTACCGGGCCGGTAAATATTGGTAATCCGGGAGAATTTACAATGCTTGAACTGGCCAGTGAAATTATTGATATTACCGGATCGAAATCCCAAATAGTTCACTTGCCATTACCGCAAGACGATCCCACACAACGTCAACCGGATATTACATTGGCTAAAGAAAAACTGGATGGCTGGGAGCCTAGCATTCCGCTTCGGGAAGGATTAATAAAAACGATTACTTATTTCGAACAGCTTTTGAAAGAGGAAGACGTATAGCTTGATTTTAATTTGCAACAGTATTTCAAAAAATCAGAAGTCATACTAAGCAAAATAGAAGTGTAACAGGAACAGTCTTCGACTCCGCTCATCCTGACAATAAAAGATATAAATTGACTTATTTGCTGCTCTGCAAAATCTCCAACACCAGTTCTTTTGTTAGTTCGCGTCCGGCAGCTTTTTCACGAATGGCATCAAACGAGAATTTAAAATCACAACCTTCTTTCCAGTTGCTGCAACCGTAAGCAGTTTTGCCTTTTATAATTGTTCCGCCACATTTGGGGCATTTGGGTGTTGTATCAGCAGTTTTCTTTGGGGCAGGTGATTTATCTACAAACTCGATATTACAATCTTTGGTGAGCTGTAAAATCCCCTCCACCTTTTTATCACCCATTTTAAAGCCTTTGAGTTTTGTGGTAGCTCCTTTCTTAAGCAAACGTTCAACCTGTTTGTCGGTGAGTTTTTTCTCCATAAAAACAAAGGGCAGCCTAAAATCACACCCCTCTTTCCAACGATTGCAGCCATAAGCATTTTTACCTTTCAGCACTTTTCCTTCCGAGCACTTCGGGCAGATCATTTCATCGTTGCCACTATTAGCCGCCTTTTTACCTTTTGCCTTTTGCCTTTTACCTTTTGCCTTGTTTTCCGGTTCCGGTGCGGCCAGTTTTACCGAGCTGCGATCGCGCATCACCTCTACGACCAGATCGTAAACCATACGTTTCATCTCGTAGATAAATTTCGAAGCGCTGTATTCTCCCTGCTCAATGTCACGCAACCGTTTCTCCCACTGCCCAGTTAATTCTGCCGATTTTAATAGTTCATTATGAATGATATCAATCAATTGAATTCCCATTCTAGTTGGGTGGATTTGCTTTTTCTGTCGCTCAATATATTTACGACGGAACAAGGTCTCGATAATAGCAGCACGTGTTGATGGACGACCGATACCATTGGCTTTCATCAGGTCGCGCAACTCATCGTCATCCACATTTTTACCGGCAGTTTCCATGGCACGCAGCAACGAAGCTTCGGTGTAATAACGCGGTGGTTTTGTTTCTTTTTCGGTAAAAGATGGCTCGTGCGGCCCGTGTTCTCCTTTCTCAAAAACAGGCAGAATAGTATCGCCGTCACCACTCTTCGAATTCTCATCCTGAAAAACAACACGCCAACCGGGTTGCAGAATTTGTTTCCCGGTGGCTACAAACTGAACCGTATCAACTTCAGCCTTTACCTGTGTTTTTGCAACCTTACAGTCGGGATAAAATGCAGCCAGAAAACGTCGCGCAATGGCATCGTAAACCTTTTTTTCGTTACCGCCCAGCAATTTCTCTTCACCTGTTGGAATAATCGCATGGTGATCGGTAACTTTTTTATCGTTAAAAATTTTGGTCGACTTTCGGATTTTCTTTGCCAACAATGGCTGCGCCAACTCACTATAACTTTTTAGTCCCTTTAAAATTCCGGGTATTTTAGGATACTGATCGTTGGGCAAGAAAGTGGTATCAACACGCGGATAAGTAACTACTTTCATTTCGTACAAACGCTGTACGGTCTTCAGGGTTTCGTCTGCCGTTAATCCAAAACGCGTATTACAATGCACCTGCAAACTGGTAAGGTCGAAAAGTTTCGGCGCATATTCCTGTCCGTCTTTCTTTTCAACTTCGGTAATGTACAAATCCTTACCCAAAACCTGGTTCAGCAGCTTTTCTCCGTCTTCCTTTTTAAAGAACTTTCCTTCGGTATTGCTAAAAACCGTTTCGCGATAGGTGGTTTGCAACTCCCAGTAAGGTTCAGGTTTGAAATTCTCGATTTCGTAATGGCGCGTTACCAGCATCGCCAGCGTTGGTGTTTGCACCCGCCCGATGGACAAAACCTGTTTGTAACCACCATATTTCAGTGTGTACAAACGTGTGGCATTCATCCCCAGCAGCCAGTCGCCAATAGCGCGTGAGCTACCAGCATAATACAGGTGATCAAATTTTTCGGCGGGTTCCAATTTCTGAAAACCGGTTTTTATGGCCTCGTTCGTAAGCGACGAAATCCATAAACGTTTCACTTTTCCCTGATATCCGGCCTCTTTCATCACCCAACGCTGAATAAGCTCTCCTTCTTGTCCGGCATCACCGCAGTTAATCACCTGTTCGGCTTTATCCAGTAAGCTTTTAATGGTATTAAATTGTTTGGTCACACCGCCATCGCCTGTCATCACCTTTGTTTCGAAACGTTTGGGCAACATGGGTAATGTATGCAAATCCCAGCGTTTCCATTTGGAATCGTAGTCCTCGGGCGGCCACAGCGTACAGAAATGACCAAAGGTCCAGGTTACCTGATAACCATTTCCCTCGTAATAACCATCTCTTCGCGAACCAGCCCCAATCACCTGGGCAATTTCTTTGGCAACACTTGGTTTCTCTGCAATACAAACAATCATAAGTGCTGCAAATATACAAGAATGACGTGGGATGAAAAAGGGAGTTATTAACAAGCTTTTAAGAAAGATGGATGAGCAGATTGATGGAGATTGGTTTTGAGATTGAATAGATTGAGCACTGAGACTTTGAGACAGTGTGATTGAAGGAGATTGTTAAATTGTAATATTGATAAATTGTAAAATGGGAATCTGAGACTGAGAACTGAGACTGAGAACTTATCACTCGTAGCTCGTAGCTCGCAACTTTTGCCTTTTTACTTTTAACTTTTGCCTTGAAACACTACCAAACCAAATCGCAGGCATCGGCCGGCATCCAGTGTTTTTCTTTACCATCCCATTTTACATTGCAGCCAATCGGGTTGGTTACCGGAACAGAAATGACCTTTCCCTGGGTTAATTCTTCCAACGCATTTGCCAGATCGTTTACCGTAATTTTTGAGGCATCGCGCGGACTATCAACTCCCCTTCCGGTGTACACCAATTCGCGGTTTTCATCAAAAACATAAAAATGCGGAGTTCGCAGCGCACCGTAAGCCAACGCCACTTCCTGCGATTCATCGTACAAATATTTCCACGGAAACTGGTGTTCTTTCATTCGTTCCACCATGTGGTCGAAATCATCCTCTTTGTAAGTATTCTTGCTGTTCGAGTTAATTCCGACAAACTCAACGCCCAACGGCTTGAACCGCTCAGCCGTTTTTCGGGTAACTTCGTCGCTGTTTATCACATACGGACAATGATTGCAGGTAAAAAACACCACTAAATATTTCGAGTCCTTAAAACTTTCCAATGAATAGCTGTTTCCGTCGGTAGCCGGAAGATCAAAACCGATTGCTTTTTTGCCTATTTCGAGTGTAAATGCCATAATTGTATCTCCTTTTACTACATAAAGAATTTTGAGTACAAATTGTTTAATCGGTTGGTACGAAGAATCATTACTTTGGTACGAAGCATTATTACCCTGGTACTTGCCTTTGGTACCGGCGTACGAAAGATAATTACCGAAGTACGAAAGCCTGGTACTTTGGTACGAAAGACCGGTACTATGGTACAAAGGTCTTGTACCGAGGTACGGAAGGTTCGGACGTGCGTACCAAAGCCTTGTACCATTAAAAATTGTAAAACCCTTACATTTTTTAACGCAACAAATTATCTTTGAAAAATCATCTTGAAACATTTACAATTAGTGCACGAATGAGCAGCGAACAGGATTTACAACGAATTAAAAATTTGCAGGCCGAACTGGCCGAACACAACTATAAGTATTACGTACTAGCGCAACCATCAATCAGCGATTTTGATTTTGATATGAAATTAAAAGAGCTGGAGCGCCTTGAAAAACAATACAGCATTAACGACCCGAATTCGCCAACGCAACGTGTGGGAAGCGATTTGAGTTCCGATTTTCAGCAGGTTACGCACAAGTACAACATGTTGTCGTTATCAAATGCTTACTCGAAAGAAGAGCTACAGGATTTCGACAGCCGTATTCAGAAAATTATTGGAACCGACGACTTTGAGTATGTGTGTGAGTTGAAATTTGATGGCTCATCGATTAGTCTTACCTATGAAAATGGGGAACTGGTGCGCGCTGTAACCCGTGGCGATGGAGTGAAAGGCGACGATGTAACGGCCAATGTACGCACCATTCAATCGATTCCTTTAAAATTGCGTGGAAACGATTATCCGGATAATTTTGAGATTCGAGGTGAAATTTTAATGCCATTTGAAGTGTTCAATAATCTGAATGCAGAACTGGAAAAAGCCGGCGAGCCTTTGCTGGCCAACCCGCGAAATACCGCTGCCGGAACACTGAAAATGAAAAACTCGTCGATTGTTGCTTCCCGAAAACTGGATGCCTACCTGTATTACGTACTTGGAGAAAACTTACCGGAAGACGGTCATTACGAAAGTCTGCAAAAAGCGCGCGAATGGGGTTTTAAAATTTCGGAGCATACACAGTTGTGCAAGAACATTGATGAAGTGTTCGCATTTATAGAAAAGTGGGATACCGAACGTTTTAACCTGCCGGTAGCCACCGATGGTGTTGTTATAAAAGTAAACTCCAGAAGATTACAGAAGAACCTTGGTTTTACCGCCAAGTCGCCACGCTGGGCCATTGCTTATAAGTTTAAAGCAGAAAGTGTAGCAACCATCCTAAAATCAGTCTCGTACCAGGTTGGGCGAACAGGTGCCGTTACGCCGGTGGCTAATCTCGAACCGGTTCTTATTGCAGGAACCATTGTAAAACGGGCGTCGTTGCACAATGCCGATATTATTAACAACCTGGATTTGCACATCGACGACACTGTTTTTGTGGAAAAAGGTGGTGAAATCATTCCGAAAATTACTGGCGTTGATCCGGCCAAACGACATCCGATGTTTCAACCGGTTCAGTTTATTGAGTCGTGCCCTGAGTGCGGAACCAATCTGATACGAAAAGAAGGAGAAGCCGCGCATTATTGTCCGAACGAAGATGCCTGTCCGCCACAAATAAAAGGTAAAATGGAGCATTTTGTGAGCCGCAAAGCAATGGATATTGATGGCATTGGTCAGGAAACCATAGAGCTGCTTTACAATGAAGGACTGGCTAAAAATATTACCCAACTCTATCAATTACAAAAAGAGCAACTGCTAAACCTTGAACGTATGGCCGATAAATCGGCCCAGCGAATTCTTGATGGTTTGGGAGCATCAAAACAAGTTCCGTTCGAACGGGTACTTTTTGCGCTGGGAATTCGTTTTGTTGGAGAAACAGTAGCTAAAACGCTGGTAAAAAAGCTGCACACCATTGAAAATATTCAGCAGCAAACCAAAGAACAACTGGTAGAAATTGATGAAATTGGCGACCGTATTGCAGAAAGTGTTGTGGAGTGGTTTTCGAACGAAGAGCATTTACAATTTATCGAAAACCTGAAAGCATACGGACTCCAGTTTGCAATCAGTGAAGACCAGCTGGAAGGACAAACCAATAAACTGGAGGGTTTGAGCATTGTTATTTCGGGAACTTTCGAGCAACATTCGCGCGACGAACTAAAGAAGCTGATTGAGCAAAACGGCGGTAAAAATGTAGGCTCCATCTCTAAAAAAACAAGTTATATGCTTGCCGGAAGTAATGTTGGGCCAAGCAAACTTCAAAAAGTGGAGAAGCTGGGCATTCCAATGATCAGCGAGGAAGATTTCCTAAAAATGATCGAATAGTTTAGAGAGAAAATGACACAAAAAATTTCAGTTGAAGCTAAACGCGCCGCTTTTAATATGACAAAAACAATTCTTCTTTTATCAATAACACTCCTCTTATCAGTTACGACCCGTGCTCAAAATGTTATTGAGTGGTCGGCCGACTATCAACTTCAGAAAAGCGATTTTCAGGCAAAAGCACCTAACAGCGGGCAAATACAAATGGCCTCGGGAAGTTTTTCCGTGAAGTACGAAACAAACGGTCTGAACCTGCTATTAATCCGTAATATGAATAAAAATGTATCGTGCTATTTTCAAAAAGACGCATCATACATCGACGAGGGGACAGAAGAAGCCACAGCCCGTTTATTACGCTACCAGCAACTTATTTTTAACCTGTACGAAATACAGGCGCGTAATCTGCGCAAAAAGTTTTTCGAAGAACGCAAAACGATGCTGACAAAAGGCCCGTCGGAACTGCACCAAAAAGCGGTTGCCGAACACGCCAAACTGCTGTCGCAAGTTGAAAGCGATACCTTTAACGGTACGCTCGATTCGGAAATTGATAAGTGGATGAAATGGTCGCTGGAAGAACTGAGTAGACTGGGTGATTTTTGCAAAACCTGTAATCCAAAAAAGAAGAAAAGAAAATAAGACACTGCATTATGGGATTGAAAGAAAAATATGCCTATCGAAAACTCCATAAACTGGTGGCGGCGCAACAACGCACACCGGTAATTCCAAATCTTGCTTTACATTCAAAAGTAGGAGTACTCTGGCAACCATCGGAAAAGCCGGCCGTGCAATATCTCCGCGATTACTTCAACCGTCAGGGAGCAATATTCCGCGATTACTGTATATTCGACAGCGACTCAAACCCAGCTGCCGAAACCAACTCGCTAACAGTAAAAGACCGAAATTGGTGGGGAATTCCAAAACCCGAAAAAGTAAGTGACTTCATCGAAATGGATTTCGACCTGCTGCTGTGTCTGGCTGCCGAAAAAAATTACGCCGTCGATTATATTACCGCCCTATCGCGTGCCAAATTTAAAATTGGCAGTTCCAAATCAGACAATTCATACTTTGATTTGAATATTAAGCTTGACCAAAATAAAGATGCAATGTATCTGGCCGAGCAACAAATTTTCTATCTTGCACAACTAAACAACAGAACAGATACATGAGTCGATATTTCACAGGCGCAGGAGTAGCGCTAATTACTCCATTCACCACAAACGATCAGGTTGATTACAAAGCACTTGAAACCATAATCGAGAATCAGGCAAAAGGTGGCATGGATTATTTGGTAGCTCTTGGCACCACTGCAGAAACCGCCACACTGAGCAACGATGAAAAAGCACATGTGGTTGAACTGGTGAAAGAAAAAGCCAATGGTTTGCCGGTTGTTGTTGGAATGGGCGGAAACGACACCCGTACCATGTGCAATCAAATCGACAAATTTAATTTTGAAGGTATCGACGGAATTCTGGTTGTTACACCGTACTACAACAAACCTTCTCAGGAAGGAATGTACCACCATTATCTTGAAGTTGCAAAAGCCAGTCCGGTTCCGGTTATTCTCTACAATGTACCATCCCGTACCGGAGTAAACCTTGATGCAACTACTGTAGGACGTTTGGCGGAAGCATCGGATAAAATTGTAGCGGTTAAAGAAGCATCGGGAGAACACTCACAAATGACCAAAATCGGGAAATATACTTCTGATGATTTTACTGTTATTTCCGGCGACGATTTGCTAGCCATTACCATTTCCGCCATTGGCGGGAAAGGAGTAATATCAGTTGCTGCAAATGCTTATCCTGAAAAAATCAGCAAAATGATGCATCTGGCCCTCGACAATGATTTTGACGGAGCACAAAAAATACATTTCGAACTAATTGAGATGTTCCAACTCCTGTTCCGCGAAGGTAATCCGGGAGGAATTAAAGCACTGATGAATATTCAGGGAACTATCGAAAATATCCTTCGTTTGCCGTTATACAAAATCAGCAACGGACTTTATGACGAGATAAAACAGCGTCACGAACTGATAATGCGTTAACAGTTTTTAAGCTCACATTTTTGATTCCCCTCGTAATAAATGGTACTTTTGTATAGCAATATATTATGAAAGCTATGCGATCAGTTTTAGTTATAATTCTTCTGTTTTGTGGCCTGCAAACGTTTGCCCAGCAAGGTTTGCAAATGGATTTTGGAGAAGTTGATTCGAGCGAAGTACAATTGCAGCGCCAAATTGAATATTACAACCTGATTAACGGCGGGATTGATGGCAGTTACCTGATGAGTGATTTACAGCTTCCGGAATTTGACATGAACCAGTTCTACCAAAGTCGCTATACGCTGGCACTGGCAGCGGTTCCTCAATTCAATTATACTGGGTTATCATTTCATGGATCTGATATTGTTTCCCCATACTACTACAATGCTGAGATGCTAAGTTCTGAAGCATTTGAATTGGGCGATAAATTTGTAATTGGCGGTTACAGTTACGGGGCAAATTCTGTTTTGTCGGCTCCCCTACCCAATCAGAACTCAAACTATTTTGACACTTACGGTTCTACTATGTTTATGCAGTATAAAGTTTCAAAGAAATTTAAAATCGAAACCAGCATCAGCATTCAACAAAACAGAATGGGACCTCCGGGATTTTAGCCTTGCTTCCTCCTCGCAAAATCTTATCTTTAAAAACTGAACTTTAAACTCAGATCACATTCATGCTTACAGTTTACAAAGCTTCTGCCGGATCGGGAAAAACCTTTCAACTGGTTGTTGAATACCTGAAAATTATTCTGAGCAACCCGTACAACTACAAACATATTCTGGCAGTAACTTTTACCAACAAGGCCACCAACGAAATGAAAAGCAGGATTCTCGAACAACTGCATTTGCTGGCCATTGAGAAAGATTCGCCCTACATAGAGCCACTGCAAAAAGACAACAATTACACCGAGCAATTCATTCGGCAGCGCGCCAAAGAAGTGCTCAAAAATATTCTGCACGACTACAATCGTTTTTCAATAAACACCATCGATTCGTTTACTCAAAAAGTAATCAAGTCGTTTAATCGCGAGCTGGGTATTTCGCCTAACTTTACGGTGGAACTCGACAATGACCTGCTTTTACAGGAAGCCTCCGACCGTTTGCTGGCACGAGTTAACGATGATAAAGACCTGCTGAAATGGTTACGCGAGTATAGTAAAGAAAAGATTGAAGCCAACCGCAGCCAGCGCATCGACGATGATATACAAAACCTGGGAAAAGAGCTTTTTAAAGAATCGTTCCAGGTGTTTTTCCCTGATGAAGGCGAATCGGTTTATAACCGCGAAAACCTGAATGAATTTGGAAAAGAACTGCGCCAGATTATCCGCCAATTTGAAAAAGAGATAAAAGACAAAGCACAAGCTTTATTTAACGACATTTTTAGCAATGGATTTTCGGTTGACGACTTCTCGTATAAAAAATCGGGAGTTGCCGGATACATTCAATCGCTTGCCAATGGCGAAATAAAAGAACCGGGTTCTCGTGTTCTTACAGCTTGCGAAGACGCTGAAAAATGGTATTCAGCAAAACACAAACAAGCGGCAGAAATCCATAATTTGGTTGACACAAAACTTCAACCGGGACTAATCGGCCTGGTTGAGTTTTATACGTCGAATACAACACGATACAACACTGCCCAAGCAGCGCTCCGACAATTGCGAATGTTGGGAATTCTTAGCGACCTGAAAGAGGAAATAAAACAAATACAACAGGAAAAAGGGGCATTGCAACTTTCCGACTCCAATCTTTTGCTGAGTAAAATTATAGGGCAAAGCGATTCGCCTTTTGTATACGAAAAAATAGGCAATTATTACAAATACTTTATGCTTGATGAGTTTCAGGACACCTCGGGCTTACAGTGGAAAAATTTTAGGCCGCTGCTTGAAAACTCGCTGGCCGAAGGAAATGCGAACCTCATTGTGGGCGATGTAAAGCAATCGATTTACCGCTGGCGTAACAGCGACTGGAGCATTTTGGCCGAACAGCTGGATACACAGTTTTCGCCGCAACAAAAACAGGATTTTACCCTTGAAAAAAACTGGCGAAGCGATAAAAACATCATCGCTTTTAACAATGCCATTTTTGGCGAGCTAAAAACAGCTTTTCAGGATTACCTGATCGGTTCGCTTGAAAACCGGGAGGCCTACGTTCAAAAATTTGATCATATTTATTCGTCTTACCAGCAAGAAGCAGGAAAGTCAGAAGAAGAAGCAACAGGTTTTACACAAATTAATTTCCTGCCGGAAGATGATTTTGAAGAAACGGCCACCAACCAGTTGGTTGAGCAGGTAAAATACCTGCAGGATCAGGGAATTAAAGCCAAAGACATCGCTATTTTAATTCGCAAAAACAAAGAAGGCGGCCCGATTATTGAAGCCTTTTTAGCGGCTGCAAAACTCGAAGAGAATAAAAAGTATAACCTTTCGGTTCTATCGAACGAATCCTTGTTTTTGCATGCATCAAAAGCCGTTTTGTTTGTAATCAGTACTATCGAACTGCTTATTGATCCGGAAAATAGAATTACCCAGGCCACCTTACTACACCTGTGGCAAAGCTGGCTAAAACCCGGACTAAAAACGATGGGCATTCCGGTTCATTCAAACAACGGACAAAGTCTGCTTGATTTTAACGATTATTCCGACTGGCATCTGCAACACGGCTTTGACGAAGAATTTGAGGCCGAATTAGCCGGTAAACTCGAACAGGTAAAACGTAAAGTTTTACTTACCTCTCTTGATGAAACCATCACACATATTTGTTCGCTTTTTGGCTTGTTCAATTTTGAATCGGAATTGCCATTTCTGCAGACACTAATCGATAAAGCGGGCGAATTAAAGATATCATTGTCGAACGACCTGTCGAACCTGTTGTACTGGTGGAACGAAAAAGGCAGCAACACTTCGGTAAATGTAAACGAAGATATAAGCTCCATTCGCCTGATGACCGTGCACAAATCAAAAGGACTGGAATTTAAAGCTGTTCTGCTCCCCTACCTCGACTGGAAAACCAGCTGGAGTGGAACAACAGCTCCTTTGCTTTGGTGCAAGCCAGTTTCTGAGCCATTTAACAAATTCCCGTTACTACCGATACAGGCAGGTAAACACATGGAAACATCGGAATTTGCGCCCATGTACTTCGAGGAAAAAATGAATTATTACATTGATACGCTCAACCTGGTTTATGTAGCTTTTACGCGTGCCGCCTCGATGCTAATCGCCAATTGCCCCATGCCAAAAGAAAGCCGTAATAGTTCAGCTTCGGGTAAACCAATTCATTATTTATTACATAAAGCACTGGCCAACCAAAGTAAGCAGGAGGAATTTGCCGAATGCTTTAACGAAGAACAAGACCGTTTTGAATTTGGCAGTATTGCACAAAAGCAACAGGATGACGAAGATCAGAAAGCCATTTTAATCCAAAAGTACCACTTTAACGACATCTCGGATAAGATTAGTCTGCGATTGAATGGCGAAGATTTTTTGATTAAGAACGAGCAACAACACTCCGTTAAAAATACAGGAAAAATCATTCACGATATATTATCCGAAATTGTATTGGCTGATGATGCCGACGCTGCTTGTTTACAGGCTCTGCAGGATGGAAAAGTATCAAAGACAGAGTTTGATGAAATACTTACGAGCATACAAAATAACCTTCAACTACCCGAAGTTAAAAGATGGTTTGATGACAGTTACGAAGTACTGAACGAACGCGACCTGCTGACTTCGGATAAACTGTTGCGCCCCGACCGGATAATGTTCTCGGGCGATGAAGCAATTGTAGTTGATTACAAAACCGGAGAACGACAAGACAAGTACCTGTACCAGGTAAAAGAATATGCCAAAGTTTTACAGAATACAGGTTTTGCAAAGGTTAGTGGTTTCTTGTGGTATCTGCACACCGGCGAATTGGAAAAGGTATGTGAGTTAAAATAAACCGCCATTACTTCATGTACTCTGAACAATAAAAGACTTTTTGGTGTTTATACTTTCAATCATTCAATAAAACAATTATGGATAGAAAAGAATTCATCAAAAAGTTTGCTTATGGTGGCAGCATTCTGTTAACTGCACCTGCAATTTTAAGTGCCTGCTCAAGTAGCGATGACGATTTTGTACCTGACGATCCGGATAATCCTGATAGTGATTTAACTATCGATCTAGGCAGTTCAACCTACGCGGATTTGGGAACCATTGGCGGTTCTGTTTACGAAGGAAATATTATGATTTTCAGGACAGGCGATAGTACTTATCTGGCACTTTCAAAAATATGTACGCACCAGGGATGTACAGTGGCCTACAACCATGCCAGTGGCGATGTACTTTGTCCATGTCATTCGTCTCGCTTTACAACCGCCGGAGCTGTTGTAAACGGACCGGCAACTACCAGCCTGAAAAAATATAGCGTGCAAAAAAACGGCGATATACTTACGATTAGTTAAAACATTTTTTAGTTACTCTCAATCACCTGCCCCTGCTCGCGGTAAAGATCAACTTTCCCGTCGAGTAAAACAGCAATTACCGTAACCTGCTCATCGAGCACTTTTTCGGGAACATCAATATATACAATCCCCGGCACTGCGCTCCAGTATTGTTTCATTTTCACATCCCAGTTCAACTTGGTGCCATTACCAACCACCCACATCCGGTTAATCTTGTTTTTTATTCCTTTCAGCACCAGCGAACCATTGGGTTTGTGCGGCACAAATAAATAAAGAATATCTCCGGCTTTGTTCAGTGCGGTTGGTCCGTAATAATGTTCGTAAGGAATTCCGGCCTGCGTACCGTAAATGGCTTCAGCATGTTTACTGGTCCAGCGCCCCAGCTCTTTCAAAATATCAACCTGTTCTTCAGGAATTGATCCATCTGCTTTCGGACCGATATCCAGCAGTAAATTTCCTCCTTTATTGATACAATCTACCAGAATGCGAATAACCTGGTTCGGTGTTTTATAATTGTGGTCATTATGCTGATATCCCCAGCTGTCGTTCATGGTCATACACAATTCCCAATACGGAGCATTGGGGCGTGTTACCGGCAATCCCTGCTCCGGTGTGGCATAATCGCCATAACCCTGAATCCGGCTGTTCATAATCACATCCTTATTCCATTTTCGTAAGGCCTCGCTCAACTTTTTTGCCTTCCATTTTTCTGCCGATTGCTCCCAGTCGCCGTCAAACCAATACAAATCGGGTTTAAATTGTTTAGAAAGCTCTTCTAACTGGCAAAAGTTAAAATCAACAAAATTTGCCCAGCGAAGCGAATCATTTTCGTAACGTTTTATCTTTCTTGTCTTATTTGGATAATCAGGATGAGACCAGTCGAGCAACGAATAGTACAAACCAACTTTCAGATCGTTTTTACGAAGTGCTTTTACAAAAGGTGCCACTAAGTCTTTACCGGCAGGCGTTTTGTCCACCACATTCAAATCGTTGCATTTGGTATCCCAAAGCGCTACTCCGTCGTGATGTTTTGTAGTAAGTACAGCGTATTTCGCTCCACTTTGGGCAATTAGTTCAGCCCACTGTTCAGGATTATAGTTAGCGGCCGTAAATCCTGAAAGCTGCTTCATGTAATCGTCGTACGAAATGTAGTCGTTAAAAAACGACCAACTCTCGTCAATGCCATTTACCGAATAAATACCCCAGTGTATAAAAATGCCTAGTTTAGCATCGCCAAACCATTGCATTCGCTTTTGTTTTTCTTTACTAATTCCCTGAGCATTTGCACCAGTTGACACGATGATTGCCACTACTAAAAATAAGATATTTCGCATTAGACTTAAATCAATAGTTAGTTCGGCTTCAAACTTTCCAAAATATTTAAGAAGCAAATATGATTATTCGCAGGAATAGTGCATCATTAATTCGGACTCTACATCCCAAACACACTCAATACCTTTCGGCAAGGTAACAAAATCTCCGGCATGCACTGTTACCGTCTCAAACTCTGTGGTAATCACTGCCTCTCCTTCAGCAATATAACACAACTCTGTTTGTTCGTAATACCAATCTATTTTTTCTTCGTCCAGCTTACGAACCGGCCATTCAAAAACGCCCTCTTCCTGCAGTTCTTCTTCAGAATAGTTGTCAACAGAAATTTTCATTCAATATATATTTAATTCCCAAGTAAATGTAAAATAAAAGTATAAATAAATACCAACAATTATAATGGAAAATACCGTCAACTATATACTGTCAGTACCATTCGTCGTGCTCCTCCATAATCGCGAAATTCGCCAAAGTAGATTCCCTGCCAGGTACCCAAATTTAATCGATGGCGCGTAATCGGGATGGTTACTTCAGCACCAATTACCGACGATTTAAGATGTGCCGGCATATCGTCAGCTCCTTCGTAGGTGTGCACATAAACCGGATCATTCTCCGGAATCATTTTATTAATAAAGTTCTCAAAATCGGTGCGTACCGTCGGGTCAGCATTTTCATTCAATGTTATACCGGCCGATGTATGTTTCACCAAAATATGCAACAAACCTTTCTCTGGCAAGTCGGGCAACTGCTCTTCAATTAAACGGGTAATTAAATGGTATCCGCGCCTAAATGCGGGGAGTGTTATTTCTTTCTGCTCAATCATAATTCTGTTTTCAAATGAAAAGCTTAAAATTAAAAAGTATTTACCAACTGTAGAAACATTACTACCTCTTCAATGCTGAATATTTAACGCTCGTCTGTAATTATCGGCATTTTACCTTTTTCAGGCAATAGAAAAACAGATGAAATAGGTAATTTCGTTTTCATATACAAATAATAAAAACAGATGAAAATTTTAGGAAACCTAATTTGGTTAATATTCGGCGGTTTTGCCATTTTTTTGGAATACATGCTTGCAGGCATAGCACTCTGCGTTACAATTGTTGGAATTCCGTTTGGTATTCAATCGTTTAAACTCGGCATACTCGCACTCTGGCCTTTTGGTCAAAAAATTGAATACATGGATTATGCTCCGGGCTGTTTGTCTACCATTATGAATATTATTTGGTTATTCATCGGAGGAATCTGGATTATGCTAACTCACATACTTTTTGGCTTACTTTTAGGAATTACAATTATTGGTATCCCGTGGGCAAAACAACATTTTAAAATGGCCTCGCTGGCACTTACTCCTTTTGGCAGAAGAATTGTATAATTCGAGTTATCCCGATTAATTCATCTAACAATCTCAAACAATAAATATTTTTGCAGGTTACATTAAACCAAAATAAAAAATCAGTAGAAATTAATCCGGCAATGCCGGATTTTTTTCATTATATGATTTTCGGATTAAAAAAATGGTAATTTTAGTTATCAAAATCTGACTATGGAGAAGTTATCTATATACGGTAAAAAACAACTGGATTCGGGCGAAAGTGCTTTGATCGATTACAAAATTTTTACACTGGGAATTAAACGCAACGACGAAGGCTGGTACATCAATTCGTTTGACGACACACACGATGAACAGGAAATAAATACCAGCGAAATTGTTGACGGAACCTACTTCCACTCGGGAAAATCGAATAACCTGATACTGACTCCTGCCCTGCCTGAAAAACCAATGGTTTTTAAGAGTAGCCGAATAATAATTTCGCCCAAACAACGCTTAACTTTTTTTGTTAAAATTCCGCTTATTCTTCAGGTATATGCCAGTAAAAAACAAGACGAAAACCTGCTTGCAGAGTTTCCATTACAACATGTTTCGAATACCTGGTTTGGCGAACCGGTAAACGGCGAAGTTGCCTTTGCGCTTGAATCGGATCACTATCTGGATTTTAAAACAATTGAAGCCGATGAGCGATTTGCCATTTGCCCCATAACTATATTTAATAACGACAAGGCAGCTCTCGAGATCGAACGACTTATTATTCGTGTTGATCAGATGCATTTGCTAAAATTCGGCAACCATCTGGTAACAAGCCAGGTAAAACTGGAATACAGAGGCAAAGATCATTTAAGCTCCGTAAGCTATGGTTTTGCAAAAGCTTTTCATGGCGAAAATCACGAAATTGTTGCCAAACCACGAAACCCCGAAGGCAAAAGCCTGTTAAAAATTAATTTCCATTTTATTAAAAACATTTATCGTTCAGAATAATGAATTTTAACTTTTCGAAATATTTTAATGCCGCAAACCTTGAAAAATTAATGTGGGTACTGATCATCGTGGTGGTTGGAGTTGCATTGATTTACCTGCTGGCATTCGTGGTTAATAAAGTGCTGCCCAAATCCCTGTCTCAACAACGAAAAATGATCATTCGGCGCCTCATTTATTATTCAGGTTATATTTTGCTGGGCTTTATCCTTATTGCTCAGCTTGACATCGACCCGACTCCATTTTTTGGTGCTGCAGGTGTTATCGGGTTGGTAGTTGGTGTGGCCTCGCAAACCAGCATTGGTAACATTGTTAGTGGTTTTTTCCTTGTTGGAGAAAAGTCGTTCGAGATTGGCGATGTAATTAAAGTTGGCGATAAATCTGGTGTTGTTTTCAGCATTGATTTGCTTGCTGTTAAAATACGAACTTTTGACAACCAGCTCTTGAGAATTCCAAACCAAACGATTATTTCTACTGAGTTGATAAATGTTACGCGCTTCCCTATCCGGCGCCTCGATTTTAACGTTAGCGTAGCCTACAAAGAAGATCTGGCGAAAGTAAAAACCTTGTTGGAAGAAGTGGCAAAAGCAAACCCTCTGAGTTTAGATGAGCCGGAGCCGCTTATTGTTTTTAAAGATTTTGGAGCCAGCGGAATCGATATTCTATTGGGAATTTGGTTTGAAAAGCCCAACTACCTAAAAGTAAAAAATTCTATTTTTCAGGAAATAAAAGCCCGTTTTGATGCCGAAGGAATTGAAATTCCGTTCCCGCACGTTACGTTGTACACCGGCGAAGCCACGAAACCTTTTCCGGTTATGAATACAACAACAGACAAAAAATAGTTCTACAATTTATAAAGGATACGGGTTAAGATGTTTCGGTGAATACCGAGATACGATGCAATGTGCTGGCGTTGTAATTTCTGTGCCAGTTCAGGGTATTCCACAAAAAATTTACGGATGCGTTGCTCTGCATTCAGTGATTGAAAAGAGTGAATACGATCCATTGCCTGAATATAACTTTCTTCGGCAAGAATACGCACTGTACGTTCGAATTTATGATTGTTATCAAGCAAATTCTTAAACTCATCCTTTTCGATAAAGATCAGGCGCGAATCTTCGTAGGCACGAATGGCTTCGGATGAATCTTTCCCCAACACAAACCCGCGGTGATTGCTTACAATAAAGTTATTCGGAGGAAAGAAAAAGCGCGACACCCACTCGGTTCCGCTGTCGGATAGATAGGAAGCGTAAAGCAAACCATCGAGCAAAATGCCCAGCTTTTTGTTCTTTTCGCCATAATCAATAAATAATTCGCCTTTTTTTAGCACCACTGGTTCATTCTTCAAATTAAAAGTATCAATCAGGCTAGTCGTATGCTCAAATCGCGATATTATCTTTTGTCTATCCATTTCGCTCTAATCTTCTTTTGACATTTCGAGGAGAAACGAAGAGAAATCCATTTCAAAACAGATTTCTCTCTCATTCTCTCGTTCAAAATGACAAAAAGTTTATTTTGAAAAATTCTCGTTAAACAACTTCAAACGCTCTTCCAGATCGCCAAACTGATGCGGTAACACAAATGAAACACAAGCGCGAATACCTTCTTCGTCGCTACCGGTATTATCGAGTGCAATGGCACTAATTCCGTAGAAAAGTAAGTTGGCCACCAATTCGTTTCCTGTCATTCCCGGGTAACCAATTGTAAAATAGAAACCGTCAGCAATTGGTACGCCCAGATCATTTTCGTAAACCACTTTAAACCCATTTTCAAGGAAAAGGCGTTTCATTTCTTTAGCACGTTCGCCATAGGCTTTTACCCCTTCCACAAAATTAAATTCACCATTGTTAGCCGCTTTAAACATGGCTGCCAATGCCCACTGTGCCGAATGACAAGTACCCGACGAAAACGAGTACAACAAGCGCAAGGTAATGATAGCACCAAAGGTTGTTCCTTTAAAGCGCTCCTGCAAATCGGGATAATCGCGGCTAAACAATTTATCAGAAATAGCCATCATTCCAATGCGCTGACCGGCATAAGAAAATATTTTAGAGCTACTGATAAACAACACAAAATTATCGGTATAATGAGCAACCGATGGAGGGTATGGCGCTTCACCCGGTTTCGAGAAATCGGTTCGGAAATCCATACCAAAATAGGCCAGATCTTCCATTACGATCACATCGTATTTATTGGCTAATTCCCCAATGATCTGTAATTCCTCATCGTTAAAGCAAATCCACGCAGGGTTATTTGGGTTAGAGTAAACAATGGAATTAATGTTTCCTTTCGCAAGGTACGATTCCAGTTTTTCCTTCAGCTTATCGCCACGGTAATTAAATACATCAAAAGTATCATATTTCTGCCCCAGCACCATCATTTGTTGTTTCTGCACCGGAAATCCGGGATCAATAAACAAAACAGTGTCTTTCTTTTTGTCGCAGTTACCAGCCGCCATAAAAGCAGCGTATGTTCCCTGCATCGATCCTGTAGTTGGGATACAACCTGCAGGTGCAACATCAACATTCAGAAAGTTCTTAATGAATTTTGATGATTCTTCCTTCAACGGTTTTAATCCGTCAACCATTGGATAAATAGCCGATACACCACGATCGAGCGCTTCTTTTTCGGCTTCAACACCAACTTTTGCCGGCGGTAATCCCGGCACACCCATTTCCATGCGAATGTATTTAAAATCGCTGGCTTCTTCAACCAGATTTACCAGGGCAACAATTTCACGAATGGATGCTTTGCCAATATCGGGAATGCGCAATTCCGCTATCTTATCTTCAACAAGTTTTTTGTCGAGAGGTGAATTATTCATGTTTTAAATTTCAAAGTTTTCGACTTCTGTGTTCAGTTTACAGTCGCTACACCAAGCGCCACAAAAAAGTCACAGTATTACAGCAAGACAAAAAGTTTCAGTAGCTGTTTTCAGTCTCACTGTCTTTCTGCCCAGCAGTCGATGTATTCAAGGTTTTTATAATCCGAAATCAGGTTTTATCTGCTCAACCCATGCTGCCACACGTTCGTCAGTCATCTCCGGCTCAAAATCTTCATCAAGAGGTAAGCCAATGAACTTTCCGTCAACTACGGCATCAGATTCTTCGAACTCGTAACCTTCAGTGTCAACCGGCCCAACCAAAACAGCATCGTTTTTCATCAGCTCTTTTCCTAATAAACCAATATGGTCAACAAAAGCATGTGCGTAGGTTACATGATCGCCTAAACCAAAAACAGCCACTGTTTTGTTGCTGTAATCTACCTTAGAGATTTCGGGTAAGAATTTCCCCCAGTCGTTATTTGAAAAACTCGAATCCCAGGTGTCTTTTCCAACAGTAGAAAGACCAAAAATTATCTTATCATATTTTTCCAGATCGGCAGCCGAAGCATTTTTAACTACTACCATCTCCACTTTATCTTCGCCAATTAATTCTTTTATCTTTTCTGCCACGCGATTTACCGATCCACCTTCAGGACCGTAAAAGATTGCTATTTTACTCATATCGTATTGTTTTAGTTTTATTCGTTATGTAAGTTTCCTTTTTGATATTCGCCCAAAATCGACAGGCTCGATGCACATTTCAGCACCTGGTGAATAGCGCGATCGTAGTTTTCGGGCTTTTCCCATTCAATATCAACATGGAACGTATATTCGTTGGGTTTGCCAATTTTCGGTACCGATTGAATTTTGGTAAGGTTGATCTCATTTTTGGCAAAGGTATTTAACACCGCTGCCAGCGATCCGTAAAAATGCCCCACTTCAAAACACACCGATGCTTTATTGCTTCCCTCTGTTGGGTTGCCATGTTTCGACAAAACCCAAAAGCGGGTGTAGTTCTTTTTGTTGGTTTCAATTCCGGTATCCAATACACTCAATCCATACAACTCGGCCGAGCGCAGGTTAGCAATCGATGCCGCATCTTTTAAGTTTTTATCTGCCACCAGTTTCGACGATGCTGCCGTATCCAATTTTTCGTGCAACTGTGCATTCGGATAATTGTGCTCGATGTATTCCATACACTGGCGCAACGCAATGGGGTGCGAGTGAATATCTTTTATATCCCCTGTTTTCACTCCTTCATTAACCAATAAATTCATTTGTATATGAATATAAATCTCGCCAATAATGCGCAAATGATAATCGCGAATCAACTGGTAATTATTCAACAAACTACCGGCAATGGAGTTTTCAATGGCCATAACGGCATAATCCACCTGATCGTTATCAATCATCTCGCATACGGTAGTAAATGTCTTACACTCAACCACCTCAATCTCTTCGTCAAAATATCGTCTGGCCGCATCTTCGTGAAAAGAGCCGGCTATTCCTTGAATTGCTATCCGTTTCATTAATTTCTTTTAAGCAGACCAAATATACGAATTATGCGCTAAGTGAAAGGTTTTCGGCACAGATTGCCTTTAAAATTTAAAGAACAATAGTCATAATTTACGAAATTGTTTTTGCAACACTTTACGAATCGAAGACTCAGCATTTATGCGAATGAGAACTGAACTCCCCCAGTCAACTGCTCAGTAGCTTTTGTAGATCTTACACACCGGCAGGAAACTTTCTTAATCATACGAAAGCGTTACATTCTTTAACTTATAATACTTGATTCTGTCTGCTCATTGGCTAAAACACAAACCGTCCCTGCCCCGCAGCTTTTTGTGCAACTTCGTATGCAGCAATAATATCCTTCATAATTTCCGCAACCGGTCTGATCTGATTTAGCTGCGCCGATACCTGTCCAATCTCAAGTTCACCTTCATCAAGTTGCCCTTCGAACATTCCCTTTTTTGCCCGACCACGCCCCAGCAGTTCGCTCATCGCCTCGGGTGATTGTCCGGCTTTTTCAGCTTCATCAACCTGATTAAAAAAGCTGTTTTTCACCAAACGTGTTGGTGCCAGTTTTTTTAATGCCAGTTTTGTTCCGCCTTCGCCGAGTTCGGTTACCAATCGTTTAAAATCAGGATGTGCCGACGATTCTTCCGACACTGCAAATGCTGATCCTATCTGTACCCCATCAGCACCTAAAACCATTGCGGCTAACATCGCTTCTCCCGATCCTATTCCTCCGGCTGCGAGCAACGGCAAATTGGTAGCTTTTCGCACCGATGGAATCAGTGTCATCGTAGTGGTTTCTTCACGTCCGTTATGTCCACCGGCTTCGAAACCTTCGGCAACAATGGCATCAACACCAGCCGCTTCGCATTTACCGGCAAAAAACGAGCTCGAAACCACATGCGTCACTGTAATGCCTTTGTCTTTTAACCAGCCTGTCCACTTTTTAGGACTTCCGGCCGATGTAAAAACCACTGGCACTTCGTGTGCGACAATAATATCCATTACCCGTTCGGTTTCGGGGTACATCAAAGGCACGTTCACTCCAAAAGGTTTATCGGTTGCAGCCTTCGTTTTTACGATATGCTCCTCCAGCGTTTCGGGATGCATCGACCCGGCGCCAATCAATCCAAGTCCACCGCTGTTACTCACTGCCGAAGCCAACTTCCATCCCGAACACCAAACCATTCCCCCTTGTATAACGGGGTATTTTATATTAAATAAATTACAAATTCGATTCATACTTTTCTTTTCAATCAAATTAACTATCAAAATTATGAAATAACAGAAAACTGAACGATTTTACGGTCGCACAGGTTCAAAAAAATAATGCTTAACTATTTATGAAATGAATTGCCAATTCATGAAACTACTTTTTATGACTGGCAGTTTCGTCGTCTTCAATGATATTTTCTTCAAGAATTTGCACGAGCGTATCTTTTGATAAACGTCGTTTAATCTCCCCCTTTTGTGCCAACGAAACCGATCCTCGTTCTTCCGAAACGACAATACACAGAGCATCGGTACTTTCAGTCATCCCAACGGCAGCACGGTGGCGGAGTCCCAAAGCTTTGTCCAGTTCCTTTTGTGTTAACGGGAGAATACACCCCGCAGCTACAATGCGGTTTCCTTTAATAATTATGGCACCATCATGTAGTGGCGAGTTTTTGAAAAATATAGTGCGAATAAGCGCCGATGATATTTTTGCATTGATTTTTTCACCGGTATTAATCTGTTCGTTTAATTCGTTTTCACCCGCAATAACAATCAGTGCTCCGGTTTTTGTTTTTCCCATCGACTGGCAGGCATCAACAATGTTATCAATCTGTTGCTGGTTAATGCTCTTGGGTTTCCCCTGAGAGAACAACTTATCAAGCATTAAAAGTTTATTCACATTATAATTGGTACCGATAAACAGCAGGAATTTTCGTATTTCGGGGTGGAAAACAATTATGAGAGCGATGGCCCCCACTCCAATAAAATACCCCATTATCGATCCCAGTAACTCCATGTTAAGGGCTTTCACCGTTAACCAAACCAAATACAGCGAAAAAAGCCCGATAACAATATTAAAAGCTACCGTTCCTTTTATCAGGCGGTAAAGCTGGTAAAGCAAAAATGCCACCAACAGAATATCGAGGATATCAAGAAATCGTATAGTTATAAATGCCAGCATCAAATGATTGTTGCTTTAATTTCACAAAATATTTTTACAGCTTCAACCGCTTCTTTTACATCATGTACACGTAAAATATCGGCTCCCCCCATTAACGCTAGGGTGTTGGCCACCGAAGTACCGTTTAGTGCTGTTTCGGGTGTTGCATCAAGTGCCTTCCAAATCATCGATTTACGGCTTAATCCCACCATTACCGGAAGCTGATACACTTTAAAAGCGTCAAGTTTATTTAATAACTCGTAGTTGTGGTCGAGTGTTTTTCCAAAACCAAAACCGGGATCAAGAATTACTTCTTTTACGCCCAGTTTGTTCAGCTTTTTTACGCGCTCGGCAAAATACTGTGCTACTTCCCGAATCAGGTCGTCGTACTGAGGCTCTTCCTGCATATTAAGCGGCGTACCCTTTATGTGCGACAAAATATATGGCACCTGCAATTTAGCAACGGTTTCAAACATATTTGAATCGAGCGTTCCTCCCGAAATATCGTTAATGATTATTGGACCAACCTCATCGATTACACGAACAGCCACCCACGAGCGAAATGTGTCAATTGAAAGCGCAATATCAGGGAAAGCTTTATGAATTGCCTGCACTGCCGGCAAAAGCCGCGCCAGTTCTTCTTTTGTTGAGACATTTTTCGATCCCGGACGTGTTGAAACCGCTCCCACATCAATAATTCCTGCTCCTTCAGCAACCATTTTTTCAACGGCTTTTAACATGGTGGCTTCGTCTTCCATTTTTCCACCATCAAAAAACGAATCAGGCGTAATATTTACAATTCCGGCAACTACCGGAATGGATAAATCAACTTCCTTTTCACCAAGATGTAATGCACTGTTTCGTTTTAGGAATTTACCCGCAGACTGCGTAATCAACATAAGAACTGAGCTTTTATGTTTAACAAATCATTAACTATCTATTAATTGTCGTTAAGTACAAATGTAGAATAAAACAGGCCAAATTTGCCATTTTTTCATACTTTTATCGGGCAATTTTAGCATACAAAAATATACAGAACTTAGCGAATTGAGCACAATTGGCTCAACCAGAAGAAAAAAGACATAAAATAATGGACAGAACGAACCAGCAATACGACCAGGTAATTTCAATTTGCCGTAATATATTTTCGAAGAAAATGACCGATTATGGCACAGCATGGCGAATATTGCGTCCGACCTCTCTTACCGACCAGATTTACATTAAAGCCCAGCGTATACGAAGCATTGAAGAAAAGGGTGTTACAAAAGTTGGCGAAGGTGTAAAACCCGAATTTATTGGTATTATTAATTACTGTATTATGGGCCTGATTCAACTGGAATTAGGGACTTCAGATCAGGAGATACCAAACGAAACCATTCAGGAACTTTACGACACGTATTTTAACGAGGCCAAAACGCTGATGATGGATAAAAACCACGATTACGGCGAGGCCTGGCGAAATATGCGCATCAGTTCGTACACCGATCTGATTTTGATGAAAATACAACGCACAAAACAAATTGAAGATAATCAAGGAAAAACGCTTATTTCTGAAGGAATTGATGCCAACTATATGGACATGATTAATTATTCAGTTTTTGCCATGATTAAAATTGAATTTGAAAACAAAGAATAAACTCACTGTATGAATATTGTTAAGCAACTCGCACGAATTCTTTTTGGCATTGTTTTTATTTTTTCCGGATTTGTAAAAGGAATCGATCCGTGGGGATCGGCTTACAAATTTACCGACTATTTTAATGCCATGGGCCTCGACTGGATGCTTTGGGCTGCCTTTCCGCTGGGAGTTTTGCTGGCTTTTGCCGAGTTTGCCATTGGTGTGGCCTTTTTCTTTAACTGGCGAATGCGTTTGTTTTCGTGGCTGGGCTTGTTGTTCATGGCCTTTTTTACACCATTAACACTTTGGATTGCTCTAAAAAATCCTGTTACCGATTGCGGTTGCTTTGGCGACGCATTGGTAATTTCAAACTGGGAAACATTTTATAAGAACCTGCTATTTATTACACTGGCAATTATTGTTGTAGCCAACCGAAATTGGTTTGCAGAAAAGGTAAAAAGTATAGTTCCGGGAATACTAAGTATCGGTGTTTTTATCGTGTACTTTGGCATTGTTTACTATTCGTATAATCATTTACCTATTTTCGATTTCAGGCCTTACAAAGTAGGAACCAATATTCCGGAAGCCATGAGTATGCCGGACGATGCGCCACAGGAAATCTATGAAAACACATTTTATTACAAGAATAAAAACACCGGCGAGGTAAAAGAATTCACGGAAGAAAATTATCCGTGGCAAGACACCATAAACTGGGAATATAACGACATGAGATCGACTCTGGTGCAGGAGGGCTACGAACCGCCAATTCATGATTTCACCATTGAATCGTCTGAAGGAGATGACATAAAAGACTTCTTTATTTACGATGAGAATTATGTGTTTATGCTCGTTGCGTACGATCTGCATAAAACCAGCACCAAATCGCAGAAAGAAATAAATGCACTGGCTAATTGGGCTATAGATAAAGGATATTCGTTTGTTTGCCTGACCTCTACCCTGCAGGACGATTCCAGGGAATTTGCTGAGCAAAACGATGCGCCATACGAGTTCTTTAATTGCGACGAGATTACCTTAAAAACAATGATTCGTTCGAACCCGGGATTGATCTTGATGAAAGACGGCACCATCCTTGATAAATGGCACTACAACGACATTCCTTCGCCGGAAGAGATTGCAGCTGAATTTGAGTAGATGGTGGAGAAATACAGGTTATGAAATTGCAGTGGCAGGTTAACGTTTTGCAATTTTGCAATTCAACAACGTCCTTTTATCTCAAAGCCTGTATTCATCAATCTTGTAACCAATACCAATTTTAAATAAACAAATAGTTAATAATATTTAAGCATTATATTCAATGCCCCGCGAATCAATAATTTCGGTTAAATTTGTGATCGATTTTTGAAAATCTAATAAACTAAAATTCAATAATATGAGACAAAAAATAGTAGCAGGAAACTGGAAATGTAACACCAACTTGCAAGAAGGTGTTGAGTTGGCAAAAGCTGTTGACGCGATTGTAGCAAGCGAAGGTGCTGACGATGTAGTTGTTGTATTGGGTGCACCATTCACGCACATTACAAAAGTAGTTGATACGGTAAATACCGACAGAATTGGTGTTGCTGCACAAAACTGTGCTGCCGAAGCGAAAGGAGCTTTCACTGGAGAGGTTTCTGCTGAAATGGTAAAATCAACAGGTGCTGAGTACGTTATTTTAGGCCACTCTGAGCGTCGTGAATACTACGGTGAAACCAGCGAGATCCTGAACAAAAAAGTAGCACTTGCATTAGAAAACGGATTGACTCCAATCTACTGCTGCGGTGAAGCTTTAGATATCCGCGAAGTCGGTACACACAACGAATATGTTGTTAATCAATTGGAAGAAACAGTTTTCCAACTGTCAGCCGAAGATTTCAAAAAAATCGTTATTGCTTACGAACCAATCTGGGCAATCGGTACTGGAGTAACTGCCAGCTCGGAACAAGCGCAAGATATGCACGCTAATATTCGCGCTGCAATTACTGCCAAATTTGGTGAAGAAGTTGCTGAAGGAACTTCAATTCTTTACGGTGGTAGCTGTAAACCAAGTAACGCAAAAGAACTGTTCGCCAACAAAGACGTTGACGGTGGTTTGATTGGTGGTGCTGCATTAAAAGCTGAAGACTTCATCGGAATCATCAACGGTTTCTAGGAAACAATCAGATTACAAAATATTTTAAAGCCATTTCCTGTTTCGTCAGGAAATGGCTTTTCTACAACAACAAGCCTTAACTAGCCATTTTTAATCGATATTTACTACATTTATCCCCGTTATTTTTTGAAACATCTGCGAGAGTCGGGTTGTTAGCACAAATAGCACAATTCGTTTAGTCTAACTTTTTATTGCATGAGAAAACTGGTATTATTAGTCATTTTGGGCACCTCATTATGCATTATCAGTTGTAATTCGTCTAAAAATTCGGAAGAAATAGCCTCATACACCTATCAGGAAAAAGAAATAGCAATGAGCGATGCCCTTCTGGTAAAAATTCCGGCTTGGGTGGAAGAAGGGAAAATCTGCTATGGCCTTTTAGTTCAAGTAACAAAAGAAAACAAACCGGTATCAGGAAAACCGGTAAAAGCCAAGGTGGTTCAGATCGATGAAAATTCAGTAAAAATGAAAGCCCTTGAAACGGTAATTCTGTTCGAAGGAACAGATCGTAACCTAAAGGGAATAAATAAAGGTCAGGTTTGGGAAGAAAAAGAAGGCGACCTTTTTCTAACATCAGATGAAGCAGTTGAGATGCTTGAAAACATGGGAATTTATAACCCTGAGTAAATAAAGCTTATCTAATTCGCTACTACTACAGAAACCCCATCTACAATCATTCGCAAACATATTCATTTACAAACACATAACTAACACTCTGCTCTCCTTAATTCTTTAACCGTATAAATAGAAATCGAGACACGGAATATTGATTATATTTAAAATTTTTATGGCGGAAAGCGATAATCGTTATTGAAATGAATATAAAAACTGTACATTCGACAAATAATATGATAACCAGAAAAGATTAAGAGTAGAGTATAAAAGGTCGTTATCGAATAACAACTATGAACCAAATTTCAAAGCATATAATTTCCCTCATAATAACGATGCTACCTTTATATCTGCTTGCCCAAACTACCTATAATTTTTCCGGCGTTGTCACAAACTTTGAAACCAAAGATCATTTAGGCATGGTTACCATCCAATTAACCGAGCTCAACCGGTGGACAACATCTGATTTAAACGGAGAATTTAATTTTGATAATATTCCTAAGGGAAAATATACGCTACAGGCTTCGTACTTAGGCTTCGAAAAATTTAAAGGCAATATTGAAGTTACCGGAAATCTGGAAAATTACAACTTATCGATGCGGGTAAGTTCTCTGGGGTTGGATGAAATTACCGTTGTTGCGCGCGAGAACACCTCATTAAGTTCTTCTTCAACCATTGAAAATGCCGCAATCGAATATTCGCAACCTACAAGCCTTACCGATGTTATGCAATTCGTGCCGGGACAGATTTCGTTAAGTCCCGATTTATCAGAAGCCAACCAAATAACAATAAGGGATATAAACACCTACTCAAGCGAAGATAGAATCAGACAAGCGAATCCCAACGATGCATTAGGAACCGCAATCATTATTGATGGAACACCAATGGACAATGATGCCAATATGCAGTCCCTCAATACAATCACTCTCGGCCAATCGGATGAATATTCAACAGCAGGAGGTGGTGTCGATGTTCGTCAAATATCAACAGATTATATCGAATCGGTTGAAGTTATTCGAGGAATTCCATCGGTGCAATATGGAGATTTAACAAGCGGTGCTGTACTGATAAAAACAAAATCAGGAAAGACGCCTTTCAAAGGCAAAGTAAAAGCAGATCCTAAAATTAAACAGGCAGCAATTTCAAAAGGATTTTTGCTAAATGGAGAAAATAAAGGAGCGGTAAATATAGAACTCGATTTTACTCATTCATACGACGATTTACGGGAACCAGCAAGAAGTTACAATAGACTGAACGGGCAGTTTGGCTATTCCAACACCTTGTTTAAGAAACACAATCCTCTGAGTATAAATTTTAAGGGAAATTATTTTCATACCATCGATGATGAGAAAAAAGACCCCGATCAAACTCGGCTGGAACGTACGCAGGAAAAAGAATCAGGTATTGATATGAAGCTTTACGGAAAGTGGTCGCTTCAGAAATGGTGGATTGGCAATATTACTTATAACTTTTCGGCAAGCCTTAAACAGCAAAACTTTTATGGCTATGCTTTAAATACTGCGCCAGCAACTCCTCTACCAACAACATATTTTTCGGGCGAATATACAATCGATATTTTACCTCCGGAGTATTATTCAGAACTTACTATTGATGGAAAACCTTACAATTATTTTGCAGCAATAAAACTCGATTCAAGATTTAAACTTGGAGATATGAGTAACTCTATTATGTATGGTTTCGACTGGCGGAAATCCGGCAACAATGGAAAAGGCAGACAATATGATTTAAACCGGGCACCAAGAGATGCAATTAAAACCCGCCCCCGGGCATTTAATGATATTCCGGCAAGTAAAAAGCTGGCACTTTTCGCTGAAGACAGAATAAGTTTCCCAATTGGCAATAACTCTCTGGAAACACAAATAGGTATACGTTATAACAATTTCCTCCCAAAAGGAATCTTCTCTTCCGATGGTTTTACTTCATTTGAACCTAGAATAAATTTTGCTTACCAAATAACTCGTAATCTCACATTCAGAGGTGGCTTGGGAAAAACATCAAAACCCCCTACCATGTTGCACATGTATCCTGATGCCGCTTACATTGATAAAATAAGCTTCAATTATAATCCCCCCGAATCGCAGGGACTGATTGTTGCAACAACCAAAATTATTGAAAACACCGCCAACCCTGATTTAAAACCAATGACAAACGACAAATATGAATTGGGAGCTGATTTTTCGATTAATGGCATAAAATTTATTCTAACGGGATTTCGTGAAAAAATAAGAAATGGTTTTGGCTGGGAAGAGCAGTACTTTGCAATGAATTACAGAAAATGGGATGAATTGGGAAAAGGATTCATGCCGGTCTTTGAAAATGGAACTATTACATATGAAGAGAATGGAGAAGTGATGACCTTAAACTATGAACAGGAAACTGAATTCGAAAGGTACAAGTCTCCTAAAAACAACTATAGTCTCGACAAGAAAGGAATAGAATATATTGTTAACTTTGGTCGTATAAAGCCAGTAAAAACAGAACTCATGGTAGATGGAGCATATTACCACATAAAAAGATCCAGGCATGCAGTTCCCGTTGTACAAAGAATAACGTCGTCTTACAAGGGAGATTATTTCCCGTACTTATCGGTATTACCAGGCAACTCCGGTATTATTTCGCAACGTTTAAATTCAAATTTCCGAACCATTACCCATATCCCTGAGTTGAAAATGATTTTCTCACTCAACCTGCAAACAATATGGATGAATAAGTATAAAAATTTCTGGGAAAACAACTCCGGCACACCTGTTGCCTATACCCGAGGCGAGAATAATGAGAAGTTATACGGCCGGGTTCCTGCCGGAGAAATCATTTATATAGATCCTATAGGCTATTACGATATGGATATGCAATACCACGAATGGCAGGGCAATTACTCAGATGAAGCCCCCTTCTCCACTATGGTCGAAAAACGAGACAATGATTATTATGAAGAAGAATCGTACCCCGTGAACTGGCAACTGAATTTAAAATTAACCAAAGAATTTGGAAAATTTGCGAAGTTGTCGTTTTTTGCGCACAACGTATTTAATCACCGGCCATTATATAAAATTTCGCGAAGTGGATATTACACAAGATTAAACCAAATTGCCTATTTTGGAACAGAGCTAACATTTAATTTTTAATAAAAAAAACTTATTTATAGTCTATATCATGAGAAGATTCGTACTCATTACTTTATCATTACTAATAAGCTTATTACTAACTAACTGTAGAGATCATATTGCTCCCAGCCATTTAATTACGATAAAGATTAATTACCCCGACGGATTTACAGTAGCCGACTTTCCTGCTGATGTTACTGTTACAGCAAAAAACTCAAATAATACACGAACCACAACTGCAATAACTACTTCTGATGGTAATGCTATTTTTGAATTGGTTGAAGGAAATTACAATTTCACAACAAGTTTTGCTATTAACGGCAACGATGGTGAAGAATACATTTTTAACGGAATAATATCCAACTATTCTTTAATCTCCGAATCAGCTGTTACTATGAACTTGATTTTGGCCGACAATACCGGAGGTTTTATATTCAAAGAAGTTTATTATGCGGGTTCATCAACCCTTGAAAACAAAGGTTACTATTCCGACCAGTTTTTTGAAATTTACAACAACTCAGGAGATACATTATATGCCGACGGATTATCTATCGCATTACATGAATCAACTTCAACCTCATCACCACCCAATTGGGTTGACGGGAATGGTCATTTACTCGCTAGAATCCCTTTAACGTTTCACACATGGACTATCCCTGGAAATGGTACGGAACACCCTGTTTTGCCAGGAGAAAGTTTTATTATTGCGCAGGATGGTATTGACCATCAAACCGATGAAATTGGCAACCCCAATTCTCCTGTGAACCTTGGCAATGCAAACTGGGAAACTTACGTCGAGTCTTCAGGCAAAGATATGGATGCTTCTGCCGTACCGAATTTAACATTGGTGTACACAACAAATACCAAAATGTACGATTGGACTGCTTCCAGCATAGGGCCGGCCTTAGTGCTTTTTCGATTCCCCGATAATGACTGGGAAAATTACGTTTCTGAGGCTGGTAATTTCATGACAAAACCAGGAAGTTCAAGATCGACAGAATACCTTATGATTGACAGGTCATTTGTTGTAGATGCAGTGGAATGCGCTAAATTTGATGCTGAAGAGATCTATAAACGTCTTCCTGCCGAATTAGATGCCGGATATACCTACATTGAAGCAGGTAATAAGTCTTCATTATCCGTTCGGCGTAAAGTCAAAATGATTATCGGAGACCGCGTAATTTATAAAGACACCAACAATTCTTCGGAAGATTTTCTGCATGATTTAACACCTACACCCGGCGTTAACCCAACAAGTGTTGAAGAATAAAGCATAAAGATCTTACTTTTAATGTTTCGTTTGAGATGACTAAACTTCAGATAGCACTAATTCTATTCCTATCCTTTCTTACAGTAGAAAGAGGTTTAGCGTATAGTGCGCCAAAGGATAGTACATTCTCTTTCCATTCATTAAAGCTTTTTAAACTAGAAAACCAATGGCTTAACAGCAGAAATATTGCTGGCTTAACTTTTAACGCGAACCAAAACATCGGTGAAGTTTTTGGGACCTACAATTTAGTAGATGGTGATTACAAAAGAGTACGAGATGCTTCGCATTTGGAAAACTATTCTCTTTATACTGAAAGTTACCTGGTAATAAATAAAACATATTTCTACGGAAAATTGGCTTACCAAAACAGTGATGAAACAGGAAATTTATATACTGGTCTATTTAAGTCGTACCGAAAAAATCCATATGTAATAGGCGATTCCATTCCTGGAGCCAATATCCACAAAGAGAGTTTTAACCTTTCGGGCGGTATTGCCAAAAAGCTAACCAAGAATCTTTCGTTTGGGCTATTGGCTGACTACCAAATTGGAAAAAGTGCCAAACAAAAAGATCCGCGGCCACGAACTGTGATTACCGACTTTTCACTTCATCCGTCAATTATTATTCATTATTCCAATAGTAATTTGGGTCTAAACCTGGGGTACAGAAACAGGAAAGAAGATATTGAATACCGACAGGTTGTTAAAGGAGGATCTGTTCCAAGCTATTTTATGTTTAAGGGAATGGGATTTTATTCAGTGGAAACAGGTGAAATTAAATCGCGATTATTTAACAAGAACAGTATATCCGCAGGCTTACAGTTTGACACAAAATTTATTGGATTTAGATCGTTAACAGCACTCAGCGGAACTTACAGTAAGGAAAAAACCGAAGACGGAACAATTATCATTAAAAAAAATGATGCCGGCGATTGGAAAACATTTCAAATTGAGCTAAACCAGCAGCTTACAAAACATACTGAAACTGCCATTCAAAAAATTACCCTTGCCTCATTCTATTTTGATGGAGATGGAATTGAATATATACAGGATGCCATTCTAAATGACGACAACCAAACGGAATACATCACTTTATCAAAAAACCTAAAACTAAACAGAAAAGAGTTTGATGCCGGTGTAGAATATAACTATTTAAAACTTCACAATCACGAGCAGATTAACTGGGAAAGCACTTTACATGCTCATTACAAGTTAAAAACAGAAAAGTATTATTACATTCCTGAGATATTTAATGCCCGATACTCGAACCTTGAACTGGGTGTTAATTTTGAAAAAGACTTTTACATTGGGAGAATGTGTTTGGCACCCGGGCTTCGACTAGATTACCAGCACAATTTAGATCGGGAACTAAATCTTTCAAACGACAAAACAATTACCCGCCGACAAAACAAACAACTTTATATCCAGGATTTTGAGTACGACACAGCCGATTATTTCAATATTTCTCCCCGAATTTATAGTGGATACAAGTTACCAAAAACTGAAAATATTGACGAACTATTTCTAGAGATTAAATATGAATTCCGTAAAGTAACCGATTCAAATGAAAATATGGGAATCTTAACCGCGAAACTTGGTTTTGTGTTTTAAAAGCAGTAAACGTAATCAGATGAATGCAATTGAATGTAAAAACCTCACTCATTACTACGGCAAAAAGCTGGTTTACGAAAACCTGAGTTTTAACGTAAAGGCAGGAAGTATTCTTGGGCTGTTAGGCAAAAATGGTACGGGCAAAACCACTACCATCAATATCTTGAATGGATTTTTACAACCGCAAAACGGGCAGTGCCTCATATATGGAGAGAACACCCAAAACTTATCACCGCAAAACAAGGCACGCATTGGTTTTCTTATCGAAGGGCACATTCAGTATGCCTTTATGAATATTCATCAGATCGAGAAATTTTACTCAAAATTCTACCCGAAATGGGATAATGAGCCCTACTGGCAACTCATGTCAAAGCTTCAGGTTTCGCCAAAACAAAAAATATCCACCATGTCATGCGGACAGCGTTCGCAGGTGGCGCTCGGACTTATTCTGGCACAAGATCCTGATTTGCTTATCCTCGATGATTTTTCAATGGGGCTCGATCCGGGTTATCGACGTCTGTTTATCGATTATCTGCGCGAATACGCCAAAGAAAAGAATAAAACCATTTTTACCACATCACACATTATTCAGGATATGGAACGCCTGATCGATGATCTGTTGATTATGGATTTTAACCGGATATTGGCGCAAAGCGATGTAAAATCGTTTATGCAGGAATTTAAACAGTTTTACCTGGAGCTTGAAAATCCGGCTATCGATATCTCTAAAGAGGATTTTGTGGTAACCAGCGAGAAAGTAAACAACAAGCTCGAACTTTACACTTACGATTCTGAGGATACTATTCTGAATTTTCTAAAAAACAACGGAATTGCGCACAAAAACTTTAGGCAGGTAAAAATGGGGTTGGAAGATGCATTTATTGGACTAACCGGAAAATACTAGCAAAATGTGGAAATCGATACTATATAAAGAATGGCTAAAAATCAGGTGGTTTGCAATTATTTACGCTGCGCTTGGTGTTTTGGTTGTTGGAAATATATTTCTAAAAGTTCAGCACGATTTTGAATTCAGTGAGGCAGCAAACTATTGGTATAGCATCCTATTCCACGGAAATCGGTTTTACGAATACAGTTTATTTAAATTTGTTCCGCTTTTGGGAGCTCTGGCAATTGCGCTGGCTCAATATTTCCCGGAAACCGTAAACAAGCGAATAAAACTCACTTTTCATTTACCGGTTAACGAAAACAAGGCATTGCTGGTGATGGTGTTGTTTGGGGCATTTTGCTTGTTTGCAATCGCCGCGATTCAGGTTCTACTTTTTACAGGCTTAAGTCTTTTGTATTTCCCTGCCGAAATTATTCAATCAGCCCTAATTTCAGTTGCTCCCTGGTTTTTGTGCGGATTTGCAGTTTATTTCCTAAGTGCTTTAATCGTTTTGGAGCCGGTTTGGAAATATCGTTTTTTATACCTTTTGGTAGCTGTCACCTTTGTTCCTATCTACCTTCAATCAGCCGCTTCAAGAGCCTATTCTCCTGCCCTTCCGCTGTTAATTTTTTTTGCAGTTCTGTTATCAGTTGCTTTGTTGTTTTCGGGATACCGGTTCAGAAAAGGAGAAATGTAACATGGTAAAAATCAGTAGATATATATTAGTTTTTGTAGCCATTATTGGTTTATCAATCGTGTTGCCACAATTCTACCGAATGGCATTTGAAAAACCAACCAGAGTACCTTTTATCCAATACAGCTGTATCGACCATGATTTTATGATATTTCGACCGGATGCTGAAGCAAAATGGACCAACCGCAAAGGAAAAAAACTAACACGTGAAACCTACGAAAAGAAACTGCCGCTAATGTACATGCGACAACTGATTATGGATGGAACAATGCCCGATTCAATTAACGGACAGAAAATCAACGTCCAGCACGCCGGCATATTTCGCTCAAACTTTCGGATTACCCCCGATAAAATTCACGCTCCCAAACCCAAACTATATCCTCTGTTTGAATCGCAATCGGGCCGCGCCAATCTGGAAATGCCCGACGACTTTTTTCGCATCACCTGGCGCATGGAATTTGTCGATGCCAAAACCAACAAAATTAGAGAAGAGAAAAGCCGGATGTTCTCGGCTGTACTTTACAAGCGGGGGTTTCAATTCCCTGCAAAATCGATAAACGGTATTCCAACCACCCGAAAATCTTGCGATGAAGGCTATTTGGTTATCGATTCAGCCGACCAGCTATTTCATGTTAAAATGGCCAAGAGGGTACCCTTTGTACGAAAAATTGAGGTTCCGAAGGGGATGAAATTCAAAACTATCCAGTGTGTTGACTTTGGCGATAAGCTTTATTACGCCTATTTAATTACCGAAAATAATGAGCTGTATGTGCTAACACCATACGATTATATGTTGGAGAAATTTGAGGTAGATGATATTAATCCCGACGAATACGAGATCAGAATCTACGGCGATTATTTTAATTTCAATGTAATAACAATTGGCGACGGATTTATTAGAACACAAGTTTTAGACCGCGATCATAACAAAATTGACGAATATAATGAAACCCGCCCCACTTACGATACAAGCTCCGAAGGAAAAATTGCCCGGTTACTATTCCCTGCCGAATTAAAAATGACTGATGACAATTCGAGTTATGTAAATTTCTTTCTGAAAGTGAGCAAATCATATTGGTGGCTTATTATAAGTCTGACATTAATTATTGCACAGTACTTCATTATCCGACAACGAAAGAGAACTATCAGAACTGAAATTATTGACCTGATGATTATTGGACTTACCGGAATATTTGGTTTTATCGCAGTAAATATCTTTCCAAACAAATTCATTGATTAAAGAAGGAGTAAACTTTCAACGGTAAACATCCATGGCCGTTTTTTTATACCTTCGCCGCAAATACGAAACAAATGGATTACCAAAAAATAAATATACAAATTACCCCCTTTCAGGAGTGGCTACGCGATGTTTTAAATGCTCATCTGGCCGAAATTGGTTTTGATAGTTTTGTGGAAACAGAAACAGGTCTTGACGCATTTATTCCGGCCACTGCTTACTCTAAGGAAAGCCTAAACACAGTTCTCGAAACGTTCTCTGGTGATTTTTCATTCGAAGTAGAATCAGAATTTATTCCAGATCAGAACTGGAACGAAGAGTGGGAAAAAAATTACTTCAAGCCCTTGGTTATTGGCGACGAATGTATGATACGGGCACCGTTTCACACCGAATATCCTGAGGCAAAATACGAAATAGTAATTGAGCCCAACATGGCTTTTGGTACCGGAAACCATGAAACTACAGCCACAATAATCGAGTCGATTTTGCAAAACGACCTCACAGGTAAAACCATTTTAGATATGGGCTGCGGAACAGGAATTCTCAGCATTTTGGCTTCGATGAAAGGTGCGACGCAAATTACTGCCATCGATATAGATAAATGGTCGTACGAAGGAACATGCGAAAATGCAGCCTTAAATAATATCACAAACATTGATGCAAAACTGGGTGATGCCAGCCTGCTCGGAAATGAAAAATACGATCTGATTTTTGCCAACATTCATAAAAATGTTTTGCTGAACGATATGGAGGCATATTACAATGTGCTAAACAATGGCGGCACATTGATAATGAGTGGTTTTTACACCGAAGACATTGAGGATATTAAAACCAAAGCAAAATCTTTGAGAATGAAAAATGCAGGTTTTGTGGAGAAAAATAACTGGGTAGCCCATTCGTTTACAAAACCAGATTGATAAAGATTGAAAGCTTATTCTTTAATCAATCCTCTTAATCTCATTCAATCTACTATCAATCTAATAAAACAAACCATGCAAGACCTTTTTAATTACTTTGTGAAACGCTGCGATTCGTTGCAAGAGAATGAGGTACCTAAGTCAATTACCGGCCGATTGAAAAGACTCAACCGTAAAGACCGGGAAGCGCTAAAAAAGCTGTTGATTGAAAAAGGCAAAGAGCTGGAAGCATCAGGCCACAACCATGTTATTTCGTGGTTGGAAACCAGCATTAACCCCATTAACGAAAATGCATTTCACTTTAACCGGGTATTTTTCAGCCCTGGAAACGACATTAAAAATGAGATAAAAACACTGCTCGATCATGCCACTCACACCGTTGATCTTTGCATCTTTACGATTACCGATAACGAGTTGGCACGTAGAATAATTTCCTGCCATAAACGTGGGGTAAAAGTGCGAATCATTACCGATGATGAAAAAATGGAGGATAACGGATCTGAAATAGAAAAACTTGCCAAAGCAGGAATCCCGGTAAAAATCGATCATTCGCATTATCACATGCACAACAAGTTTGGTATTATCGATAACAAAATTGCGATAACCGGAAGTTTCAACTGGACTTACACCGCAACCAAACACAACCAGGAAAACCTGGTGGCTACCACAAAATTTGAGATTGTAGAACAATACTACGAAGAGTTTAACCGCCTCTGGAATGAGCTGTTCGATTTTAAAGTATTATAATTTTGGCACCGCTTCGTGACGCGGCAACTCCCAAATTTCAAGATCGCGAATCTCTTTCCCATCTATTACAAAACGCAGGGCAGTACATACTTTATGAAAACCTTTGTAACCGGCAGCTCCGGGATTCATGTGTAGAAAATTCAGCTTTTTATCAAAAATCACTTTTAAAATATGCGAATGCCCGCTGATAAAAAGATCGGGCGAATTGGTATAAATATCCGGTTTTACGTAACGCTCGTAACGTCCCGGATAACCACCAATATGTGTCATCCAAACATCTACATCCTCGCATTTAAAACGCTGATGCATCGGATGAACCACACGTACATCCTGCCCGTCGATATTTCCGTAAACACCACGCAATGGTTTGAAGTCGGCCAACCGATCTGCTGTTTCAATGTTTCCAAAATCGCCAGCATGCCAAATCTCGTCTACCTCATCGAAAAAAGTAAAAATGCGCTCGTGAATAAATCCGTGTGTGTCGGATAACAGTCCAATTCGTCTCATTAAAATTTGTCTTATTGCTACAAATTAAGTTAAATTTGTTTTAGACAACTTCTACAGCTTAATAAAAACCGGATTTACTTTTTCACAATTCCGTTTTAGCCATGAAGATTCATAAAATTAAAACGAACCAGATGATTACAATTGTAGCCAAATTTATAGTACAAAAAGGACAGGAATCAGCATTTTTAGAACTTGTTAAAGAATTGGGAGAAGCATCACGTGCCGAGGCTGGAAACATTGAGTATGTTTTGCATAAAAAAGTAGATGATCCTTTAACCTATTGCCTGATTGAGAAATGGAAAGATCAGGCAGCGATTGATTTCCATAACAACAGTTTGCATTTTACCACTATTGTTCCCAAAATAGGCAAACTGGCAGAGGTAGCAGTTGATGTTTATAAACCGGTATAAAAAGGCTAACCAGGCCTTTCATTAATTGTTATGACAGGCCTTTTAATATAAACTTATGAAACAGGTAGTAATTGTACGACATGGCAAGGCAGTACCTTACGGGTACGAAGATGATTTTACACGCGATTTGCGCGAACGAGGTAAAAAAGATGCCAGGCTAATTAGTGATGAACTTAAAAAGCGTAGTATACTACCCGATAAAATCATTTCAAGCCCTGCAAAACGCGCTTTTAAAACAGCTATGATTTTTGCAGAAAATCTTAACTACAGACGACAAGATATTATTACGGTTGAAGACATTTATGATGGCCTTACCACCGAAGATTTTCTGGAACTAATAAGATTGCTGCCCCCCGATGTAAATACCGTCTTCTTTTTTGGTCATAACCCCGGTTTTTACTACTATGTGTGTAATTTGCTCGATGAATTTTATAGCGATATGCCAACGACATCCACCGTTGGTATCAATTTCGACATTGAAAAATGGGAAGAAGTAGAAGCACGAAGTGGGAAGCTGGCTTTTCATCTGGTTCCCCGAATGTTTAAATAGCAATTTCACAGCATATTATTAAACTTTAGTTTACTTAAAATTCTTACACCCCCTGTTATTACTCAATTGTATTTTCTAAATTAGTAATACAACTACGCAATTTCACAAGTCTATATCCCAATCAATCAACACATTGAATGTTTTTGCTTATATAGAATGCATAAATCGACAAGAAAGCTCAAACTACAAGCGACAATTGTTGTTAAGAATGGCATACAATGTAAACAGAAAATAGTATAAAAAATGACTGAATTTATGGCCGCTAGAATGCAAATGGCCGTTTCGTTAGGATTTCACATCGTATTTGCCTGTATAGGAATGGTAATGCCGTGGTTCATGTTTGTTGCCGAGTGGAAATGGCTGCGAACAAAAAATCCGGTTTACCTCGATTTGGCAAAAGCCTGGGCAAAAGGTGTAGCAATATTTTTTGCCGTTGGTGCCGTATCCGGTACCGTATTATCATTTGAGTTGGGAATGTTATGGCCCACATTTATGGAACACGCCGGGCCAATTTTTGGGATGCCCTTTTCGTGGGAAGGAACGGCTTTTTTTGTGGAAGCCATCGCCCTGGGATTATTCCTGTACGGTTGGAAACGCCTGAATAAATGGGTTCACCTTTATACCGGAATGGTAGTAGGAATTGCAGGTGTACTTTCAGGTATTTTTGTGGTTTCGGCCAACGCCTGGATGAATGCTCCTTCGGGTTTCGACTGGATTGACGGACAAGCTTTTAACATCGATCCGGTAAAGGCCATGTTCAACAAAGCATGGTTCTCGCAGGCGCACCATATGACAATTGCAGCTTTTTCGGCAACCGGATTTGCAGTGGCCGGAGTACATGCAGTATTGTACATGAAAAATAAACTGGAGATTCACGCCAAAGCCATAACCATAGCACTGGCATTTGCATCGGTAGCTGCAGTTCTTCAACCCTTAAGTGGCGATTTGGCGGCAAAAAACGTTGCCAAACTACAGCCGGCTAAACTGGCTGCTTTCGAGTCGCATTTCAAAACAGAGGAAAAAGCATCTCTAATCATCGGCGGAATTCCTGACGTGGAAAACCGCGAAGTAAACTACGCGATAAAACTTCCCGGATTTCTGAGTTTCCTGGCTCATGGTGATTTTAACGCCGAAGTTAAAGGTCTGGAAGAATTTCCGGAAGAAGAGTGGCCGCCGGTACCGATCACCCACTATTCATTTCAGTTAATGGTTGGGATTGGAATGTTTCTGATGCTGATTGCCGCACTGTTTTTTGCCGGAACCTACAAATGGAAACACTGGCTGGAAAAGAAATGGTGGTTGCGCATGCTCTCCATTGCTACTCCGCTTGGTTTTATTGCGGTAGAGGCCGGTTGGGTTGTTACCGAAGTAGGGCGACAGCCGTGGATCATTTACGGTATTATGAAAACGAAAGACTCGTTAACGCCAATGCCCGGAATACAGTACACTTTTTACACCATTACTGCGGTTTATGTCATATTAACTTTTGTCGTTACCTGGCTGTTAAGTCGCCAAATACAACTATTACAATCAAAATATCTAAAAAATGGCTGAAGCTAATCTCATTATATTGGTTATTTGTTTAATGCTTTACGTTTTGCTTGGCGGCGCCGATTTTGGCGGCGGAATTCTCGAACTTTTATCGAGAGGTAAAGCCTCAAAAATTGTATCCCGCGCTATTGCCCCGGTTTGGGAAGCCAACCACGTCTGGCTCATTTTAGTGGTTGTAATCTTGTTTGTTGGATTCCCGTCGGTTTATTCCACGGTTCTTACAGCATTGCACATTCCTGTTCTGTTGGTGCTGCTTGGTATTATCGCTCGTGGATCTGCATTTACATTCCGCCATTACGATATCGACGAAAAACGTCCGAGAGCTATTTATTCGGTCATATTTCGCTACTCAAGCTTGTTTACAACATTCTTTTTAGGCGTAACCGTTGGAGGACTGATCTTAGGAGAAATATCCATGGATTATCAGCTTGGTTTTTATGCCGTATACATCCATCCGTGGTTAAACTGGTTTTCGGTAAGTATGGGCTTGTTTATGGTGCTGCTATTTGCCTTTTTGGCGGGTATTTTTACCGTTAGCGAAATTGAAGATAAAAACTACTTTATCTACTTCACTCGCATGACCAAGCGCTTGATGATTTCGCTGGTTGTAATGGGAGCAATTGTATTTGCAACAGCGAAAGTTGCGGGTCACCCGCTATTGAAAGATTTTATCAACTCACGTATAAGTATAACTTGTATAGTTATTGCCACACTTGCACTACCGGCTTTCTGGTATTTCCTGAATAAAAACAAAGGCAACTGGCTACGAGTAACAGCGGGGCTTCAAACTACGCTAATTGTTACCGGATGGTTTGCCATTCAGTTTCCGGTGCTGGTAAAAACAAACAGCGGCCACGATATTACCATTCAGGCGGCAAAAGCACCGGAACAAGTACAGCTATTTTTATTAATTGCATTGATTGTTGGAATATTCATAATTTTCCCGGCTATGGGATACTTGTATAAAACATTTAAGTTTAGTGAAGAGCTGGAAGCATAAATTCACCGTTTTCGTTATTCACGACTTCGTTATTTCTACAGAATCGGAATAACATTTTTACTAACTTTGGCACTTGAAAAAGTTTTGAATCCATGCAATTATTTTATGTCCCGGATATTTCAGGTGCCGAAGTTATTTTAAATGAAACCGAATCGAAACATGCCATCCGTGTGCTTCGCTTAAAAGAAGGCGACGAGATTGAGCTAGTAGATGGTAAAGGCGGATTCTACAAAGCAAGAATTCAAAATGCCAATCCTAAAAAATGCCAACTCAGCATTATTGAGTCACAAACTGATTTTGGCAAAAAAGATTTTCATTTGCACATTGCCATTGCCCCAACCAAAAACATCGACCGCACAGAATGGTTTCTGGAGAAATGCACCGAGATTGGGATAGACGAGGTCACCCCTCTTCTTTCGGAACATTCGGAACGTAAAGTGATAAAACCCGAGCGTTTGGAGAAAATTCTGGTTTCGGCCATGAAACAATCAGTAAAAGCCTACCTACCGAAACTCAATGGGTTGACAAAACTTTCCGACCTCTTATCACAAGCTACTGAAACAAAAAAGTTTATTGCTCATTGTAACGAAGGGGAAAAACAACACCTAAAAAACGTGGTAAACCCCAGCAATAAAGTGCTTATTTTGATTGGCCCTGAAGGTGATTTTAGTCCCGAAGAAATAGCACTCGCTTTAGAGAACGGATTTGAAGCAATCTCGTTAGGAAATGCCCGGCTGCGCACCGAAACGGCCGGTGTTGTTGCCTGCCACATTGTTAACCTGGCAAACGAGTAATAGCGGAATCCGGTATTGTCAATAATACTTTAATCGTCGAACTGTTCTGCTCAAATCTCACGATTATTTAATCGTAATACATATTTCTGCGCCTTAATTTTTAAACCAACAAAAAATTCAGTTATGTGGTACAAAATCCTTCTTAGTTTACTGGAGATAGGCAATTTCGCAAGTGCGCAAACCCAAAAACCAATCTATCAATCAGTATTCGGTTGAGGAGCGAACACAGGATTTACTGAACCGCATGACTCTGGATGAAAAGCTGGGCCAGTTGCTCTGCCCCATGGGTTGGGAAATGTTTCTTTACTTCTGGGTGCTGTCGGAATATTTCTCTTGCTGTGATACTTTTCAACATTTTGATTATCTGCGTTGCGCTTTGAGTCGGAACTGATTGAACAAAAAAATGTACATGATCATTGTCTGTACCTATTTCTATAAAATACACTGAGTAACGCTTCTCTATCTCCTGGCAAATAGTTTTCAAACTTTGGTCAACCTCATTACTAAAAACAACCCGTCGGTATTTAGCTGGGCAAACAAAATGGTATAACAAGACCGATACATTATGTGATTTATGAATGTATGAACTTTCTCGCATTCACAAATTTACTAAATTTACGCTGCAAGCAGCGGGGAACTGCCCCCACAGAGATTAGATGTTCCAATAGGTATTCTATCGATAAAGCATTAGAAGATTGACAGTTGTATTGCTCTTGTTTGAATCTTTAGTTCGCTAATCGATGCATGCATGTGTGTATAATACAATCTGTCGCTTACGAAATCATCCATTGCTTAAATGATGCAGCTTTATTTTTGCTGATATAAATTCGCTCTGGTGTTTCAACCATTAGTGAAATCAAAAGCCGGTTATCAAACCAAATTGTAATGTCGCTAATATGTTTTTTTGCAATAACAAACTGCTTATTTGCCCTAAAAAATAACGAAGGATCTACTGTATTTACAATACTATCCAAACTTTTATTGTAGGAAAATTTTTGTCCGTCGAGAAGTATGATTTGGGTTGAATTATCTGTAGTATAAAAGCAGGCAACTTCGTTTAGGGCTACCTGAATTAACTTGTCATTTACAGGGATTAGGAGCTTTTCCGGGTACCTTCCCGGAGGTATTAATTGAGACAACTGGTTGATATATTTTACCAAATCATGCCCGTTTAATTTCCGGTATTTATCAAGAGCACGTTTTACTTCGCTTTTCTCAATAGGCTTCATCAGATAGTCAATGCTGTTAACCTTAAATGCCTCAATCGCATATTCATCATAGGCGGTTGTGAAAACAATGGGTGCATCAACTGTTATCAGGTAAAAGATGTTGAAAGCCGACCCGTCAGACAAGTGGATATCCATGAAAATAAGGTCGGGAGCAACATTGTTTTCCAACCATTTTACGGTTTGTTTTACACTTTCGGTGTTTTTCGCAATCTCGATTGTATTATCGACTTCTTCGAGTATCTTCTTCAGATTGATATATGCCGAAGTTTCGTCTTCTACTATCAATACTCTCATGTATCTAATCTTTTAAAGGCAAATATACCAGAAACATTTCATCGGTCTTTTCTATCTGTATAGGCGAATCCATTAACAGCATAAAGCGGTTTTTCAAATTCGTTAAGCCGATTCCATTCGAAAGAGATTCTTCCAGCTTTTTATGGATTGGATTAGAGACAACAACTTCCGACTTCTCATTTACCAGAACCGAAACAACCATCCTGTTTTCGCTATCAATGACATTGTGTTTTACAACGTTCTCAATTAGAGGCAACAGTGATAATACCGGGAGCTTCAGTTTTCTGTTTTTACTATCAATCGCAATATCAAACGAAAGCTTATTTGCATAACGAACCTCAAGGAGATAACGGTATGATTCAAGAAAGTTGAATTCTTCGTCCAATGTTACCAGGCCTTTTTTGTCGCTTTGCAATATATAGCGAAAAACCGCCGACAACTTGTTTACATATTCAAGCGTTCGCTCTTTATCATCTTCCCTGACAAGGGAAGAAAGACCTCCGAGTGAATTGAAAAAGAAGTGTGGATTAATCTGGTTTGCCAGGGCTTCGCAGCGGCTTTGCAGGCTTTCAACTTTTAATTGTTCTATTTCCTGTTCTTTTTTTCGCTGCTCTGAATACATAGCCAAAATTTGCCCAAGGAGTACACAGAGTAAAAAAACAATGGCAAACTGGAATATCAGTATATCATTAAAACTGTCGCCATGCGGGACAATAGCAAATGCAATGAGAATATAAATACCATAAGAAACCAGGACAATCACCAGAATGCGCCCCAGCCTTTTTGCAAGAGTGTCTTTACTAAGGTGGCGAACATTAACCTGAAAGGAAATATAAATGATTGTGGCAAAAAAAACATAACGAAAAGCAAACAGAACAAAAAACGGAACTTTCCCGCCGTAAAACTCAATATCTTCCAGGTCCCATCGTAAGTAAACAATGTTGGGATAAATAATAAATATCGCCAATAACAGACTGGATATTATTATCGATTTTCGGGAAGTAAGTTTATCAATTTGCATAGCAAAAACTTTTCACAAAGATAATGAAACACAGTATTATTCGGGAAATAAACGGCAACCTATAAAAGCCCGGTTTTTCGTTATCAGCCTGCATTTTTTCGTTTTGCCCGGATATCGCAAACAACCCACATTCTTATTCAACAATTTTACGGACAAATTATAAGTCATGAAACAATTAATAGTCAGTGTTATTTTTATGATAACCTTATTTGGCAACACCCATGCTGCCGAAAAATTTCCCGGGACAGTAAAAGGAAAGGTGCTCGATACACAAACAAATGAGCCCCTTGAGTTTGTTACTATCAGCATAACAAAAAAAGGGGCAGACGATTACCAGCCCAAAGGTGCGATTACCAACAAGGAAGGAATATTTACAGTAGAAAATCTGCCTGTTGATACGTTTATTTTAAAAGCATCGATGATAGGTTATGTTGCTTATGAAACAGCTATTGTTGTTACTAATGAGAATAACGTTGTTGATATTCCTCCAATTCTTCTGTCTAAAGATGTAGTTGGGATTGAAGAAGTGCAGGTTAAAGGTTTAAGGTCGCAAATGAAATTTGAGTTGGATAAAAAAGTTTTTAATGTTGCCCAGAATATCGCATCAACAGGTGGATCGGCCAGCGATGTGCTTCGTAATATTCCATCGGTGAAAGTCGGTAATAAAGGAGAAGTATCATTGCGCGGAAATTCATCTGTAACTGTATGGATAGATGGAAAGGCATCAGGGTTGTCTTCCCAAAACCGGGGGCAAATACTACGACAGTTGCCCGCAGAGAGTATCGAAAAAATAGAGATTACTACCAATCCTTCGGCAAAGTACAGCCCCGAGGGAACAGCAGGAATTATCAATATTATCCTTAAAAAGAACCGTAAAGCAGGGTATTACGGCGGTATGCAGGCAGGTGTCGATTCGCATGGAGGATACAGCGCCAGCACAAACTTCAATTTCAGCAGTAGCAAACTGGATGCTTTTGCCAATTTGGGGTTTAACCGCTGGGTATTTAAAAGCGGTGGATATTCGAACCGGCAGAATTATTTGGGTGCAGATACCACCTATCTAAATCAGAAATCAGCGGGCAAAGGAACCTGGAATAGCTGGTTTGCCCGTACCGGACTTACCTGGCATGTTACAACGAAAGACCACCTGTCGCTCTCAGGTATGACAATGATTGACCGTGGAACAGATAACAACACAATTGATTACCGAAGTAACATCACAGATTTTTATTCCCAAAGCAACCGTACTTCGTCGATGAAGAACGACATGTTTGGAGGTAATTTGCAATTGGGGTACAAGCACGAATTCAGCGACAACAGTAATATTGATCTTTCAGCTTCTTACAACAGGTGGAAAATGAAGCAGCCTGCCGTTTATAAACAAACTTCATTGTTTGCAGATAATAAAGAAATGTCCACTTATCAGAAACAGAAGAGCGATATGGGTAACCATAATTGGGAATTTCAGGCCGACTATGTTAATACAATCAACGAAAAGCATAAGATTGAAGCCGGATATAAAGGAACAGTCGATAAGAATGTCAGTCCGGTAGAAACCCATTCGGGAAGCAATGAAAACAACTTCCACCCCGTTACCTCCCTTTTCAACCGTTTTACCTATAATCAGAATGTACGCGCGATTTACGGGACTTACGGAGGAAAACTGGAGAAATTTTCTTACCAGGCAGGAGTGCGTGGAGAATACTCAAATGTTGTAACCCGCTCGCAGGCATATATGCAATCGGAGGAAGATGTTGCCCCTTATAAAACCCACTATTTCAAATTGTTCCCAAGTACTTTTCTTTCCTATTCGTTACCGAATGCTAATGAGGTTCAGTTAAATTATTCGCGCCGGATAAGCCGTCCCTGGGAAGAACAACTAAACCCGTTTCTGAATATAACCGATTCGACAAATATTTCATTTGGAAACCCGTTTCTGAAGCCTGAATATTCAAATTCTTTCGAACTAAATTACATAAAGAACTGGGATAATCACATGTTCTCATTCTCTGGTTATTTTCGGACAACAGAAAATGTCATCCAAAACATCAGTTATATGGAAAACAACATAATGAAAACGACTTATGAGAATATTACAAAGTCAACATCTACAGGAACTGAACTTGTATTGAAAGACAGATTTTTCAAAAAGATTGACCTTACAACATCTGTAAACTTATTTTACTACAAGCTTGATGGATTTAGCTACTTACCTCAGGGAGCTGCTTCGCCGGTTATCGGGAAAATGCAGGATAATTTTACATGGAACGTACAAACGATTGCCAACATAGCCTTACCTAAATCTTACACCCTGCAATTAAATGGCGACTATAATGCCAGGCAATTGGTTGCCCAGGGCCACGAGAAAGCCAGTTACTCATTGGATGCAGGACTCCGAAAAACGTTTGATAAATTTAGTATAAGCCTTAGTGCCGAAGATTTATTTAATTCCCGAAAATGGAGTACAGTAACCAATGGAGCAGGCTTTAAACAAGTATCGAAAAGCTGGTGGGGAGGCCGGCAATTTGGAGCAACACTAACTTATAACTTTGGGGATAATATGTCGTCTCATAATCATGAACGTGAAGATGAACCTGATTTTTCGAACCAGGGCAAAGGTCAGCCCAACAGAATGCGAATGAACCGTTAAATTCATTAGTGTTTCAAACGAATTACAAATATCCTTAGCGAAAATTGACAGAGAAACAATTATTTAAAATGAAAGCAAAGAAAGCAGGAAGTAAGCTTTTCATTCTTTAGACACTTAGTCCGAAAAATCCATTATGCAACACACTTCAGAGGGTAAAATAAGCAAGAAAATCAATTTTCTGGCACACCTGTTTAAGTTGTCGTTTCAGAGAACAAATTAACACACCACTTTTAACACCCTGGCTTGTCAAACTCTGAAGTTGCTTGCATTTTGTGATGCAATCCGGTGCTGGAATCCATGGAGACAAACCGGGCTGTTCCTGTCCGTACAAAACAATCATTCGGGCATCACTTTTATTGGTTTTGTTTTGCTGCAACTTCATCTGAATGAAACGCTTGATGAAAATCAGATTAACTACTGCTAATTCAATATCATGCTCATACAAATACATGGCAAGCTGTTGATAGTAGCTCACTGTGCTTCAATAACGCAAAAACTATTGGCCGGCAATTGTTTGGCAAACTGGCAATACCCCTTGCTGTCATTCAGATAAGAACGATGTCCGGTCACATTATCCCCAACATCAAATTTGTCTTTTGATACGTCAACTCCAACAAAATGATTATTTTTAGTCATAATATTTTGATTATGAAGGAACAAAAATACGGTAATATAATAACCTAAAAACAGGCTTAACGGCTCAGAGAACTGATCGTATTTCTGTAGTAAAAGAGCGGGGATAATCTATGTTGACAGGCTCTAAAGGCTTATTTTGTATCTCAACCTTATTCCACTTTTTCGTTCTTTCTGTTTATTGTTATAAAATAAGAAAATGTAAACTTAGGTTGCAATATGGCAGGCAGGGTTTTAAGCAATGCTAAAAAAACCAACTAAATAGAAAGTGTAACAGTTAAAGATAATTTCGTATCTTTCAGTAGTTCGGTAATCCTTTCTTCCTGAATCAAATAGATGAAATTATGACAGCAAAAATAAATATTCTTAATTTAATCGATTTTGAGAAAGTAAATAAACTCCTTGAAGGATTCAACCAATCTACTGGATTTGTTACCGCTATTTTAGACTTACAAGGAAACGTGCTGTCAAAATCAGGATGGAGACAAATTTGCACCCGTTTTCATAGGATTAATCCGAAAACTTCAAAAAACTGCACAGTTAGCGATACTGTATTAGCTAACGAATTGGGGAATGGTGAAAAATACCATTTTTATAAATGTTTAAATGGATTGGTCGACGTAGCAGTACCTCTAATCATAAAAGGAGAGCATATTGCCAACTTATTTTCAGGTCAATTCTTTTTTGAAGAACCCAATCGAAATTATTTTAAAAAACAAGCGAGAAAATTTGGTTTTAATGAAGAAGAATATCTCAGAGCACTCGAAAATGTACCGGTTGTTTCGAAGGAAAAAGTAAAAATTGCGATGGACTTTTTGCTGAATATGACACAACTTATTAGCGAAATAACCTTACAGAAATTGGAACAGGAGCAGTCAAATAAAGCATTGATAGAAAGCGAAGAACGTTTAAGAACTGTTATTTCCAGCAGTGCTGACTGGGTTTGGGAAGTTGACAAGAATGGAAAATATATCTACAGCTCACAAAAAAGTATAGACTTTTTTGGAATATCAGAGGAAGAAATTATTGGAAAAACTCCATTCGATCTTATGCCGGAAGATGAAGCAAAAAGAGTCGCTCCCATTTTTACTGAAATAACAGCAAAAAAACAACCAATAAAAGATTTGGAAAACTGGAGTATCGGGAAAAACGGAGAATTAATTTGCCTTCTTACCAATGCGCTCCCAATTTTAAATAATGAAGGAGAACTTATTGGATATAGGGGAATTGATAAAAACATAACTCAACGTAAACTTTTTGAAAAAGAATTAATAAAGGCTAAAGAAAAAGCAGAAGAAAGCGAAAAAAAATACCGGGCATTTGTAGAACAGAGTTCGGAGGGGATTTACAGGATGGAGCTTGATAAGCCAATGGATTTATCCATGAATATTGAGGAACAAATCGACTTTATATATAAGCATACATACATTGCTGAATGTAACCATCGGCTTGCTCAAATGTATGGTAATAAATCTCCTGAAGACCTTCTCGGAATAAAACAACAAGAACTTCACGGTGGAAAAAATAATAAAAAAAACAGACAGGCTCTCAAGAACTTTATTACATCAAATTACCGACTAACAAACGTAGAAACCGAAGAAAGAATAAAGGATGGAAAAACCATTCAACTCTTAAATAGTGCAGTTGGCTATATCGAAAACGGAAAACTACTTCGGTATTGGGGGCTGAAAATTGATATTACAGAACAAAAAAGAATATTACAGGAGTTAACTCAAGCCAAAGAAAAAGCAGAGGAAGGAGAGAGAGCATTAAAACATTCATATGATTTAATGAAATACATAATTGAACATAACAGAAGTGCAATTGCTGTTCATGATAAAGATTACAGATACATCTTCGTAAGTCAAAGATATTTACAAGACTATCAGGTAAAAGAAAAAGAAATTATAGGAAAGCATCATTATGATGTATTCCAGGATTTACCACAAAAATGGCATGATGTCCATAAAAAAGCATTACTGGGTGAAGTATCCAGTGCCGAAAATGACCCATATTACAAAGATGACGGAACAGTTGGGTGGGCACGATGGGAATGCCGCCCATGGTACGATAGAGATAATTCTATTGGCGGTTTTATCATTTATTCTGAAGTAATTACGGACCGTATAAATATGGAACTAAAACTCAGAGAAGCTAAAGAAAAAGCCGAGGAAAGCGACCGTTTAAAATCGGCATTTCTGGCAAATATGAGTCACGAAATACGCACCCCGATGAATGGTATATTGGGTTTTACTGACCTTCTTTTAAATCCTGATTTAAATAGCAAGGAGCGAGAAAACTTTATAAAAATTGTACATAAAAGCGGACAGCGTATGTTGAATACGGTAAACGATATTGTTGAAGTCTCAAAAATTGAAGCAGGAATTATTAGTGTTAGAAACCAGAAAATAGATATTAATACTGAGGTAGAAGAAATGGTTCATTTTTTTAAACCTGAAGCAAAAAAGAAAGGTCTGAATCTAATGATTGATTTGTTGCTGCCTGATAATAAAAAGCATATAGAAACTGACAAGGATAAGCTGGGCTCCATAATTTCAAACCTAATAAAAAATGCAATAAAATATACCGAATCGGGGACGATAAAGGTTGGTTGCAAATTAAATGACTCTTTAATTGAACTTTATGTAAAAGATACAGGAATAGGAATTCCGGCTCATCGGCAAGAAGCAATTTTCAATCGATTTGAACAAGCAGATATTGCAGATGAGATGGCTTTTGAAGGTTCAGGATTGGGACTTGCCATTGCCAAATCTTATGTGGAAATGCTGGGTGGAAAAATTTGGGTGGAAAGCAAGGAAGGAATAGGGTCAACATTTTGTTTTACGTTGCCTGCAAAAAGGAATATAACCGATAATTCATCTGCTGAGAAAATGAACTCATCCAAATACGAAAAGCCAAAACTATTAAATAGAAAACTAAAAATACTAATAGCCGATGATGATGAAATCTCTCGGAAATATCTTCATCTGTTGATTAATAATTTTGGCAAAGAAATAATGGAGGCTGAAACAGGAAGTAGAGCTCTTGAACTTTGTCAAAAGTATTATGATATCGATTTAATCTTTATGGATATAAAAATGCCATTAATGGATGGCTACCAAGCAACACGCAAAATCCGGGAATTTAACAAGGATGTCGTAATAATCGCCCAAACCGCCTATGCTCTTTCCGGAGATATGGAAAAAGCATTGGAGGCAGGTTGTAACGATTATATTTCGAAACCCTTTGTAAAAACTAAATTAGAGAATTTGCTACAAAAGTATTTTGGGAAACATTTACAAAATGTACAGTTGCTAGAATAACATAAGCCCTTTTAATGCTTTGTTTTTGGGGAAGAATTTCTGTTTTCAACAAAGAAATATTTGGGCTATAAACACACATCCTAAAGCATTAGAATTTCACAAAAAATCATTAAGTATAAAAGAAGAGCTTGGAGATAAGAGTGGGATAGCAACAAAATGATCTATTTTATATCGATAAAAACACTTCTACAACAGGAACAAATAATGAAAAGGGAACACCCTTAGGGTTAATTATTTGCAAAGAGTTTGTTGAAAAACACGGTGGAAAAATATGGGTGGAAAGCGAAGTAAATGTTGGTACAACTTTTTCATTTACAATTCTTAGCAAACAGAAAATCTAATGATACTGATGCGAACAATGTGTTGTATAATTCATAAGGGTTTCCGAGCGGTATCTCCCGCATCAAGTTTGGTGGGAACTTGATGAGTTTGAAGCCCGCAATACCCTACGAAATCACACACTCAACGTCATGAACAAACTAAAACAGAGATGCATAAACTAATTTTAACACTTTCAATAATCTTGATTTTTGCCAATTCAGGTATTGGACAAAATGATTTAAATTCAAAGCAAATTGAGAAATACTTTGACAAGAAAGGAAGAAAAGAATTGGTGAAAATCATTTCGTTTGTTGACAGTTTAGTACTATCAAAAACGGAATTGAATGAAATTGAGAAAGCCTACCATCAATATATTGACTTACTTCACAAAAATGCAACTAATGGCAGTCTGGACTGGGCTTTTGAAGAAGAAATGAAATATGAATTTCTATTCAGCATTGATTCTGTTGTGCGTAATAAAATATGGATTAAAGAAACACCTCGAATGGTGAGTAACAGAGATACTACTTTGTATAATCCTGAAAATTATATTTCAATTGACTTAAATAATAAAGGGGACTTTGTGAGACTTGTACATAACCTAGGAAAAAGCAACGAGTATTATAAGGATTTTTACGGTGCGATTGAAATTTCGGGAAGTTTATCCCCAACCATTGTTGCAGGATTTTTGTCTAACCACAAAGACTTTGATTTTAATAATAGTAACAACCGACTTTGGGCTGCGGTATTTTTACTGACACTTGAGGAACCTGTAGAAAAAAAAGTAAAGCAATATTTGAATGAATAAAATTCAGGACATTGTCTCCGCTCCTTTCTTTACCGTCATTTCCTTCAGACAGAAACGCCTACCTACAGAAGGCAGACTCTTCGAAATCCACCCCGACAAGATGTACCAACTGTTGGTGGTAATTATAGAGTTCAGACCAAGATTAATAATTTGAATATTCTTTTTAGTCATATTTACGTCATACCTACGTCGTTAATATGTCATTTAAGCAAATTATGTAAAAACATGAAATGCTTATAGAATGACGTTATATTTTAGCTTTAATGATACTTATATTTGACTCAAATTTTAGAAAAAAGTAAATAAACAGTTATGAGCATGCAATTAAAAATAAAGGAGCTACGAGAAAGTAAAGGATTCTCACAAGAAGAATTATGTGAAAATTCTGGAATCAGCTTAAGAACTATACAAAGAATAGAGAATGGAGAAAGCGTACCCAGAGGTAGCACTTTAAAAACTATTGCATCATCATTAAATGTTTCTCCTGATTTTCTTATTAATTCTTCGCAAGGAGAAAAAGAGACAAACCAATCAAGTTTCAATGAGCCTCAAAGTAGCAAAAAACAATTTCCATGGTACACTTTTGGGTTTACCATTATTGGAGCATCATCTGGTTTTTTAATAGGTGTAATCTTGTTGGTATTAGAGGTTATTCCTGATTCTGATACAGCTGGAATGATAATAATTCCAGGTGCAATTCTAGCTGGATCTATTGGAATGGTTTTAGGTAGATATATCGAGAGCAGAAATGATTAATTAAACAAATTAACTTTCACTCAAAATGAAGAAACTTTTTAGAATCTTTATAATCCTTGAGATATCTAGAAAGAGATTAATTCAATGATGACAAAATAAAAACTAATGCCGTTGTAGACAAGCTCAAAAAATAATGATAGCATTTTTACACACATCTGAAGTTCACATCGATAGATTTGAAAAACTAGTTAGGAAATACGACAGCAATGCAACTGTTAAGCATTTCGTTAATGAAAAATTGCTTGAAACAGCATTATCTAATGGAAAGACAGATGTTAAGTCTTTTAGAAGTGAAATCGAATTAATAAAAAGAGAAAGACCGTCAATAATAATTTGTACTTGTTCTACATACGGCGAAGAATGTGATAATGATTATCACATTCATAGAATTGACAAACCAATTGTTGAATACATCGTTCAGAATTTTAAAAAAATTGGCTTAGTATATACCGCAAACTCAACAAAAAAAGTGAGCGAGAATTTACTACTTAAAGTTTCATCAGAGCTAAATAAACAAATTGAAATTTTAAACTGTGATTGTAGTGAATTCTGGTCTTATTTTGAAAAGAAAGACTTTCGTGGATATGAAAAAGGAATTGCAAAAAAAATAGAACTATTGGAATCTAAAGTTGACGTTATTTTTCTAGCTCAAGCTTCAATGGAAGGAGCAAAAAAATACTTGAAACAAATAAAAAAAGAAGTTTTATCTAGTCCTGAATTTGGAATAAGTGAATTAATAAAAAAACAAAAAGCCAGTACACAACACACAATATAAAACGTTAGCAACAACAATAATAAAACCGAAATGCACAATCAACAAACAACACATATTATGAATTATATTAAAAAATTTGCCAGTATTTTTATTTTCGGACTAATAATGTCATCGTGTGGACAACAACATAACTTGTCAGTTGAAATTGAGGGAATAGAAAATGATACCATCTTTATGGAATATGCACCTGTTTCTCAATTTTATGAAATGGACGAACCTTTTACGGATACAATAATTTCCAAAAACGATAAATTCATATTCGATTCTCCAAGTGATGAGCCTATTTTTACGTTCCTTTTTCCGAAAAAAGGAGGATTCAAAAGAGTTAATGGTTCTCCATATTATCCACGTCATAAATATCTTGTTCTTTTAATAAAACCTAATGACCATATTACAGTGAAAGGTAAACTTCACGATTATTATTTAGAGTATGAAGCAAAAGGTTCAGAGTTTAATAAGGAGTATAGCCAATTAAGAGATGGATATATTCAGAAAATGTCACAGTCTGCAAAGATTGAATTACAACTTGACTCGCTCATGTCAAACAATGGAGATAAGGAGGTAATAAACAATCTTTTCAAGGAGAGAAAAGAAATTAATAGTATTGCGAATAGAGAAGAATTAAAGTTTATAAAAAATAATTGGGACAAAGAACTAACAGCTTATTACCTCACACGGCAAAAACTTGATACATTAGGTAAATATTATGAAAATGTAAATGCAGAAATAAAAAACGGAATATTTAAAAACATGCTTGACAGTCAATACTTAAGATATCAGAAGTATGTAAAAATAAAAGAAGCGGAAGAAAATATAGTAGAAGGAAAAATTGCGCCAGATTTTAGTTTGCAATCACTCTCTGGTTCTGAATTTTCGTTGAGTTCAATAAACGACAAGTACATTGTTCTTGATTTTTGGGGAAGTTGGTGTGGATGGTGTATAAAAGGCTTTCCAAAAATGCGAGATTATTACAAAAAATATAACTCTGAACTAGAAATTATTGGCGTAGCTTGTAACGACACTGAAGAAAAATGGAAAAGATCAGTTGAAGAAAATAAATTGAATTGGAAGCACGTAATTAATGATAAAGATATTGACAAAGATGTTTCAGTAATGTATGGGATTCAAGGGTATCCAACCAAAATAATACTTGATAAAGACAAAAATATATTGGCGAAATTTGTTGGAGAATCCGATGATTTCTACAATAAACTTGATGAATTACTAAAGAATTAAAACTGCGGGGAATTGCCACCGCTATAAATCGAATATACTAAAAAAGAAAACAATATGAAATACAGAATTTTAGGACAGTCGTCTGAAAAGGTTTCAGCAATAGGATTGGGCTGCATGGGAATGTCTCATGCTTATGGAGAAAGAAATGACGAGGAAAGTATTGCCACGCTGCATCGTGCGCTGGACTTAGGAATTAACTTTTGGGATACTGCTGATTTCTACGGTGGAGGCGAAAACGAAAAGTTAATTTCCAAAGTACTAAAACCTAATCGCGACAAAGTATTTATTGCAACAAAATTTGGATTTAAATACACTCAAAATGGCAATCATTTTGCCAGTGAATTCGATGGTTCCCCCGCATGGATGAGACAAGCGATAGAGTTAAGCCTGCAAAGATTAAATATAGAATGTATTGATTTATATTACGTACATCGTATAGACCCCAAAGTCCCTGTTGAAGAAACAATTGAGGCAATGGCTAAGTTAGTAAAAGAAGGCAAAGTAAGATATATAGGGATTTCTGAAGCGTCTGCCAAATCAATTGAAAGGGCAAATGCAATACACCCGATTGCTGCGTTGCAAAGCGAATTCTCATTATTAAGCCGCGACATTGAGAATGAAATTTTACCGACTCTCAGAAAATATAAAATGTCTTTAGTTCCTTTTTCACCTTTAGGACGAGGAATGTTTACCGAGAACTTTGATATTAGCCAAATGAACTCAACTGACGCACGGTTAAAGTTGCCAAGATTTCAGGGAGAGCATCTTGAAAACAACAAACAACTGGTGAAAGAATTAACAAGTTTCGCAAACGACAAAGGACTAACAACCACTCAACTGGCATTAGCCTGGGTACTTGCTCAGGGAGATGATGTTATTCCTATTCCAGGAACAAAAAGACGTAAATACCTGGAATTAAATGCAAAAGCCGTGGATGTGGACCTAACAAAAGATGAAATTTCAGAAATAGAAAACATAATTGCTAAATACCCTAATACCGGTGAAAGATATGGGCAAGAATCACTTAAATTAACAAATAACTAAAACCTGTCGCGAACAAGCTAAATGTATAAAATAACAACCGGTTCAATAGTAATTTAGAAGGGTGCAATTTAACTGATAAAAAAATAAATTTCACTTTTAAGTACGTGATTAAAACAAAAAGAGGATATGAAAAACTATGACAATTTCTTTTTCCCATCTGATAATTTAGAAGAAAGCAGAAAATTTTATTCCGATGTTTTGGGATTACCAACAAAATTTGATTTTAGCCAACAAGGTATGATTGCCTTTAAAGTTGGAGAAGAAGAACCTGCAATTATCATCAAAGATAAAAACAAATTTCCTAAAGCCCAACCCGCCATCTGGATAGAGGTTGAAGATGTTAGAAAACTTTATCCTGAATTGAAAGATAAAGGAGTGAAATTTCTGACAGAACCCTTTAAAATTAGAACAGGTTGGGCTTTAGAGTTTACTGATCCTTCAGGAAATCTTTTGGGAATAACTGATTATAAAAATGATTAGTCAACCAGCGCATAACAAGTAACATTTGGGAAAAGCAGAAAATATGAAACAACTTAAAATTTTATTGATTCTTGCAGCAGTTCCGTTATTGGGTTTTGCCCAAGATTTTAATGTTGGCGAACGAACAATTAATTATCAGAACACGCGACAGAACCGACCAGTTAAAGCTGAACTTTGGTATCCGACTGCTGAAACAGACTCAATGCTCCAAAGAACTACAGAATTACCTTTTCTACTACCTCCAACAATAAGAAATGCAAAACTTATCGATAAATCTTTTCCATTAATTGTTATCTCACACGGTACCGGGGGAAACAGATTTAGTTTGGCCTGGTTGGCTACAGAATTGGCTAAAAACGGATATATCGTTGTTGCGCCCGATCACTGGGGAAATACCTTCGACAATAAAATTCCTGAATATTTTGTTCGCTACTGGGCAAGGCCTCAGGATATAAGCTTTTTATTAACAGCTGTACTGGCTGATGAAACAATTAATTCGTCGATCGACAAAACAAGAATTGGAATGGTCGGTTTTTCATTGGGAGGATATACCACGCTTGCAATTGCCGGTATCGAGGTAAATTGTGAACTGGTTAAAGAGCAGGCAAAGACCAAAGAGGGGAAGAAAGAATTTACTGTCCCGGAATTAGGCGATTTAAGCAAATTAATTGACGAAATTGATTGCAATAAAGTACCGGCTACATTTAAAGATGACAGATTCAAAGTTTTTGTTGCAATGGCACCTGCATTGGGTTTGGGATTACCAAACGAATCTCAGAACGTCAATAATTATGTTTTAATAATAGGCGCAAATAATGATCAGGTTGCGCCAATTGAAACAAACGCGCTAAAATATCATCAACTAATCCCTAATTCGAAGATTTCGCTATTAGAAGGTAAAACAGGTCATTACGTTTTTTTAAACGAGGGAAACAATGAACTACAAAAGCAAACGAAAAAATACTACGGTGATGACAAGTCAGTGAACAGGAATTTGATTCATGGCCAAGTGGCAACCGAAGTATTATTCTTTTTGAAGGAGAATTTATAACAGCTGTTTTGTAAATTGTATTGCTGTTTTATGGTGCAGCTTCCTCCTCTTTCCTTAAAAGAATTATTTGGAATTGGCTTCAAAAAGAATAAAATCTTGAAATCTCATATGCCGACTGCACATAATACAGTCGACTATTGCTTATTTCTGAACATCACCGCTACTTCAGGCCTTTATTAAAATTAAAGGTATTTGATGGTTGAATTTGCTCCGATCGCAGAATACGGCTTTTAACCGTTTTTGCGCGGTGTTTCGAAACCGGCTCGTAACTTAAATCAATTAAAAACCTTGAAAAGCCATTCTTTTTTAGCTTGTTTTTCGATTGCGAAATGGAAACCGGAACCTGCGGAACAATGGACGTAATTCCATTTCGGCGAAAACGCTGCAACTTAATGTTCATATCATCCACCAGCTCATCACTCTCATCTTTCATCGCAATTGGCATTCGCGAATGGAAAAGCTCAGGATAAAAATAAACCGGCACAATTCCGTCTTTGTGCGATAACGAGAACAGGGTTTCAAAATCAATTTCCTGCGGATAAGAAAACAGACTTACTCCTTCGTTTTTGATAAAACGGGCAGCGGCATCGTTAAAAACATATACATTTTCGTTAGCAATAATGCGGCACTTTGGCGGAATCAGATCCAGTTGCGAAACATGGCTGATAACAAAGTTGCGTAATCCGCATTTTACCATTTTGGCAATTAACTCGCGGAAAAACTGCAAGGCATCCTGCTGAATAAATTTCGGCAATTCAATGTATATTTTTTCCTTAAACTTTTGAATAAACAGCACCTCGGGGTCAAAGCGGCTCCAGGTAATTTTTGAAAATGCAAGAAACAATCCTTCCATTTCATTCAGGTTCATCTTTTTCAGCCATTCCATGGAGTTGATGCGAAAATAAAACTCTTCTTTGCGGCCATTTTCTCTGCCTTTTAAAGCACCTAAAATCTTTTGTTTGTGTCCGTATTTTAACTGCTTAATTTGAGCATTTTTATCTTCTAATTTCGATGGAAACTTAACATCGCTAATCCCTGATAAATAAACTTCGCTATTGCTTTTCACCTGCTTTCCTCCCGAATGAATTTTAAACAAACCATTATCTTCAACTACTTCGCGCACTTTTACAGTTTCCTGCTTTTCGGTCCCCGGAATATGAAAACGCAAACGAAATCCCGGCTCAACATTCATTTTCGACGACAACCAAATATCCTGTCCTTTAATCCGTTCAACTTTACCAAGGAAAACACCGGCAACCGTTTTTTCTGATATGGCCTCGTTTACATCTTTTCCCATAAAATAGGCGGTTTTCTCGCGTCCAAAATCAAGCGATAAAAGTTGTTTGGCTTTTTCCAATTGATCAGGTTCGTCAAGCGCAGTTCGGTAGGCTTGCGCCACACGATACGTGTATTCCCCCGATTTCATGCGCCCCTCAACTTTTAAACTTGTCACTCCCATTTTTGCGAATCGGTTAACCAAATCAATTTGCTGGTTATCTTTTAAATTAAAGAGATACTGATGCGAATTTTTGGCGGTATAAGTTCGTCGGCAAGGCTGTGTGCAAAGTCCGCGATTGGCTCCCCTGCCCCCGGCATAACTGCTGTAAAGACACATTCCTGAAAAAGAATAACACAGTGCCCCATGAATAAATACTTCTGTTTCAACCTTGCTCTTTTTGCATATTTTAGCCAGTTCCGGAAGTGTAAGTTCACGAGCCAAAACGACACGTTCAATCCCCTTTTTATGGGCATAATTGGCTCCGGTTGAATTATGAATCCCCATTTGAGTGCTGGCATGCAACACCAAATTCGGAAAATACGTTCGTGCAATATAAAAAACGCCCCAATCCTGAATAATCACACCGTTAACACCAACCTGATTCAAAAAATTCAGATAATCTAGCAATTCCGGGATTTCACTGTTTTTTATTACCGTATTTAGAGTAATGTAAACAAGAATGTTTTTCTTTTTGGCTTCTTCCAGAATAGTAACAAGCTGCCCGTTGGTAAAATTCTTTGCCCTTCCGCGGGCGTTAAATTGTTTTAATCCCAGGAAAATGGCATTGGCTCCACCGCGCAATGCAGCATAAAACGATTCAGGATTTCCAACGGGTAAAAGAAGTTCCGGTTTTTGCATAATCTATTTTCGCGCAAAATTAGCAATAATAAATTTTAACTATCTCAAATAAATTAGCACTTTTGAAATGATTAAAGCATAACAAAATTATCGGCCATGAAAAAGTACATTTCTCTACTCGCTATTTTATTAATTTCTTCTGCCGGGCTATACGCCCAAAGCATTTACAATTTGCGTAATGCAATTGATTTTTTTGAAACAAATAAAATTCAGCGCGGAGATTTTCGACGCCCTCTTTCCGAAAGCGAAATTGAAGGCTCGCCTTACTTAATCGATGAATTTACGAAGGGTACGATTTATACTTCTCAAGAAATTCAATACAACGATATTCCCTTACGCTATAATATATATAACGACGAAATGGAATTTCAAACTCCCGACGACCAAATTCTGGCCATAGCTACGCCAGAAATTGTAGAGAAAGCAGTAGTTGGGGAAGATACTTTTTCAAACATTCCGTATGAATTTGGCAACAAAGTAAAACGCGCGTATTTTATTCTTTTAATAGAAGGTAAGCTTAGTTTATATGCACGCCCTGAAGTGATATACCAAAAACCTAAAAAAGCCGCTGGGTATAAAGAACCTGAGCCTGCAAAATTTATAAAACGTCCTGATGTGTTTTACCTACGTATAAACCAGCAAGCTGCTGTAAAAATAGAATCGAAAAAAGATTTACAGAATTTCTTTACCGATCATCAAAAACAAATTCAGGATTTTATAAAGAAAAATAAGATAAAAGTGGGGAAGAAAGACAAGATCATAGAGTTAGTTCAATACTATAATTCGTTGTAAACGACTATTCTGAACTCTTTACTCGTCAAATATTTTAGTCTCTTACTAGTCGGTATAAATAATAGCAAAACAAATCAGATCAGGAAAGCTGTCTTAACTCATTGAAGTTAAAACAGCTATCCTATACATTTCAGAAAAAACATTCAAAAACACAAAATATTTCCGTAACGTATGCAACATTGAAATATTGCCATCGTCATTGAATCAGAAAATTGATAGTTTGGATACACTTTACCAAAATATTCATCAGGAAGTCATCGATCAGTGCAAAGAAGGAAGCCAGAAGGCGCAATTCCAGCTGTACAAGCTTTATTACAAAGCCATGTTCAGTGTAAGTCTGCGGATTGTAAATGACCAGATGGAAGCCGAAGATGTAATGCAGGAAGCCTTTTTAAGTGCATTTAAAAAGATAGAAACGTACAAAGGCGAAGTAAGCTTCGGGGCATGGTTAAAGCGTATTGTTGTAAACCGTTCATTGGATTATTTAAAGAAACGAAAAGTACAATTTGAGGAGGTAAACGAACGTACTACACAAATTGCCGAAAGCCACGTAGATACGCGCGAACTGGACGCCCGGGTTCTAAAACAGGCAATAAGGGAACTTTCTGACGGCTACCGGGTTGTGTTAAGTCTTTATTTGATTGAAGGGTACGACCACGATGAGATTAGCCAGATTTTGGGCATATCGAATTCAGCTTCGAGAACCCAGCTGCTGAGAGCGAAGAATAAGTTACGAGATATACTGAAAGGGAAGGAAATATTTTCATACAATTAAGATTATGGAAAAGAAGGATAACATAGAAAAACTGATACAGGATAACATTGAAACGTTAAACGATAACGAACCAATGGAAGGCCACTTTGCCCGGTTTGAAGCAAAGCTTAATGAGCAACATAAAAAGAAAAGAACAATAAGCCTGAATATTATTCTGAAGGTTGCCGCTGCTGTTGTATTTATATTTTTAGCAACCAACCAGGCGTTTATCTATTTTTCGCCTGATAGCCCGGGAATTTTTAATTCAAAAAAACAAACGGCAAACATCACGTTGGCCTCTCTATCACCGGAATACCAGGAAGTTGAATACTATTACACCAGCTCGATAAACACCGGTATGGATCAATGGAACAAATGGGTTGAAGAAGGTTTAATTTCGGAAGACGAACAAAACATGATGAACAATGAGTTGGCTGATTTTGAAACACTTTACCAAAACCTGCAAAAGGATTTAACAGCCAATCCAAACGACGATCGTGTAATAAATGCTATGTTAGAATATTATCAGGCAAAGCTTAGTGTAATCAATATTATCATTACCAAGTTAAAAGAAGTACAACAGAAGACTCAGGAATTTGAGCAGGAAACAACGGCCATATAATACAAAGTGAATTGGCTGGAAAGAATTATTAGTAACAATTAAAACCAGAATAAAATGAAGGCATTAAAAAGATTTGTAGTACTGTTTATTATGGGCGTTTTTTTAGCCGGAACAACAGTATCTGCTGAAGAAAAAACAAAAGAATACCATGAATCATGGTTAAACAATGAGGTATCGTCACTGGAAATCGACAACCGCTTTGGCGAAGTAAAAATCAAGAGTTCGGTTGGCGACTCGGTAATCATTCATGTAACCATAACCGTTGATGCACCTAACGAGAACAAAGCTGATGATTTATTGGATATGCTGGAAGTGTATATCCGCAAAACCGGAAGTGCCGTAAAAGCAGTTACCGAAATTGAAAAGAATTTTAAAAGTAACCGACAGTTTAGTATCGATTACGAAGTAAATATCCCTTCTGACAAGGATCTGAAAATAAACAACAAATACGGCAATACCATTGTTGCCCGACTTACCGGAAACGGCAACTTTAATTGTAAATACGGCAACTTTACCGCTTACGAACTCTCTACACCCGAAAGCGGCTCGCTAAGCTTATCACTGGCCTACGGGAACGCAAATATTGGCGCAGTTTCGCACATGGATGTTGATGTAAGCTACTCGCCTCTTGATATTGAGGAAGCTACTTCATTGGATATCATATCGAAATACTCGAATATTAGCGTTGAAGAATGCAAGTCGGTAGTAATCGAATCGAAATACGACAAATTTAAATTTGAAGAATTAGAATCGCTTGAGGCAGAAATTAAGTACACCAATATTAAAATTGAAGAATTGGCGAAAAGCCTAAAAGTTGAAGCAGGTTACGGAGGCATTAAGGTTAATGAAGTTGGTGCCAACTTCGAGTTTATCAACATTACCAACAGCTATGGTCAGATTTCATTGGGACTCGACGATGCCAGTTACTCGCTTGATGCCAGCTGCGATTACTGCGGCATTTCATACCCTGAAGATGAATTTACAGGAAACCGTATCAAAGATGACCATAAAAACACGGTTGTTGGAAAAGTTGGTTCGGGAGAAGGAGGTAAAGTTACGGTTGTAAGCCGTTACGGAGATATTAATCTGGATGATTAACATTTAGACTATAAGGTTTTTTTTCAAACCGTTGGCAATTTTGTCAGCGGTTTTTTATGCCCGCATAGTAGCCCAGCTTATACAAATCGAAAACAAATAATGATGGACGAGCTCCTTTTAAATTTTGCTCCATCTTTTCGCGGTACTTTCTGAAAAATCGCCCTATAGTTCGCGATGGAATAAAAAATGTTATCCGTTTATATTTTCGTAAAAAGTTTACCTGGCGGTAAAACATTTGGTCATTTTCAAGGAACTCCTCTCCTATCTTTTTCAGGTTTTCCAGCGCTAAACAACTCTTTCTTAAAAATGCCTGAGCACTTTCAAGGCCGGTATGTTCCAACGGATTATCAATATGAAAGATCTCAACGTCTGCACAAAACAGGTCGTACCCCAACAAGGTATCTTCGTGCCCGTATTCACGTATTTCTTCCCGAAAGTGCACACGATCAAAAAATTCTTTTGCAATAAAAAAGTTATTGGAAGTAATTATAAAACCTTTGCTGCGGTTACGAACTAATGCCGATACGGCTTCTCGTTTTGTTCCGTAAGTCCACCGAAACAGTTTTTCAGGATCGTCCGGTTTTTGTTTCGCATAAGCTGTACCACCGCATAACACCCGATTCTTATTTCTATCTTCCAGATAGTTTTTTAAATAGTTCGGGCTTATAACTTTCGAATCAGCATCAATAAACAACAACCATTCATACTGCGAGTCGACCCCAAGTTTATTACGAACACCAGCCCTACCAAGGTTTTTAGCCATTTCCTGATACACAATATTGGGTTTACTTTTAATTATGCGGTTCAACGATTTAAAGATCTCATCCGAGCCATCGTCATAAACCCTGATTTCAAAATCAATCTCTAAACCTTTAGCCTGTTGATGCAGGTCGTTAACCAAATCCACCACTTCAACATTATATACCGGGATATTTATCGAAAGCATTGTTTCTTTTTACAGGCCCTGAATTTACAACATTTCGCGATCAAAACAATTATTCCGGGAATAAGCCATTTCGTGTAATTATTCTATTTTTAAGTCTTTATTTGAAATTACATATGACACGATTCGTATTTCTGTTTCTACTTTTTTTAAGTTTCCAGCTTAACGCACAGCACTATAATATTGAATTCCAGCTTGACGAAGCCCCAAATAAAACGGTTCAGCTGGCATACCATTATCTCGGAAAAATATATGCTGCCGACTCTGCCCAACTCGATGCTAAAGGGCATGGCGTATTTACAGGCGACACTATTCTCCCCCAAGGGTTGTATAAAATACTGGTTGATAAAGACCACCATTTTGATTTTCTATTGGGTGCCGATCAGGATTTTAAAATAAGCAATTCCTCCTATGAGGCTAAGGATGCGAAAATAGAAGGCTCCGCAGAGTCAGAAGCTTTTGTCGATTATATAAATTTTCTGGCAGATCTGCAGCAACAGAGCGCCTCATTAAATGTAGCCTACCGAAATGCCAATGCCACAGAAAGAGACAAAATTGCCCAACAACGAGAAGCACTAAACAACAAAATGTACGATTACTGGGCAATGATTGATAAAAAGTTCCCCGACTCATTTCTCTACAAATTTTTAACGGCTAATTACGTTCCAAAACTCGATGAATCAACGCTGCCAAAAGAAGTTAAGGAGAACGATTCCTTGCTGCTGATGGCTCAATTCAACTACCAGAAAAAACATTTTTGGGATTATTTCGACTACACCGACGAACGCTATTTGTATACTCCTTTTTATAAAAACAAACTGGAAACCTGGTTCAACAAAGTATTGTACCCTGCCTATGATTCGGTAAAGCCTTATGTTTACCAATTTATTGAAGACATAAAACCCAATAAACGCCTGTTCCAGTTTGCCACATCTTTTTTTCTGAATAGCAGCATTAACAGCAATATTATGGGTATGGACGCCTTATTTGTTGATATTGCCCGCGACTATTATTTGAGTGGCGAAGCTTTTTGGGCAACAGACGAATCGATGAAGGCCATTCGCGAGAATGTACTTTTCATACAAGACAACCTGATTGGTGAAATTGCTCCCGACCTCACACTGGAAAGTTTTGATGGCGAATTTATCAACCTGCACCAAATAGAATCAAAATTAACAGTAGTTCTTATTTATGAGCCCAATTGTTCACATTGTAAGGTTTTTGTTCCCGAATTCTATAAAGAAGTATACCTGCCTAACAAGGACAAAGGCCTGACGGTGTATGCCATTTATTCTATGGACAACAAAAACGAATGGACCGAGTTTTTAGCCAAACACGATATGTTCGACTGGATAAATGTTTGGGATCCGAAACATACCTCACGTTTTAAAATAAAGTACGATGCCCGAAAAACACCCGGCGTTTACCTGCTCGATAAGGACAAAAAAATAATTGGTAAAAAAATGACGGTTAAGCAATTAAAAGAAATAATTCCAATGAAGTTGAACTAAGAATCATTTACACCTGTTATCTTGAATAAAATTGCAGGACAATGAATGAACAATTCAGTAAAGAAGATATTTTGCAACGACAGTACGACTGGGGTAACGGAATTATACACATTGGTAAAATTTACACCGCAAAAGGCGACTATGTGAAAGCAGCCAAAGAACACATTGACGATTTGTATGGTTACGATGAAAGTAAAGTACTTTTTAAGCCTACAAAGGCTACTGACCCGCAATTCAGGGCAAGCAAAGAAGAGGCACTTTCGTACTTTGTGGGAGGAGACAACAATTACCCCGAAGATATGGGATTTGCACTTCAGCCCTGGGAAAAAGTGCGTTTTGAGGTACATGGTTTTATAGCCAACTTCAAACAAGCAATAATAATGGGAAACTACTTCTTTATTGATGCAGAAGGAGTAGAAACAAAAGTAGAATACACCATGGGTTTCTTCCGGGCTTCTGATGGTTCACTCAAGTTAAACCTTCATCATTCTTCGTTTCCGTTTAAACCGGAATAGAAAAATAGTGCACTAAACTATCATGGAAGATACGAGACTTTTCGGGTAACAAAAGTATTTCCGTAAGGAAAACGCACAAAATAAACACCTGCAGTTTTTCCGCGAAGATTTAGTTTTACACGGAAATTATCAGTCTTTATAACTGACGTTTCTATTTCCTGTCCTATTAAGTTATACACCACAACATTCTCCACATCAATTCTTTTATCCGACTCAAGGTTTAGTTCGCCAGATGTTGGATTTGGATACAACCAAACATTTTTAGGTTGCTCCACAGTTGGTGTATCCGTTATGAAACTGTAGTTACAGGCAACTAACTCCATAACATTAACCATGGCGTAGTTTTGGGTATTCAGCGATGAAAAACTTTCCCAACGACCGTTTTGCCGTAAATAAAGATGGTTAGCTGCATCTTCATATTCACGCAGTGATTGAAAGATTACAAAGGTATCATCAGCATTAATGCCACTTAATTCAAAACCTACGAAAAAATCCCCCGAAGGCTCAACCATCTGATCAAAACTGACAAAGTTCATAGCATTTTCAGCCCAGTTATCAATTATTACCTCTTTACTGTAAAGCAGATTAGTGGGATAAGTGTCGCCATCGTACACTTTCACGGTTATCCGGCTATTGTTGTTATTGGTTACCAGTTTTCCAACGCCAAACGAAACTCCATCCAGAATTTCATCTCCGTTGATCGAAAAACGTTCTACAATTTCGGTTATTCCGACCGAATTAGTTCCGCCCCAATACCCTTCTGTTTCGCCTGAAACAGTTATGGCAATGTTTCTATGTTCATCCGTATCAGTTAGATTTGTGAATGCATTACACAAGTCTTCATTGGTATTAAATTGTTTTCCACTTAACAACAAAGTTCCTGTTTCCAAAGGGTCGAGCCAATGTTTTAATTGCTTTGTCGTGTCGGAACTAAAGTCCCACTGCATTGCAAAGCGAGCAAAATAATCGTCCACCGGACTCCCACAATAAGCAGCTCCTCCTGATAAAGTCCCGATAACCTGTTTTTTCATATTAAACAATGCTGCTCCCGAAGATCCAACTTCTGTAACTCCCTCGTCCCAACGCAATATATTAAACGATCCGTTTGTTGGATTTTTAATCGAGGAAGAAGAAAAAGTTACATACTCAGGCACATCGTAATCAATCGATATTTTCTTGATATTACCCAACGGATGATGAATCGTTACCGACGAATCGGGTAACACCGACGATCGATCCCAACCAGCATAATATGGCCTGAAATCGGGCGGTGGCAGATCGTCCAATTCTACCAGTGCAAAATCCAGGCTATCGTAATGTGCTTTCATAATTGCACCAGAAAGCGTATGAATAGGATCACCATCTAAAGGAGCGCAATAAGGACTTTCGTAATTAAAAGTATAAACCGAGGTCTCTGCATATTCCCACTTACGGTAACAATGCGATGCCGACAAAACATAAGGCTTTTTGTCTTCCGCGGTATTGTTAATCAGTGTTCCGGTACATACGTCCCTGCCATCAACAATTAAGCGTACAACTGCATTTTTTACCTCACTCCAACGATCACCTATTTCGCAGTTCACATCAATATTACATTCTCCGGCAGGCTTTCCGCTTATAGGACGCCGGTCGGATTTCAAAATGCCCATAAAATCGTGGTTAACCCTGGTAATCGTAAAATCATCCGGAGTTCCCTCTTCTTCAGGCACTTCGTATTGTACTGTAATTTGGTCACCAGCAACCGGTGCTACGGCAAATTTATGCGAAGGTTTATTGTTTCGCGACGTAAAAGCGCCGAGATATTGATTATTATCTTCGTTATAAATAAATAAACGCCCTTTGTTGTTTAACTCAAAATCATCGAAAATAAGATTAAGCGAATAAGCATTTCTCGATGAAATAGTGAGGCGCCAAACGTTAAAACCTGCGTTTGTTGAATACCACACACCTGAATTTGACGGACTAAAATCGACATTAAAAGCATGTGCAAAAGTTAATGCCTTCAACTGCGCGTCAGATGTTTTATTTGCAACCATTGCCGCCTCAACCACACTTTGTTTTAATACCGGCATTTTTACAAACGCCTTTTCGGTGCTTTTTAAAGTAACAACCTGCAACGGAAAACCTCCCTCCGATAACTGTGCACTTACCGAGTTACACAATAAAATAAAAAACACTAAAACTGGAATATACAAACGCATCCTTATATGGCTTTTGCAGGATAAATAAAATTAATACCGCGAAAATTAAATATTTTTTGATCAAATCAAATCAATAACGTAACTTTTCAACAAAAACTCAGGAATTGTGTTTTATATTGCACATAACCGCAACTATTACAAAAATTTATGATACGAGTGTGAGAGGGAATTCATAACAAACTACATGACCAAATCTCATTCGAAATCTCCGTCAGATAAAAAGTTACCATAAAAAATTAAAACAGATGAAAAAGTCACTATCAATTCTTATTGCACTCTTTTTTGTTCTTAGTTTGGTGGCATTGGGCACCAATAAACCAACAAAGTCTAAGGCCATACCAAACAACGTGAAAGAAGTAATTCAGAATTCGTGTTATGGATGCCACAACACCGACTCAAGAAACGAAGACGGAAAAAAGGAACTCGATTTTAATAAACTCGACAGCCTTTCGAAAATAAAAATGATTAGTACTTACAAAGAAATTGGCGAAGTACTTGAGAAAAACGAAATGCCACCAAAAAAATTTCTGGAAAGATTTCCGGACAAAGCTTTAAGCGAAGATCATAAACAACTATTATTGGATTGGTCGAAAAAAGAAGCAGAAGCCGTAGTTAAAGGAATGTAATATGCGCCGACTAGTTCGATTTTTAATCATAACATTGCTGCTTGCTTTTATCGTTATCCAGTTTTTTCAACCCGAAAAAAATAACGAAGGAATAAGCAGCAATCATATTTTTAAGCAGGTAGAAGTTCCTAAAAATATCCAAAATCTATTAACAACGTCCTGCCTGGATTGCCACTCGAACCATACAAACTACTGGTGGTACAACCACATTGCACCAATTTCGTGGATGGTGAGCGATCATATTTCCGAAGGGAAATCAGAACTTAATTTTTCGGAATGGGGCACTATGGATATTTTTGAAAAGATTACAATACTGGAAGAAATTTGCCAGGAAACGGAACGTAAATCAATGCCGTTAAAATCCTACAGTGCCATTCATACAAAAGCAAAATTAAGCGACGAACAAATTGCCGAGCTTTGCGACTGGACGACAAAACTGGCCGAAGAATTGCTTGCTGATGCTGCCAGCGAGTAAGTTTTATCAGAACTCTCATAAATATTATCTTTACCAAAAACTGAAGAAATGAAGGTATTGGTAATGTATGTTGATGAGTTTTCGTACCAGCCGGCACAAAAAAACCTGGAGGAAGTTGAGGATATTACGGAAGGTGCACAATTTTCAGATTCAATTTTAGCTTTTATTCAGGTAGAAGAAAGCGACGAAGAAAAAGATGTGAAAAGCCGGGAGAAAAAACTGGTTAATCACCTGAAATGGACCGCGCGAAAAAACAACTGTAAACGTGTAATTCTTCACTCGTTTGCCCACCTTTCGGAATCAAAAGCATCGGTTGACTTTACCAAAGAACTCTTCGATTTGGCTGAAAAACGACTTCAAAATGCCGATTTCAAAACCGCACAAACTCCTTTTGGTTATTTCCTCGACCTGAATATCAAAGCCCCGGGATTTTCTCTGGCGCGTATTTGGGCAACACTTTAGATGGATAAAATATAAATACGAAGGATTAATAAAGCCTTTTTCTTATCATCCAGCTTTGTATCCCTAATTCTGATTTGGCATAAATAAATTCACCTATCTTTGCCAAAAATTAGATTACATGAAATTCGAGGATTATTCCATATCCAACACCATAAAAACCAACCTGGCAAAAAGCGGATTCCGTCGTCCTACCGACATTCAGTTTAAAGCCATTCCGCCAGTGCTAAGAGGCGAAGATGTTTTGGCCATTGCTCAAACCGGAACCGGAAAAACTGCGGCTTTTGCCATCCCTGTAATTCACAATATTCAGCAGGCCAAACAGAATCAACACGTTCAGGGAATCAGTTGTTTGGTTATGGCACCAACACACGAGCTGGCTAAGCAAATCAGCGAAGTGTTTGTTTCCATTTCGAAAAATACGGGGGTAAAAATAACCGTAATTATTGGTGGTGTTGATCAGGATCCTCAAATCGACCGTTTACAAAGTGGCACCGATGTTTTGGTTGCAACTCCCGGTCGCTTGTTCGACCTGGTTAGCCAGGGGCATTTGAAGCTTCACGGAGTAAAAACACTGATTTTAGACGAGGCCGATCATATGCTCGACCTGGGTTTTATAAAGGATATAAACGACCTGATACGCTTCCTGCCTCAAAAGCGGCAGACCTTGTTCTTTTCGGCAACCATCAATAAAAAGATAAAAAAACTTGCTTATTCGCTGGTAAATAATCCTATACGCATTCAGATTTCGCCCAAAGACCCGGTGGCAAAAACCATCGAGCACCAGGTGGCATTTATCGAAATGGATGACAAAAGAGCTTTCCTGGAACGACTTGTGGGTGAAAATCCGGAGGCAAAGATTCTGGCTTTTGTTCGAACAAAAGTACGTGCCGAACGCGTGAAAAAAGCGATGGAACGTGTTGAAATTGAAAGCGACACCATTCACAGCGATAAAGAGCAGGCGGAACGCGAGCAAACCATGCAACGCTTTAAAAGTGGTGAGCTTAAATTACTTATTGCGACTGATGTTAGTGCCCGGGGAATTGATATTCCGAATGTTGATTTTGTGGTGAATTACGACCTGCCGGAAGTTGCCGAAAACTATGTACACCGCGTAGGACGAACAGGGCGCGGCAACCAAAAAGGAAAAGCCGTTTCGTTTTGCAGTACCGAAGAACGTGAAATTCTTGACGAGATTGAAGGCTTTCTGGGGAAAGACATTCATCGTCTTGAAATCGACAAAAACCTTTACAAAGAAACGCTGGACTTTACAAAAGACACCGATTACAACTGGCAAAAATTAATGCGCGAAAACGATCGCGAATTAAAAGAGGTGAAAAAGAAGAAAAAAAAGAAAAAGTAAGGGCTATCACTCATCTTCAATTTTCCGCATGGCAATATTACGCAGCTCGGCGGTTGTCATCCAGGTACATATTCCGAAAGGTTTTGAAAGCGACACCTCCGGGCGGATACTCAATTTATGCCCAGTATAACTGAAATCAACCAGCTTTTCATCGTCGATCCAGGCCCGAATCGTCGTTTCGGTTACCCGAAGGCGAATAGAGTACCACACCTCCTTTTCAAAGTTCTTTAGCACTTGCGTTTCGTTCTCCGAAGCATCAACACCATCAATATTGCTCAAGCCGACAACGGGGCCGCCCCACCCTCCTACAATCAGCGAGCAAAAATCATCATTAACCGGAAAAGTCATTCCACAAAAAAAGTCGTTACCAACCATTTTGCGGGCCTCCAGCTGTACTTCGTAATTTACTTTCGGGAAAGTGTCCGTCCAGGTAATTCCGCTGCAACCATCGCCATAATTAATAACTATACTTCCATCCAAAACCTTTACTGGTCCTTCAGTGCCGAATGAGGTTATTTTCCAGTTATCGAGTGTATTCCCGTTGAACAAGGCCTGCCAGCCCTCGGGTATAGAGGGAGTGTATTGCTGATCTTGTTTATTATCTTTCTTTGCCGGGCTGTTACATGAAGTTAACACCATTAGAAAAGCGCACACAAAACACAGATAAATAAATCCTGAACGTGCCATTTTTTGTTTAAAATTACAAAAGATGGCGCCTTTATCCAATCAGAAGCAACAATATCATTACACTCATGCAACGGGTGCTTACACTCATGCAACGGGTGCTTACAGTCGTGCAATGTGTATTTACAATCCTGCAACGAGTACTTACATTTGTGCAACGACCATTTACACTCATGCAATAAGTATTTACATCTATGCAACGGCTACTTACAATCGTGCAATGAGTGCTTACATCGAAACAATAAGCACTTACATTAAAACAATGACTACTTCAACTTAAGCAATAAGCATTTCAACTAAAGCATTAACGCCCCGGAATAAAACAACAACCATTTGAAGTGAAGCAAAAAAAAGCTGGCCCCACCTTAAAGGCAGAGCCAGCTTTGAATTTATATTATCGTCTGTTTTTAATCTATCAAAAAAACACCTGCTTAGATAATCGATTTCATTGATTCCATAGCCTCGCGCAATTCGGCACCAATAATTTCAACATCGTGGTAACGAATTTCGTCGTTAATTTCAATCAACTCTTTGTTATCAACGTGAGCGCTTTTTCCTTCGTTGAAATTTTTACCAATAACATCGGTATCAATTTTTTTCATGAAGTCGGTCAACAACGGCTTGCAAGCATGATCGAAAAGGTAACAACCGTATTCAGCAGTATCTGAAATTGTACGGTTCATTTCGAACAGTTTTTTACGTGCAATGGTGTTGGCAATCAGCGGAGTTTCGTGTAACGACTCGTAATAAGCTGATTCCTCTTTAATTCCCGATTCGGTCATTACTTCGAAAGCCAACTCAACACCTGATTTTACAAAGGCAACCATTAAGGTTCCATTGTCGAAATAATCCTGCTCGCTAATTTCAACGTCGCCAGCCGGAGTTTTCTCAAAAGCAGTTTCGCCGGTAGCAGCACGCCATCCCAACAGGTTTTTATCGTCGTTAGCCCAGTCTTCCATCATGGTTGAAGAGAATTCTCCAGACATAATATCATCCATATGTTTTTCAAACAACGGACGCATAATTTCTTTCAATTCCTCTGAAAGTTTATAAGCTTCAATTTTAGCCGGATTCGACAAACGATCCATCATATTGGTAATTCCACCAAGTTTTAAAGCTTCAGTAATTGTTTCCCATCCGTACTGAATCAGTTTTGATGCATAACCGGCGTCGATTCCTTTTTCAATCATTTTATCGAAACTAAGGATAGAACCGGTTTGCAATAAACCACAAAGAATGGTTTGCTCGCCCATAAGGTCTGATTTTACCTCGGCAACAAACGACGAATGTAAAACACCTGCTTTATGACCGCCGGTACCAACAGCATAAGCTTTGGCAATTTCCAAACCATCGCCGTTCGGATCGTTTTCGCGGTGAACTGCAATCAATGTAGGTACACCAAATCCGCGCAGGTACTCGGCACGTACTTCTGAACCCGGAGATTTTGGAGCCACCATAATAACGGTAATATCATCGCGAATCTGCATTCCTTCTTCAACAATGTTAAAACCATGCGAATAAGCCAGGCAAGCACCTTTTTTCATTAAAGGAACCACCTTGTTCACTACCGGAGTATGTTGTTTATCTGGTGTAAGATTCAGTACAAGATCGGCCTTAGGCACCAATTCTTCGAAAGTACCAACTTCAAAACCATTTTCGGTAGCATTTACATACGATGCACGTTTTTCGTCGATGGCAGTCTGGCGTAACGCGTAAGCAACATTTAATCCGCTGTCGCGAAGGTTCAAGCCCTGGTGTAATCCCTGTGCTCCACAACCCAATACTACAATTTGTTTTCCTTTAAGTTTTTCAACTCCGTCTGCAAATTCCGACTCATCCATAAAGTCGCATTTTCCCAACTGGTCTAACTGAAGACGAAGAGGTAATGTATTGAAATAATTTTCCATGATCTTATATTTTTTACGATTAAAATACTTTTAAGCTGTAACATTTTGCTGTTCGTTCTCAAATGCACAAACCTTAATACAAAGCAACAAAATTTCTGCAAACCTGAAATGTAAAATTACATGAATTTTAGGTAATTTTCATGGATTTGAATTTTAACGCCGGTTTAAACATTTAAATTACACTATTAATTTTCAACAGCTTAAACAATGTACTAAATATGGAACTTTGCCACCATTAGAGCGATTGAGAACGAAACTGCAAGGGAGACAGACCGACTTCGCGTTTAAAAAATTTGGCAAAGTAACTTTGATCCGGAAAGTTCATTTTTGCAGCAATTTCCGAAACACTGAGATTAGTATGTACCAACAGGCGTTTAATCTCAATAATTTGTTTCGATTTAATAATTTGCGACGAAGTTTTCCCGGTTAGCTGGTTTACCGTTTGGGTTAAATGATTTGGCGTTAGCGCCATAATATCGGCATACTGTGCCACCGAAAGGTTTTCGTGAAAATGCTCTTCCAGTAATTGAAAAAATTTTTTCACCACAATGTGCCCTTTTCCTTTCCAACGGTTCTCGTCGTACGGATAAAGCGAAGCACAAGTTGTTAAAATAAGGTCGAGTACCGATCGTAAAATATCGATAGAATAACCTTCGGGCCTGCGAATTTCGTTAATACCTTTTTTAAACAAACTCTCCAGAAAACGTTTGTCGTTCTCATTATTTAAACGCAATGGCGGGTTATCCTGCCGGATGGTAAAAAAGAAAGGAAACTCGATTAAACGGTTGGGATTTCGCTGATTGAGCAGGTAAAAATCGGCAGTGAAAATAAAAATGAAACCATCAATATCGTGCGAGAACTCGATTTTGTGCGCCTGTCCGGGCGACATAAAAAATATACAGGGCGGCTCGATATCGTATTTATTTCCGTCGATAACATGCGAGCCACTTCCCTTTTGCAGATACAACACCTCAAAAAAATCGTGACGATGCGGGTACTTTACAGCAAAATGCCGGTTAGCATCAAATACTTCTACCTGAAACTGCTGGCTTGCCCGTTCTTTCGAACTAAAATTGTGCAAGCTGTATACCGGTAAATTTTCAGAACCTGTTTTCACCTGATTTTATTGGGTTTATCAATACGAGGTGTAAGATATAAAATAATATGGTCTCAAAAATTTTCTGGCTCAACAGAGGTGCTGAACCCAATTCTTTAACTACTAGTACTTATTCATGATACCGCTCTTATAAAAAAATCAGTCCGCTAATGTTGCACAAATATATTCGACATAGACATAGAACACTGACGATCTTATCAATACACCCAGCATATTAAACAGTTATTCTCCTAACATAATTCGAATGATCTCTTTATCGGTTTCGCGCATCCCCTTACTAGCCAATTGACCAATTCTCTCGATAGTATTCTCAACCCCCTTTTTCAGGATTCCGTCGCCACCATAAAATTGCTGTCCGTTTTTATACATGTGGTAACCCAAAATTCCAGCGTCAACAGCCGATGCAATTTTCCCTGCACAGGAAGGTTTTGCTCCGTCGCAAATAATACCAGACACAATTGCAAGTGCATTTACAATGGTATGGGCCACCTCATCAAACCGGCCACCATGTAACCATGTAATTCCGGCACCGGCGCCAACACCGGCAGAGATGGCTCCACAATAGGCCGACAAACGTCCTATTCGTGTTTTTTGATGAATAGTGACTAAATTAGAAACAATTAACCCCCGGTATAACGTTTCCTGGTCTACCTTCAATTCTCTGGCATATTCAATCACCGGCAGCGATGCTGTTAATCCCTGGTTACCACTACCTGAAACAATCATTACAGGCAATTCGCAGCCACTCATTCGTGCATCCGAGCCGGCAGCAGCCATGGCTTTGGCACGTACTTTTATGTCATCTGTACCCCACGATTGCAGAAGTACCGATCCTACATTTGCTCCCCAGTTCCCTTTTATGCCTTCTTTGGCAATAGCAACATTGTACTCAATTTGTTTATCCAGCAGATCTTTTACTTGAGAAAGCTCTACCGTCTCCGCAAATTTCAAAATATCGTCAACACTCATGAATGAACGATCCAAAATCTGCGATGGTGTTAAATCATTACAATGCTGATTGCAAATTTCAGTATCATTATTTCTGGTTATACGAACAATGTTGGTATGGTAATGCGATATCTGAACGGCAGCACTGTCATCGCCACTAAAAACATTCACAACCAGGTCGAAAATTATTTCACTTTGTAAGGAAACGACCTCCACTTCATTTGATTTCAGGAAATCTGCGATCTGTTCCCGCTCCTTAATACTTACATCAGATATTACCTCTAAAATCCGCTCTGAATCACCCGCAACAATACCGGCAACAGCAGCAGCAGCAATTCCCTTCTGTCCTCCTGTATTCGGGACGACAACACTTTTTACATTCTTAATAATGTTATCGCTTGCTTCTACCAAAACACGCTCGGGCATTGTTCCCAGTGCCTTTTTGGCGACAGCTCCGGCATAAGCAATAGCAATTGGCTCAGTACAGCCCATGGCCGGTATCAACTCTTCATGTAAGATTTTCAGATATTCAGCATACCTTACATCAGTCTTTTCCATTACAATCAGTTTTCGTTAATTTTTTATTTTACCCATCAGCAAACAAGTCGCGAACATACTCATTATATACCAAATTTGAAACACAAAAAAAGGCTACCGCTTATTATTCAGGATAACCTCTCTTTGAATATGACAGTTAGCTCGTATTTACCCGATCACAAACTCAAATTCTTCATCGGTTGGAGGTGTACACACTTCGTCGTTACAACTCATTCATTGGATATTATCCAATGAGTGCCCAACGTAATAACAATAGTAACGCTCACTATTTCGATTCTGAGAATGCCCATACGAATTGAATAATTTTCGGCAAGGTCATTCTAATCTAAAACAGGAATTCATTAAAATCAGACTCTTACCAGAGTTATTTCTGGTAAAAGCCTGATTTTGGAGATTTATTAGAAGTTCTGAGTAAGTGATGAGTTATAGCGAGTAGCATTAGCCGGGAATGGCAAAATCCACAAAGGAGACTCAGGAGAAATAGAATAACTTCCATACTCGTCGCCTAAGTTGCGGACAATCGTACGTTTATAGTTCTCTTCAGTGTTCCAGCGTTTACAGTCGAAAAAGTTCTCATAAGAAGCAACACACTCAATCCATTTTGCTTTTTGTAACAGCGACATAGCCTCCGTTTCGCTTAACGGGCTTTGATCAAAAAGCGCAACAAACGATTGGTAGTCTTCCACACGATAGGCACGTATATGATCGACAAGCTCTAATCCTTTGCGTATTTCTCCTGTGCGAATATAACATTCGGCAGCAGTGTAATACATCCTGTCGCTATTAATGCCATATTCATTGCTTTTTGTATTCCAGCCAAAATAAATTTTGCAGCCGCTTATTCCGGCAAATATCATCCCGTACAAATCGCTCCATCCTCCATCGTAATTGATAACATAGTCTCCGTCCTCAAACATTGCAGAACTTTCAACCGAAAGGGTTTCGGTGGTAGGACTTACTCGTGATTCACTACGCATATACACGTAATTATTCGATACATCTTCCTGCAAATCCCAAACTCCAGTCTCAGCAATAATTTTCCGGTCTTCAATTGCTCCATTCAAGTTCAGTGCCTCCAGTGCGTAAGGCAATGCTTCTTCATACTGTTTCATTTGCATTAAAACCTTAGCTCGCACGGCATTACCAAAGGCATGGTCAGCTCGCAAAATATTGGAATTATCAACTGGCAGTTGATCTATAATCTCATCAGAACAATCTTCCAGAATGCGTTGGTATGCTTCTTCCAGAGTCAGCTTTGTTTTCTGTTCAACTACGTCAATATTATCAACATAAGCAATACCTCCTTTATTTTTAGCTGTAGCCGCATCGTATTGCGCGGCATAAATATTAACCAACAGCCAGTGGAGATAAGCCCTTATGATGTGCGCCTCTGCTTTAAGGCTTGCTTTTCTATCAACATCTCCGCTTACGTCGTCAATCTTGCTCAGTATTACATTCATATAATTGATATAACTATACGCCGCAGAATATCGCCTGTCAGACTGTGTCAGGGTTACCCGGTCTACTTCTTCGTTATAAGAGAGGTAGGCATAATCCAGCGTATTGGTAAGAGATAAGGCTTCAGGAACAGACAGCATCAGCCCCAATGATTCATTGCATATCATACCCAAATCGGCTGCAGGTTTTATACCGAGCGAATATTCCTGATTTAACAATAATTCTAAATCATCTAAATTATCCAGTGTACTTTTTCCTTTAGGGATAATGTCCAGTTGGTCTTCACAGGATACTAAAATTAATAGGAGTAAAAATCCAAATATGTTTCTTTTAATCATCGTTTCTTGTATTACAGGTTAAAATTCAAGCTCATTGTGTAGCTTCTCGGAGTTTCCGGCAAAGTGGTACCATATGCAGGATTGTTAGCTTCCGGGTCTATCCCCAGCTTATTACGTTGCCAGGTTGCCAGGTTATTTACCTGAAACCTTAAGCGCAGATTATTAACCCCTATTTTTTTAGAAAACTGCTGAGAAAAACTATATGCCAGCACCAGGGTACGTAATTTAACGTAATCTGCAGAAACAACATTTGTATCCAAATACCTGTAGTCTCCAATTACGTTTGATCCGCCGAGATATCCGTTAGCAGGATACAAATTTTTATCATCGCTTCTCCAATAATTTAAATAACTGCTGGGAATTGCATCAACAGATGCCAGACTACTATAGCCGTAAGTACTTCCTTCGCTCGACCAGTCGTCTGTTAATACACGCATATAATGTCCGCCATAATATGAAAGCATTGCAGTAATGCTAAATCCGCCGTAAGTAATTTCAGGGTTAAAACTTGCCATGTATTTTGGATCTAATCCTCCGCTAAACACAGCATCTTCGGGCGTAAATTCGCCACTGTTTATGTCGGATGAATGAATTTGTCCGTTGGCATCTTCCCATCTGAAATGCTGTATATTATCTTCTGATAATAATCCGGCAAAACGATACGAGAACAAGGAATTAACAGGATACCCCTCGTGAAGCGTTCCAATTCGTAATGCTTCTGCGCCAGAAGAGGGTTGATGGCTTACCTTTGTAACTTCGTTTTTATTATATGCAAAGTTAACTGAAGCGTTCACCCCAATTGAATTATAAGAAGATGGTTTGATAATACTACCATTAAGTTGTATTTCAACTCCGGTGTTTAGAGCTTCTCCGCTATTTATGGTCAGCTGGCTCCATCCTGTTGTCGGGTCAAGATCAGTAATGGTTAGTATATCAGTTCCGGTTTTTCGGTAACCATCAATAGAACCACTCAAGCGGTTACGCCACAACGAAAAGTCGAGACCAATATTCCATGAGGCCGTTTTCTCCCAACGAAGCTGATCGTTCGGAGGCGTGTCTAAGTCTGCATACTTTGCTCCGGTTACTTCGTTTACCCCAATTGTTGCAGTTAGGTAGGATGAAATATCTTTATCGATATTCCCTGTTAAACCGTAACTACCGCGCAGTTTCAAAACATCAACCCATTTATAGTTTTTCATAAACTCTTCGTTGTTGATGTTCCAGCTTAAACCGGTTGACCATAATGGGCGCCCCCGAAATTTAGGATCAGCGCCAAATAAGTCAGTTTTATCAACCCGATAAGAGAATGATGCACTGTACCGGTTATCGTAACTGTAGTTTCCGGTGAAATAAACCGAATAAAAACGGTGTAGAATATTTGTCGTTAAAAAATCGTTTCCATCAGGTGCTCCATAAATAGTATAGTTGTCGCCTAAAGCTGAAACTTGTCCTTCCAGGTCTTTCCACACACCGTAATTAACCAATCCATTGCTGTTTGTTTGAGTTTGCTCATCATAACCCATCAACAGGTTTTTGTATGTTTTCGATTTTGATTCGCGAAACTCATAACCTGCAATAGCTATAAGTTCGTGTTTGTCTGCAAAAGTTTTCGAATAATTACTTTGTGCTCTGAAAGTGTAAAAAGCACCTTCTGAGAGGTCGGTATCCAATCTTCCTCCAGCGGGAATGTGATGTTTCACGACACTGCTTGATATCATTTCTCCGGTATCCCAATCTTCCTCCTGCACAACTTCTTCGGTTGTGTAGAGATTGTATAAGTGTCTCATGTAATAAGAATCACCCTCGTAATACGCATCATTCTTATAGTTTATATCTTCGTACTGAAACTGGCTACTAACCGTCCATTCGGGAAGAATTTTAACATTGGCATGCAAAAATGAACGAATATTTGTTCGGCTTGTTTTCTGAAAATTCTTGTTCAGTTCATCCAGCAAGTTATACGAAACAGACTTAAAACCATAGGCGGGATTGTTTAAAGATTCTTCGCCTAAATAAACATCTGCTTCCATAGCTGCGCGCGAACCATCTTCGTTATACATACTCTGGTAAGGTTGAAAGGCATTGATTCTATTGTATCCGTATACTCTGCTGATATGAGTTTTTGCACGTTCACGAATAATGTTTGTTCCCAACGATAAATCAAGCCATTTTGTAACATCCAAATCGCCTTTATAACTAAACGTCAGCATATTGTTATGCTGATTTACAATGCCATTGTTATCGGTTTTATAATTTAATACAATACTTGAGCCCAATACTTTCCCTTTTGTGCGTAATGCCAGGTTGTATTGTTTCAGTATCTGAGAACGTTCTGTAGCATCTTGCCACTCCTTCCGGTAATCATTTTTACTCAATCGCTCAAGTGTACTATTTAGCTCATCGGGACCTAACTCTCCCAAATAATTGGCAACCAAAAGACGGCTAACAGGACTTAGTGCCTTTCGTCTGTTTTCATAGTATTGGAGCAAAGTAGAAAATGCCGATTGATCTTCTGCGTCGCGTATATAATTATAATTGTACTTCTCCAGTTCAATCAATTCGCTGGCATTTGCCCATCTGAAATTGTCGTAATCCCGTTTTTCGCTGATTGTGATATCCGTATTAAAATCAATAGTTAACTTTTCGCTTTGGGCCCGTTTTGTTGTAATTACAATTACCCCGTTGGAAGCTCGCGCACCATATATTGCTGCTGCTGCTGCATCTTTCAAAACAGTAACATTCTCTATTTCATACGGATTAACAGATTCAATAGAGCCTTCAATTGGTAATCCATCAACAACCACAAGCGGGCTGGTATTGGCCTGAAAGGATCCAACACCACGGATTATAAGCGATGATTCCTGGTCGTCGCCTAAACCATTATTGTAACTAACCAGTCCGGGTATTTTACCTTCCAAATTGGCTGCAATTGATGATGTATAACGATTGCCCAAATCTTTCGACTTAACGGATTGATAGGAACCGGTTGCATTCTCGCGCTTGATATTTTGGTAACCGGTTACAACAACCTCTTCCATCATTCTTTCATCATTCTGCATTTTTACCAAAAGGAAATTCTCTTTTAAAGAGTTAACATGAATCGTCTGCTCTTTCATTCCAATAAAGGAGATACGGATTACCGGATCTTTTCCTTCTACAGTAAGCACAAACTGCCCATCAGTATCAGTTGTAACACCAGTATTGCTCCCAACGAACAAAATGCTTGCCCCCGGAAGAGGATTATCATTTTCATCCGTTACCATCCCTGTAATTACTTTCTTAAAATATTCTAATTCTTTAGTTGATATACTTAAAATAATATTCTTCTCTACGATATCGTAATCCAGTCCGGCTTTATCCCAGAAAATACGATCAAGAAGCTGATTAATAGTCAGGCTATTATATGTACAAGATATTGGCCCAACGTTGTTTAGTATTTGCTTCTGGTAAACAAATTCGTATCCGGTCTTATTTCTTAAATCCGAAATTACCTCATCAATATTCGCCTCGTTGTAGGAAACGCTATATTCCTGCGCCCAGGTTTGAATAGGCTGCAATAGTCCCCAAACGGACATAATTATTGCTATACAGAGTTTTTTTATATTCATTAATTTGATTTTAGTTGTTGTTTATTTACTATCAACACTTTGAGAAATGCTAACGGTTGATCCGTTAACGCTAAAAGCTAAGCCACCACTTTTTTCTAATATGGCTAAAACTGTACTGAATTCGCTGTAGCGAGGAATGCTTCCTTTAAAAACAATTTGTTCCAAACTTTTTTCTTCAAACTGATAGTCGAATAAATACCACCGACTTAAATCCTGCATGATTTGACCGAGGTTTTGTTCCTCAAAAACAAACCGGCCTCCCCGCCAACTGGTTACAATATCGGTGTTAACCGTTTTAACAAAAGTTTCGGCATTATCTTTATCAAAGAGGGCCTGGTATCCGGGAGTTAGCATTAGCTCTCCACTTTTATCATTGGCCTTGGTTAACGAAATACTACCTGTTACCAAAGTAGTATAAACCTGTTGGTCTTCATTGTACGATCGAATATTGAATTCGGTACCATAAACCCGAACAAGTTGTCCGTCTGTTTCAACAAAGAATGGCCTGTCTTCATCGTGCGAAACTTTAAAATAGGCTTCTCCTGTTACTGTAACCTTTCGTTCTTTTAAGGAGAATTTCTCAGGATAAATAAGTTTAGACTCGGCATTTAGCCATACTTCGGTACTATCTTCCAGCACAATCTTAAATTCCCCACCCCGGGGAACTTCAAGGTTCAGCTTTGTTTCTGCCTGCATTTTGGAAGCAGATTTTACATGCTTGATGGCTTCCTCATTGCTTTCGTCGTTGGCTCCTAAAGCCACTTCTGCTCCGCCAGGCATTGTTAAAACAGCCTTTGTCTCTCCGTGTTTTATATCTGATACTGCCAATTGAGTTTTAGCGGTTTCAATTGAAGATGTTTTGTTGGAAGTGTGAAGAAAAATCTGAATAGCACTTATGCCCACCAATAAAGCGATAGAAGCAGCAATAGCCCAGCGTTTAATCCGGTGTAAACGAAATACTTTCCCGTTGTCAGCATTTATTCGGCCTTGCATTTCTGCCATCGGACGCTGCACATTAATCGCCTTTCTACGCTTATATTCATGTTCAAGATATGCTGGATCAAGCAGCCGGTCGTAAAGTTGCTGGTGCAATTCGCTTTCCAAACGCCAGGCCTCCAGTTGTTGCTCTTCTTCCTTCTCAATTTTTCCGGCAATACGCTTGAAGAGTAAAAAACACATCTCTTCATCTCTTTCTTCAATCATTTCGCTTGTTAATTTATAATTGTGATTCCAAGGTACCAATTAGCTCTTCGTTAGAAGGTCTTGGTGCATCAGCCGAAAATACTTTCCCGTCTTTATCCAACACAATGAAACGAGGAATTCCGCCTATATTCCATGCTTTCATAAATTTCTCTTCCTCTTCCGGCGTAAGTATATATTGCTCCCACTCAGGTTGGTCTTTTGCCAGTTTTTTTAGCCAGGCATCCCGGTTTTCATCTACAGATATACTAATAATTTTAATCTTGTCGTTGCCTTTAAAATGTTCTGCCACTTTTTCTAAATGTGGTATTTCTTTAACACAAGGGACGCACCATGTCGCCCAAATATCAATATAAACCAAATAACCACTTAAGTCGGACAATTTACAAGTAGTTCCGTCAGTTTTTGTCAATACCGGGTTATATGGAACATCATCTCCTTTTTTGATTTCAACAAACGATTTAACATTTGACTCATAATCACTTATTAATTCCGGATAATCTTTGGCAAATATCTTAAAACGATTCCAAAATACGTTAACATCTCCTTTTCCGGCCCCCATGGTAAAATAGAGGTAAGGAATGTAGCGGGTAAGAGATGTGCGAACTTTTGGATTTGTGATTTGATTTTCAACAAGTTCCATACATTCAACAAAATAAGGAATGTTATCATCATCATTTCCGTCCATGCTTTGTTTTACTTTTCCCCCCAACCAAGCAACACTCAGATTCGTTCTTAAACTTGCCTCGTCATTCGGATTAATGGCATTAATCAACTCCAAATATTCAGGTGATTCTGCTAATGGTATATTCTCCTCAAAACACTCATCCATAATCAAGCGAATTTGGGTCCACTTATACATTCCTTCCGATAGTTTGATATAGTACGCCTGCCATTGGTCGTCTTTAATTGTAGCTAACTTCTTATTTAGCGCAGTGTACTCCTTCTCAAGTATATCTCTGTATTCTTGAAAAGATTTACTTAAAGCCGGATCGATGGAAAAATATTTAAAAATATCAAAAGCCTGAGTATAGGCATTATAAACCTTACTTAACTCAACATTATCTCCACCAAATCTTATTTCGAAATTTTCTTTTCCACTCTTTTTCTCCAGGTAAATATTTGTTGTTTTTCCTTTCTCTAAATGTGCGCCAAAAATTTCTTCACCCACATAAACCCCTACGTCACAGGTCTGATCAATCAAATCTGTATTAAAGCTAAACTTACCATCTTTGTCGGGTTGTAACTTATGATAGATTGTGTTTATCACATCGCCGTCTGGGGTATAGGCAATTTGAAGTATGGGAATACTGTCAGCATTGATAATACCTTTTAGAAGTTGTGCCTTGCTTACGTTACAAATCAAAAATAACGCTGCCAATGTAAACACACTAATCAATTTTTCTTTTTTCATCTGGTTTCCTTTAAATAATTAATTAATTAATAGAGCTAAGACGCAATCCTTCCTTTTTCGTATACCCTAAAAATTGCTTTTTATATATTTTTTAAGCAAAATGCTATGTTTTTGTTACTTTTACGCACCCGCAAATACATTTTTAAAGTTTTTTTCATGTAATTTATGATTGAGGTATATAAACAAGTATTTGCAGAATTTAAGGAAGGAACAATTAATTCATTTTATGAAAAAATGTATCCGGAATTAATCATTTATGCCTCACGTTTATTAGGAAATGAATATGCTTTTTTATCGGAAGACTGCGTACAAGATGCTATTTTTCAAGCCTATAAACAGCGACACTCTTTCTCTTCTCCGTTTCAACTAAAGGCATTTATATATACCTGTGTGCGGAATAAGGGAATTAGCATTCTCCGAAAAGGCAAGGCTCAAAGCAAGTACATGGCTCAAATTGAGGATTCAGAGAAAGATCTTTCGGTAAATTTCATTGAACAGGAAACACTCACATTATTGTACGAAGCTATTGATTCCTTGCCAGAAAAATATAAAACCCTATTTGATTTAAGTTTTGAGCAAGGCCTGAAAAATGCTGAAGTAGCAAAACTTCTAAACATCTCAGAAATAGCAGTAAAAAAACAGAAGTCACGCTTTAAAAGTCTTTTGTATAATCAACTTAAAAATAAAATCGATAAAGAGTATCTTTATTTTATTCTTTTAATATTATATGATATTTGAGAATACCTTGGTTCAGCGAATTCCTTTCTTGTGAATTTTATACCTATCGGATATTTAAGAAAATAAAGTTTCTTCATCAAACAATAAACGCCATATTGAAAATAAAAAAGGAGTGTAACACAAGGGTTACACTCCTTTTCATCATTTGTCTGATTGACTAAGCGGTGACGACGAGACTCGAACTCGCGACCTCCGGCGTGACAGGCCGGCATTCTAACCAACTGAACTACGCCACCAATAAATTGATGTTCTAAACCTTTTTTGTCAAAAAAATAAGCGGTGACGACGAGACTCGAACTCGCGACCTCCGGCGTGACAGGCCGGCATTCTAACCAACTGAACTACGCCACCGTTTTTTTAGAACTTTTCCCTTTTCAAGCGGCTTGAAGCCCTTTGCAAAGGTGATGCAAATATATACTTTCTTTTTTTACCTGCAATACAAAAAAATATTTTTTTGATATTTTTTATATACCACTGAATATCAATAAAATACACCTCCCAAACAGGCTATATTTTTACTAAATGATTCATATCTAGTTCCTTCTCTCCGCTCCACCGATACGCCAAAAGCGATTTAGAGCCCGCAACACACGAATCAACACAACAAACATTGTGTTTTATTATGTGCGGTCCTGCCCCTCTGCAGTAATGTCCGAAGAACAAAATCGGGGCATCATCGGGATACGGGAAAGTCGCCGGAACAATTTCGGGAGGAATGGTATACGATGGCATCGTGAATTTACTTTCAAACGAAGCTTCTCGAAATGTTTTCCCCTCCAGATTTTCCCACCAGCGAATTCGAAAAGTACGGGGCGAAACACCTTTGTTGTTCATTACCCTTAAATCGGATGGTAATTTCAGGTTAATGCCTTTTGTTAGCCTCCACACACTTTGTGCTTCTTCTGAATTTGACTTCTTATACACCTTCCGAAAAACGCGCTTTCTTATTCTACCCTCTTCATACAGCGAGTCGGCAACTTTAATAGCGTCTTCGCTCCAGCAGGCATGCACCACTCTAATTTCGCCTAAATCCAGATAAAGTGGTAACGTGCGCATCCAACGAAGCTGTTCGTTCAGTTCATTTGATCCTAACGAATACTCGTTAATGGTTTTAAAAAGCGATAAAAAGTATTTACTCGGTTTTGAGATAATTGATTTCCCCTGCTTATCTTTCAGGTGATAAATAATAGCATTGAGTTCATGATTTCCCAGCACAGCATATGCGTTGCCGTTTTCAACCATCGCTTTAATGGTCCGGATTGTTTTTCTGATCTCAGGCCCGCGGTTAATAAAATCGCCCACAAAAATTGCTTTCCGCGTTGGATGCGAATAACTACCATTCGTTTTTCGGTAGCCCATTTCTGTTAAAAGCTTTTTTAGCTGGGCTGCATATCCATGAACATCTCCAATAATGTCGTACATAGTAGTAATTAAGTATTGCTAAAATAAAAAATAATGTATGCAACTCATATTTTCAGGCCTTTCTTTTTTTCGCATAAAAAAAGCCATCCGTCAGCTAACGGATGGCTTTCCGGGATTATCCCGAATTTGTATTTAAATCCCCAACAAGTGAGGTTTTAATAGTCTTTAAAGTTTAACGCTTTCGGCACGTTTAGTTACTTTACTACCAATTGTTGCATAGAAGAACAGGTAAGCCAATCCTAAGAATGGCACCCAGAACGAAGGCTGGAATCCGATACCGTCGGCAACAGCATTCTGTACCAAAGGAAGCAATCCTCCACCTACAACAAGTGTCATAAAAATACCTGAAGCAGCAGCAACATATTTACCTAAACCTTCAACGGCAAGGTTAAAGATACCACCCCACATAATTGATGTACACAATCCTACCAGAACAAGGAACATCGCATTAATCGGAACTTCAGCGAATACAAATGATAATGAGCTACCTTGAACCTGGAATCCTGGCATACTTACCATGGTTGATGTAGGTAATAAAATAGCCAAAAGAACTAGTACCATACCAACAAATGAAGCAAAAGTTAACATCGTTTTACTTGAAACTTTGCTACCTATAGATGCTCCAATCAAACGACCAGCAAGCATTAACAACCAATAAGTACCAGCTACAGAACCTGCCGTACCTGCATCCATTGCAATAGCAGAACTTGGGTCTGTTAACCAGAAAATAAGTGTTCCCGGTACTCCTACTTCAACACCTACATAAACAAAAATTCCGATAGCTCCGAAAATGAAGTGACGGAATTGCATAGCACCTGCCATCAAACTTTTAATTGATTCTGATGCAGCACTAACGTGAGGCTCAGGAATATTAACTGCCATCAATACAAAGAAAGCCAAAGCAAAAATACCCAACGCAATGTACATCACCGGAAAAATATCGGTAATACGGGCATTAGCTACCTGCGATCCAATTAAAATACCGACAAAGGCAGGAGTAAAAGTAGCCATTACAGAGTTGAATGAACCTCCAACCTGAATTAACTGGTTTCCTTTATTACCTTCACCTCCAAGCGTATTAAGCATTGGGTTTACAACAGTGTTTAACAAAGTCATTGAGAAACCTGAAACAAATGCACCAATCAGGTACACCGTAAATGCCATTGTTTCATTTGTATGACCCGATAAATATTGAATTCCAACACCAATAAATCCAACTGCAATAGCTATTAACGCGGTCTTTTTATAGCCAATTTTCTGAAGCAGAAGACCACCAGGAATTCCCATCACGGCATAGGCAATAAAGTTTGCGGCATTACCCAACATCCCTTGTAAGTTACCTACGTTAAACTGAGATTTTAACACAACCCCCATTGGTGCGGCTAAATTGGTAACGAATGCAATCATACCGAACAGCAGGATCATCATAATAATAGGCACTGTGTAATTTTGTTTTTTAGCTTCCATAATAAATTTATTGATTTAAGTAATTAATAATTAATTCTTCTTAAAGTGAGTTTTAGGCAAATCACGTAACCTTTTGGCAGCACCTTCTGCAGTGATATCGCGTTGCGGCGTTGCAAGCATTTCGTAACCAACCATAAACTTCTTAACGCTTGCCGAGCGCAATAAGGGTGGGTAAAAGTGCATATGTAAATGCCACTCAGGATGATCCTCTCCATCGGTTGGAGCCTGGTGTAAACCGGCCGAATAAGCAAACGATGTTTCAAAAAGGTTATCGTACATTACGGTTAGCTTTTTGTAGATATCTGCCAAATCGGTTCGCTCAGCATCCGTCAACTCCAAAATATTTTGAACCGGACGTTTACTTATAATCATCGCTTCGAAGGGCCAAACCGCCCAAAACGGAATTAATGCCACAAACGAATCGTTCTGATCCAGCAAGCGCTCTTTCTTTTCCAGTTCTGCATTTACATAATCTAACAACATGGTTTTCCCATGCTTTTCGAAATATGCTTTTTGTGTTTTACATTCTTTTGCCGGTTCGGTAGGAATTCCTTTCGACGACCAGATCTGCCCATGCGGATGCGGATTTGAACACCCCATAATGGCCCCTTTGTTCTCAAATATCTGAACGTAATTGATAGTTGGATTTTCGCCCAGTTCAGCATATTGCTCACACCACAGGTCAACAACATTACGAATATCGCCAACTTCCATTTCAGGAATAGTAAGGCTGTGATCTTCGCTAAAGCAAATTACTTTACAAATGCCACTCTCGCTTTGCGCCTGGAACAATTCGCCATCATCGATGCCTCCATCAGGAGTATCGGTTAATAAAGCACTAAAATCGTTGGTAAATACAAAGGTTCCTTTATAATTCGGGTTAACTTTTCCCCCGGCTCTTTCGTTACCTGCGCAGAGGTAACAATTCGGATCGTACTTTGGTCGTTCTTCAACAACCGGTTTTTCAACCTGTCCCTGCCAGGGGCGTTTTGCCCTGTGTGGCGACACAAGAATCCAATCGCCATTTAACGGGTTATATCTTTTATGCGGATGGTCTTCGATGTTAAAACTCATCTGGTTATTATGTCAGTTATAATTTAGGTCGAAAAACTAACTTATCCCGACTAAAGAATCGGGATAAGTCAAATATTCGGCCTCAAAGTTAAAATATCAATTGAAATAGTGCACAATTAAGCTGGTTTTTTTCGCACTATCATTTTCTCATAATCCAATTAGCAGGAGGTCTACAAGTCAAGCTTAATCGAACCTTTAGAGCGGATAAACAATTTATGACAAGTGCCTTTTCCGTAAACATGTTCTAAAACTTCTACATACTCATTCAGCTTCTCTTGTGGCACAAATGCCTGAATAGTACCACCAAATCCACCACCGTGAACACGCCATGCACCGCTGCCTTTCAGCACCATTTCGCTTAATGCCAGACCGAGCGAAACTACTTGTTCGTCTTTATGAACAACATCAAAAATATTCTGGTTATACATGTACGAACTGTACCCCGACTCAACAACCATTTCAAGGAAAGCGTTAAAATCATTGTTTTCCAAAGCCTCAACCTGTTTTACAACACGTGCATTGTCGCCCTGAAAATGGTACGCACGAAGCAATGCGCGATCACCTGTTTTCTTTCTGATTTCAGGAATTTTATCTACGATCTGTTCCAAAGTAACTTCACGAAGAACGTTTGCGCCTAACTCGGCAGCAACCGATTTCATTTCAGTAGGAAGCGATGCATATTCTGCCTGAGAAGCCGGGTCGTCGTGACCACCACCAACATCGGTAATTACCAATGAAAAGCCGGTTGACACAAAATCAAAATCAACTTCTTTTACAATTGGATTGGCCGGATCTTTAAAATCAATAGTAATCAATCCGCCAACCGAACAAGCTGTTTGATCCATTAAACCACATGGTTTTCCGAAATAGTTGTTTTCGCTCCACTGACCGATGATTGCATTTTCAACAGCATCCATTTTCCCGTCGTTGAAAAGTGCATTAAAAATAGCACCGATCAATACTTCGAATGATGCAGATGAACTCAATCCCGATCCTTTTGGCACACGTCCTTCGATACAGGCATCGAAACCACCAATCTCGTAGCCATTCTCTTTCATTTTAGCTGCAATACCTTTCACCAGCGAAGTTGACGTATAAAACTCATCTTCGTTGGGCTGAAAATCGTTCAACTCTACTTCGAATGCTGGATAACCGGCCGATTTAATCCGAACGGTATTTGTTCCGTTTTTAGCTGCTACAGCAATATTATCGAGGTTTACTGCACCTGCCAATACGCGACCGTAGTTATGGTCGGTGTGGTTTCCGCCAATTTCTGTACGACCGGGAGAACTATATAATGAAACATCATCGGTTCCATAAGTTTTTTCAAACTCTGCCATCAGGTCAGCATAACGATCTGCCTGAACTTTTAATTCGGCAATATCGCTGCCATATAACTCCTTGAATAACGGATTATCTCCTCCGTTAATTTTCTCATTTAATGTGCTAATCTTAGTCATAATCTGTTATTGATTTATATACTTCAAATATTATTTTCAACTGGTAGGTACTGGTTGGTACAAATATAATTTTTAAAGGCATCTGCAAACACCACAAAAAGATGTTGCACAACAGATTTTACATTTATAAACTATTTCGCACAATCATTTGAGCTTTGTTTCGGATCTGCGATTTACCTCGCGTCAGAACCATATTGGCAAGCGTTTTTCCCATTTCAGTAAAATCGGTTGAAATAGTTGTAATTCCTCCCGAAACCACTTCTTTTAGCATGGTATCGTTAAAAGAAACTATGCCAAATTTTTTACCTAGTTTAAACTTGCAATATTTGGCAGTTTTTACCATCTCCACCAGGTCGCGGTCAGAGATCAGGAAGTAGGCTTCCCACAATGAAGGTTTTACAGCGGTAAGTGACTTTACAATCTCGTACCGAAAATTATTCTCTTCGCAAAACCGCCGAAATCCTTCAGATCGTTCTGCCGGTTCTTTTCCCCCGGGATTTACAAACACCAACTTCCGGTATTTCTCAATCATCTCCTTGCCTTCCACTAAAGCGTCATAAAAATCCTGTTCAAAATCCTGATAAACTACCGGATATTTTGACAACTCGGGCTTTAAGCGGTCGATAATATAAACCCGGTCCTGCGGCAGTTTCGATAATAAATGTCCGGTATTATCGAAGGTAGCCGGCATAATTAAATACGATGTGTAATTCCCGATACTTTCCGTTATCAGGTTCTTAAAAACTTTGTAATTAAAATGGTGAAAATATACCTCAACTGTAGCTTTTCCTTTTAGCGAATTTATCAACGAATTATAAAGGTCTTCTTTAAACGCATTCATTTCATCGAACAAAACAAAAATACGCTCTTCAACTTTTATCTCGGTGCTGGCTATGTAATAACCTTTTCCGGGCTGACTTTTTAATATGCCTTTCGCTTTTAGCTCGTTAAAGGCAAACATCACCGTATCGCGACTAAGATTAAATTCTGAACAGATCTGATTTATCGAAGGAACCTTATCTCCTTTCTTTAAATGTCTTTTTTCGATTGAATTTAGCACCGAATCTATTATCTGGCGATATTTCGGCACCGATGATTTGGCGTTGATCGAAATTACTCTTCTTCTTGGCATTTAGTTAAGCTTTACACAAAAATAGTAGTTTTTTATTACAAAATGATGTTTAAAAACACCACCAGTGCCTACCAGTAAAATTGTTGTTTTTTGCATTTTTGTTGCTTCAAAATAGTATTAGCTAACAGTTGTTAACACAATAAACCACACGCTAAGTGTTTTATATGCTCCCCAACTTTATATTAGCGATATTTTAACCAAAGCTAAAATTAAGTAAACAGCTTTACTAAATTTGAATGAAAATTCAGGAAAAAAGAGTAAAATAGCACCCGGTAATTAAGTAAAATAAAATCAACAATTAAAGACCCGAAATTAACAGGCTGCTCAAAAAAATAAAAAATAACAGAATAAAATGAAAATAACTGCAACAACATTCGGAACATTAAAAGATGGACGCGAAGCCCAGCTTTTTACCCTTAGCAACAATACCATTAAAATAAAAATAACCAACTACGGTGCCATTATAACAGCCATTGATATGCCCAATAAAAATGGCTCGATAGATAATATTGTGTGTGGTTTCGACAAACTGGAAACCTACCAAAGCGACGAATATTTAGCTGGCTGTCCATATTTTGGAGCCATTATTGGCCGCTTCGGAAACCGCATTTCAAAAGGGGACCTTGAAATTGAAGAAAAAACATACGAGCTAGCCGTTAATAACGGCCCCAACCACCTTCATGGAGGCTTGGAAGGATTCGACAAAAAATTGTTTGATGCCGAGATCATTGAATCGGAAGACGAGGTTGGTGTTAAATTAAGCTACTTTAGCCCCGACGGCGAGGAAAACTACCCGGGCAATTTAAAAGTTACCTGTATTTATACACTGAACGAAGAAAACGATCTAGGCATTCAGTACTATGCCGAAACAGATAAAACAACCGTGGTAAACCTGACAAACCATACCTATTTCAACTTAACCGGCGGAAAAGAAAATATTCTGAACCACGAGCTGGAATTAAATGCCACTAAAATTACCGACATGGTAGAACAAATTCCTACAGGAAAAATTCTCCCCGTGGTTGGTACCGCTTTTGATTTTACATCGCCTAAAAAGATTAATGCCGACGGACTGGAAATGGGCTACGATGACAACTTTGTTTTTGATAACGAAGATGGCGACTTGATTATGGCAGGAACACTGAGCGAAGCAAAAAGCGGACGACAAGTAGAAGTATATACAACACAGCCGGGCATGCAGGTTTATACCGGCTATTGGATTCCGGAATTTACCATCGATGGCAAAAAGAAATTCGGAAGTTACTCGGGCATTGCATTGGAAACGCAACACTACCCCGACTCGGTACATCATCCAAAATTTCCAACTACAACATTAAAACCGGGAGAACTTTACGATCAGAAAACAATTTACAAATTTATTACCGAATAAAAGAAATGCCCTTTCGGGCATTTCTTATGCAATCAACTAAAATTCAACTTATATCAATTAAAAAAATAATTCTTCTATTTCATAATTATTTTTAAGTTGGTTGAATGCTGGTGTAAAAACAAAGTCACGGAGAAGTCTCAAACCAATCGACAAATGTTTTTAATAATCAGGATTACAGTATTTTTTCTATTTTTGAATAAGATCATTTTGTGGGAATATGAATAAAAGATCCGAACAGGATCTTTTAATATAATTATCGACTTATGAAAACCATTGTTGCGTTATTTGAAACTGCTGTTGCAAACTACCCGGACAACCCTTATCTCTGGGAGAAATCAAAAGGCGAATACAGACCTACCACTTACAAAGAAACTCACGAAAAAGTATTAGACCTGGCAGCAGGATTAATTCAACTAGGGTTTAAAAAAGGCGACCGCGCTGCATTAATTGCCGATGGCCGCAACGACTGGATTATCAGCGAACTCGGAATGCTTTACGCCGGCGGTATTAACGTACCTCTTTCTATCCGTTTGCAAAACAACGAGCTGGCTTTCCGCATAAAACACAGTGGAAGTAAGTACATTTTTGTATCGAAACTACATGCCGCAAAGGTTGAAGAGATCCGCGATAAATTGCCGGAACTGGAAAAAGTGGTTTACATTGACGGCAAAGAAAACCCGGGTAAAAATGATATTGATTACAAAGAATTATTAGCTGCAGGAGCAAAATTCAGAAATGAAAACACCGAGCTAACAGAAGAGGTTTGGAAAGGAATTGAGCCAGATGATGTGGCAAACATTTCATACACTTCCGGGACTACTGCCGATCCGAAAGGAATTATGCTTACCCACCTGAATTATGCAGCCAATGTGGTACAATCTAATTCGCTTCTTGATCTGCAATCCGATTGGATAACACTGGCTATTTTGCCGTGGGATCATGCATTTGCACACACCACCTGCTTATATGTATTTATGTACAAAGGGGCAAGTATTGCGTCGGTAGAAATTGGGAACTCGCCAATGGAAACCCTTCGGAATATTCCAAAAAATATTAAGGAAATTAGGCCAACACTTATGATGAGTGTACCGGCATACTCAAAAACGTTCAGAAAAAATATTGAAGCCGGTATTCGCAAAAAAGGAGAATTCCTCTACAAAGTTTTTCAGTTTGCCTTAAAAGTTGCTTACGCACATAATGGCTATGGTAATAACCGAGGAAAAGGCTGGCGATTTTTTCTGAAACCACTGTATTGGTTATTCGACGAGATACTATTTGCCAAAGTTCGTGAAGGTTTTGGGGGAAACCTGCAATTTTTTGTGGGTGGTGGTGCCTTGCTCGACGTTGAATTGCAGCGCTTCTTCTACGCTGTAGGACTTCCCATCTGTCAGGGTTATGGCCTTACCGAAGCTGCTCCGGTTATTTCGTCGAACGTTCCGATCGACGTGGTTTTTGGCTCTTCAGGGAAACTGGTAAAAAATCTCGAAATAAAAATTCTTGACGATAACGGTAACAAACTTCAGACTGGCGAAAAAGGTGAAATTGTGATTAAAGGCGATAACGTTATGAAAGGCTACTGGAATAACCCTGCCGCCACAGTCGAAAGCCTGAAAGATGGTTGGCTGCACACCGGCGATATGGGCTACATGGGAAAAGATAATTTCCTTTATGTTCTAGGGCGTTTTAAAAGTTTGCTAATTGGTAACGATGGTGAAAAATACAGCCCCGAAGGAATCGAGGAAGCTTTAGTTGACCAGTCGCCTTATATTCAACAGGTAATGCTTTACAACAACCAAAATGCATACACTGTTGGTATGGTTGTACCCGATATGGAAGCCATAAACCGCGAGCTAAAACGCCATAACATTGAAAAAGGTAGCAATGAAGCAGTAACTGCCGCAATTGAAATTATTCAGAAAGAAATTAACGAATACAAAAAAGGCGGCAAGTACGAGGGGGAATTTCCCGAACGCTGGCTACCTGCAACGGTTGCGATCTTGCCCGAAGCATTGAGCACCGATAACAAAATGCTAAACGCCACTATGAAAATGGTGCGCGACAAGGTAACTGCACATTACGCAAAAGAACTGGAATTTCTCTACACTTCTGGTGCAAAAAATATTGTTAATGAAATGAATATTGAGGCCATAAAAAACTGGATGAAATAGATCGATAACACAAAGAAGCAAAGCCACAAAGTCTTATTAATATTTTGAGTTTACTGAAAGCTGCATTCAGCAATCATTCGCAGTTTTCAGTAGACGCTGCTATGATTTAAAATTTAACAGTTTTTCAATTTAACAATTCCATCTGCGACAAAGAAAAAAGTCTGATTCGCAGTTTGCAATCTCAGAGTCTCAGTGCCAAATTTGTCTCGCTATTCTTATACAAAATACCGCAGTTGATCGAGCATGATTGGCACATCATCTTTATCAATTCCCAATCCAATTAAATAATGCAGGTCTTCGTGGAAAACCTCGAAAAATTCACGCTCAGTAAATTCGGTTTTTATAATCGACTGTTTGTAATAATCCAGCGCCTCTTTTCGTTTGCCCAAACACCACTGCACGTGGCCCATGTTCATCAGGTCGTGCTTGTTCGGACTATCATCTATCAGTTTTTTGAAGTATTTCTCGGCCTGCTCAAATTTAGCGGCCACCAACGAACACCAGCCAATCGGTTTCCACACCTTTTTATTGTCAGGCATCAGGTACTCCACTTTAAAATAGGTTTTCAGCGCCTCCTCAAAACGCCCCAACTCTAGCAAACAGTGACCAATATTTAGCTGAACATTCAAATTATCTTCATCCAGCACTTCCACCTCGCGGTAGTATTCCAACGCTTTTTTCGGCTGTTTTAAATTGCGGTAACACAGTGCAATTTTGTTCAGGTTCCACTTTTTGTTCAGCTCAAACAACTCGGCACTTTTATAAGCATTCAGCGCCAGTTCAAAATAGCCCAGTTTTTGGTAGCAATAGCCCAGTTTTTGGTACAGCTCCCCACTCTTCTCCTCACTCAAAAGGTAATTAAAAACTTCGGCTGCTTCGTTATAATAGTTTTTCGAGAAATAATATTCGGCAATATTCCTAACAATACCGGCATCTTCTTTCAGCATTTCGCCAAGCGTTTCTTTGTTATGAAAATCAAAACGCCAGTTAAAAATATCTTCAAAATCAGTTTTACGCGGATGTAATTTAAAAAAGCGATACAAATCCTGGATGTAAAGGTTTGAAATATAAGCCGCTTTTTTACCCGGATCAGTCAACGCTTCATCGTTTTGCAATTCATCAAACTGCTGCATTTCAGCTTTTAGTCCTTCAGCCATAAATTCGCGGTTTTCAGCCGGAATATTTTGCAAACTTAAGCAGAACGAATATTTATCGGAATTACACAATACCGGAGCCGCATCAATGGCTTTCAGAAACTGATCGGTAACCGAATCTGCGCGATTGACAACAAAATCGATCTCAGGATTTTTTGTAAAGAACGGCATAAACCAGTTGGCAAATTCGCTGAAGAACGGGAACATTTTCAGCATGGCAAACGAGCTCATAAACACATCGGCGCCTTCCATTTGAAGCTCAGAAAACTCTTCCATTTTATTCATCAATCCCGGCGAATCTTCAAAAATCTTTTCCCACTCCGGATTTTCATCGTCGCCCATTGTGCCATCCATCAAACTGTCGAGATTGATCTTATCCTTCAAATTCGGACTTATCTTTATCATTTCCGGTAAAATCTCGTCAGTAATCTTTTTCTGAATCTTTTCAGTTTCCTTACTTCTAATAAGCTGAATAATAATTTGCTCGATATTTTGTTTGAATTCCGGTTTTTCGTTCAGCAGTTTCAGTCGACCGGTAATCGACGGGTAATACGCCAAACGACTGTCGTAACGGTAAAAACCGATGAGCAACCCAACGATAGCCCGCTGATTGATCTCGGGTAATTCGTGTTCGTAAGCATCAAAAAGAATTGAAAACTTAGCCTCATCGAAGTAGCGTAATAAACTCAACAGCATTGCCGAAACGATAAACGACTTATACGATTTTTCGATCAGCTCGCTGTTTAAAAAGGCTTTAATAAATGCCTGGTGTTCATCGTTTAATTCATTCTGAAACCATAGGAAATAAAACAAAGTCACCATTTTTTGCTGATGATCGCGGGCGCTGATTCGTTTCGATGAATGTTGCACCTCCGCATCGTCAACCAGCGAAACCAGCTGCTCCTGCAGGTAAAAATCTTCCAGCTCATCTAAAAGCGCATAAAACTGAAGGGCCGGTTTAAACCCGCGTTTTTTCTCGTAAGTAACCGACGACGACATTTTCAACCTAATCTCATCATAAATTTTGTCGCACAACTCAAAAACCGAAACTATCAGCTTCCGATATACTTTCTGGCGTTCAGGATCCTGAATTCCCTCAACCGTGTATTTAAGCATGTAGCTGTAGTTCTGCTCCAGGTTGCGCCATTCGTCGAGGTGAATGAGCAATCCGCTTTCACGGATCAGATTCTCCAGCAAATCGAAAGCAGGTTTTAATTTCCGCTCTGCCAAATGCTGACAGATAGTATCGTATTTTATTTTAAGGTCTTTGTCGTTCATAGCTTATCAAAGTTATAAAGACCATATTGAATCAAAAAGCTTTCCAAGAATTATTATCGGCGGATTTGTCGTAAAACGGGCTTTGGGGGCTGACAAAGTTTCAAAAAAATTACCGTCCTCACGACGAGTAATAATCATGCAAAGTAATAAAAGGATGTCATCTCACTAAAAAAGTTCAGCGAAATGACATCCTTTGCTAACTTATGCACTTAGCACTTAACAAAGTAGGAGAATTATTCTTTCCCTTTAATACCAAACTTCGAATCAACTTTAACGAATGGCAGCACCAAAAAGATTGGGATGGTACAGATCATTACCCAAACAAAGAAACTCTGGTAGCCGATTATTTCCTGTAGCCAACCGCTCAACATTCCCGGAATCATCATTCCCAGTGCCATAAAACCGGTTGTAATAGCGTAATGTGCTGTTTTATGCTTCCCTTCCGAAACGTAGATAGAGAACAGCATATAAGCTGTAAATCCAAAGCCGTAACCAAACTGCTCGATCACCACCGCAGCCGAAATCCACCACAACGATGTAGGGTTAAACAACGACAACAACAAATAACAAAGGTTAGGCAGATTAATGGCCAGCGCCATCCACCACAGCCAGTGTTTTAGTCCTTTGCGCGAGGCAACAATACCGCCTAAAATACCGCCAATTGTCAGCGAAATCATTCCGGCCGTTCCGTACACCAAACCCAGATCGCCGGTTGTAAGTCCAAGTCCACCGGCTTCACGGGCATCGAGCAAAAACGGCGAAGCCATTTTTACCAGCTGCGATTCGGCCAGTCGGTACAATAAGAGGAATAGCATTATCGACACAATTTCTTTTTTGCGGAAAAAGGCTGCAAAGGTTTCGAAGAACTCGGGCATCACGCTTTTGCCTTCGGTTTTGTTGGCTACATCGCTTGCCGGATGCGGCAAAGCAAAACGGTGATACAGCGAAAATGCCATAAACAACACCGCAATACAGACCATAACCACTAACCACGAAAACTTTATATTCCCAGAGCGGCCAACAAAAGTAGCCTGTGTGGCTTTTTTTAATTTCGGATCGAGCTGAACAACGGCAAAAGCAGGGTTATCCCAGTTGCTTTCATCAAATTCGTAACGATAGGTTTTTACCAGTTTTATACTGGCATCGCCTTTTTCGTAGCCAAAATTCAGCACCACCTGCTCGCCGGCCTCGGGTTTAGTAGATAGCTGAATGGGGATAACGGCCAGGTTGCCAACTTCAGAACTCAGGTCAACCGTTTCTTTATTGAATTTTTCTTTTAGTGTTTCTTTTAAAGGTGTAGATACTTTTCGTGTCCACCAACCGGCATCTTTTGTTGCAAGCGGAGTTTCACTCGCATAAAAGTTATTATTGATATTCCATTCGTCTACACTTTTCTTTATCTCAGCCGCCTGATCTTTTCTTACCAGACCAATGGGCACTTTCACTTCCTTCTCCGAAACAAAATAAATATCGCCCGATTCGTGCAACTGCTGATAACTTTCTGGATTAAACGAAATTTCCTGAACCGCAATATTCTGGGCTGTAACATTCACTTCAAGCGGCTCCAAACCTGTTGCAGTTTCCAGAGCTCCGGCAAGAATTACCAAAAGCCCCTGCCCTGTAAGCATGGCAAAACGGTAAAAGGTGCTTCTGATTCCCACAAAAAACGACTGATCGCCCTGACTCAATCCCAGCATATAAAAACCATCGGCAGCTATATCGTGGGTAGCTGAACTAAAAGCCAGCAACCAGAAAAACGCCAGCGTATACTGAAAAAAATTACTAACAGGAATGGTAAAAGCCACTCCGGCCAACCCAACACCAACCACCAATTGCATAATCACAATCCAGAAACGTTTGGTTTTCAGCAAATCCACAATCGGGCTCCACAAGGGTTTTATTACCCACGGCAAATACAGCCAGCTGGTGTATAAAGCAATGTCGGTATTTGATATGCCCAGTCGTTTGTACATGATCACCGAGAGGGTCATTACAATAACATAGGGTAATCCTTCTGCAAAATAAAGTGTGGGAATCCAAAACCAGGGATTGCGGTTGGTTGATTTAGCTGACATAGTTTTAATATATATTCCGGCAACGTCATGTTGAATTAATTTCAGCATCTCCAATCAGATTCCGAATCAAGATCGGAATGACATGCCAATTTTAACGTTTTAATACTTCTTCTCCAAAGTTATATTTTTAAAATAATGATTTAGAATTTCATCGTATTTATAGCCCTTGTGCCCCATTACGGCCGCACCGATCTGGCAAAGGCCAACTCCATGTCCCCAGCCGGCTCCCTGCAAAATAATCTTGCCGGGCACACCATCAACCACATCCTTTTTCTCCACCACAAAAGCAGAACTGTATAAATGCGACTCGCTCAGCCATCTGCGAATTTCCAGCTCCTTTCCAACGGTTAGCGTCTTTTTCGTTCCTACAATTTTCAGTTTTACTAATCGTCCTGAAGCGCCACGTTCTATCGGAATCATATCCAGAATTTTTCCGAAATCATGCCCCGAACGTTTCAGGATCAAAGCAGAAAGTTCATTCTGTTTGTATTCCACTGTCCAGCGGTAAAAATCTTTGGCTGTCCAGTCGTACTCGTTCAGCACCTGTTTCAGCACCTCTTCATCATCGGTATTACAAAACGCTTCCGGTGCATTTTTTAACCACAGAACTGCATTTTCTTCTACAGTAAGATCTGTTTCAAAACCTTTTGGAGCTGACGGGTTATCTATCACCGCAGTTAAATACGGATGATTTACAGGTTCCCAGCAATTCTCAAAAAGCTCAGCAATACCGCCGCAACATTTTGAGAAACGTGCATCGCAAATCACACCTTTATAGGAAAGTACGACACCGGCCGTTTCGTTAACAGCTTTTACTACATTCGGGTTATGCGAACGCGTAGTTCCCTGGTAGCGCTGGCAATGATCATCGGCACAAACATGAAAATTTGTATGATCTTCGCGGTCGTACCATTTTATGTACTCCTCATCAGATTTAAAAGTGCTTTCATACCTTTCTCCGGCATCGGTAAGTTTATCCTGCTTTTCAATTTGAGCAATCAACCAACTACGCGAAATTATGGCGTGCGCTTTTAGCAAATCGAGTGAACTTTGGGCACTCATTTCCGACGAAATTACACTGATCAGGTAATCTTCAATCGAAAGAATATTTACAGCAGTAATTTTGTCCTCTTCGATAATAAATTTCAAAGCCCCCTGAAATTTCTGATCCTCTTTTTGCTCCCAGTGAAAATTTACACCGATGGTAACATCTTTTAGTTCGAATTCCGACTTTCCCTTTTCAAACGGCACGAAATACAATTTATTCTGACTTATTTCCTTTCCGGCTAGCTGTATCTTTTCGTTTTCAATACAAACTGCTCCCTCTCCTGCCAAAACTTTATCTGTTCCGACAAGCAGGTATTCTCCCTGAAAATTAAAATCGATCTTATCGGCACTCATTATGCCAACGTGAATATTAGGAATGCTCATTGTTTAAGTTTTACGATTAGCTTATCAAATTGGTCTTCAGGCAACAAAACCTGTTTTAGTATACTTTCAATATCGGCTTTCCCGATCTTCAAAAAATCCTTCTCCTGTGGAGTAATTAAAACACCACCCATATCAACCGAAGCCGGACTGATCAGAATATTCTCCTCACCTTCAGCAAAATACTGCAACGGACGATGCAGCGCACGAGGAAAAACGAAAACACGCCAGCCGCCATCAATATAACGGGTAAGAATATTTAGCATCGGTTCCTGATTGCTTTCCTTATTTTCAAGCTCTGTGTAGATGTCTGCAAAAACATTAATTATTAACATTTTATTAGCCGATTCCAACACCAGAAAGTTGCGAATTCCGTCTTTTATAGCGCAACAATCCACCTCTTCTTTTCGCCACCGGAGTCCGTATTTTTCCTTTAATGCAGTTACTTCATCATCCAGAGGCATAAAACCTGTATTGCCAGCCTGAAAATGAAAATGATCGGGTGCTGAAGCGCCACACTTGGGGCCGTTATAAAACAAAGTAAAACCGTCCATCGCCTGCGCCAGGTCTAGCATATTACCAAAGTTTCCTTTTATTTGCTGTGGCGTATGCGCAAAAGCAGGAATCGTAAAATGCTCGGGGAAGATCGGGAACGGATTTACCAACACCTCGTAATCGCCAAAAGTTACTCCACGCTGCTCGGTCGGTCGGTTTGCCGCACACAAAAAACACGGCCGGGCTTCAATCGACTTTTTATCCACTTTTGCTGCCGACGAAACAATTCGTCCGGGATTAAACTGAACTTTTACCGAAAATCCTTCAAACTGAAATTCGCGCACCCGCACATTTTCCAGTCCAGCGAAATTCTTTCCTGCCAGTTCCCATTCCTCTTTCTGATTGGCAAGCAATTGTCTTATTTCTGTTGAAATTGAGTTCATAATGTTTTTCTATTGCTCATTTACAGTTCGACTACGCTCACTGTGATCACCATTTCATTATTCCATGAGTTTAACTATCATACTGAGCGAAGTCGAAGCATAGCCTTACATTCTATTTTTCGTCTGGCGGGCCTTTAATTCGATTGTCCTGATACGGTCTTTGTAGGTATTGTGTGTATTCATTTTCATAATATCAAGGGATGCATCCGAGTTGTCGTCCCAACGGCGGCAAAGGTACAGATTATCGTAAATACGGCCGATTTGGTAATTTCTTGAAATAGCCAACCCAACTGCATAATCTTCACCATAACTGGTATTTGGAATTTTCACGTCGCGCAAAACAGGTGTATAGAAAGCACGCGGCGCACCTAAACCGTTAATTCGTAAAGCATTGTTCTTTCCATTGTCTGGTGTCCACTCTTTATGGTCGATAATTCCGGGTGGAATTTCTTCCAAATCAAAATTCACCAGCTGATAGGTTCCTACAACCATGGCACATTTTTCAGTTTCAAAAACATCAACCACTTCTTGCAGTGTATTTTCGTCTTTGTAAATATCATCGCTGTCGAGTTGCATGGCAATCATTCCGCAACGCGAATCGTGGACACCAAGATTCCAGCATCCACCAATACCAAGATCTTCGCGCACTGGGCTAATGTGCACCACACGATCATCTTTTTCAGCAAAGGACTTAATTATAGAGGTGGTTTTATCAGTTGAGTGATTATCAATAACGATCAGGTTAAAATCGAAATTCGTTTTTTGCATCAGTACCGACTCGATAGCATCGGCGATAGTCTTTTCACGGTTTCGAACAGGAATGATCACCGACGCTTTTTTCGCAAAAGCCTTTTCATCCAGTTCCACCGGAGTAAAATCAGGACTCAACCAGGCACCAACATCTTTTAGGTGTTCGGTTGCAGCTTGTTCCATTTCAACCTGCACCTGGCGGTTTTTCGGATCTACATAGTCAAATATTTTCTGACCGCTTTTGCGGTTATCGGTCTCGTCAATGGTGTATAAGAACTCTGGAATGCGGAACAACTCGCCCTGCTGCGACACTTTTAAGCGCAGATAATACATTCCGGCGTATTCAAAATCCTGCGCCATGTTTCTTATAGCGGTTTGAAAAGCATCGGCTTTGTACAACACCAGTGGACCAAAATTAAAGTCGTCGCGTAAACTGCCTTCCTGATAATCAATCACCGGATGTGTTACCTGCTTGCCCTCTTTCACCTCATAATAATCGGAATATATTTTAACGGCACCAGTTAATTCTGCGGTGTCCACCAAACGCTCGATCGCAAATTGCCCCAGTTTTACGGCCGTTACTTTTGTAAGTAGTAAAACGTAATCCGCGTCTTCTGCTAAAGCAGCCATAGCCTTTACTGTTGCCGTAGAAGTCAGTGCACCAAACGAAAAAGCTTCTGCCTTTTCGCCGGCTTCTTTGGACACATTTTCGGGTAAAAATATTCTATTTACCGAAGGATTGGCCTGTAATTCTCCAATCATCTCTGCCACCTGCGACCAGTCAGCAGCGGGTACGAAACAGTTAATCTTTGTCATTATCTTTTGCTTTTTCTTACTTATTTAACATTTTTAGGATTTCACGCATTAACGCATCGCGCTCATTCTGCCCTTTTACACTTTCAAAAGGAAATCCCAACACCAGCGATTTGTGGTTGTTTTCGGAATAAACACCTGCACTAATTCCATTTTCTGCATATCGAAAAATCGTCTTTCCATTTTCATCAAAGGCCTCAATTCCATCGGGTGCTTCAACAGGGTACTGCTCTAATGTATAATCAGTGTTGAACGCTCCTGTAAAGTTACGACTTGAATTCACGGAATAAAATTGTCCGCCTTTTACAGCATGATTTGTTAACCATTTAAAACCGAACAGATTCCCGATCCGTTCCCTTTGATTTTTGTTTTTCGATATTTCTGTGCCAACATATGCTCCCGACATAAAAATGTTTCCGCCATTTTTCGTATATTCTGAAAGCGCATTTATCATTTTCTCGGTATAGATTTCGAAGTATGGAACTGAATTCTCACCCGGCAGAAAAGTTTGTTTCTCTTCTCCATAAAGCAAGTCAACCAGATCATAAGTATTAAGATCGGTCTGGCCGTCTTCCACTGCTTCGTCGCTCGACGTTACAAAACTATAACCATTGGCCAGCAGGCTTTTTCCGTGAACCAACGAAAAATCGAAAGTATTGCCTCTGAAAATGGTTGTTTCCAGATTGGCATAACTCGCTCCAAATCCGGGGCTGTCATCGTCGAACCAAGCAGATTTGCGCCCAAAATCGTACTGATCACCGGTAGTCGATACATCGTATCCATAAGCTACGCCCTGATCGAGGAAACACAAAATACCCGCCAACGAATCGGTCTCAAAAATGGCCGGTCCATCAATGCGGTCGAAACCATTTACAATCAACACTTCGCCTTTGCTATTTTCGGCAATCCCTACTGCCACTGTTTCAGATGGAAAACTTTCGCCACCTGCATTTACAGCCGCTACTCGAAATCCATAAACTTTACCTGGCTCCAGATCAGTTACTATTATTTCCGGTTTATCGACCAATGTTCCGTTATCAAATCCGTAATCGCCGATACGTTTGTAAACCATATATTTTTCAGGAACTGCGGTTGGTTCCAATTCATCAATTACCGGGTTCCATGCTAATTTCACCGCATTTCCATCGGTAACCCGGGCATTTAAATGATCAACCGGCAAAGGTTGCACCACGTAATCCTGCCCATTTTGCGATGTTATAAAACGTAACATTCCTTTATAAATGGCACGCGAAACATCAAAACGAAATTTTGGATTCAGCACATATTTTGCGTCTTCCAGATTTTGGTGCGACAATAACTCCAACAGCATGGTTGGCACTTGCGGACGATAAGCCTCACTGTATTGCGAATTCCACATTCCACGTCGTGTCCAGTTGCACTTATACACAGCATTTATATCGCTTACAATCTGCGTTTGTATCAAATCGGTCAAATCGCGCGAAGCGTATTTCGATTGTCCGTCGGGGAAAACAGAAGTATCTCTGTCAGTTGAATAAATACCCAATGTTCCTACAATTTTATTGTCGGGCAAAATTCCGGCATCGGTATGAAATGCAAAAGCCAGATCTATCGGAATTTCCAGGCCCGGAGCCATCCGGTTTTTGGTTGGGCCAAAAGGAGCCCCCATTAACCAGTCTACCCACTCACCACGACTCATATAATCATCCTTGTAATCATCCTCTCCGTTGTGCAGGTTCCACACCAGCGTGTCGGGCGCGCCAGAATATTGCAGGTTGTAGCGTGCACCTTCATAAAAACGGGCAAGTCCGCCTGCCCTGCCATTGCGAACAATGTTCCCCATTCCTCCACCAAAACGTACAGCATCAGCAGAGAAAGTTTTCCCTTCTCCTTTCGGTGCAATCAACTCTACTTTGGCGGCCTTTTTATCTTTTCCTTCCTTGAAATAAAACTTATCGAGATAAATCCAGGTTCCGTATCCCATTCGTTGGTCAACCAAAAAATCGCTTACTCCTCCAGAATGCGTTACACGATAAGTAACCGGCCCGTCTCCTTTTGCATACGAAACATATACGCCATATTCTCCCGATTCAGGAAAATCAGGAATATAGGTCGCAACATTTGGTTTATTCCTACTTTCGAACAGAATTGATGTTCCTTCCTGAAAAGGATTTGTAATTCCCTGTATCAATTCTGCATATTCAAATCCTTGTTCCTCATTGTTACGTTTTCGCGGTTTTTTGAATTTGCTTTTTCCTGTAGACTGGTCGTTATCAACAACCACCTCATTGATCTGCCAATCGCGCTCGCGCGCATTAAAAATATTAGCGCCGGCATTTTCCAGCATCGGAATAATAAACGGAATTACAAATGAACTCGGAGAAATATCTTCGAGATTGGTAAACAACCGTGCGCGTTGCCATTCCCAGCGGTCGCGAACAGGTTCGTAATACCAGCCGTGACTGTTCCACATTGCAATATTTGCTCCGTCCAATCCTTCCGAAATTGAATACGGGCGGATCTTTTGAACTACATTTTTACGTTTTCGGGTTGCCGGTGTAAACCTGCTATTATCAACAGGAATTTCGCGTCTGTAATAATTAGGTACCAGTTCTTCTAAGGGCAACTGATTAGCCCAAATTTTCAAGGGGATCTTTTTTAACGAATCAGGCAAAAACTTTCGGATAGAGTCACGAACTGCCGACAAACTGCTTTCTCTGAAAGGCATTTCAGCCAGTGCTTTATTAAAATAGAGAAACAATGTATCGGTGCCCGGCGAAAAAAATGCAGTATCAAGCGCCACTCTTTTTTCGTTTCGATAGTTTTCGGTACCCACGTATAAATCAGTGCTACTTTGATTTATAATTTTGTTCAACTGCTCTTTTAGCTTTTCTTTTGGTTGAGCAGTTACAGAAGTAGAAAAAAGAATAAGGAATAAGGAAAACAGAGATTTTACTATTTTCTTCCATCCTTTGAGCTTTCGGTATTTAGTCAGGTTTAAATTTTTCATACAACAAAATTGTTTTCTTGCTAAGACCGTATGGAATTCGCCAATTAAATTTAGTCATTTTACATGGTTCGAATCCATTTATGTGTTTATTTGATAGTTTTCCGACTAAGATTATGACAACAAATGTAGACAATATTTGTATTACATATTACCAATAAAAAAGAATTTTGTACATTTGCTACAGGAAATTTCTGAAAATAAATCAATAGTTCCAGAATGATTGTAATAGCAGACAGCGGCTCATCAAAAACCGATTGGTTGTTTATGAGCTCTGAAAAAGAATATATAATTAGCACTCACGGGATCAATCCTTTTTTCCAGCAAACAGATGAAATTTTTGCAACTCTTTCAAGCACATTCACAAACGACCAAAAGAAAGAGGTAAGCGAAGTATATTTCTATGGTGCGGGATGCATAAAAGGCAAAACCGACCAGGTTGTATCGGAAGCTCTGAAAAGAGTATTTCCAAAAGCATTGATAGCTGTTGAAGACGATATTTTAGGTGCTTCCCGCGCGCTGTTGGGAAAATCATCGGGTATTGCCTGCATATTGGGCACCGGAACCAATTCGTGCCTATATAATGGCTCCGAAATTGTGGACAAAGTCCCTACCTTGGGTTTTATTTTGGGCGATGAAGGCAGTGGTGCCTATCTGGGTAAACTTCTTATAAACGATTACTTTAAACGTGCCGTACCCGAAACCCTGAAACAAAAAATAGAAAACGAACTGCACCTTGAGCTAGCAGATGTTTTAAACTCGGTTTATCGAGAAGAGTACCCAAGTCGCTACCTGGCTAAATTTTCAGAATTTATAAGCAAAAACAGAAATCAGAACTACGTACAAAACCTGATAAAGAGAAGTTTTACCGATTTCTTTTTCAGGAATATTGAACGTTATAACGACTATCAAAATTACACGGTAAACTTTGTAGGATCGATTGCGTACTACTATTCAGATTTACTTAAAGAAGTCGCGTTCAACCGAAAAATAGAGATCGGAAACATTATTGACAAACCGATAAACGGACTTAAAAAATTTCATACCAATATATAAGAAAAATGAGGGTCACAGAATCATCATCATTATACGACAACCTCGACCAAATGACAGTTGAAGAGCTGTTAATCGGAATTAACAACGAGGATGCAAAAATTCATCTTGCCGTACAAAAAGAAATTCCACAAATAGAAAAGTTAGTAAGCCAACTTGTTGACCGCGTAAAATCGGGTGGTCGTCTGTTTTATTTAGGTGCAGGAACCAGTGGCCGACTGGGGATTCTTGATGCATCAGAAATTCCACCAACCTATGGCATGCCCGATGGCGTTGTAATAGGCCTCATTGCCGGTGGCGACCGCGCCATTCGCAAGGCTGTTGAAGCTGCCGAAGACAATATTCACGGTGGTTGGGAAGACCTGCAAAAGTATCAGATTAACGAACGCGACACCATTGTTGGAATTGCAGCCTCAGGAGGCACCCCATACGTTATTGGAGCTTTGCAAGACGGCAACATCAATGGTTTACTTACCGCTTGCATTACCTGTAACCCAAACTCGGAAATTGCCAAAGTGGCAAAGATCGCCATTGAACCAATTGTAGGCCCTGAATTTGTAACCGGAAGCACACGTATGAAAGCCGGAACAGCGCAGAAAATGGTGCTGAATATGATAACTACCTCGCTGATGATAAAACTGGGGCGCGTAAAAGGCAACAAAATGGTTGACATGCAGCTTACCAATAAAAAACTGGTTGAACGCGGATCGACAATGATCGTTGATGAACTAGGCATTGAGTTTGACGAAGCCAAACGCCTTTTACTTTTACACGGATCAGTTCGGGACGTACTCGATAATTACAAGAAAAAGGGACATCAACCGGTTTAGTACAGGTTACTATCTGTACAAAAATAAAGAATCGTATATATCTGATGCTATAGCTATATACGATTCTTTGTTATGCTATATGCCCTTAGCTCCTAACTACGCCAATTCCCGGAAGATCAAACAAAGTAACCTTGCCGTCAATCACTTTCATTCCATCAAATACATCGTTGGTTATCAGCAAAGCTCCGTCAAGATCGGCCCAATCGCAAAGTGGCGACAACTGAGAAGCTGCAGAAATAGCACACGACGTTTCGGTCATACAACCAATCATTACATTCATATCAAGTGCTCGTGCTACATCTATCATCTTTTTGGCTTCGCGCATACCAGTGCTTTTCATCAGCTTAATGTTTATTCCGGAGTAAACATCTTTAAATTTCGGTATATCATAAATTCGCTGAAAGGCTTCGTCGGCAATGGTTGGCAGTGGGCTATGTGCCGTTAGCCAGGCCATATCATCCAACTGATCTTTGGGCATAGGCTGCTCTACAAAAACGATCCCTTTTTCATTCATCCAGTGAATCATTTCCAAAGCCTCATGTTTGTCTTTCCAGCCCTGGTTTACATCCACACACAAAGGCACATCGGTAACCGAACGAATAGTTTCAATCAGTTCTTTGTCGTTATCGCGCCCCATTTTAACCTTCAGCATTTTAAACCCGGCAGCCTCTTTGGTTTTTTCAATTACCATTTCGCGCGTATCGATACCAATGGTATAGGTTGTATAAGGCGTGTCTTCCGATTTTAATCCCCAGATTTTATACCACGGTTGCCCCAATATCTTACCCACCAGATCGTGTAATGCAATATCAACACAGGCTTTTGCCGCACGGTTTCCCGGCTCCAACTGATCAACGTATTCAAGGATTTCATCCATGCGGAACGGATCGTTAAAACCCGATAAGTCCACTTTTTTCAAAAAGCGGGCAACTGTTTCGTGCGATTCACCCAAATAAGGCGGCATAGATGCTTCTCCATATCCAATTAATCCGTCGTGTTTCAATTCAACCAACATTACAGGCGTGGTTGTACGCGAACTTGTAGCCAGCGTAAAAGTATGTTTTAACTGAAGCTCAAAAGGTTTAAAACTTAATTGCATGTGTTCTGATTATTGATGTTATTCCGGCAAAACCTGTTTGAAAAACGTATTGTCGACTACCCACTCAATTCCATCGCCATTAACGTTACCGATAATACGGCGGGCACGTACAAAGCCTTTTTCGTAATGTTCGGTATATTTTTCACTATCATGGTTCAAGCTGTTTACACGCACTTTCCCGGATGCATGAATAAACTCCTGATCGCCCAAACACAACCCAACATGCGTTACGCTTTCGCGTTGATCTTCGGTAGCTTTTCGTCCAAAAAATACAAGGTCCCCGGGTTTTAATGTTTCGTAGCCATTTTGCGTGTCAACCAACTCTCCGTAAAATGTTTGCTGCGATGCATCGCGTTGAAGAATTACTCCATAATTGTAATAAGCCGATTTTACAAAACCGCTGCAATCGACCATTTTTGCCGAAGTACCGCCCCACAAATACGGAACGCCCATAAACTTTTCGGCAGTTAGCAATACATCTTTTGCGGCGACACTTTTATTGTACCAAATATCAAGGCCCATACATTCATCCTTTTTCACGAAGGCTTCACGCCCATCGGCCAAAACTGTTTTATAAAAACCAGCTGTTTCAGCTACCACACTTAGCAGGTTATCAAGTATCAAATCAGTTGCAATGCTTGATTTTACATCCGCTTCGGCATAGCCAAAACCGTACTGTTTTTTGTAAAGTACTTTCTTAAAGTTTTTCCATTCGGCCATTTCACTATTGCTTTTCAAAGCAATCCCGGCACCATCAACCCAGCCAAAATAGCGGTCGGGCGTTTGAATTAAATACCATCCATCATCTTTGCGGTATACCTTAACAGGAGTTCCCATAATAGCCTGCGTCAACATCTCGGCCGAATGCCTTGAGTTGCTCCGGATATTACAAACAGAAATTGTAACAACGCCCCATGGATTTTCGCTGAAACCAGTATCAGGCAAAAGCTCAACAGAAAAATCACATCTCTTTTCTGATGCAAAAGTTTTCAAGGCATCAAAAGTAGTTTTCGAAACTGTGGCTCCAGTTATTGCCGGCTTTCCGTTATTAACAGCAACACTTACATTACAATAATCGACTCGTTTATCTTTAATTTGCTGATTGATCAACTGATCAACTTGCTGTTCCAATTCAGAAGATTGCTGCTGTTGTGTACACGAAGCCATAACCAAAAAAAATAGAAAAATAATGTGAGTAAATTTCATTGCTCTTCAATATTTGTATTACATATTACAAATATAAATTTTTTAGTAGCTTTTTCTAAAAATAACCCCACGAAAAATTCAGACTAACAATCTGCTGAAAATCTTCCATGTAATCATAAGCTTTCCAACCTCTTCGTTAAAACGACAGAAACCATCACTTTTTCATTTTGACAAGAGCAGACAAGATCACTAAACCTATTAAAATAAACTTTTCAGAAACTACATATTAATCCCCTAAATAGAACTATGGAGGTATTTCTGGTAAATCTCCATTGTACGACGCAAATGCACTTTCATCAATTCGGCTGCCTCATCACTCTTCTGTTTGTTTATTACATCAAATATTTTCAGGTGATATTCGAGAGTAATGTCTTTTTCACCCTCTACGTTTGCATAAATCAGGTTTCGCATACGTGGCAAAAGCGAATAAATAGGCTCCATCGAAATCTGCACGATCGGGTTATGCGTTGCTTTGGCAATCATCAGATGGAATTTATTATCCAGGTCGGCCTCCATTTGAATATTATCGGGATTGCAAGCTTTAAAAGCTTCAATATTATCCTGAATATCGCTTAAATCGTTTTGAGTTCGTTGTTTAGCAGCCAGTCCTGCAATTTCGGGTTCAAACAACCTGCGTACTTCAATTATTTGAGCAATCAGGTTATGATTGAACTGCATGTCGTAATACAAGTTCAGATTTTCAATGGCATCATCAATCTTTAACCCGGTAACAGTCATCCCACTACCTTTTGTAATCTCTATGAGCCCGCGCGCACTTAAACGACGAAGTGCTTCGCGCAATGCTGTTCGGCTAACACCAAACGATTCGCACAACTCACGTTCTGTTGGAAGTCTGGATCCCACAGGTAGCTTTTTCTCCCTGATAGCAGCTTCTATCCTTCGCTCAATTTTTTGGCTCAAAGTTAGCTTACTTCCAATTTTTCTAAAGATTTCATCCATTTTCGTAAATTTTGCTCAAGTGGTAGATACGTTTAATGTACTACATATTACAAATGTAGCATTTTAATAGAAAATAAATATTTATAAAACCATATTGATTGTATGCAATGTGCAAAAATCATATACATCTGATTAGTAAAACATTGCAATTTCTGTAAAAATATGGCCATTTTCACAACTTGTACGCCAATAATTTTTTAGTACTTTAACAGGCCTTAAAACATCAATCTTTCTTGCTATGATAAAGTCAGGCATAACATTTCTGCTACTAACACTTTCAGTAATTTTGTGGGCACAACCGACAGAAACAACCACTCCTGAAACTTTAAACCTAAACAAACCCGAGCGTGTTGAATGGTTTCGTGATCTTGGTTTTGGACTATTCATTCATTTTAGTTTCGACAGTCAGTTGGGCATTGTAATCAGCCACTCGATGGTTGGTGCGTCCGAAGATTATCTGAACCGCTATATTAACGAGCTTCCAAAAACGTTTAATCCAAAAGATTTTGATGCAAAAGAAATAGCAACTCTTGCCAAACTTGCCGGCATGAAATACATTGTGTTAACCACAAAACACCACTCGGGTTTTTGCATGTGGGACACCGAAACCACCGACTTTAACATCACCAACACTCCTTATAAAAAAGATCTGTTAGAAGAATATGTTGAAGCTACACGCGAAGCAGGGTTGGCAGTTGGATTCTATTTTTCGCCTGAAGATTTTCATTTCCTGCATAAAAACGGGCTTGAAATTCGCCGCACAAACATTAACGATATTCCACCACATTTAATGAAGAAATATGAGGAACTGAACGAACTTCAGACCATTGAATTAATGGCAAAATATGGCGATATTGATATTTTATTTTACGATGGTGGTGAAGGACCTTTGCTTGAAAAATGTAAACAAGTTGCCTGGGAACTTCACCCCGATGTGGTAATAACACGCGGCGCCATGGAAACACCGGAACAAACCGTGCCTGGCACCACGCTTACCGATCCCTGGGAGGCTTGTTTAACCATGGGAACCCAATGGGCCTACAAACCGGCCTACGAAGATTATAAAACCGGTACCCGACTAATTGAAATACTGATTGAAACACGTGCAAAAGGAGGTAACCAACTACTTAATATCGGGCCAAAACCAAATGGTACAATTGCTGAAAAACAGGAAAACCTGTTACGAGAAATTGCCGCCTGGAATTTTGTAAACGGCGAAGCAATTGAGGCTACAAAACCGTGGATTATTCCGAACGAAGAAAATATATGGTTTACCTGGAAACCGGAAGAAAAAACACTTTATGCTATTCTTACCAAACAAGCGGAGTGGCCTCGTGGCGAACGTCGCGAATTTGTTTTGAAATCGGTTAACGCGACGGAAAATACCGAAGTTGAAGTTTTAGGGCAATCGGGAGAACGCGTTGAATACATGCCGAAAATAAATGCAACCACTTTGTTTGAACAGGAAGAAGATGGTTTACACATTTCCTGTGTGCGTGCACAACGTTTATACAATAACCATAAATGGAACTATCCGCTGGTTTTAAAAATCACCAATGTCCAGCCTGCGTTTAACCCGCCTGTTGTGGTTACCGAAAAAGCAGAAATTATACAAGCAGGCGGAACGAGCTACATACAATTCAACGGTAAAATTATTAACCAGGACGACCAGGAAGATCTTAAAGTCTGCTTTCAATATCGTCCACGTCCCGACTCTACTGATGAGCTTATATCTGAAGAATGGACAGAAACAAAATACCTGGAAGTTAAGGACAACATCTTTATGTTCAGACTTCCGGTAAAGAATAAAAAAATTACCTACCAGTACCGAACGGTTGCAAAACACCCAAAAGCTACTATTTATGGAAAAACCAAATCAACTTCGTTTTCTAAATATTAGCAAAATCATCGCCTCTGTTTCAGAAAATAATAAAAACTATCAGAATCAACCGACGGTAATTATCAATTCAATAATAAAACGTCGCTTTTTTTAAGAATTCATTTAAAATATTACTTTTTGATTTCAATTCGTTTTGATAATAAATTTTAATTTTTACATTTGCTTCATCGTTACAAAAAATTATGAAAGTTTTATCTATCAATATTAATGTCCTACTCGTTGTCATTCTTGGAAAAACTGAGAAAGTCCATTAATTTGTATAGATACTTAAGATATTTATAAGCCTTTCTCAAAACAGAGAAAGGCTTTTTTAATGTTATAACAGACAGAAAAAGACAAAAAAGTATGCATAACACATTACGAAGCAACACAACCACGCAGGGCCGCAGAATGGCCGGGGCACGTAGCCTTTGGAGAGCTAACGGAATGAAAGAAGAACACTTCGGGAAACCGCTGATCGCAATTGTCAACTCGTTCACACAGTTTGTTCCGGGACATGTTCATTTACACGAAATTGGCCAGTATGTAAAAAGTTTAATTGAAAAAGAAGGCTATTTTGCTGCAGAGTTTAATACCATTGCTATTGACGATGGTATTGCAATGGGCCACGACGGAATGTTATATTCGCTGCCGTCGCGTGATGTAATTGCCGACAGTGTTGAGTACATGTGTAATGCACACAAAGTAGATGCAATGGTTTGTATCTCGAACTGCGACAAAATTACTCCGGGAATGATGATGGCTGCCATGCGTCTGAATATTCCTGCGGTATTTGTTTCGGGCGGACCGATGGAAGCCGGCGAAGTAGATGACAAATTCCTTGACCTTGTTGACGCCATGGTTATGGCTGCCGATACCAAAATTGAAGATTCGTATGTACAACAGGTAGAAGAAAATGCCTGTCCTACCTGCGGATCGTGCTCGGGAATGTTTACCGCAAACTCGATGAACTGTTTGGCCGAAGCAATTGGTTTAGCACTTCCCGGAAATGGAACAATTGTAGCTACACATGCCAACCGCAAGAAACTTTTTCAAGAAGCTGCACAAAAAATTATAGCAGCAACAAAAGCCTATTATTTCGATGGAGACGACTCGGTACTTCCACGAAGCATCGGATCGCGCGATGCCTTTTTAAATGCCATGAAGCTGGATATTGCCATGGGAGGATCAACTAATACAGTTCTTCACTTGCTCGCCATTGCACACGAGGCTGAAGTAAGCTTTACCATGAACGACATCGACCAGCTTTCGCGCATTACACCCAACTTGTGTAAAGTAGCACCTAACAGTCATTATCATATTCAGGATGTAAACCGTGCCGGAGGAATCCTTTCCATTTTAGGCGAATTGGAACGTGGTGGCCTGCTGGAAACCAACGTTTCGCGTATCGATGGAAGAACACTCGCCGAAGCCATTGCCGAATACGATATTAAACGCGATACCGTTACCGAAGATGCCATCAACCGTTTTAAGTCGGCTCCGGGCGGAGGCCGAAATCTGGTTATGGGATCGCAACAAAGTGTCTACAAAGAATTGGACGACGACCGAGCCAATGGCTGTATCCGCAGTTTTGAAAATGCTTACAACAAAGACGGCGGATTAGCTGTTCTGTTTGGCAACATTGCCGAAAAAGGATGTATAGTAAAAACTGCAGGTGTTGATCCATCAATCTTCAAATTCACAGGAACAGCAAAAGTTTTCGATTCGCAGGAAGATGCAGTTAATGGCATTCTTGGCAATGACGTTCAGAAAGGTGATGTAATTGTTATTCGTTTTGAAGGGCCAAAAGGAGGGCCGGGTATGCAGGAAATGCTCTACCCTACTTCGTACCTAAAATCGATGCAATTGGATAAACACTGTGCACTGATTACCGACGGACGTTTCTCTGGTGGAACATCAGGATTGTCTATTGGTCACGTTTCTCCTGAAGCTGCAGGTGGTGGAGCAATTGGATTAATTCGCAACAACGATAAAATTGCTATCGATATTACCGAGCGCTCAATCAATCTGGTAATTTCTGACGGAGAATTGCAAAAACGCCGCGACGAAGAAGAAGCAAAAGGAGCAAAAGCCTGGAAACCTGCAACGCGAGTACGTAATGTATCGAAAGCGCTAAAAGCTTATGCAAGCCTCGTTTCATCGGCCGATATGGGAGCCGTAAGATTAATAGACTAATTGAGAAGAAAGAATAAAAAAGAACAAACAGATAGCCGGTTAACAGCGCCGGCCTAAAAATTAAAACAATATGACAGCAAAAAAAGTTACCGGTTCACAAGCATTGATTCTGTCGCTTATGGAAGAAGGGGTGGATACCATTTTTGGCTATCCGGGCGGTGCAATTATGCCCGTTTACGATGCGTTGTATGACTTTGACAAAGAGGTAAAACATATTTTAACCCGCCACGAACAGGGAGCCATTCACGGTGCCCAGGGCTATGCCCGCGTCAGTGGCAAACCCGGAATTGTTTTTGCAACCTCAGGCCCTGGTGCCACTAATCTGATGACAGGCATTGCAGATGCAATGATAGACTCAACGCCTCTGGTATGTATTACCGGACAAGTTGCATCGCCACTGTTGGGAACCGATGCTTTCCAGGAATCGGACATTGTGGGCATGTCAATTCCTGTTACCAAATGGAATTACCAGATAACCACGCCGGAAGAAATTCCGAGCGTAATGGCACAGGCTTTTTATATTGCAACAACAGGTCGTCCGGGCCCGGTTTTAATTGATGTTACAAAAGATGCACAATTTGGAGAACTGGAATACCAATACGAGAAATGTAAAAAAATCCGCAGCTACGTGCCGGAAACCAATATTGATCCGCACCAAATTAAAGCTGCTGCTGATTTAATAAATGAGGCTAAAAAACCATTGCTGTTTGTTGGTCAGGGAATTATTATCAGCCATGCCGAAGAAGAATTAAAAACTTTTATCGAAAAAACCGGAATTCCTGCAGCCTGGACTTTATTGGGACTTTCTGCACTGCCTACCGACCATCCGCTAAATGTTGGGATGTTGGGTATGCACGGAAATTATGGTCCGAATAAACTCACCAACGAAGCCGACCTTATTATTGCAGTGGGAATGCGTTTTGACGACCGTGTTACTGGCAAGGTTAGTGAATATGCCCAAAATGCCAAGATCATTCACATTGAGATTGATCCGGCAGAAATCGATAAGATCGTAAAAACAGACGTGAGTGTATTGGCTGATGCTAAAAAAGCATTAAAGATGCTTATCGACAATGTAAATCCCAATAACCACGAGAACTGGCATAACGAATTCAAAAAATGTGATGCTATTGAAAACGAAAAGGTTATACAGAAAGACCTGTACCCAACAAAGCCGGGATTAACAATGGGAGAAGCTGTTAGAATAGTATCAGAAAAAACTAATAACGAGGCTATTCTTGTTACCGATGTTGGTCAGCACCAAATGATCGCCCAGCGTTATTTCGGATTCAAGAAATCGAGAAGCAATGTAACTTCCGGAGGTTTGGGAACAATGGGATTTTGTTTGCCAGCTGCAATGGGAGCGCAACTTGGAGCGCCTGGCCGTACTGTTGTTGGAGTGGTTGGCGATGGTGGTTTCCAAATGACTATTCAGGAGCTGGGAACAATAGCACAGAATAAGTTGCCGGTAAAAATCATGTTGCTGAATAACAACTTTCTGGGAATGGTAAGACAATGGCAACAACTATTCTTCGACAAACGCTATTCGTTTACCGAACTGCATAATCCTGATTTTATTACTATTGGTAAAGGATTTGGTATTGATGGCCACACCGTTGACAAACGCGAGGATCTGGATGCAAGTATTCAAAAAATGCTCGACCATGATGGTCCTTATTTACTGGAGGTAAAAATTGAGAAAGAAGACAACGTGTTCCCAATGGTTCCAACGGGAGCATCAGTTTCTGATGTAATTTTAGAGCCTTAAATTCGTAACTTGAATAACGAAAAAAGTAAAAAAATGAAAAAAGAATATATCCTTACAGTTTATTCTGAAAACCATATTGGTCTTTTAACCAGGATCACAAATGTTTTCACACGCAGAAAAACAAATATCGACAGTCTTACCGTATCAGAATCGGCATTGCAAGGCATTTTCAAATTTACCATTGTGGTGCAATGTACCGATGCAATGGCGAAAAAACTGGTCAGCCAGATTGAAAAACAAATCGATGTTCTGAAGGCTTTTTATCATACCAACGCAGAAATGATCTTTCAGGAAATAGCGCTGTATAAAGTTCCTATTGAACCGATTTACGAAAGCGATACTATTGAAAAGATCGTGCGTAGAGCAGGTGCCCGTATTCTTGAAATTACCAAAGATTATGTGGTGATTGAAAAAACCGGTCACAAAAAAGATACGCAGGCACTATTCGAGGAATTAAACCAATTTAAAGTTATGCAGTTTATCCGTTCGGGAAGAGTTGCTCTTATGCGCGACCCAATTGAGCGTTTATCTGAATTCCTGAAAGAGCGCGATGCTTTTTTAACAAGTTTAGATTAAAAAAATCTATAGTCCCAAACTACCTGCCCGTCAGAAATTCTGACGGGCTTTTTTATGCATTTATAGTTTTCCTGTAACAAACAAAAGAATTATTCAATCATAATTATTTTATTGAACCTCAAAATTTATCATTTGTCGTACAAATTCATTAAAAAGATTTATCACCTTTGTAAAAAAACTGCACTTTTACTATGAATATTATTATCGACAAGATTGATATTTACCAATCCCCTATCAAATTAAAAGAGCCTTTTGTTATATCATTAGGCCCTATGTATCACGCCCAAAATGTGATCGTTGTTATTCATACAAACCAAGGTATTACCGGCTTTGGCGAATGCAGTCCGTTTATGACTATTAACGGAGAAAGTATGGAGACCTGTTTTATTGTCGGTCAGTATCTGGCCCAGGTTTTAAAAGGAAAAAATCCGGAAGACATTGAGTCATGCACACACGCAATGGATAAAACTATTTATGGTAATTCGAGCATAAAAAGTGCTTTCGATATGGCGTTGTATGACATATCAGCACAAATGGCCGGCGTACCTCTTTACCAATTCCTTGGTGGACAAAATAACAAGGAAATGCAAATTGACTACACGGTAAGCCTTACCAATCCGGAGAAAATGGCTTCCGACGCAAAACGTATTGTTGATAACGGTTTTGAAATTGTAAAAGTAAAGCTTGGCCACTCGAAAGAACAAGATGTGGAAAGTGTAAAAAGAATACGCGAAACAATTGGCCCGAAAATCCCTATTCGTTTAGATGCCAACCAGGGATGGAAAAGCGAAGAAGCACTCGGCATTTTAAAAGCGCTGACACCTTATAAAATTCAACATTGCGAGGAACCGATTCCGCGTTGGGATTATATGGCTCTACCTAAAATCAGGCGGTTTAGCCCAATTCCCATAATGGCTGACGAAACCTGTTGCGATCATATCGATGCAAAACGACTGATCGATTTATATGCCTGCGACCTGATCAATATTAAGCTGAGCAAATCAGGCGGTATTTTTAAAGCACTTAAAATTGTGGAATTTGCCAAAGCTGCAAAAATGGAAATTCAGGTTGGTGGTTTTCTTGAAACTCGTCTGGGATTTACTGCAGCAGCCCATTTTGCTCTTTCGTCCAGGAATATTGTTTATTACGATTTTGATACGCCGCTAATGATGGAAGAAGATCCGGTTGAAGGAGGTATACTATATGGTGAGAAAGGAAAGATTACCATTACCGAAACACCCGGATTAGGCGCCAGCATTAATGCAGATTTTCTGAAAGGCTTAAAAAAAGCAACCGTTTAAACGAATAGAAATACCAAAAAACGCCAAAGTATTTCTTACATTTTTGCACATTTCTCGCAGCTAAAAAAATTCCCTACTTTTCATTAACTTTGATTAGAGAACAAAAAAACGTGTCATGAAAACAAGATGGTGTACATTTCTGGTCTTTCTGCTCATTTCCGGAATTATTCCTACAGGTATATTATATGCGCAGTTACCGTTAACACGTCAAGATACAACGCCACTAAGTGATCATATAGAAGAAATTACCATCACTGCATTTCGTTCGCCGTACAATATTTTCAACACACCTGCACCGGTAAATTTGCTGCAATCCGAACAACTCGAATCGGGCGATGCACTCACCCCCATCGATGCATTGAACCGCATTCCGGGGATTTTGATGCACCACGGCACTTTTAACACCAACCGCTTAACCATTCGCGGTATTGGCTCCCGCACACCATACGGCACCAATAAAATAAAAGCTTACTTTGGCGAAATACCACTTACTACCGGCGATGGAGAAACCATTTTGGAAGACCTTGAGAACTCTGCCATTCAACGTGTTGAAATTATAAAAGGGCCTTCATCAAGTTTATATGGTGCCGGACTTGCCGGCGTACTGCTCTTTCACCCAAAAACAGTAGTAAAAGATTTTGTGCAAAACAAAACTACGGTGGCCTCATTTGGAACGTATAAAAACACGCTGTCGGCCGGAGTTACTTCCAATAAATTACAGATCTACGCACTTGGGGCATTACTTTCAAGCGATGGCTACCGCGAAAATAATTCGACAAACCGAGGCAACCTGCTTATTAATTCAATATACAATTTCTCGGAAAAATCGAACCTTCAGTTATTGGTTAAAACCACAAAAATGAAAGGCTATATTCCAAGTTCCCTCGATTTGGATACCTATAATAACAATCCGGAAAGTGCTGCACAAAACTGGGCTTCGGCAAAAGGATTTGAAGAATACACCAACTCGCAGTTTGGCGCTTCGTTTAACCGTTTTACGCTTAACGACGGCAAAATATCGGTTGGCGTTTTCGGAAGCATACGCAATTTAGATGAACTGCGCCCGTTTAATCGCCTGAAAGAATCATCAGATTATATTGGATGGCGCGCTTACATTCAAAAAGTTATTGCCACCGAAGAGTTTCGTCTGGTAATGACAACCGGACTTGAGATGTTTCGAGAAACCTACGACTGGCAGACTTTTGACAACTATAACAACCAGCTACTTTCAGATAATAGAGAAAAACGGCAGTACGAAAATCTTTTTGTTCAGCTGGAAACGAACATTAAAGAGCGCGTATTTATTTCTGCCGGATTGAACGGAAACCTCACGCGTTTTAAATACACCGATTATTATACCGAAAACGGAGACCAGTCGGGCAACCGAAATTACAAACCGGTTTTGTCGCCCCGTTTGGGTGTTAACCTTCTTTTGAATCATGAGAATTCAGTTTTTGCAAATATCAGCCATGGATTTTCAACGCCTTCTTTTGAAGAAACGCTGATGCCAGAAGGTAGCATCAATCCCGATATAAAACCGGAATCGGGATGGAGTTTTGAAACGGGATTCAGAACCCAAATTACCAACCGATTTAAACTTTCGGCAAGCTACTACCGCATTTATATCGACAACCTGCTAGTTGCACACCGCACCGGCGAAGATGCTTATGTAGGTGTTAATGCAGGACAATCGGTACACCCGGGTTTTGAGGCCGAATTTACCTGGGTAACCATTACACACCATCGAAATCCACTGCTAACCCTATACGGAAGCGCGACATTGGCGAACTATCATTTTAACGATTTTGTGAATTTAGGGAACGATTATTCGGGGAATCGTCTTCCCGGAACGGCAAAAGAAACTTTTAATATTGGTACAATTCTAATCCCTATCAAGAATATATCGATAAACGGTTGGTACCGTTATAACGGCAAGATGCCTGTTAACGACGCTAATTCCACTTTTTCTGATGCCTTTGGATTAACCAATGCTGAAATCAGATACGAAGGAAAAAAGAACAACTTTAAATTTGATATACGCGGAGGCATTCAAAATATTTTCGATATTCATTATGCTTCAATGCTGGCAGTTAATGCTCCATCGTTTGGCGGAAATCCTCCCCGCTACTATTACCCGGGAAATCCGCGAAACATCTATGTTAGTATTGTTATTGGTTTAACCGGAAAAGAATAAATGATCGTCAAAAATCATTTTTTATTTTCCTTCCTCAATGCTTTTATTTTGCAATAATCTTAATCGTTGTTCTACGATTTAACCGGCGTCCTTCAACCGTTTCGTTGCTAGCCACAGGTTTTGTGTCGCCATAACCTTCCGATTGTAAACGACTACCAGCAATACCATTTTCTACGAGATAATCAACCACTGATTTTGCTCTGAGTTTCGAAAGTTCAAGATTACTTTCCGAATTACCCGAGCTATCGGTATGTCCCTGAATCTCCACTTTTAATCCACTATTGTTTTTAAAAAAGCTAACCAGCTTCTGCAATTCCGGTTCTGACTGGGTAAGAATGGCGAACGAATCGGTTTCATAATAAATATTGTGAAGATCCATTTCTGCACCAACTTCTATCGGTTCCAATTCAATGTTCAGAATAAACGGATCGGTCAGGGAATTCTCATCAGCCAAGCGCATAGATTGCGAGTAGAACATAAATCCATCTTCCGAAACATTAAAGGCATAATTACGGCCAACAGGTAACGCGAGCATAATCTGGCCATTCTCGTCGGCTTTTTCCATTCGTGGTTCTTCAACAGCCGAATTCAGGTTAACCAATTCGATATCGGCCATAACCGGTTGTGTGGTTGATTTATTAGTAACTTTTGCTTTGATGTACGTAACCGGACGCGGCTGCAAACCACGATCGAGGTTAAACGAAAAAATATCAAGTCCGTTATCTGATTCTCTGGCCGACGAGAAATAAGCGACATTACCAATAGAACTGATAGTCAGCCCCATGTCATCTTTATAGGTATTAATCGGATAGCCCATATTTTTCAGATTCTCCACCTGCCCTTTTTCGTTTATTTCAGCGGTAAACAGGTCAAGTCCGCCCATACCAACATGTGTATCGGAAGCAAAGTAAAAGTTATGGTTGTTGGCATGAATAAATGGTGAAATCTCGTCACCTGAAGTATTTAGCGCTTCCATGTTTTCCGGCTTTCCCCATTGCGGTTTCCCTTCGGCTGAAAATCCGTTAAAAGCAATTCGCCAGATATCTTTCTGCCCTTTTCCTCCGGGCCGATTACTCGAAAAATAGAGATAACGATTATCCGACGAGAGCGAAGGTTGTCCTTCCCACGATGACGTGTTTAGCGGTGCTCCTGCATTTTGTGGCTCAATCCATTTACCTTCAACCAGCCGAGAGAAATAAATATCGCAACTGCCCAATCCGTCTCCGCGGTTGCAAGCAGTAAAGAACAGTATTTTGGCATCGGCGGATAAGGTTTGTGCCCCTTCGTTATCGCTGGTATTTACTTCGCTCATCGGCACGGCATTATCCCAATTAAACGAATCGATCTCGGCCATAAAAAAATCTTCCTGCGGCCGGGCACCGTCTTTCATTAAACGGGTAAATACCAAATGTTTTCCATCTAACGAAGGAGTTGGCCAGTATTCATCATTTGTGGTATTAATCTCATCACCCAGGTTGGTGGGTTCAAATGCTACCGGATTCTCGATGCTGTTCAGTGCAAACCGACAACTGGCAATTTTACAGGCCAAAAGAAACTGTCGTTTCTCCGGAATATTCTTGTTTTCCTTGTATTTTTCGTAAAAACTGAGTGCTTCGGAATACATTCCCTGTTTGTAAAAAGCTTCTCCCAGTCTGAAATCGATAAGCGGGTTATCATCCAGTTCCACAGCTTTGGTCAAGTGTTTTATTTCCAGCCGCGATGAGTCAATATCTTTATAAATTTCTGCTAAAAGCAGATGCGCTGGTGCATACTCCGTATTCTTTTGTAAAATCTTGTCTGCGGTTTCAATTGCAGCCTGATAATTATCTTCCACATAATACTTTCTGGCCTCTTCAAACAACTTGTCAGTACGCTTATTATCCTGTGCAAATGTACTGCTCCAACACATTCCACAGATTATTAGCAATACAACATTTTTTAATTTACTCATTGATAAAATATTACAAATACTTTCGTATAAAAATACAATTTGGTAAAAATAATAAACGATTGATTTGTTTTATTTATTTTTTTTCTATTTTGCCTTCGTAAATTTTATTCTAACAGTTTTATATTTAATGACATTGGTTTGCTGACGTGATGAAAAAGAAAGTAAACAAAACCCGACACCCGGAATTGGACAAATTCGACCGAAAACAGAAAAAACACGGAGGTTCCCGTGAAAAAAGTTCAAAACAAAAATTCTCTATTTACGACGAATTCGATGAAGATGGCGATTTGCCAGACTATACTTCCGAATTCGATGACGAAGAAGAATAATCTACTTCCACATTCTTTCATCTTTTCTGCAAAGCAGAGGCTGCAGATCAATTAATCGTAAAATGCTTCAAAACCGGGGTATTGGTAACGTGCTTTTGCTATTTTTTCAGGAAATACAAAATACGAAAGTTCTGCTTTTGCACATTCTTCGCCTGCACCATCGTATAATGATGCGCTTATTTTTGCCGTCCGCCCTTCGTACGATAACAGCTTTCCTTTTATGGTTACTTCGCCTTTTGAAACCTTCACCGGTTTTAAATAACTCACTTGCATATCGCTGGTTACGCCTGCTGTTTTTAGTTTTAACATCACTACCCAGCCTCCAATTTCGTCGAGTAAAGTGGCCTGAATTCCGCCGTGTAACACACCTATCCAGCCTTCGTAACTACGCTCTGGGATCCATTTTGTGATAATCTCTTCATCATCTTCCCAAAACTCGAGCTGCAAGCCTGCACTGTTGTATGGCGAACAGGCAAAACAATTGTATTCGCCAATGTTTTTAGGATCTCTCCAGGGATTTTTAATTTTTTTCATCATTAGTAATTCATTCTTTATTTTTCTTCACCCCCTATCGTCACTTTGTTCCGATTGTCCCTCTGCAGGGGGACAGGAGCGCCGAAGAAGCGACAGAGGGGCTATCAACTAGCGCACTTTTCCGTAACCAAAACGAGCCGGTATAAACCAGCTCGCTTATCCAACTATTTTAATCTTCTAATTATTTCCCAGAATAATAGGTAATCCGTCTTTTCCGCCACCAATTACAATAACTTTCGAATTGGCCGACTCTGCCAACGATGTTGTTGCCTCAATACCGCGTTGAGTTAAAATAGCATCAGTTAAACTGGCATTAATTATTCGGTTATAATTGGCAATACCTTCTGCTTCGATTCTGCGTCGTTCAGCTTCAGACTGTTCGCGCTTCAAACGGAATTCATAAGCCAAAGCTTCCTGTTCCTGTTGCAATTTATTTTCTATTGCCCCTTTAATTTGAGCAGGCAAATTAATCGAACGGATTAACAAAGCGCGCATATCGATAAAGTTTGCACTTAATGCTTTTTTGGTTTCGGCAATTATGGTCTGCTCAACTTCTGCTCTTTTTGTTGAATAAATTTCCTCGGCAGTATAACGACCTGCAACCTGCCTTACCGATGACCGAACTTCGGGAATAACCAACACATTTATAAAATTTACACCGAACTGTTCGTGCAAAAATCCAATTTTACTATACGATGGATTAAAACGAACGGTAACATCCACATTTACCGAAAGACCATTCTTATCCAACACATCCATTGTTTCATCGCGTTGCTGTTCTCTTACATTATATACCTCCAGTTCGTTCCAGGGAGCTATTACATGGAATCCTTCTCCAAAAATATTTTCCTTATCCAAACCGGTTGTGTAAGGTTTAAAAATCACCGCCTTTTCACCAGGCTTTAATATTTTAAACATGCGGCCACCAAAAAGCAGCAAAACAATTAATACAACAGCACCCAGTATCAGGTAAGATGATTTAAAATTGAACTTCATAACCTTTTTTGTTTTATATGATTAGACAAATGTACAAAGTTTAGAGGAGGTGTACTGCCTAAATTATGTTTTATTTAAATACCTCGATGAAAGCATTGTTGGAAGTATTAAACTTTTAATTTTGGTGATGAAAACTCTGGTCAGAAAAAAATAATTTATTAAAAAATGAAAAAGCTGCTATTACTCCTGTTTGCGTTTCTGTTGCTTAGTAACGCATTCGCACAACATTTTTTCGATACTGATTTTAATACCCGCAAAAAGTACATTATTCTTTGCGACCCCACGGTTCATCGTATAAAAACCATTCAATACCTTACCGATAACAATATTCTGAAAGTGAATAAAAACAAGGTGAAATTTGTTGGCGTTTACTACGAAGGCCAAAAAACTGATTATACAAAAACGCAGGATTACATAACGGAAAACGGGCTTGATAACTTTTTTCTGCACGAAATTAGCGGCAAGCTGAACGAAACGAATTTATACCAGGAAAATGATGTTACCGCCCAACTGAAAAAGGTATTTGACAACTCAATCGGGATTATCTTTTTTGGTGGTGCAGATATTCCGCCGGCCATTTATGGCGAAGAAAACACAAAATCGGCAGTGTACACTCCTGCCCGGCATTATTACGAAGCCACTTTTATGTTTCACTTGCTGGGAGGCTACCAGAACGAATCGTTTAAACCATTTCTGGCCGAACGACCGGATTATGTGGTAACTGGCTTTTGCCTGGGTATGCAAACCATGAACGTGGGCACCGGCGGAACATTGATTCAGGATATTCCTTCTGAAATATACAATGCCGAAACACCTGAAGAAACCGTTGCTATCGGCCGTACCAACATGCACCGTAACTACTGGCAGTTAATCAAGGAAGATTCGCTTTTTATGGGTATAAACCTGCACACGATACAATTTACCGATAATCCGTTTTTTGGAAAGACAGTTAAAGTCTCGAAAAAAGCAACACCACGCATTTACAGCAGTCACCACCAAGCCATTGAAAAATTGGGAAAAGGTTTGGAAGTAACCTGTTTATCGCCCGACGGGAAAATTATTGAAGGCGTTGCACACAATACATACCCGCATGTTTTTGCCGTTCAGTTTCATCCCGAAGTTTCGGCCTTGTACGAAGATATGGGACTGAAAATATTCCATCCGGAAGATGAGCCCAAAAGCTACCACGATATCCTCGGGAAATCTGATGTTAAATTTCACAAAAACTACTGGAAATATATTTCTGATTCGTTTAAATCAGTTAAAAGACCGAAACATTAGTTCTCCAAAGTTATTTTTATGAATATCCGTTCTACGTCATAATTAGTCTTTAGCACGTCATGCTGAACTCGTTTCAGCATCTTTCGCATCTAATAACCAGTTGCTTGAGAGAAAGACCCTGAAACAAGTTCAGGGTGACGTCTTGGTTGTGACTAATTGCGAACATTCAAATTATTTTTTAAGTTTTCGCCAAACGGAGATTTCAACCACAGAAACTTCAACATCTCGTGATGACAAAGGTAAGGCTGCAGGATGATTTACAGGTTCTGAAATCAGCTCAAAATTATCTTTCAACAGCGTCTTTATGCCCTCAAATGAGGTAACCGGCTCGCCATCTTTTTTATATGCTCCCGGCCAGTTTTCTCGTTTTATTTTGTTCTTCTCCCAATCATAGGTAGAACCGAGAATAAAAATTCCACCAGCATTTAAACGCTCATGAATAGTTGCCAAAAATTGTTTTGGGTTATACAGTTCCTCCAATAAGTTAACGGCCAGAACTACATCATAACCGGTATAAATTGGCTTCAGGTTGTTGGCATCAGCCTGCATAAACTGCAGGTTATCTTTCGGATTCAGTCCCAACTCTGATAGCTGCACATCGTTATAATGAACCAATTCGCCTTCGTCTTTGGTAACGTAACGAATAAAGCCCTGCTCCTGCAATTGAATGGCCATTCGGATAAAACGCGCCGAAAAATCAATTCCCGTAATTTGTTTAAAAGAACCAGACAATTCGAAAGCTGTTCGTCCGGTATCGCAATTTAAATCGAGCAGTTTTAGCGAATTTTGGTCGCCGGAATATTGCTTGCAGATTTCGGCAATGCTCTTCGGGAAATTGTCGAATCCTAAAACCGGCTTTCCATAATTAAATTCACACGACTGCGCCACTTCTGAATCGGTTTCGTACGAATCGTTTCGGATAATCAATGGCTTGTCCGACTCTACCAAACGAAATCCTGCATGCTGATAAAAATGTCGGCGAAACGCATAACGTGCGTGCCATGTAGCTTCGTTTCCTGTTGAAATCCACGAACCTCCTTTTATCATGTTGTGTTTGCCATCGAAAGTTGGTGTAGAAAAATCGTCGTACAAAGGGTGCACTTTAAATCCGGGATAACCCGTAACCGGCGTTTCGGTCCACTGCCACACATTTCCAACAATATCGTAAAAATCACCTTGTTTGAATTGATTTACCGGACACGGCGAAACAAACGGTTCCAAACCAATATTTGCCTGCACCGATTCAAAATTATCGTCAGTTATGCCGTTTTGTTCTGCCAATCGATACCATTCCGCTTCGGTTGGCAAACGATAGGTTTTACCTGTTTGTTTTGTTTTCCAATTCGCAAACGCTTTTGCTTCCAGGTAATTCAATTCAACCGGCCAATTCCAGGGCATTTCAATCTCCTGATCAAAAAGCCGCAAAAAGTACTTACTCTCGTCTTTTCGCCAAAACAAAGGAAATTCTGCGCCCTGATATTGACACCAACTCCAGCCTTCTTCAGTCCAGTATTCCTCCGTTTTGTAACCGTTATCCTCTACAAATCCAAGAAATTCGCCATTTGAAACCAGATATTCCGACGCTTTAAATTCATCTACTTCAACCTTGTGCTCGCCGTATTCCACATCCCAACCATAAAACCGATGATCGTATGGTTTGCCTAATGTAATTTCACCGCCTTCAACAGCTAACATTCTATTTGCAGGCACGTCACCCGATTCTTTGCACGGCACATCAAATACATTCGGCTTTAAAAATTCCAGCGGTAATTGCCTTATCAACACCGAAGATGTTTCAATGTGAATACGCTGATGTTCAATCCCCATCATAATAATCCAAAACGGATTCTCCCAGTTTATGGGTAAAGTCAGTGGAGTTGAATCAATTATATCCAGCACCACTTCTTTTACTTTCTCGCGGTATTCAAACACCTCTTTTATAGTAGGCCAATCATAATTCGATTCGTTTAAATCATCCCAGCTCATTTCGTCTACACCAATGGCAAAAACCGACTCGAAATGGGAGTTAATTCGATAATCCAGTATTTTCGCCAACACCAGTTTATTAATGAAAAACACGGCCGTATGCCCGTAATAAAATATTAGTGGATGCCGCAGTGGATCGGCCCTGCGAAAAAAAGCTTTGTCGTTTTTTAAATACTCGTATAGTTTTTCATCGAGCGCAAATGTTTTCAAAAAATAATCGCGGATTTCAGCCTTTTTTTGTTCAGCATCTCCATTTATCAAATCGGTTGTATGGGCTATCAAATTGTTCATAATATCATCTACTTGAGTAAATCGGTATTCAAATTAAAACGAAAGTAATCAGGTTAAAGCAAATTAAAGAGTAAAATTGTTTAAGTTATTGATAAATATTTCTGCTGAAAATTAACCAAGCTTCTGGTGCAGATAAAACTTTTCAAAATCAAAAGTTCCGCTTTTATCGGCCAGTAATTTGGGCTGAACGATTTTTGAACAGACTTCGAATCCCATTTTTTTATACAAACCAACAGCAGCAGCATTTTCTACCCAAACACGAATAAAAGCGTGGTCACATTGGTTTCGATCTACCTCTTCAAGAAAAAAGGTCAGTAACTTTTTCCCGATCCCCTGCCCTTGTTTCGATTTTTCCACCATCATTTCTGCGACATAAACAGAGCGTTTCACATCAAAGTTTTTAACGATTTCTTCCGGTAGCAATTGATCGAAACTTAAAGGTGTGAGCAGAATTGCACCTGCCAGAGTATTCTCTTCCATGGCAAAAATTCCGTATCCAACATCAAAAATCGACTGCAGATAGGCTGCAGTTTCTTCTTCAGAATGGTACTGAAAACTTTTACCTGTCGAAAAGGTATCGATATATAAATTTACCAGGTCATTTTTATATAACTCAAATTTCAATTTGTCGACATTTATACATATCATGTAGCTGCTACTTTTTCCGTTATAGAATTAACACCAAACAGCTCTTTCTGTTTTATAAGATGAATTAAAATATCTTTTCTATTTTTGCGCCCGCATTACATATACGATAGCAAATGAGTTTTTTAGAGGAAATACAACGTCGTCGCACTTTTGGAATTGTGAGTCACCCGGATGCCGGAAAAACCACCTTAACCGAGAAACTGCTTCTTTTTGGTGGAGCAATTCGTGTGGCAGGTGCTGTAAAAAGCAACAAAATAAAAAAAGGTGCCACTTCCGATTTTATGGAAATCGAGCGCCAGCGTGGTATTTCTGTGGCTACATCGGTAATGGGTTTCGAATACAACGGCTACAAGGTAAATATTCTGGATACCCCTGGTCACCAGGATTTCCAGGAAGATACGTTCCGTACACTTACCGCGGTTGACAGTGTAATTATCGTTATTGACGCAGCAAAAGGTGTTGAGCCACAAACCGAAAAACTGATGAACGTTTGCCGGATGCGCAAAACACCAGTTATCGTTTTTGTAAATAAAATGGACCGCCCGGCACAAGATCCGTTTACTCTAATGGACGAAATTGAGGATCAGCTAAAAATTAAAGTGCGCCCGCTAAGTTGGCCAATTAACAATGGCCCGGATTTTAAAGGTGTTTACAATATTTTTAACCGTAGCCTGAAATTGTTTACGCCCGATATTCAGGAAATTGAAGAACGTATTAAGTTTGAAGACGTTTCGGATCCAACTTTGGAAGACCACATTGGCGACGATGCAGACGTATTGCGCGAAGAACTGGAACTGGTTGAAGGAATTTACCCGGAGTTTAATAACGAAGATTACCTGGCGGGGGAATTGGCACCGGTATTTTTTGGTAGTGCACTTTATAATTTCGGGGTACAGGAACTGCTCGACTCGTTCGTTAAAATTTCTCCTATTCCACAACCAAGTACTACCGAAGAACGTGTGGTAAAACCCGAGGAAAAAGGATTTACAGGATTTGTTTTTAAAATTCATGCCAATATCGATCCGAACCACCGCAGCCGGATTGCCTTTGTAAAAATCTGCTCGGGTAAATTCGAACGAAACAAAATGTATAAGAATGTTCGGCTGGGAAAATCATTCCGTGTTTCGAGCCCGACCGCTTTTATGGCCTCACAAAAAGAAATCGTGGAAGAGGCTTTCCCGGGAGATATTATAGGTGTGCCCGATACCGGAAATTACATTATTGGCGACACTGTTACCGATGGTGAAGATATCCACTTCAAAGGTCTGCCGAGCTTCTCTCCTGAGATGTTCCGTTTTGTTGAAAATGCCGATCCAATGAAATCAAAGCAATTGGCAAAAGGTGTAGACCAGTTAATGGACGAAGGTGTGGCGCAGCTTTTTACCAGCGCCTTTAACGGACGCAAAATTATTGGTACGGTTGGACAACTTCAGTTCGAGGTTATCCAGTATCGTTTGGAACATGAATACGGTGCAAAATGCCGTTTCGAGCCACTGTCGATGCACAAAGCCTGCTGGATTGAGTGCGACGATGAAAAAGTACTAACCGAGTTTAAAAAACGTAAACACCAGAAAATGGCAAAAGACAAACTTGGTCGCGATGTATTTATGGCTGATTCACCCTTTATTTTGCAAATGGCACAAGACGAATTCAAAGACATTAAGTTCCATTTTACTTCAGAGTTTTAAAACAAGGGAAAAGCTGAGAACGGCAGTGCCGGTCAAAATCCCGATCGAAATATCCAGAGCAAAAACAAAGGGGAAGTGTCATTTCTATCCGTAAACTGACGGAGAAGAATCTCTACCTTCGCCAATAAGATTTCTCAGTCATTCTTTCTTAAAAATGACAAAAGAATTGATACATTTACCCTTATGGAAATAAGTTTTTACGATAGTGCATTATTCACCTACGTGTTGCTTCCTGCGCTGATCTTTCTTTCGCGTGTTATGGATGTAACTATTGGAACGATTCGAATCGTTATGGTTTCGAAAGGGCACAAATTATGGGCTCCGTTACTGGGATTTTTCGAAATTCTGATTTGGTTGATTGCCATTTCAAAAATCTTTCAAAATCTCGACAACTGGTTTTGTTACATAGCCTATGCAGCCGGTTTTGCCTGTGGAAATTATGTAGGTTTGCGTATTGAAGAAAAACTGGCAGTAGGTATTGTTAAACTACAAATTATTACCCGTAAAGAAGCCAGTAAACTTATTGAAAATCTTACTGCTGCCGGATACGGAATTACGCACCACCATGCCCAGGGAGCCAACGAACAGGTGAGCATCATTTATAGTATTATCCAGCGTTCGGAAATTAAGAAAGTGGAAACAATTGTGCAAACAACCAACCCAAAAGCTTTCTATTCGGTTGAAGATATCAAATTTGTAAATGAAGGTGTTTTCCCCATTCATCCGGTTCGTTTCCGCATCCGAAAAGGAAAATAACCGGATTCTCACCAGTTACATAATTACCGCAACAAACAGCTATTAGCTGCTAACTTATCCGCGTTCAGAAAAACTTTAATAATGAAAGGAGATTTGTTTTAACAACTCTCCCTAATTTTTAAGATATTTGTGCCCATAAAACAGAAGCGTAGAATGAGTTCGATTAGCAACGATATAAAATTGGCGGCCAAACTTATTAAAAATGGTGAGTTGGTGGCTTTTCCTACCGAAACGGTATATGGCTTAGGGGCAGATGCATTTAATGCCGACGCGGTTGCAAAAATATTTGCAACAAAAGAACGGCCAACATTTAATCCGTTAATTGTGCACATTCGGGATATTTCAGAACTGGAAAAACTATTTGTTGAGATTGATGACGCACTATTAAAACTGGCAGAACATTTTTGGCCGGGGCCATTAACTATTGTTGCTAAAAAACAAAAATCGGTACCCAACATTGTTTCCGCCGGATTGGACACTGTAGCCGTTCGGATGCCAGCCAACCAAACCTCCCGCGAACTGTTAAAGCTTTCGGGAAAATCGATTGCAGCCCCCAGTGCCAACCGATTTGGCATGTTAAGCCCAACAACACCCGACCACGTTCAAAAGCAACTACCCGAGCTAAAATGTATATTAAACGGCGAACTTCCGAAAGTTGGTATCGAGTCCACTGTTATCGAACTGTGCCAGGGAGAATTTAAAATACTACGACCCGGATTTATTACAGAGCAGGATTTATTGAAGGTTCTTCCGCAAAGTAAAAGTACGGAAGCCAATTCACCGATAAAATCGCCGGGATTGTTAAAATCGCATTACAGCCCACGCAAACCGATGTACCTATTAGGCCATGAGCCCGAATATTCAGCAAACAAAAAGTATGGTTTCCTGGCTTTTTCAGAAGTACAGGAACCGGAAAAATATCATCAGATCGAACGTTTATCATCGAACGAAGATTTAAGCGAAGCTGCCGCCAATTTTTTTGAAGCATTGCATCGCCTTGAGGATTCGGATGTCGACCTGATCGTTGCAGAACCTGTGCCTGAAAAAGGTATCGGGATTGCCATTATGGACCGCCTGAAAAAGGCAGTTTATCAATACCAGGATAAATAGCCAGGTGACCCAAACCTTGAAGGTTTTGGAAACCTTCAGGGTCTGAGTCTGTTACTGATCTTTTCAATTTTACATCAAACCACAACATAAAAGGAGGAACAAATGATTTTGTTACGTTGAATATCTTTTCAATTTTACATCAAACCACAACAAATATTGTAAAGGCGAAAAGCAAACAAGGTTGAATATCTTTTCAATTTTACATCAAACCACAACTAATCGGCCAGCGCACTTAATTTGTATATGGTTGAATATCTTTTCAATTTTACATCAAACCACAACCACATCGGGTTTAGAGACGGACTTAGGTGCGTTGAATATCTTTTCAATTTTACATCAAACCACAACAGTGTGGGCAGTATCCTACACACTTATCAAGTTGAATATCTTTTCAATTTTACATCAAACCACAACAAGTGTACAGCCGCACACAACTTGGTAATCGTTGAATATCTTTTCAATTTTACATCAAACCACAACGCACACGCGATAAGCAAGTACTGGCCCAGGGTTGAATATCTTTTCAATTTTACATCAAACCACAACTTTAGCTCGCTGCGTAACGACTTTTGAAAAGTTGAATATCTTTTCAATTTTACATCAAACCACAACAATGTTGGTTGGCATGTCCCCACGGTTGCGGTTGAATATCTTTTCAATTTTACATCAAACCACAACCTTCTGAATCTCATCCTTTGGATGATGAACGTTGAATATCTTTTCAATTTTACATCAAACCACAACTTTTGGACACTACTAACCTTTCTAGGGTTGGTTGAATATCTTTTCAATTTTACATCAAACCACAACATCTACTTTAATTTCAACGGGATCATATGGTTGAATATCTTTTCAATTTTACATCAAACCACAACACTACTGGTGCTGATAAAAACAAGGGTTATGTTGAATATCTTTTCAATTTTACATCAAACCACAACAACAGGAACACTTCCCGTGAATGATAAAACGTTGAATATCTTTTCAATTTTACATCAAACCACAACGCCTGTGCTTCGGCTTCAATGGTCTTTTTTGTTGAATATCTTTTCAATTTTACATCAAACCACAACCAAGCGGCGGACTAGCCCTGTTTTTACTGGTGTTTCCGGTAAAAATACAATGGGAATAATATCCTGTTCCCGACAGGGAAGCAGAATGATGCACGTTTTTTTTAATTCTAATTGGCAAAATTGATATTCGGATCAAAATATCAAAGAACGGTTTACGAATGTACAATTTTCTATTCGAAATTAAACTCTTTCGGGTCTGTTAGACTCCGAAAGGTTTTTGGAATTGACTAAAACATTTCGAGTTGTTTGGGGCCTTCGGGTAAGGGGCTCGATTTATTTCCCCATACATTAACAATGTTGCCGTATTGTTTATCGGTAACGGTAAGGATACTTACCTGCCCATGTTCAGGAATAAAACTTTTTATTCGTTTTATGTGTACTTCGGCACTTTCTTTACTGGCACAATGGCGGTTGTATACCGAAAACTGCATCATACTAAAACCGTCTTTCATCAAATCTTTCCGAAAACGGGTTGCCAGGCGGCGCTCCTTTTTGGTAGTAACCGGGAGGTCGAAAAAAACAAATAACCACATAATATGATAGGCATTTAGCCGAGTTTGTTGCATATTTCCCTTTTAAAACACTTTCGGGTCTGATAGACTCCAAAAGGTTAGTAATGTTCCACCCCAAAGTGTCTTTCAAACCTTTGGGCGTTTTTTATTATCATCCAAAAATCGGATAATCGATTTTACGTTGTTCGCCATTGAAGCAACGAGAAAGCGAGGCCGTGGTTTGCGACAGGGCAATCATCAGCGGGCGTTTGTTCTCCCCTATTTTCACATCGGTAGCCATAAGCTGTAAAAGCTCGGCTTTATGTTCCTTCTCCAGAGCAAAAGTTCCGGGGTATTTTTCATCCAGATCGTAAGCAATTTCATCAACATAGGGGCGGTAAGGTTCCATAATATCGTCGGCCAGGCAAAAGGCATTATAACGGTTTCGGTGATGAATGCCGAGTGTGGCCAGTAATCCCGACCCGGCCAAAGCACGTGCCACAGCCGAGCGCAGAAGGATATAGCCATAATTCAGGAAATTGTTGGGCGGTTCGCCATAGCGATCGCGAATAAACTCCTTTCCCAGCAAGGCAGTCCAGTAAATACGTGCCGCAAAACCCTCGCGGTTATCGCTGTCGCCGCTTTTTACTGCCTGCGCAATGTTTTTTAGCTGAAGGCTTTTTTTGCCCAGTTTATCGAGCAAACGGGCCTGATTTTTAATTTTAGCCTCAATGGTTTGTTTCCACAGGTTTTTCTTTAGTGGTTCCGATGCAGCCACCTGTGCCCTGAACAGTTCACTTTGAATATGGTGAGCGTCAAGCGGCAGCAACATCGACGATGGCATGTGTTTACTGTCGCAAAAAACGGTTGCCACGTTGTATTCGCTCAGTTCTTCCACCAGTTTCATAGAAAATGAAATTTGCGGATGATCGAGCACCAGAAAGCCAATGTCTTCAACCGGCGCGGTTTTTAGCACCATCCCTCCCCGCTCGCTCACCTGCAATTGTTTGTTTTTTAACGAGAGGTAATAGGGGTTGGAAATGAATAACGTACGTTTTATCATGGTTCAAATTGGTTTTTTGTTTTTATTAAACGCTTCCGGGTCTATTAGACAGCGAAAGGTTATTTCTCGCCCCCGAAGAGTCTTGAAGACCTTCGGGCGTTTATTCCCATAAAAGGATATTGTATTTTCTAATTTTTTCAAACACTTTCGGGGCTGTTAGACACCGAAAGGTTTTTAGATACCCCTATGAGTCTTACAGACCTTCGGGTGTTTAAACAAATTAAGATCATCCATCGCCCACAAAATCAATATCCAATTCTTGAAACTTTCGTATCTGTTCCTGCGAATGAAATTTCTCGAAATTCGATTTATCACGAAACCACTTTAGCACTTCTGCCCTACTTAGTTTTGTAGCTTTTGGCGATACAATTGTTAGATACGAGCTCCACGGATAATCAAGGTAATGATCGCAAAAGCCGTGATGGATTGGATTGTGATGAATGTAGTAAACCAGATATTTCAGATGAATATCCGATTCAACCTTTATTCTTCGGAACGGGTGTTCAAAAAGGCTACCTGTGCGGTGGTATCGTTTGTTTATGGCTTTGGTGTAGGCGTTAAAAAGATGTGAAAACTGATTTATTGGCTTATACTTTTTTAAAACACTTTCGGGTCTGGAAGACGCCGAAAGGTTTTTTCCAGCCCCCGAAGTGTTTTTCAAACCTTCGGGTGTCTCGCCCATAAAAGGAATATCTTTTTCCAATTTTACCTGAACCAGCAAATGAAAATGATTTCGCATCAACACCCAGGCATACGTTTCGGCTACCAGAGAAATATATTTATCGTACAAATGCAGAAAATATTCATAATTCTCATTTTCGCGAAACAGGTTACAGCCGTTTATTCCGCGGTTGTAGATGTGGTAAAACCAGCCGTATTCGAGTGGAGTGGTTTTCATCTTGTTTTACTTTAAACGTTCGGGTTTGGAAAACGCCGAAAGGTTTGATTAATGGATTTATTTGACAAGAAGACCCCGAAGCGTTTTTTCAAACCTTCGGGTGCCATATACACATCATCCTTTCACCACAATACCAAGTTTTTCGAGCAACTGAGGTTTATCGGCCAGGGCAATACGGGCAATAACTTCATAATCCGAAACCCAATCAAGCAACTCTTCCAGTTTCTCGTCGCGTTCCTGTGTGGCATTCTGAGCATCGCCCATCTCTCTTTTTCTGGCTTCCGATGCTAGTGCCACTGTGTCAACAGCAGCTAATTGGGCAGTTAAAATGTCTTCGGTTTGTCCATAGGAAGCCAAGGCTGCCTTCCACCTTTCGTCACCCAAAATAGCGTGATAAAAATTACGGGTTTGATTTAACCATCCGCTTAAAGTAGTTGCTCGTCGTCCGGTTAAATCGAGGGTTGAAATTGCTTTTGCATCGTTTTTAAATGCAATTTTACTTATAGCCAGAATTGCCATATAACTTTTGTGCGCCTGCTTTCGGAGTGTTTCGTAAGCTTCTTGTGCGGCATCAACCTCGCCATATTCACTTTTCTGGGTTTCAACAAGGGTTGTTGCCTCGTTAAGCAAGCTTGCTCCCTCGTTTAATTTGCCCTCGGTATAACCCAAAGGAGCTACTGCATTTAACACTTTAGTATCGCTTAAACTGTTGTTAATCCGTAATCCTGATTCATAAATAATCTCTTCAGTCGTCAGATCTGACATGTTCATAATAAAAGATTTTTGAGTTTTTTTTTGAAAAATTAACATCGTATTCTGCACTACCGGCAGCTTAAGGGCGAACAAGAAGAAAAACCGATAGTAATTAAACCATTGAATAATACCCATCAATTCTTCGGCTGTTCAGGGTCGTTAAACAATATTTTTCCGGGTGATTTACGTTTTCTTTTATCAGAATCCCGGCAGAAATGATAAATACGCCACGGAAATGGCACTTAACGTCGTTGTGTGGCATTTCCGCCTGGTTTTTTGTATTTCCGTCTGGTTTTTGGAATTTCCGCGCCGTTTTTTGCGATTCCGGGCGGGATTATAGCTTTCCCGTGTGGTTGGAAGCCTTTTCCGGATGGTTTTTCGTATTTCCGGTTGGTTGGAGCGAAAACCGGATGGTTTCCGGTAGTTTCTTTTTGGTTTTTAGCATGATGTGTTGTTTTTGTGGTTATTCTATTCGGTTATATTTCTAATCCTCCAAGGTTTGGGGAGCCTTGGAGGATTGGAGATTATTTCATTAAAGGAGATCAAAATTCTTCAATTTCTCCAAGTTCATTTATCGTTACTTTTATTCCTCTAAAAGTATTTGCAGTTGGTCTTTTTACCTGTCCTTCTCCAGATAAAATATTTACAACAGACTGCCCTTTATCAGCATCTATTCCTGAAACATTATGCCTCATAAATGAAAGTTGAGCCTCGGTAAACTTTACCAGCGTAAACAGACGATTAAAAAGTTCTTTTTCATCGTCCCAATTAATCTCTTCTGGAGTTTCGTCATACATAATAACCATATCATTATGCTGTAGAGTACAAAGTACTGGTAATTCTTTAATTGGATAGTAAGGCAGTAATTCAGGCTTCTGTGTAGTCGCTTTTACCTGTTTTTTTAAGCGTCTGTTTTCAATATCAATTTGAGCTTTATCAAACCAGGAAACTACATGTTTATCCCTACTCTCTCCTTCCGCATCCCCATAAATTACATACATATAATTATTACCTGGTTTGATATATTGATATTTTGTTGTATCGATACTCTTTCTGTAATTTGGAGTCAATTGAGCCACAATTTTTTCACTTTTAAGCGGCTGTGCAGTGCTGGTTTTAAACTTAACCCGTACTTTTTTAATTGGCACTTTTTCTCCATTTTTATTGGGCAATTTATATAGTTGATTTAATGCTGTCAAAGTTTCCTCAATTTGTTTTTCAATTTCTGATTCCTCTTCATCTGAACTTCTAGTTCTTTTAGCATTAAGTTCTTTTAATTTTGAATTTAATTCCTCTTCTTTTTCCCTATCGGTTCGTACAATACATTTTATAACCTTATCTACTATATTATCGACCTGTTTTGGAGTAATTGATGAAAGCGGAACACGACGGACAAATTCTCCTTCACTACAATCATTTGTTTTCCCATAATAATTGGCTTCATGCAACTCTGCCCTTTCTGAAATTCCTCCACTTCGCAAATGTCGGCCATCCTTGGTTCTTAAAGGTCGGCCATTGGGTTCAAATAATTTCTTTCGAGGATACGTGACCAGTTTCCTATTTTGATACGAAACCAAAAGGTACTCAATTTTTTCTTTTGCGATTGGAAGTAAATCATCCATTTCAACAAGATTTAATTCTTCTTGAAGCATCGATTTTATATCACCTACCGCCTCTCTAGTTAATCGATGTTCTCCTTTTTCGTTTGTATAAAATTTGGGAAAGAACTCTCCTGTTTCCACGACAACAACACCCTCTGTCAATTTTAAAATTGAAGTATTTATTTTTCTATTTAAAATTGCAGTTACAAGAGCATCTACAGCATGATGTCGGTGATCATTTCTACTTTTTGATGGAAAAAATGTAAAATGGTTAATTACCCCCTTAATTGTTTTTGTGTTTTCCGGTTCTTTATTTTCATTTCTTGGTATAAAGTCAGTTATATTATCAAAGTCATCAACAATCGCCCAAACCTTGCCCATATTTCGATAACAATCCTCCACACGAACAGCCTTATTTAGTATCCCATTAAATCCCAAAAGAGTTCTTACCAATGAAGTCATTGTTCCATTTGTTAGAATTATATTTTCATTTTTATATGAACGCAATAAGTGTTTTCTGACCTCAGTTGAAATATACGACGTGCTATTTAATTGGCTGTTCTTAAAACCTTCAATTTTATCATCTTCCAACAGAAACCGGTCTTTCTTATTGTCTGGGAAATTACTAATGTTCTTTTTAAATAGATCAAGTTGGTCGGGTTTGTCTACAAAGTATTGCATCGGAGTTAACTTACCTTTTTTGGCATTAAAACTTTTAAACGATAAGGTTTTATTCGCAAATGAGTCATCTCCGCTTATGCTATACGGAATTATATGTTCTATTTCAATATCAGACGAAAACAAAGTTTCCAGGTTGATCGGCCTCCCCTCATACGGATCCTTTCTGTCACATTCAAGCCACAGATGATATTTTGTTTTATTTGTTGGAATTCTTAAAGCCAAAAACCTTTTTATTTCTGATTCAGAAATTTGTCCCTTAATATTATTATTGAAACCTTCAGTAGTGTAATTTAGCTGAAGAAACATTTCAAACTTTTTTATTTCGGGGCTGGTTTTATCAATATTTCTAGACAATCTTTTGCTTAAAAACTCCGAATATTCTTCTCTTGCTTTATCTTTATCCTGGTTTCGTCTTCTGATATTCTCCCTATGCTCCTTGGGCATTTTCAAATCCCGAGTCATCTCAAGATTAATCATGTCTGGTTTCCCGTATTTATCAATTATTGCATTTACCAATTTTATAGCCTCTTTTACTGCTTTTTCAACTACGGGATTTTTCAGAGTATTATTCGATAACTGAGGCACCTTAAATTCTAATACTGTATCTGCGCTCTGAATTGTAGAACTGTAATCTCCATAAACCTTATACGAAGCAGAAACAGGATCTTCTCCATTTTTTAAGTAAGGTAATAGTTTTCTAATGGCTTTCAGGCTAAGACTGGCATAACCGGGTTCAAATGTCGTTTCTGAATATTCACACAATTGCCCTTTGGTCAAACCTAAATTCTTAATACTATTCAACCAATTTTGATGTGATTCATATTTTCTATTAGCTCTGTTTGCCTGACGCGAATTGTAACGATGTCGATTATTTAAAAAATAGTTATCCCCTTTCAACCATTCCTTATCTTTCGAAAACTCAATATTATGCCATAACTGATATTGAACCTTCGAATATGAAGCCGTACAACTTTCTTCGACAACAGCAGAATGCTTTAGCCAAAAATCTTTTCCCAATGCATTTATTAATCTCGTCTGTGTCACATTTCCTTTAAGTTCTTTGTCCACATCATTGAACTTAGTATCCCTACTCAGCAACGCAATTTTCTTAACTTGTGCTAAACTTAGCTTTTCACAGTACATTAATTTATCTGCCAACTTTTGCTTTTGCTCTAGAGAAAGAGGTTCGTGGATATGCTCTGTATTGGTATATCGAATTTTATTTAGTTGTTCCCAAATCCGATATTCCTGAAACTCGAAGGAACTTTTAGGGCAACACGGTAAGTAGTTATATTGTTTGACTTTTTCACCTCCGCTATTTATCCATCTATATCCCTTGTACTCCAGGCGGCAACGATTTCTTAAATGCCTTGCCGAGCGTAAGTCTCGTTGGTAAAAAATACACTCTCCTTCAATAATCTCTCTGTTTTCATCAGTCAAAATCTCTGGATAATATTCTTTTTGTTTTTTCCATATTGTATCAAACTCCTTTGCATATAAATTTCTTGAAGTATAAGCCCCTTCTCCTCTTATCATATCATCCTCATGCTCAAGTCTTGGGGCATTAGGATTATGGGAATCCTTGTTTCTATCAATTAAATAAAAATAGTATTCTCCTATGGTTCTACAGTTACAATCCGAAATGCGTTTTTCAAGCTTTTTAATTCTACCTTTTACTCCAGCCAACTCCTTTTCTTTATCCGGATTAGATTTGGTTAAGGCATCTTCTTTCTTATTACTTTTAAATCCGCGGTGATTATTTATTTGAAGAAAAATTCTCCCAATCTCTTCCAACTGTAGCTTTTCATCCAAAACTCTTTTACGTAATTCAAAAAGATCTCTTGTATGATTTTTTTTATCTTTTTTGGTAAACGAATAATGCTTATCTGTTGGCATCATTCCTAGTTTACTCAATTCTAAAATCAGTCTTTTTCTTCTACTTTTAAAACGTCTGTTTTTAATACGTGTTCCTCTAGCTATTCTTTTTGCAGCATTCTTCGAAACTTCTTTTCCGGCAGAGTTTTTATTTACTCCCTCTTTGAAAACACGACTACCGCATGCCAATATAGATTCTACTTGTTCAACTTTCGAATCTGAGATGAGTTTTTCAGTATCCACAACAGCCCATCCAACACTGTTTGTTCCGAGGTCGAGTCCTAAAATTTTAGCCATTTCGAATGCGTTTTTAATAGGTTACAATCAGAGTTATGTTGTTAAATATAAACAGATTCTGACAAAAAAACAGTATATTAGCCTTGCTTTTATAAAGCACCTGTTCAAAAACATAGAAATTCAATTTTATATCTTATCACAATAAGGCTATATGCCGAAGGATATGAAATCCTGTACTCCTGCTTCGGTGGGAGTTTTTTTATGCCCAAGTATTAAAAACACTTTCGGGTCTGCCAGACTCCGAAAGGTATTCCCAACCCCAAAGTGTCTTTTACTACCTTCGGGTGTTTCAAACCGGTAAACAAAAAGCGGAACCCAACTAAATGAATCCCGCTTTTATATGGTAATTTGAAAACAATTACAATTCCGTGTTCAGCACTGTATATTTCTGAACAAGTTTTTCCAATTCCAGAACCACATCCTTTTTCTTTTCGCCGAAAAGATTTTTGTAATAGTCGATTCCGGCCATTAAATTCTTTTTAAATTTTACCAGATTACGCTTTTCCTTCACGTCTTCCGGGGTTTTCTGGAAAGCCTCGATACGCTCCTTAAAAATATCAAGATACATACTCAGTTCCTTCAAAAACATATGCGGCCGATACCCTTTATCCAACAAATTGATGCGCCCGTAAATATGATCAACCATCTCTTTCAGCGAAGATATTTTTGAAAAATAAGCCAGGTTGGGCCCCGGACAAACAGTTACTTTTTCGTTTTCTTTCACTTCCATCCCTTTCGAAAGCATGGTTGAAACACTTAAACCTATACACAAACATTCGGGTTCAATAATTTTCTCGTAGGCCTTTTTGTATTCAGCTTCCGGTAAATTCATTTCGTCCAGTTGTTCTAATTTAAGCGTTTGATATTGGCGTGATGAGGTACAAATTGGCTTTTCGGTAAATTCAGTATTATAACGTAAAAACCCTTTAGTACAAGGAGTCCCCGGTTTTCCATCCCGGGCAAGTTGCAACCTTCTTTTACTCATCGATGCCCCTTTAATACTATTAAATGGAACACCAAGTGGCGATAATCCGCTATAGTAATAATCTTTTTCTTTTCCCTTAGCCAGTATATCCATCGTTTCGGTGTCGATGCTTATTACTTCGGGCACCAACATAAACGGAGTTGCCCATCCCACACTGTCCATATTGTACTCATCGAGCAGGAAATTATGCTCTTCGCTGGTGCCTACCCCACCCTGAGCAGTAACTTTTAGCTCTGGTTCTTCAGCAGGTTGTGGCATTTCTTTTTTAGTGAGTGCAGCCTTATAAGCTTCGGCACAAGTGCTAAAAAGTTTTTCGCGATTTTGTTTAAACTCTTCCAAAATAGGTCCAAATAAAACTCCATCAGTTGGAAAAGCATGGCCGCCGCAATTTACTCCCGATTCAATGCGGTATTCCGACACCCACAAACCTTTTGCTGCAAACATTTTTCCCTGGATAAAAGCCGAACGGAAATCGCTCACCTTCAGAATAATTTTCTTTTTAATCCGACCTTTCACATCGGGGAAAAAGTCTTTAAAATTCTCGATGTAGCTGTACAAACGCGGACTCATTCCGGCAGAAAGTACCAACGACGAACTTAAATTACTGTTGGCATAACCGCGTAAAGCAGCATGCGCATCGTTCTGTTCTATCGGTAATTGCTCGCCACTTTTGTAGTGTGCCTGATCCAGTTTTGTCATGATGTTTACATCAATCGACCCCACATGCAATTTTTCTTTCACCCATTTTGAAAAATCGTCGGCAGCAATTCGACCTTTATCGGCAAATTTCGATTTTAACAACGAAGTATTGGGAAGCATATCAATGTACTTTTCCAATTCGCCACTTGCGTTCGATGTTGCATTTTTAATCTCTTCAACTTTCCTGTTCACAATCTCTTCCACCACATTTAGGTAGGAGGTAATTCGTTCTGCCCTAAAGTCTTCTACTTTTTTCGATATAGCCTTATACGGAATATCAAATTTGTTGCAGTAAAATTCGCGCATTTTTTCAATTGTTCCATCGTCAACCAATGAAATAACTGATGAAATTCCGAATGGAGCAACGTTTACAGGAGTGTCTATTGAATATCCTACACCCAGAACGGGTATATGAAAAGAATGTCCTTCAAATATCTTCATTTACGTAAATTATGTAAGACGAGGTTAATTACGCCCCGTTCCTATTAAAAACAATTGGGCGCAAAGAAAGCAAGTTATTTTACATTTGCTAGCAACAATTGGTGCATTACCAAAATTGTCCAAATATTTATCTCTTAATACTAAATCACTGGCATTTTATTCGAACTATTTCGTCTAATATTCTATATTTAATTCGTACTGGCCGATGAACCTACTGCCAATCTTGATTCGCATTCTACCGAAAATCTGCTCGATATTATGGAACAACTTAATAAAGAGAAAAAAATAACGTTTATATTTTCAACACACGACCAGCGGGTGATTAACAAAGCGCGGCGTGTAATTACCATCGAGGATGGAAAAATTATCAGCGATGAGAGAAAGTAGAAGCCACCGTATTGGTATGCTTTAACCATTAAAATTAAACAATGAGAAACGCGACGATTTGCATAGCGATTTTATTAATTGGTTTATGCCTGAGAGTTTCGGGCAAAGAAGAGTTAAAAGACCGCACACTAAACACTGCAGCCGATGTCAATTACTTGTCGGAATTGGAAAAAGAAGTGGTCTATGAAATCAATTTGTTCCGGTCGAATCCGTCGGCGTACGCTGAGAAATATATTGCTCCCCTCGCCCAATATTACGATAAAAAGATATTGTATTATCCCGGCGATAAATCGATATTGACAAAGGAAGGTGTAAACGCTTTGCGTGAATGTGCGCGCGCGCTAAAGAAAGCGGCTCCTGCTCCGGTTTTATACCCCGACAAATTGTTGACTAAAGCAGCCAATGATCACCAAAAAGATCAGGCAAAAACCGGCAAAACAGGACACATTGGAAAAGATCGATCAAACTCAAGAATCAGGATCGAACGTTACGGAAAATGGCAGGTGCGAATTGCTGAAAATATTGCTTATGGAAATACTTCAGCACGGCAAATCGTAATTTTTCTTCTAATCGACGATAACGTAAAGAGTCGTGGTCACCGGGCAAATCTACTTCAACCTGATTTTAAACTAATTGGCGTGGCCTGCGGCACACATCCACGTTACACTACCATGTGCGTAATGGAATTTGCGGGAGGTATGGAAAACAAATGATGAATTACGAATATCGATTAACAATTTCAGATGTACGATTGGGAAAAAACAAGCAGCATATTTAACTACAATTCTTCATTCACAAAATTTGGAAAAATAAATACTACATAATTGAACTGGATTCAATATGAAAAAACGTTATTCATACTCATTTACACATTTTAGCGTTGAGATCTATGCACAATCAAACCTGGCATTATACGGTTATATAAAAATACTTAAACAGTACTATTAATTCTAGCTCCTCTAAAAGACGGAAACACCCTTTTATAAAACATTATTCTTTTTTGAATCTTTAGAAGGAACATGATTCTTTTGTACAATTTCGTGGGTATAAACAACGCCTTTCTGAATATAAATATGAAGCTCCTTTTTATGAGAGTCATCGTCTCCATCCGAATTCGGCATATCAGATCCAATGGGAATCCGAAGTGTTCCATCATACCAATCTGTTATTATTTTAGGACGGCTAAGGACATCTCCAGGATTGATAACAACGGTTGGATTCACCTGCTGGAAACCTGTTAGGTAAAGTACATTATTCCGGATGCGCCATGAGGCCATATAACCTCTTCTGCATTCGGCTACTTTTCCGCTGAAAACAGGAATATCAGGCTGCCCTTCAAAAAAAGTTTCTAATGGAGTTGATAACAGCTCAAACAACTCCCCGTTGAGGTAAATTCTATCTTTTTGTTGAATAGCCATAAACTCTGGTTTAATTAGTTTAAAATAAAAAAAGCCGGTCGCTCTTCCCAATTCTAATGGGTTGCCCAACCAATGTTAAAAATAGAACACAATTTTCGAATCTGGTAATCTATGGATATGTTTTCAAACAAGTATATTGCCGCTAATGAAATAAAATTTCTCCTATTTTATAAATTAAGCGGTAGACCCAAAAGACATATTGGCTAGTACTTGTTCTTTAAAAGGAGACATTCCGGCGTTTAAACTTCAGCACTAAGCCAATAAAAAAACAGTAGCATCCCTACAAACCGATACTACTGCTTTTTTGTGGATTAACCTTAGCGTCTTGTCAATTCGATGCTTTATCCAGCATCAACAGCGAGTTAATTACAATCTCGGTCATGTACTGTTTTTCTCCGTTTTTATCTTCCCACTGGCGATTGGTCAATTTCCCTTCAATGGCAATTTCTTTTCCTTTTTTCAGGTACTTTTCAGCAACCTCGGCATTTTTGCCCCATGCCACCAAATGGTGCCAGGTGGTTTCGGTTTGTTTATTCCCGTTGCTGTCGCGGTAAATTTCATTGGTAGCAATGTTAAAATTAGCAACCACTTTTCCACTCTCTAACCTTTTTACTTTTGGATCTTCTCCAAGGTGGCCCAACAATCGTACGCTGTTTCTTAATGCATTCATGATATCTATTTTTAGTTTATAATAATGGAGCTGTGTCTTATGCGAGCTCCTTAACGCAATTGTTGAAACAAATGTAAAGTGCCCCGGCAAGCTTAGCCGGTTTTTAAACGTTTATAGTCGACAATAAACGTTTGCAAACGTTTACAAACGGATATATTTTTGTATATTAGCATTTTAGCGACTCGAACTAAAAGCAATAAAATGGAAAAAAGAACCTGCCTCGAATGTGGAGAGCCATTAAAAGGACGCGCCGACCAGAAGTTTTGTAACGACAGTTGCCGCAATGCTTACAACAATAAAAAGGCCAGCAGATCGACCAATTTTATGCGAAAGATCAATCGAATTCTAAAAAACAATCATTCGATTTTAGAGGAGCTGAATCCGGAAGAAAAAACTACGACCTACAAAAGTTCACTCAAAAAACGCGGCTTTAATTTTACCTATTTCACCAATACCTATACCACCAAAACCGGGCGCATTTATTATTTTGTTTACGACCAGGGGTATTCCGAGCTGGAAGGAAACAAACTAATGCTGGTAAAAAAAGAACATTAAAACCTGAAGACTGAGGTTACAAGATTGTACAACTGCTAAATTGTAGAATTGATTCTGAACTTTACACTCAGACTATTTCAAACGACAGCGCATAAGCACCGGATTGCCGGAAGCTGCAATATGTAATTGCACTTTTTCAAACTCGTTGTGTCGTTTATCCGATATTTTGTGTCCACCAACTTTGTAGGCAGTAATTGGTATGTAAAGTTCATTTTTCTGCGAAAGGAATAAAGGATTATCCCAAATACCACCGTCGATGTTATTCACGGCTTCTGCAAAATAAGTAGCTTCCCAATCCTTCTTTCTAATTAACGCGGTAGTTTGATGCGAGCCCAGCCAGTAGGTTAGAAAAATATAATTTTTGTTTTCGAAATAACTTTTAATTTTCGAGTGGTGGGTATTGTGGATGTATTTCAATGTCTTAATGTCGTCCTTATCGTCGGTGTTTCTCCACACTTCAGCAAACGATGGATAACCGTCGCTTTCAATTAAATATTCGGGTTCAAAAGCAGCTTTTTTATAGGTAAAAACCGTGTCGCTGTATGACGATACCAGCGAAATGTTTGCACCTTCCGAAGCTGCCAGATTCGAACGTCCCAAATCTGTTAAACGCTCCTCGGGAAATTTCACGTTTTTCACTTTCACGTTTGGCGAATAAACGGTGTACAACCCATAACCGGGCACATCGTTTACCACATAAAACCTGCCTTTCGATTCAAAGAATTTTGTTCCCGGTATTTTAGCAGCAACCAATTTGCTTTTGTATTTCCCGTCTTTTCCAACAATGTAAATTCCATCTTCGGCTAAAACGGCAAAATCCTTTTTGTAGTTAATAATATCCAGTGGATTTTTGATTTTACCATTTCCTTCATTATTACTCACAATGGTATTTATAAAATCGCCTTTCTGTGTAAAACGGATAAAACTGATTTCACGCGCCCGGCGCTGATGAATGATCAGATCGCCATCCAGTTCCTTCACGTTTAATATATCGCCCAGCTCAATTTGGGCTTCGTTTACTTTTAACTCCAGGTAATCCAGATTTTCAACAAAACTTGAGATCGGTAAAATATCCTGCGATTTTTTCAACAGTATTTCCGGCAAACCGCTGTTCTCAACCGGCTTTTCGGTACACGAGGCGACAAACAGCGTTACGAATAATAAAATAATATTGGTATGTTTCACGATTTGAATCTTTCTGTAATTGTTTAATTGTGTTCCGTTCTGACAAATACCATGCCTTTGAAGACACAAAACAATAAATATTATTTGGGAATCGACCACAAGAGAATAATTAAAGCATTTTTTTGAAATTATGAAGCAATCATTTAATATTGACAAATAAACAGCTATACATTGAACCTAAAATTTTTGAATAACAGTTTCAGTTTGCTCGACCGCAAAAAAGACAGATACTTTCTCGTCATTACAGTTCTGGCTTTTAGCATTTTCTTCATCAATGTATTTAAACCGTGGAATATAGGCCGTTGGTATTCCGATTCTCCAATTATTCAATTCCTCAGGCTTTCGAGTTATGGTTTTATTTCGTCGCTGATACTTTTGTTCACGCAATTTCCACTCCGGAAATTACTGCATCAACAAACATTTAAACTAAAAAATTACTTGTTATGGATTCTCATTGAGATTGTATTGATCAGCCTTGTATATATTTTTCTTTATGGCAATCCAATTGGTAATTTTATAAACGACTTCCTTTTTTCGTTGAAATATACTGTACTTGGAATTCTCCTTCCCTACTCTTTTGCACTTCTTCTGATTTATTATAAAAAGCACAGCGAAGAAATTGAACAGCTAAAAAACAAGCTTTCAGGAACCGATAAAAATCGGCTTTTAACTTTTACCGATGACAAAGGCAAACCAAGGTTTTCAGTTAGAAGTAAGGACTTTCTTTACATCGAATCAACCGACAACTATGTAACAGTGACCTTTATATTAGAGGGAAAATTGCAACGGAAACTTCTGCGAAATACAATGAAAAACATGGAGAGCCAGATAGGATCTCAATCTATTTTACGTTGTCATCGATCGTTCATGGTAAATACGCAAAATGTCGACTTTGTTCAGAAAGAAAATAAAAAACTATTTCTTCATCTCAATTCTTCAGAAACCACTATTCCGGTGTCTGAAAAATATTCGCCCCTGCTTTTATCCGTTTTATCCTAGCGACCAAAATTTCATCCCTAAATAGCGGGTTTCGTCCCTTTAATTTGCAAAAATAAATGTTGCACACAATCTTTGTAACACACTAAACAAGTGCAATTTAAATTCACACATAAATTTAATACGATGAAAAAATTAATGTTTTTTGTTTTTATCTTCGTTGCTGCAACGATAACAGTTAATGCTAGCAACTCGTCGAACAATAAAGAAGTTATTGGTGAATGGAAATACGAAGTTCCGAATGCACCATACGGCTACAATGCCGGAACCATTGTAATTGAAGAAAAGGCAAGCAAACTAACCGGTCATACGAAATTGGAAGACGGTTACAAGATCGACCTGAAAAATGTGACCTATGAAGACGGCATACTAAAATTTGGCTTGTACGTTGATTACGATTACGTAACATTAAAAATTAACGTTAAAGGAGAAGAAATGAAGGGAATTGTAAACAGCCCTGAAGGCGAAATTCCGTTTACAGCCAAAAAGGTGAAATAACTACGATAAAATACGAAAAAGGCCGCTGTATTCAATTTTACAGCGGCCTTTTTATATGTTGAAATTCGATAGATTAATCCAGTTTTATCACCTCACTGCCGGCAAGTAAAAAGGCACCTGTTCCGTATACTTCCCAGCTGTCTGCTTCGAAGTTTTTCCGAGGGTCGGCACCAATAGGTTGGCACCAACCCACATGTCCGTCGGGCTGAATCAAACCATTCAATCCTACCCACGCTTTTTCAACTGCAGGCAAATAAGTTTCTTTATCTAAAACACCATTATTTATTCCCCAGGCCAATGCATAGCAATAAAATCCTGAGCCACTGGCTTCTCCTCCGGGAAACGATTCAGGATCGAGCAAACTTGCTCGCCACAAACCGTCTTCCTGTTGCAACGATATAATTTTAGCAGCCATTTCTTTGTAATTCTGAATATAAAAATCACGATTCGGATAATCCACTGGCAATTCAGAAAGCACACGAACCAAACCGCCCATTACCCAACCGTTTCCACGCGACCAGAAAATTTTCTTCCCGTTGGCTTCCTGCTTTTTTTCAATTCCGGGTTCATTCCATTTGTAACCCATATCTCGTGCATACAAATGGTGTTCTTTGTCCCAAAGCAAATCGTAAGTTTCTTCCCACAGTTTATCCGAAAGTTTCAGGTATTTATCATCATCAAGAGTAACTCCCAACTTTACAAATGCCGGTGGAGCCATAAACAAGGCATCGCACCACCACCATGTTATTTTGAAAATTCCATCGGCTTCGTATGGCATTTTCATAAACTCATCCATGGTTAGCATGAACGGTTCAAGCATTTTCTTTTCGCCCGATACCCGGTACATATCAATATAAGTCTGACATATTACATGGTCGTCGGCATGATGTAAACGCGGCCCCGGTTTCCACTCGTTGGCCTCTCCCATTTCGTGCATGGCTTTCCAAATCTTTTTCGAGCCCGTTGTTTCATAGGCCGCAAATACTCCAGCGTAAAATGCACCGTTGGTCCAGTCGTACAACTCGTGCTTTGGATGATCCAATTGCCAATCCAAAGCCTTTTTCATCGTTTCCTTAATGATTTTGTCTTTAAAAAGCTTTTCGTTACCCGCTTTTTGTGCCTGCGTTGTTCCTCCCAAAACTAACGCGGCCATTAAAATAATGATCGTTTTATACATGTTGATTTAAGTTTAATACAAACTTATGCAATCGATTGCAAACCACAAAATTCATTTACCAAATTATTATGCGATTATTTTAACAACAGTCAATCACTTAAAATCGATTCTACTTAACTTTAATTTTAAATTAACACCACAGGTGTTTGCTGAATTCAATATTATAATTATACTTGCAACAAAATAACTGATATGACAGGAAGAACATTACATCACGGCCATCATTGGAAGAACCAACCATCGGGTAGGCTGTAGTTGTTTTGTTCAAACTCAACGATATTAATTTATAAAGGCTTGCCGTAAAAGGCAGGCCTTTTTTTATATAAACAGACATGGAAAAACTTAAAATTGCAATTCAAACTAAAGGAAGGTTAAACGAAGACTCAATGGGGCTAATCAACGAGGCCGGAATTGGATTGAGTGTTGGTAAACGTAAATTGGTATCGGAAGCGAAAAACTTCCCAATGGATGCCTTGTTTTTACGCGACGATGATATTCCGCAAACTGTTGCCGACGGTGTTGCTGACATTGGTGTTGTTGGCGAAAACGAAATGGCAGAGAAAGAAGAAAACGTGGTAATTGCGAAACGTCTTGGTTTCTCGAAATGCCGACTGTCGCTGGCCATTCCAAAGTCAATTGATTATCCGGGAGTTGAATTCTTTAACGGCAAAAAAATTGCCACCTCCTACCCTGTTATCCTGAAAAAATTTCTGGAAAAGAACAACATCACGGCCGATATTCACATCATTACCGGGTCGGTAGAAATTGCACCGGGAATTGGTTTGGCTGATGCTATTTTCGATATCGTAAGCTCAGGATCAACGCTGGTGAGCAACCGCCTGAAAGAAGTGGAAGTGGTAATGAAATCGGAAGCCGTATTGATTGCCAATCCAAAACTTTCGGCTGAAAAACAGGAAATTCTTGATGAGCTGATCTTCAGAATTGAATCGGTACAACGCGCTGAAGGCAAAAAATACATTCTTCTGAACGTTCCAAACGAGAAAGTGGAAGAAGTTACTTCGCTGCTTCCGGGAATGAAAGCACCAACACTGGTTCCGCTGGCAAAAGAAGGCTGGAGTTCGATGCACTCGGTTATTGCAGAAGATGACTTTTGGGAAGTAATTGGCAAATTGAAAAAAGCCGGTGCCGAAGGAATATTGGTTGTTCCCATTGAGAAAATGATTTTTTAACGTTGTACGTTTCAAGCGAGCTTGCAAAAGGGCAAAACAATACTTTTGCTATTTTCGGGCAGCATTCTGGCTTTACGATTTAAAACAAAAAACAGTTACATGAAGACTTATATAAATCCGGGAAGAAATACCTGGCCCGATATTTTAAAACGTCCGCTTTTCGATGTTTCGGAGTTGTACGGTCGCGTGCAAAATATATTAACTGAAATTCGTGAGCAGGGCGATGAAAAACTTCGCGAATACACAGAACGTTTTGACGGTGTTAAACTCGATAGTTTTGAAGTTTCGGCTGAAGAAATTACCAAAGCAGAAGCCACAATCGACCAGGATTTGAAAGACGCGATTGCTTTAGCGGCTGAAAACATAAAGGCTTTCCACAGCGCCCAAATGCCGGAAGTCAAAAAAATGGCAACCAGACCCGGGGTAACTTGCTGGCAAAAGCCGGTGGCCATCGAAAAAGTTGGATTGTATATTCCGGGAGGAACAGCGCCGCTTTTTTCAACAGTTTTGATGTTGGCTCTTCCGGCAAAAATTGCGGGTTGTAAACAAATAGTACTTTGTTCTCCTCCAAATAAAAATGGAGAAATCCATCCGGCAATTTTGTATGCCGCAAAGGTTGCAGGCGTAACCCAAATCTACAAACTGGGTGGCGTACAAGCTATCGGAGCAATGGCTTATGGTACGGAAACGGTTCCGAAAACCTACAAAATTTTCGGCCCGGGAAACCAATACGTAACGGCTGCCAAACAACTGGTTAGCATGAATGACGTTTCAATCGATATGCCAGCCGGTCCTTCGGAAGTATTGGTTGTTGCCGATAAAACATCAAATGCAGCTTTTGTTGCTTCCGATCTGTTGTCGCAGGCCGAACACGGTGCCGATAGCCAGGTTGTATTGGTTACCGATAACGAAAATACGTTAAAAGAAGTAGTTGCTGAAGTTGAAGCACAAGTTGCTCAACTGCCAAGAAAAGATCTCGCCGAGAAAGCGCTTTCGAATAGTGTTTTGATCGTTGTTTCGGATGATGCAGAACGTGTCGATCTGATCAATGAGTACGCGCCGGAACATTTAATCATCAGCACAAAAAAATATATGGAGTTGGCAGATAAAATCACCAACGCAGGTTCGGTATTCCTGGGCGAATTTACACCTGAAAGTGCCGGAGATTATGCTTCGGGCACCAACCATACGCTGCCGACAAACGGCTGGGCACGCTCATACAGCGGAGTAAATCTCGATAGCTTTCTAAAAAAGATCACCTTCCAGGAAATAAATGAAGAAGGACTTTTGACAATTGGTCCCTCTATTGAAAAAATGGCCGCTACTGAACAACTTGAAGCGCACAAAAATGCAGTAACTTTACGTTTGAAATTTTTAGCTGATTAGAACGTCAACCTGAACTTGTTTCAGGTTCTTATTATGAAAGGAGGATATGTTTATATAATGAGTAATGTAAAAAGAACCACGTTTTATATCGGTGTAACAAGTGATCTGAAAACAAGAATTGCTGACCACAAAAATGGAATTGGTTCTGAATTTACATCAAAGTATAAACTAACAGATTTAATGTACTTCGAAGATTTTCCGGATATTTGTCAGGCCATCGATCGGGAAAAACAACTGAAGAACTGGCATCGCGATTGGAAAGTCAACCTTATAAAATCTGTTAATCCTGAAATGAATGATCTTTATTGAGAAGTAAGATAAAAAACAGATGCCGAAACAAGTTCGGCATGACGTATAAAACATGTTATGGAACTAAATAATCTATTAAGAGAGAACATAAAAAACCTAAAACCGTACTCATCGGCACGCGACGAGTTTAGTGGCGACGCCATGGTTTTTCTTGATGCCAACGAAAACCCGTTTAACGAACCTTACAATCGTTATCCGGATCCGTTGCAACGACTGGTTAAAGAAAAAATAGCGGTCTTAAAAAAAGTTGGATCAGAGAATATATTCCTTGGAAATGGTAGCGACGAACCGATCGATTTACTGATTCGTGCCTTTTGTGAGCCAGGAAAAGACAATGTGATTACCATCGACCCAACTTACGGGATGTACAAAGTGGCTGCCGATATTTCGGGTGTTGAACTTCGTAAAGTTTCATTAACCGAAGATTTTCAGCTGAATATTAATGACATTCTTGGCGAAACCGACAAAAATACCAAACTGATTTTTTTATGCTCGCCCAACAATCCAACCGGCAACAGTTTAAAAAAAGAAGCAATGCTGGAGCTCGCCAATCAATTTCACGGACTGGTTATTGTTGACGAAGCGTACATCGACTTTGCACCGGGGAAAACCCTGATGCCGGAACTGGAACACTACCCCAATCTGGTAATTCTGCAAACTTTTTCGAAAGCATGGGGAATGGCCGGCATTCGTTTGGGAATGGCCTTTGGAAGTACAGAATTGATTGGAGTTCTCAATAAAATTAAGTACCCATATAACCTGAATATTCTTACGCAGGAAAAAGCAATGTTATTGCTTGATAAAAAAGTTACGGTGCAGAAGTGGGTAAAACTGCTTATTGCCGAGCGCGATAAAATGGCAAAGCTGCTTGTGGAGTTTCCGTTTGTAGTAAAGGTTTATCCATCCGAAGCAAATTTCCTACTGGTTAAAATGCACGATGCCCGTGGTATCTACAATTATCTGGTTGAAGAAGGAATTATTGTTCGCGATCGCTCGAAAGTTCATTTGTGCGACGAGAGTTTGCGAATAACCATTGGTAATTCAGAGGAAAACGAAAACCTGTTAAGTGCGCTAAGAAAACTAATTTAAAAACGATGAAAAAAGTACTGTTTATAGACCGCGACGGAACCTTGAATTACGAAACTGCTGATGAGCAAATCGATGCTTTTGAGAAGCTGGAGTTTCTTCCCAAGGTTTTCCGCAATATGCATTACATCCGTAAAAATCTGGATTACGAGCTGGTAATGGTTACCAATCAGGATGGTTTGGGCACCGATTCATTTCCGGAAGATACGTTTTGGCCGGTACATAATTTTATACTGAAAGCCTTTGAGAACGAAGGTGTTGTTTTCGACGATATTTGTATCGATCGCCACTTTCCTGAGGATAATTCTACCACCCGCAAACCGGCAACCGGAATGCTTACAAAATATATTGAAGGTGAATACGACCTGGCAAATAGTTTTGTTATCGGCGATCGGAAAACCGATATTATGCTGGCGAAAAACCTCGGAGCAAAAGGTATTTTCATTAATAACGGCGATCAGGTTGAAGAACTGGAAAAAGAAGGACTTGCAGATGTTTGCACTTTGATTTCCGACGACTGGGACGATATATACGCTTGTGTGGCCTCGCCGCAACGAACAGCAAAAGTTGAACGAACCACAAAAGAAACGGCAATTTCTGTTTCATTGAATCTTGATGGATCGGGAGTATGCAATATTTCAACAGGTTTGGGCTTTTTCGATCACATGCTGGAACAAATAGGCCGCCACAGTGGCGTTGATCTCGATATTCAGGTAAAAGGAGATCTGGAAGTGGATGAACATCATACCATTGAAGACACAGCGCTGGCTTTAGGCGAGGCATTTAAAAATGCTGTTGGCAATAAGCTGGGCATGGAACGTTACGGATTTTGCCTGCCAATGGACGAGTGCCTGGTAATGGCTGCTATTGACTTTGGCGGACGTCCGTGGTTAGTTTGGGACGCCGATTTTAAACGAGAAATGGTTGGCGACATGCCTACCGAAATGTTTATGCATTTTTTTAAATCGTTCTCCGATGCAGCTTTGTGTAATTTGAATATTAAAGCCGAAGGCACCAACGAACACCATAAAATTGAAGCTATTTTTAAAGCCTTGGCGAAATCTATTAAAATGGCCATTCGCCGCGATGTATTTAACTTTGATTTGCCATCAACAAAAGGGACATTATAAAAAAACTCCGCAGTACTCTGTGCAATTCTCTGTTTACGCTGCGGTTATAACGATATGAAGACAATAAAAACATTACACGAAAGAAAGGACACCGCAATACTGTTAATTCACTGTCCGGATAAACAAGGAATTCTAGCTACAGTAACTGAGTTTCTGAATAAAAACAAAGGAAACATCCTTTACCTCGATCAACATGTCGATCGTCAGGAAAAGATCTTTTACATGCGGGTAGAATGGGAATTGGAAAATTTTGCGATTCCTGCCGATAAGGTCGGAGAGTATTTTCACACCCTAATTGGCAGTCCGCTGCAAATGAACTGGAAGATTTACTTCTCTAATGAAATTCCACGTATGGCACTGTTTGTATCGAAAATGCCACATTGTTTGTTCGATATCCTGGCGCGTTACACTGCCGGCGAATGGGATGTGGAAATACCGATGATTATTAGTAACCACGAAACTTTACGCCCGGTTGCCGAACGTTTTGATATCGATTTTCACTACTTTCCGATTAATAAAGAAAACAAGGAAGAGCAGGAAGCCGCGGAACTAAAACTGTTAAAGGAAAACAACATCGATTTTGTGGTACTGGCACGTTACATGCAAATTCTTTCGGAAGATTTTGTAAAGAATTATCCAAATAAAGTGATCAATATTCATCATTCTTTCTTACCGGCATTTGCGGGTGCAAAACCTTATCATGCCGCACATACACGTGGCGTTAAAATTATTGGAGCAACAAGCCATTACGTTACTACCGAGCTGGATGCAGGGCCAATTATCGAACAAGATGTTACTCGTTGCAGCCACGTTGATACCGTAGAAAAACTAATACGAAAAGGTCGCGATTTGGAAAAAATCGTTCTTTCGCAAGCCGTTTACAAACACCTCCAGCGTAAAGTGTTGGTATATAAAAACAGAACGGTTGTGTTTAACTAGAAATAGAAAGAATATGAAAAAACTACTATCCATACTCAGTATAATATTATATGCCATGTCTGCATTTGCCCAACTTAGTGCAATCCCCGAAAAAGAAATTCCGGCCGATTACGGTTACCTTGTAAAAATTGGCCAGCAAATGCCCAATATCGAAATGAAACTTACCGACGGCACCACAATTTCAACAGCCGACCTAAAAGGAAAAGTTACCATGCTACAATTTACTGCCAGCTGGTGTTCGGTATGCCGAAAAGAAATGCCACACATTGAAAAAGATATCTGGCAAAAACACAAGGATAACAACGATTTTATACTGATTGGCGTTGACATGGACGAGCCGCTTGATAAGGTGAAAGATTTTAAGGAAACAATGAGAATTACCTATCCGCTGGCACTCGATCCTGGCGCCGATATTTTTTACACTTTTGCCGCTGAAGGTGCTGGTGTTACCAGAAACGTGATCATAGACAAAACAGGAAAGATTGTATATATGACCCGCCTTTTTAAAGAAGATGAATTTAATGAAATGGTGGAAGTTATCGATCTTTTGTTGAACGAATAAAACCGAAAAAAATGAACATTGTAATAATAAAATATAACGCCGGGAACATTGAATCGGTAAACAATGCACTCAACCGGTTGGGGGTAAATGCAGAAATAACGGCAGATCACGACAAAATCAGAAATGCAGATAAAGTGATCTTTCCGGGAGTTGGCGAGGCCAGCACAACAATGGCGTACCTGCGCGAGAACAAGCTCGACGAACTGATTGTTTCGCTAAAACAACCTGTTTTGGGTATTTGCCTTGGACTTCAGTTGATGTGCTCGCATTCGGAAGAGAACGATACCCAGTGCCTGGGTATTTTCAATGAGAAGGTAAAACGTTTTATTCCAAAACCAGGCGAAGAATACATTACCAAAGTTCCGCACATGGGTTGGAATGCCATAAAAGACCTGAAAAGCGAGCTTTTTACGACTGATCTGGAAAATGAATACGTTTACTTTGTGCACTCGTATTATGCCGAAAAAAGTGAGCATACCATTGCCACATGCAACTATATTCTTCCGTTTAGTGCTGCTTTGCATCGCGATAATTTTTATGCCACCCAATTTCACCCGGAAAAAAGTGGAACTGTTGGTGCAAAAATATTGGAGAACTTTCTAAAACTCTAAGCACACTAACGTAACTTTGCATAACAATTAAAATCTGAAACTAACGTTCATCAATCGAAACAAGCAAATAACAATAAGTAATCAGCAAAATCATGGATAGGCTAACAATCATAAAAGTAGGAGGAAAAGTAGTTGAAGAACCAGAATCGTTAAACGCACTGCTCGATCAGTTTCGTAAAATTTCAGGAAATAAATTGCTGGTTCATGGCGGAGGTCGTACAGCTACCGAAATAGCTAAACGATTAGATATTGAAACCAAAATGGTTGATGGCCGAAGGATTACCGATGCCGACATGCTTGAAGTAGTAACCATGGTTTATGGAGGTTTGGTGAATAAAAAGATTGTTGCCGGATTACAGGCTCGCGATATGAATGCAGTGGGGCTTACCGGAGCCGATCTCGGATTAATAAAAGCGCATAAGCGACCGGTACAAGATGTTGATTACGGTTTTGTTGGAGATGTTGACGATGTTAATGCCCGCGAACTGCGAATGCTGATTGATGAAAACGTTATTCCGGTTGTTGCCCCACTAACCCACGATGCAAAAGGCCAGTTATTAAATACCAATGCCGATACAATTGCTTCGGAATTAGCGATTGAATTATCGAATTATTTTAAGGTTTATCTTTTCTATTGTTTCGAGAAACGTGGCGTTTTAACCGATCCAAACGACGAAACCTCAGTAATTTACGATCTCGACTACAAATTATTTGATCAATATAAAAACGAAGGTGTTATCAGCGATGGAATGATACCAAAACTGGACAATGGCTTCAGAGCAAAAGCAAAAGGCGTTCAGGAAATACTAATCACCAACCCTGAAAATATTGCAACGGGAAGAGGTACCCGTTTAACCTGATTTATCGTTCTGTCCCCCACTCTTTCGTTCCCCTCAATACTTGGCTTATTACATCTGTTTAATGTCTCATATAATTTGAAATGTTGATGAATAATAGCCAATAGCCCAAGTACATATTAATACGATTTGACAGTACGCTATTTATTCTCCCCACATTAATCTCTGCAACAATTTGGCTACATGCAAATGATTGTATCATTTTACACTTTGTAATTAAAATTCAAACAATCAGTCTAATTTTGCCAACTCCTCTGTAAGTAAACCTTATACACCTTTTCTTGTTTATATTATGTATTAATGCCTACGAATAGATACAAAGGCGTATTTACTTATCATTACAAAAGTGAGGGACTAATATTTCGTCCTCACAAAACATATTTTCACATTGGTTCATATAAATGAAATCACATATATCGTTTTCTGAATATGATTTTTTTTACTATGTTGAAGTTGTAAATGAAAACCTACACAATATTATGCAGAGAGAGACATAAAAAGACTTAAAAGATTTAATACCAAAAACTTAGAATGACGCAAGACAGTACCAACAATTGTAACAATAGAAATAAGTCGCATGGAGGAGGTTGCAAGTTGTGTATCCAGGAACATAAAAACAGCATTTTTTCTCCACTAAACCAAGAGGAGATTGACTTTTTAATTGACAAAAAAAGACAAATTACATATAATGTTGGAGAAACAATTACAAAACAAAATACGGCATCAACTTCAGTAATTTGTATTAACGAAGGCTTAGCTAAATTTTATGTTGAAAGCGCGAATGGCAAAAACGTAATTGTGCGTATCGCCAAAGCTGGCGACTTTATTTCTGGAGGCGGTCTTTTTAACGGAAACTTTCAACATTTTAGCGTTTCAGCAATCACCAAAGTAAAATGTTGTATGATTGATTCGGCCAACCTAACCAGCATTTTTGGCAAAAACAACGAATTTGCAGTTAAACTATTACGCAGCCACACCAAACAAAACAATTATCTGCTAAAAAAACTGGTCGATCATACACAGAAATACATGCCAGGAAGAGTGGCTGATACCTTATTGTATTTAAAGAATGAGATTTTTAATTCTCATACCTTTTCAGTACCACTTACAAGGCAAGAATTAGCAGAAATGTCAAACATGACAAAAGAAAGCTTTGTTCGGATACTTCATCAATTTAAAGATTCAGAATATATTGACACCAAGGGAAACACAATCAGTATATTAGACGAAAGTTCATTAGTTTCCATTAGCGAAAACGGATAATTGATATATATCAATACATCTGTTATTTATTATCAATTTCATTGTTCGATTATATCATTTCCCCCCTTATAGTTCATAATAGTTATCCTACTACTTTTATTCCATTAACAGGAATAAAAAAATATAAATACCTAATATACTACGTTATGAACTACAAATCTATCTCAAAATTATTCATGCTGGGGTTCATTCTGGCATTCATGTTTTCATCATGTACAAAGGAAGGACCTATGGGACCTGCTGGCGCTGACGGTACTAACGGAACGAACGGAACCGATGGAACTGACGGTGTTGATGGAATTGCATTCTGTTTGGAATGTCATACCAGTACAACTATTGACAACCTAACTGCAGAATGGGCACCATCAGGTCACGCCTCTGGTGGATCTTTGGGATACGCCGGAACACGATCAGGCTGTGCAGCTTGTCACTCGGGTGTTGGTTTCGTAGCCTCACTAAACAACATGGAAGATATATCAGGATCACCAATTGGATGTTCAGCATGTCACAGCCACGGAGAACCACCAGTATTCCAGGATAACGAAGGTAATCCTGTTTTTATGATGACTACAGCAGCTGTTAAATTAATGATTGATGAATCGAGAATCATTGATTTGGAATCAAACGCTAACTTGTGTGTTAACTGCCATCAGCCAAGAACAGCTTCTCCAACTGATATAGACCAATATGATGATGATGTTATAATAGATCCAGCCGGAGATGGAATGTATACCATTACCAGCTCACATTACGGCCCACACCATAGTCCGCAAAGTATGTTACTTGAAGGATGGGGTGGATACGAATTCCCCGGATCAATGACATATCCGGGAACAAAAGCCCATCCTCATAGAAAATCAGCCGATTGTATTACTTGCCACATGGAAAATACAAATCATAATTTTACTATTCCTGAAGTTACAGCTTGTGCAACTTGTCACGGCGACATTCCTGATTACAACGTAAACGATAAAATAACAGAGGTTCATACTTTATTAGATGAACTCGCGGAGTTACTGGAAGCAGAAGGTATACTTCATGATGGTCATGTGGTTACCGGAACATATCCGGTTGATATAGCAGGAGCCTTTTATAATTATGCTGTTGTTGAAGAAGACAAAAGTGAAGGTGTTCATAATCCAACCTATGTTGTTGCACTGCTTACCAATACCATAGAAGCACTGAGTGAAACAACTGCGGCTAATTAATCAAAAGAAACAGAGTGAAAAGACTTCTCTCGGGAAGTCTTTTTTTTCACAAACTTGAATATTATTATGAAAGCACTAAAAATTATATTATCAATAGTTGTTATGGGATTGATTTTTGGTGGCTGCACGTACAATTTTATTGTTGAAGAAGAAGTTGTAGATCCTAATGATCCGAATACTCCTGATGTATCGTTTTCAGCTGAGATCGCTCCTATTTATGCTTCAAAATGTACTTCGTGCCATACCACCGGCAATCAAAATCCAGACCTTACTTCTGCCAATGCGTATAATTCGCTTAACAGCAGCCGCTACATAAACACTTCAGATCCGGCATCGAGCTTGATTTACACAAAACCAAGCCCAACAGGAAACCACGTAAAGTATTCTGAAGCCGAAGCTGCGCTGGTGCTAACATGGATAACGCAAGGAGCTCAAAACAATTAAAAACCTAAACTGATTAATGATGAAAAAATATATATTGATTCTGATTATTTTAGGAGTAACTTTTTCCAATTCGTTCGCTCAGGAGGAGGACGCGGATCCGGTATACGCTTTTAACAGCGGAATACTGATTGATGCGCAAACATCTTTTATTCCTGATGCCAGGACATTGGAATTTGTTATTCAACACAAATTTGGTTCGCTCGAAAACGGGAAATCCGATTTGTGGGGGATTTATGCTCCGGGATCTAATGTAAGGTTAGGACTAAACTACGTACCGATTAAAAATTTTCAATTCGGAGCAGGTATTACAAAAAAATTCATGTATACCGATCTTAATGCGAAGTGGAAAGTACTTCAGCAAAAAACAAGCGGCATGCCAATATCGTTTACATTATTTGGCAATGTTGCCATTGATGGAAGAAACGCTGAATCGATTGGAACGGGAAAAACTGTTGATACAAAAGGACAAACAATGCCTAGTTACATCGATTTTAGCGATAGATTATCGTATTTTTCACAAGCAATGGTAACCCGTAAATTCAGCGATTGGTTAACACTACAGGCTGCGGCAAGTTTTACGCACTACAATATGGTAGGTTGGGATTACGACCACGATGTAATCGGACTTCATTTTAGTGGAAAAATTAAATTTTCGCCACAAGGGTCATTTATTTTCAACTACGACAATCCTCTAAAAATAAAAGATATAACAGAACAATACACCTGGGATACACATGCTAAGGAAAATGTATCGTTTGGTGTTGAGTTTTTTACGTTCACCCATGCGTTCCAAATTTATGTTGGAACTGCACAAGGAATACTTCCGCAAGATATGATGATGTATAACCAACAAGACTGGACTGACAAAGGTTTAGCTATTGGTTTTACCATAACCCGTATCTGGATGTTCTAAACGGTTTATAAAATTTTATTTTGAAGATGGTAATATCAGTAAAAGCGATATTACCATTTTTCATACAAGTAGGATGTTCTTAAATTTAAGACTTAGTTATACCGATTAATCCATGAAATATTTCATCTCATTACAAATTCTGTTGTTTCTGGCTATCTCGTTTCAGAGTTCTGGGCAATTTTACGCTGATCCGAAAAGTCACGACTGTTTAAAATGTCACTCGCAACAAACATATTCGTTTCATAACGATATGATGGATACCGAAGAAAGAAGACTGATGAATCCATACCTGATAATCGATACTGTGCGTTTACGGGCTGGAGTTCATCAAAGTTTTGATTGTACTGATTGCCATTCGTACGATTATTTAACGTATCCTCATGCTGCATCGTTAAAACTGGAGCCCATGATGACCTGTTTAGATTGTCATGCCGGCGACGAATCATACGCCCACTACCAGTTTGAAAAAATTGACGAGGAGGTACAAAAAAGTGTTCATTATCAAAAATTTGGCGACACCTTCACTTGTTCAAAATGTCACGATCAGCACTATTATTCTACAACTGCCCGTACAAGCAGCAGTGTTGTAGAAATTGTTGAAAACAGTAATGCAATGTGTTTGTCGTGCCACAACGATATGAAACAATTTAGCCTGATTTCAGAAAACAAACAACTGGCTGTTGTTGATATTCACGATTGGCTACCTAACCAGGAATTACACTTTAAACACGTTCGATGTATTGAGTGCCACACCGCAACCGAAGATGATTTAATGGTGTCGCACAACATTCTATCAAAAGAAGAAGCCGTGCGTCGCTGTGCAGAATGCCACTCATCAAATTCACTGTTAAAAGCATCACTGTATAAATATCAGAATTTACAACAACGGGCAGAAGATGGTACTGTAAAAGGACTAATAACCAACGAAAGTTATGTGATTGGATCGCACCAGATTCCAATCCTTAAAACAATCAGTTTAATCATCTTTTTTGCAACTGTACTGGGAATTGTCATTCATTTAATTTTCAGAATCATCATTAAAAAGAAATAACAATGAGCTCAGAAAATAAAATATACTTCTATCCAATGTGGCTGCGCATTTGGCACGGAATAAACGCCTTAGGCATCATTATTCTTATTATTACCGGAATAAGTATGAACAGTGGTTTTAAGGAGTCGCTGATTAACTTTCGCCTTAGTGTTCAGCTTCATAATATTGTTGGTGCATTGGTATCGCTGAATTACCTGCTTTTTATTTTTGGAAACATGTTTACCAATAATAAAAAGTTTTACATCGTAAAACCACGAAATTTTCTGAAAAGGCCGATGAAACAAGCCTATTATTATGCCTGGGGTATGTTTCACGGAATGAAAGCCCCCTATCCGCTTTCGGAAAAAAGAAAATTTAATCCACTTCAAAAATATTTCTATTTAATGGTAATGTACGTTGCTGTACCACTGGTTATTGTAAGTGGAATCGGGTTAATGTTTCCTGAATTAATTTTTGATGATATATACAATGTTAGTGGAGTGCTAATAACTGCGGTTACTCATTCGGCAATGGGATTCTTTATTTCCATTTTCCTGATTATTCACTTATATGTTGCATCAATTGGGAAATCACCAATCGAAAATTTTAAAAGTATTATTAGTGGCTGGCATCATGTTTAAAGCAGCTGGCTAATTTTATAAAACTTATTCTATATTAGATTGATTTATTATGGGAGCTTATCAAAAAACGGTAGTGCTCCCTTTTGTTTTCGTATTTTCAGAAAAGTAGTAGATAAATGATTTTTTAGTCCCTCATTCCCTGAATTTTTCACATATGTTTCTATTCTATTCCCTGCTCTAAACCATTATTAAAACAGAGAGTTACAGCTCAAGTTTTTTTTCGACATCTAAAAGACACTATTACAGACATCTACCTCTTTATTTTCATTAAAATCAATAGGATCGAACGTATAAAAATTATACAAATTAAGATATCAACCGTAATAAATCAGAACTCACACCCTACTGATTTACTAGCATTTAAAATCAATACAATTCATGCCCAACTCCTTCTTTTCGAACTTATTCTCAAAACGAAATCACGTATATAGACAGCTTATAAATAAGGTTTTGCTCTTGAAAATTTAATGGAATTTTTCAATCTTAGAATACGTAGATATCAGTGAGTTACAAAAAATAAGAATAATGAAATTACCACCATCAATTAGAAATTGGATTTCGATATCGGGTGCGGTATTAGCCATTTTTAACCTGGCCAGTATTATTGCCTTATTTTTACTCAACATTGCTTTCGGGTTTGGAGGGCAATACATTGGACTATTCATTTTTATCATCCTTCCTGTATTTTTGATTGTAGGATTGCTGATGATTCCGCTCGGAATGCGAATCTACCGCAAAAAAGCGCGGTTGGCAGAAAAAGAAGGCAAACGTTTAAACTGGCCTGTTTTAGATTTTAATAATCTGGCAACACGTAACGCCAGTACAATTTTTATCGTTGGAACAATTTTTCTACTTATTCTTTCTTCGGTAGGAAGTTATGAAGCATTTCATTACACCGAATCGGTAGAATTCTGTGGTAAGTTATGCCATGAAGTTATGGAGCCTGAATACGTAACCTATCACGGATCGTCGCACGAACGTGTTGCCTGTGTGGAGTGCCATGTTGGTACGGGAGCCAGTTGGTATGTAAAAAGTAAACTTTCGGGTTTATACCAGGTGTATTCTGTTTTGGCAAATAAATACCCGCAACCCATCCCTACCCCAATTGCCAACTTACGTCCGGCGCGCGAAACCTGCGAAGAATGCCACTGGCCGGAGAAATTCTACGATAATAAAATGCGGATTAAACATTCATTTTTAACCGATGAAGAAAACACCGAGCATATTATTCACTTACAGGTAAAAACAAGTACACAGGTAACACCTCAGGGTGTGATAAAAGGTATTCATCAACACATTAGCCCCGAGGTAAAAATTGAATACAAAGCACTTGATGAGAAACGCCAGATTATTCCGTGGGTAAAATATACCAATACAAAAACCGGTGAAGAATACATATATACCGATGAAATGAGGATGGTTTCTGAAGCTGAGCTCGATTCGCTGGAAACCCGGGTAATGGATTGTTTAGATTGTCACAACAGGCCATCGCACAATTATAATGCTCCGCAAAACTTTATCGATCAGTCGATGGCAGAGGGAAAAATATCAACCGAACTACCCGCCATAAAACTGGCGGCAATGATGGCACTTTATCAGGATTATCCGAATAAAGACACCGCAATGACAGCCATCGAAAGCCAGATTACAGACTGGTTTGAAAGTGGTTACCCCGATGTTTACGAAACTAAGAAAGCTGAAATCGACCAGGCAATTGCCGCTATTCAGGATGATTATTCAAACAATATTTTCCCGTTTATGAAAGCCAGCTGGAAAGAATATCCAAATAACATTGGACATATGGAATCAGATGGATGTTACCGTTGCCATAACGACCGCCATACAACAACTGAAAACAAAACGATTTCAAAAGACTGTTCGCTATGCCATAATATTATAGCACAGGGCACGCAAGACAACATGCAATATTCTACTGCTTTCGAGGCCTTGGATTTTCAACATCCAGTTGACATTGCAGAAGCCTGGAGGACAGAGATGTGTTCAATGTGCCATACAGCATTGTATTAAATTTTGGAACAATATTTTATAGAAAACAAGTAATATATTTTAAATACGACGATTATGAAACTCAAGAAATTAATTTTCCTTTTAGCCCTTGCAGTTCTGTTTAGCCCTGTAGTAACCGCTCAAAACTACAAGTACATTGGTGCAGCAAAATGTAAAATGTGCCATAACAAACCTGATAAAGGTCAGCAGTTTAAAGTTTGGGAAGCCGGGCCACACGCAAAAGCAATGGATGCGCTGAAAGGTGACGAAAAAAACAATGCAACATGTTTGAAATGCCACTCAACTGCCGGTTCGGTTGACAAAGGATCACTTGCCGGCCTTAAAGCTGACGAAGGTGTTTCGTGCGAATCATGCCACGGACCTGGAAGCCACTACAAATCGGCAGCAATTATGAAGAACAAAAAGTTGGCACTCGCAAAGGGGATGGTAGAACCAACAGAAGAAACTTGTAAAGCCTGCCATTTAGGTGAGAAACCAGAAGGCCATGTGGCTCCTAAAAAAACATGGAACTTTGATGAGTTTGTAAAAGTAATTGCTCACGACGATCCTACAACAAATTAATGAAAGCAAGATTTTTATTTTGAAAAATTCCTTTGTTTGAAAACAAAGGAATTTTTTTAATGTTTTATTCAGACAACTAGACAACTACTTATTATGAAGAAGCTGAGCTCATTCCTTTTTTCCATGTTTTTTACCGGAATTTTGGTGGTAATTTTTGCTATTGCCATTGGTTACGCCACCTTTATAGAAAACGATTATGGCACCACTACAGCAAAAATTCTCATTTACAATTCCAGATGGTTCGAGATTTTGTTATTTATACTCTGCATCAACATCCTTGGGAGTGTAATTAAATACAAACTTATCGCACGGAAGAAATGGACAATCCTGCTTTTTCATATCTCCTTTATCGTTATTGGCGTAGGTGCGATGATTACACGTTATTACGGTTATGAGGGAAATATGCATATTCGCGAAAACAGCTCTTCTGATTTTATTACTTCCGAAGCATCGTATGTAACGGTTAAGGTAAGCGATGGTACTGAAACGATTGAAGAATCAAGCGAAGTAAAATTCTCGCCCTATACCACCAACCGCTTTTCAGAAAAAATACATTTCAAAGGAAAAACGATACATATTAGCAATCAACAGTTCATGCCATCGGCAGTAGAAAACATTGTTCTCGATCCAAATGGCGAACCAATTATTTCGCTGATTACTGTAACAAATGGTTCATCAAGAAAAGACTTTACACTTAGAAACGATAACACGAAAACACTAAATGGGTTAACACTGGGTTTTGGCAACAATACAAATACAGATATAAAACTGAGTTTGAAAGATGGCAACCTGTACCTTTCTGCCATCGACACTATTCAGGTTTCCGGAATGCTGTCCGATAATAGTGAGTTGATAGCTCCACGTACCGCAAAACTTGTGGACACACAAAAGGCCTATACGTATAAAAACCTCACATTTGCCGTTAAACAGTTTCTGCCAAATGCTTCGGTTCAACTGGCTTACCAAAAACCAACGCAGGAAATGAGCCCGCCGGATGCTTTTAAAGCTGCAATATCAACTAATGACAAAAGTAAGGAGTTGATCGTTTATGGCCGTACCGGCGAAGTTGGAGATTTTTACACCACATCCATCGATGGAATGAAGGTGTCGGTATCATACGGTTCTCGAATAATAAAACTACCTTTTGCCATTCAGCTTAACGATTTCCAACTCGAACGTTATCCGGGTTCTATGAGTCCTTCGTCGTATACCAGCGAAGTAGTTTTAAAAGACGGCACCACCGAAATGCCTTTCCGTATTTTCATGAACAACATCCTGAAATACAAAGGATATCGTTTTTTCCAATCATCATACGATACGGATGAGCGCGGCACCATCCTTTCCGTAAACCACGATTCAGCAGGAACATCGGTAACTTATTTTGGCTACCTGATTATGGCCATCGGAATGGTGCTGACTTTGTTTAATCGAAATAGTCGTTTTAAAACTCTGCTAAAAACATCGGCACAACTGCGCGAAAAACGTAAAAAGCTATTTGCTGTTTTAGTAACGGGTGTGTTGCTGAGTATTAGTGCACAGGCACAAGTTTTATCACCTGCACCAGTAAACAGCGACCACGCCAAGTCATTCGAAAGTTTACTCATACAAGACAGAAAAGGCCGTGTAGAGCCGATTTCTACGTTGGCATCCGAAATTCTTCGTAAAGTGGCTAAAAAAACCAGTTGGGAAGGAATGTCGCCAACTGAAGTTTTTCTTGATATGCAGGCAAATCCTGAACTATGGAAGAACGTTGCCATTATAAAAATTGCCAATCCCGAATTACGAAGAACAATTGGGATCAGTGGAAAATATGCTTCATTTAATTCAATCGTTCGGCCTCGCAAGATGGGAGGCTATATACTAAGCTCCGCAGTTCAGGCAGCTTATAATAAAGAAAGTAATAGCCGGAATAAGTTCGACAAGGAAATTATGAATGTTGACGAACGCGTTAATATTCTGATGGCCATTTTCACCGGCGATTTCCTCACTATTTTTCCCGTCCCCAATCATGACAATCATAAATGGGTATCGATTAACGAAGCAAAGGAACTTCCTGCCCAAAATGCAGATTTCGCAAGACAAACGGTTTCGTCTTATCTTCAATCGGTACAAAAACGCGATTGGGCAACAGCTGACCAATTGCTGAACAATCTGAAACAAAACCAGGAAACTATTGGAGCGAAGATCATTCCATCGGCAACAAGAGTAAAAATGGAAGTGCTCTATAATAAACTGAACATATTTGGGAAATTATCAAAAATTTTCATGTTTACTGGTTTAATTCTGTTGATGTTACAGTTGCTTACTCTGTTTAATCCGAATATTAAATTAAGCTTCCTGAAAAATTTTGCGTTCTACTTTATTCTGGTACTGTTTTTGGCCGAAACTGCGGGACTGGTAATTCGCTGGTACATATCAGGACATGCGCCATGGAGTAATGGTTACGAATCGATGGTGTTTATTAGTTGGGCAACTGCACTTGGAGGTTTGATTTTTGCCAAACGCTCGGAAATTACACTCTCATTAACATCAGTCTTAGCCGGTTTAACGCTTATGGTGGCAGGAATGAGCTGGATGAGCCCGGAAATAACCAACCTGGTACCCGTTTTAAAATCGTACTGGTTAATTGTTCACGTAGCGGTTATTACAGCCAGCTACGGATTTTTGGGAATTAGTGCATTGCTGGGCTTCCTGAATCTCATTTTAATGATTTTCAGAAATAAACACAATTCCGAAAGAATTAATCACACCATAAAAGAACTTGTTAATATCATTCAAGTTGCTTTGATCATTGGCTTATTAATGGTTACGCTCGGTTCATTTCTTGGTGGTGTTTGGGCCAACGAAAGCTGGGGCCGTTACTGGGGCTGGGACCCAAAAGAAACCTGGGCGTTGGTAACTGTTTTGGTATATACATTCATCTCTCACATGCACCGCATTCCCGGAATGCGTGGTAGTTTTGCAATGAGTGTGGCTGCTGTTTTGGGTATCAGCTCGGTACTGATGACTTACTTTGGAGTAAACTATTACCTCTCAGGTTTGCACTCGTATGCACAAGGCGAAGCGGCACCAATTCCTTCAGGCGTTTACATTGCGGTGGCAATTGTTGTCCTTGTTATTGTTTCAGCCTATTTTTCCGAAAAGACAAATCCGATTGTAGAGGAAGAAGTTGTTAGTGAAGACTAAATAATTCAGGGGCAGGCTAGTATTTGATAACCTGCCCTTGAATATCTTTCCCGTTGTCCATATTTACATTCTCATTTTTTTAACACCCTTCAGCATTTTATTCTAGCTAAAATGCTCTTCAACAGTTTTCAAACAATCACATCCACACATCTAGATTCTTTGCTATATTTGTAACGGCTCCGAGCCAATTTTCCTAAAGTGTAAACCAAGGGATTTTGGCCGATGGGATTACCCGGAAACAGGTGATCCTCCCGCATCCCGGCAAGGTCGGGATAAATTGGAAAGGAGAAAGAGCAAATTTTGCATTGGGAGAACTGAAGCTCCTTCCCTTCCCTGAAACATATTAACCTGAGTTCAATTATAAATCTTGCCTCAATTTCTGAAAACTTTTAGCAGAAATTATTGCAGATTTTTGAAGGACTATCGGGATAATTCAAAAAAATGTGGAGTGATTTATGCAAAAATTTGAGAAATCCGAAGGAAATTACAGAAATGCACAATCTTTAAACAGAAAACCTCTTAAAATAGCCCGCTATTCTTGCGATATTTTCAGTCCAAATCTCGCACATTTCTGTAATTCTGAGGTTAACATCTATAACTGAACTCAGGTTATTAAATGACACAAGTACAAAAAGATACCAAAATCGATTATCCCAACTTGCTGTTGCTTGCAGGTAACGGGAGAAATGTGGGGAAAACCTACTTTGCCTGTCGTGTAATCGAGTCATTATCCAAACAAGCTCCCATTACCGGCCTCAAAATAACCTCGCATATTCACGAGCACAACAGCGACGATGTACTTTTAAAAGATAAGCATTACGTTATTCTGCAGGAAAAGCAAATAAGCGGCAAAGATAGCTCGCTGATGTTACAAGCCGGAGCCAAACAGGTTTTCTTTGTAATGGCAGAACCCGAATCTCTTCCCGAGGCTTTTGAAAAACTATCGGCTTATTTACCTAAAACACCCATTGTTTGTGAATCGGGAGGATTACATGAAATTATTACTCCGGGTTTGTTCTTTTTTATCTATGCTACGGGAACTCCGATAAAAAAACAAAAGCATCTGATACACAACCCAATAATTGTAAAGAATGATGGAGAAAACCTTAAATTTAATTACAACAAAGTTCAGCTCAACAACAATAAATTTTCACTCATTTCATGAACCAGTTTGAAGAAATACAACAGCTGCTTGGCAACTTAAAACCGTTTTCCCCTACCGAAAAAGTTCTGCTTGAAAATGCTTTTAACAGGGTATTACAAGAGGATGTAGTTGCAGACTTAAACATGCCGCCTTTCAATAAATCAGCAATGGATGGTTATGCTTGCCGACTTGAAGATATTAACAACGAGTTGGAAGTTTTAGAAGTGATAAATGCCGGCAAAATAGCTTCTGTTGAAATTGGGAGAAACCAGTGTGTGAAAATTATGACCGGTGCTGCTGTTCCACCCGAATGCGATTGTGTTTTTATGGTTGAAGATGCTGAAAACCTTTCTGGAAATATGGTGCGCTGTACCAATTCTAGAACGAAAAAGAATATCTGTTATCTGGGTGAAGATTATAAAAAGGGTGATGTTCTGCTAAAAAAAGGTACGTTAATTAATGTCCCTCAAATGGCCGTGCTTGCCGGTGCAGGTTATGCTGAAGTTTTGGTATCGAAACGCCCAAAAGTAACCATAATCGCCACTGGAAGTGAATTGGTTCTCCCATCTGAAACGCCAAAACCCGGACAGATACGAAACAGTAATTCCAGCCAGGTAATCACCCAGATTAAGAAAGTGAACCTTGAAGTTGTGGCTGAACTCATGCTGGTTGACGATTACGAATTGCTCACCAAAAGTTTCAAAAAAGCGCTGGAATCAAGCGATTTTATCGTTTTCACCGGTGGTGCATCGGTTGGCGATTTCGATTTTATTCCGGAAATATTAAAAGAACAGGGCTTTAAAATATACTGGGATCACACAGGCATTAAACCGGGTAACCCAATGACTTTTTCAGAAAAGGAAGGCAAGTTTGTTTTTGGACTTTCCGGAAATCCCGTGTCGTCATTTGTGCAATTTGAGTTGATTGCCAAACCGGTGATCTACAAACTACTCGGAGCTAACTTCGCACCGTTGCGCGTAAAAGCTAAAATGAACTTTACATATCAGCGAAAAAAAGCCAATCGACTGGCGATTATTCCGGTCGTTATAAATGCTGACGGAGCAATTTCCGAAATTCCTTTTCATGGATCGGCGCATATAAATGCACTGGCCTTTGCAAATGCCCTGCTGGAAGTACCACTGGGAGTTTCAAGCATTCAGACTGATGAATTAGCCTATGTACGACCGCTTTAACAGACATATTAACTACCTGCGTATTTCAGTAACCGACCGTTGCAATTTTCGGTGCAAGTACTGTATGCCTGCCGAAGGTTTGCCACTAAAAAAGCACGAGGATATTCTTTCATTTCAAGAAATTACCAACATCGTTAAAGCAGGAGTTAAGCTTGGGATTAAAAAACTTCGAATTACCGGTGGTGAACCTTTGGTACGCAAAGATCTTCCGGAGTTAATAAGTATGCTTTCTGCTATTCCTGAGATTGAGGATATTGGAATGACAACAAACGGTGTTCTCTTACCTCGATATGCCAGAGCTTTAAAGGCTGCCGGACTAAAACGGGTAAACATCAGCCTGGATACCATGAATCCCGAAAAGTTCAAAAAGATTACACGCATAGGAAAATTAGATGATGTGCTACATGGAATAGACGCAGCAATTGAAGCCAAACTTTTGCCTGTAAAAATAAACTTTGTTCGTATTCCCGGAGAAAATGAAGTTGATGAACAAGAAGTACGGGAGTTCTGTCAAAAGAAAGGACTGAAGCTACGTTTCATTCGACAGATGGATTTGCGCACTGGCGAGTTTTATGCTGTTGACGGAGGGTTAGGCGGCATTTGCAAGATTTGTAACCGCCTGCGTATAACTGCCGACGGGTTTCTCGTTCCCTGCTTGCATTCAGGGCTGCGTTACAGCATTCGCAAACTCGGTATCGAAGAAGCATACAACCAGGCATTGCAAAACAAACCGGAAAAGGGAGTAGGAACCGAATCACACAATTTCTCAAATATTGGAGGATAAAATATGAGTCAATTATCACATATAAACGAAGAAGGAAAAGCCAACATGGTAGATGTGGGGCACAAACCACAACAGGTACGAACTGCCAAAGCCTCGGGTTTTATTGCTTTGCAGCCGGAGACCATTCGGCTGATAAACGAAAGCCTGATAAAAAAAGGTGATGTAATCACCATTGCTGAAATTGCCGGAATTCAGGCAGCAAAAGAAACATCAAGGTTGATTCCGCTTTGCCATCCACTGCAGCTAACCAAAGTGGAAGTTAAAGCAGAAGTTCAGGGAAATGGTGTTTGGGTAAAAAGTTTAACCAAATGCATTGGGCAAACCGGCGTTGAGATGGAGGCCTTAACAGCCGTGAACGTTGCGTTGCTAACCATTTACGACATGTGCAAAGCCGTTGATAAAAACATGGTAATGGGCGATGTAAAACTTGACTTTAAGGAGAAAATATAACTACTGAAATGGAAGCGCAAACCTGTAAAATAAAATCACTAAATATTTCGGAGAAAAAAGGTACGATTAAAACCCCACGTAAAGAACTAAACCTAGACCTTGATGGTATTGAAGGCGATGCTCACGCCGGGAAATGGCACCGCCAGATAAGTTTGCTGGCTGCTGAAAGTATTAAAGGTTTTGAAGGAGAATTAGGCCGTGAGATCAAATATGGTGAGTTTGCCGAGAACATTACAACCGAGGGAATTGCAGTTCATAAAGCCATGCCTTTTGATCGGTTCAGAGCAGGTAAGGTAGAATTGGAAGTTACACAGATAGGAAAAAAATGCCACGGCGATAACTGTGAGATTTTTCAGCTGGCAGGAAAATGTGTGATGCCTAAAGAAGGGATCTTCTGCCGGGTAATAAAACCGGGAGCACTTTCGGAAAATGATACGATGGAATACATCCCAAAAACATTCCGAATTAAGGTGATAACCTTGAGCGACCGTGCTTTCCATGGTATTTACAAAGACAAAAGCGGACCAATGCTAGAGAAACTGAGCAAAGATTGGTTCGCATCAAAAACATACCTGTGCGAAACATCACGCACCGTAATTCCTGATGAAAAAGAGTTGCTCGAAGTAGAACTACAAACGGCTGTCAACGATGGTTACGATATTATTTACACAACGGGCAGCACCGGAATCGGGCCTCGCGATATTGCTCCGACTATCATTTCCAATTTTATCGATTTGGAAATTCCGGGAATTATGGATCACATTCGATTGAAATATGGTGCTGAAAAACCCAATGCGCTGTTAAGCCGTTCTATCGCCGGAGTGAAAAACAAAACACTTGTATTCTCGCTGCCTGGCAGTACCAAAGCCGTAAACGAATACTTAACCGAGATTCATAAAATTCTGATACATTCGTTTCTGATGCTACACGGAATTGACGGGCATTAAGCCTCGCAATAATTTTAGAGAATACTCGTCATAAAATCAAAATAGTTTGCACCACCTGCCATTTCTATTAATTTTGAGCAAAATTTTACACTATGTTACGAATATCTTTACTCCTGACGTTGATACTGTCATCAGCATCATTATTGCTTGCCCAACCCGACGAAACCAGAAACGAAAGCTGTACCAGCATTATGTTTGGAAAAGACGCTACCGACGATGGCTCGGTGATTACAGCACACACCTGCGATGCGTATTACCGCACCTGGGTAAATTTTGTTCCGTCCCAAAAATTCGACCGCGACACAACACATAAAGTTTATTGGGGAACCATGCACACTCAAACCGCGTGGAGTAAAGATGGGTTAGAATTAAAAGGAGAGATTCCCGAAGCACGCGAAACTTACGCCTACTTGAATACGGCCTATCCATGTATCAACGAAAAGCAACTGGCAATCGGCGAAACCACAATCTCCGGCCGCGAAGAATTGAAAAATGAAAATGGCCTTTTTCTGATTGAAGAGCTGGAGCGTATTGCGTTGCAACGCTGTACAAAAGCACGCGATGCTATAAAACTGATTGGAGAATTAATCAAAGAATACGGCTTTGCTGATTACGGCGAATGTATAACCATTGCCGATACCAAAGAGGTGTGGCAACTGGAGATTTTTGGCGAAGGACCGGATAAAATTGGTGGTGTTTGGGCTGCCCAACGTATTCCGGATGATCATGTGGGAATTTCAGCGAATATTCCACGAATTGGAGAACTTGATCTGAATAATCCGGATTATTACATGGCTTCCGACAATGTTTTTGAAGTGGCCAAAGAGCTGGGATATTGGGACGGAAAAGAACCGTTTAAATTCTGGAAAGCCTACAGCGGCGAGAAACCATTCAATATTCGTGAGTATTTTGTGTTAAGTTCAATGGCACCGGGTTTACACCTGAAATTCGACGCCGATGAATTGCCGTTCTCTGTGAAAGTAGAGAAAAAAGTAAATATCAGCGAAGTGATTGCCTTGTACAAGCAGACTTATGATGGTACGGAATATGAAACGATTCGCAACCTGAAAGTTGCCCACAAAACAAAGAATGATAATGGCGAAGAAGTGATCGATACGATCATCAGCCCCGCAGCTCACCCGTGGCTGGCAAAAGATAAGCGTGATTTGATGAATGCCCTGAAAGAGAATTCTGTTTACCGTCGCCGCCCCATTTCGGTGCAGTATTGTTCGTACTCATGGATTGCACAACTGCGCGATGACCTTCCAAACGAAATTGGCGGCAAAGTTTGGTTTAGTCTCGATATTCCACGGTTATCGCCACGCGTGCCCATTTATTGTGGCAACCTGAGTTTACCCGATGCTTACAACTATTGCGGACACAAACATTTTAGCCGCCAGTCGGCCATGTGGGCATTTACCCGCGCCAACCGCTTGGCTTTAGTAAACTGGGGCACCGGAAAAAAAATAGTTGAACCAGTTGTCTCAGAATTTGAAAATAAGGTTTTAAATGAAACTGAGTTCGTTGAAAACCACGCCATGGAATTGCTGAAAAAAGACAAGGAAAATGCTGCTAACGGAAATCCAACCCAGTTGTGTCGCGAATACCTTACGGGGTACAGTAACGCTTCGTTGCGCTCGGCAATAAACCGCTGGTGGGAACTGGGCGATAAACTGTGGGTTGATATGCGTTGGAAGTTCTAACGAAGATTTACATATATAAATAGAAATAGCGGTTAAGATTTCATATTTCTTTACCGCTATTTTTTTCTGAAAGTCTTTTAAGAATCAATAGCAATAACTGGTTCAAAATATATTGACTCACCCTGATTGTGCCTTCGCTCACAATCGTCCCCCTCTTTTTACAAAGAGAAGAAATGAGGGAAAGTTAGCTGAAAATTTGCATCACTATTGGTGATTTCCGGGAATCATGAATGTTTTATTTAAAGAAATCGGCTAAAATCTCAGCATGATCAAATGCCAGCTCCGGTAAATCTTCCAATGAAAACCACTTTGCCTGTGCAGCATCATCGCTGCCTTTTACCGGCTTTTGTTCTTTCAACTCCACCGAATAAACTACGGAAATAGTACGATGGCGTGGATCGCGGTTAATGGCATCATAAGCTCCAAATTGCTGCATTTTTTCAATTTGCAAACCTGTTTCTTCCTCCAGTTCACGAATGCAAGCCTGTTCCAATGTTTCGTCCATTTCGATAAAACCTCCGGGTAAGGCCCACCTGTTTTTAAAAGGCTCCCTCCCCCGTTCAATCAGCAAAACCGAAGTTTCTTTACCTGATTTTACAAAAACAATAGCATCAACAGTAAGGGCTGCACGCGGATATTTATAGGTATACATTTTAGAAGAATTAAGGATAAATTTTAAGGACTAAAGTTAAAAATGAAAAGTCAAAAGCAAAAAAACGATGACGCTAAACGAGATCGTGACCGAAATGTCGGAAGAAAAAGTTTGCGGTAAAACTGTTTTTACAACTACAAATTTCGTATAAAAACAACAAAAACTTCGAGAAACACTACTTCTTACGACCTGTTTTCCAATGTTTTACAACCATATAGATAGCGGCAACAAAAAGGGCAACGTAAATAACAAGCTCAATGTTTTCCATTTTATTCTATTATTTTCTTCATTACTCGCATTTTGTGGGTATAACGTTGCGTATCGATATTAAAAATTCCAAACTGATCGACATTATCAATACGCACCTGCCCCGATGCATGAATGATTTTATTTCGTTTCCAGATAATTCCCACATGAACAATATTTCCTTCCTCATCATCGAAAAAAGCAAGGTCGCCGGGCTCTGCCTCGTCAACAAAACTCATTGCCGTTCCTATTTTTACCTGCTCGCTGGCATCGCGGGGTAATTTAATGCCAATCATTTTATAAATTATTTGGGTAAAACCACTGCAATCAACACCAAAAGGAGTTCTTCCTCCCCACAAATAAGGTGCATTAAAGTATTTCAACGCCTGCTTTATGGCTATCTCTCTTGCATTTTTCAGTTTACCGTAAATCACATCTCCGGTTGCCAGATAGGTGTCTTGTATTACCGAAAACTGTTTTAGATAAGGCCGCCAAACCGGCAATGTACTTCCAGCGGCCAGCATAAGATTTTGCTCTTCGTTAACCGGAACAATCGTTATAATATCGGATGTAACGGCAGTTGGGCTCTTTTCAATCTTGTTTAATGTACGAATAGATATTGGCGTAATCATTTTTGTATCAATCCAGCCCTCGTAACCGTCATAGGCCAACTTAACGTTCGTCCAGCCTACCATTTGCTCGCGCATTTCAAAGTGTTCGCCAAAAAGAATCTGTGTAACCATTTCGCTTTTTTCAGATGGTTCAAGCCGAACCGGAATAATACTTAAATTAGAAATGCCGTAGTTCATCAATATTTTCTTAATTTTATTTTGTAAAACAGGAATAGCACCTGTTTGAAGCGTATAAACACAAAACTAAGAAAAAATGGGCTTTACAAACTTATCTGCAAACCGAATTTGTCAATTAGATATTAAGAGGTAGTTTAAAAAGAAGCAGATAAGAGTAATGGTATTTTAAATCAAAATTTCGATATTCGGTATATGAAGAAATTAATGAGAAAACTAAAAAGCTACACCCTACTGTTTTTGCAGTTAGCTTTATTTGCGCTAACAGCAGTGGCTTTGTATTTGATTTTGCCCGGAGAGCCAAAGTTTAAATACGAGTACCAGAGGGGATTTCCATGGCAACACGAAAACCTTGTGGCACCGTTTGACTTTGCTATTTTAAAAACGGCAAACGAACTGAATGACGAAAAAGCAGAGCAAATTAATTCACTCGTTCCCTATTTTTTAAACGATACTACCCAAAAAAACAAAAGTATAGCACGTCTTCGTACAGAGCTGGAACTCGATATTGACACAACAAATACCAATAAGAAAAAAATATTTGATGTTTTATCAACAAAGCTCGATGAACTATACGACAACGGAATTCTGCTTTTCTCTGTTGACATTTATAACGAGTTAAAGGGCAAAGATGAAATTAATAAACGCACCGGAAATATTGTTCAGAAAGAAGATATTGACCAATTGTATTCTGAAAAATCGGCTTACAACGCCCTGCAAAAAACACGACACACCTTGGTTAGCGAGGGGTATAATTTTCCCGGACTGGCAAATCTTAATCTTGAACGGTATATAACGGCCAACCTTTCGTACGATGACGAAACCAGTCAGAAAGAAATTGATGAGATAACACAATCGATATCGGCTACGCGCGGAATGGTTAAACAAGGACAACGAATTGTGCTGCAAGGCGAAATTGTGGATGCTGAAAAATATCAAATGCTTGAATCATTAAAAGCCAGTTACGAAAAAGAACGTGGCAACGATGTAAACCGTTACATGGTTTCCATTGGTAAAGTATTGCTTATTTCGGTTCTGCTCAGCTTTATTTTTGTATTCCTATTGCTGTATCGGCGCGATATTCTGCAGCAGCTTAATAAATTAAGTTTTATGCTAATGCTAATGGTTGGCATTATTCTGCTGTCGAACTTTATAAACACCTTCCCGAACCTGCACATTTACATGGTTCCACTGGCGGTGTTTCCGATTATGATTCGAACGTTTTTCGATTCTCGAACAGCCATTTTCACGCTCATTATCACCACCCTGTTAATGGGATTTTATGCACCAAACAATTACGAATTTATACTTCTACAAGTATCGGCAGGACTTATTGCGGTTTTTAGCCTGAATAAGATGCATCGCCGCGTTCACCTGGTATTGGCGGCTTTGTGGGTATTTTTAACCTATGTAGTTGTTTTTACGGCACTAAACCTTATACACGAAGGAACATTTTTATCCTACGATTATTCGATGTTAAAATGGTTTGCCATTAGCAGTGTACTAATTCTGTTGGTATATCCGCTGGTATATATTTTCGAAAAACTTTTTGGATTTGTTTCGGATGTAACCTTAATAGAAATATCGGATAGCAACCAGCCTTTGTTGCGAAAACTTGCAGAGCAGGCGCCTGGAACATTTCAGCACTCGATGCAAATTGCCAACCTTGCCGAAGAGGTTATTCTGCGCATTGGAGGAAATCCTTTTTTGGTTCGCGCCGGTGCACTTTACCACGATATTGGCAAAATTGGACGCCCCAACTTTTTTATCGAAAACCAAGCGATGGGAATGAATCCTCATGACCGGATCAGTCATTTAAAAAGTGCCGAAGTGATTATCGATCACGTTAAAAACGGGGTTAAAATGGCACAAAAGCATAAACTTCCGGCGGTTATAATCGAGTTTATTGCCACGCATCACGGAACCACAAAAGCAAAATACTTCTATTTGAAACACCAGGAACAAAATCCCGATCAGGAGATTGATGATAAAGACTTTATCTATCCGGGACCTCTTCCACGTTCGAAAGAAGCTGCAGTGGTTATGCTGGTTGACGGAATTGAAGCGGCATCGCGCAGTATGAAAGAGAAAACACACGAAAACCTTAAGGCGCTTATCGACAATATGATCGATAAAAAAATTGAGGATAAGCAGTTGGACGATTCGGATCTGACTTTCAGAGATATTGATACAATTAAGCGTACCCTTTTAGAAAAACTGATAAATATTTACCATATTAGAATTGAATATCCTGACGAGAAAAAGGGAAAAAACTAGTAGAAATAAACGAAAACCAGTCTTATTGCGTTAAATAAGAATGACAAAAAGAATTATGGACGAAGATAATACATTATGAAAAATTTAGAAAAAACAACATTATTGTTTCTTGTAGCTTTAATTGTTTTTACGGCCTGCTCAAAAGATGATCCCATTCCCGACGGATCAAATCCCGACGGACCGGAGGCTTCGGAAGCTTCGGAATATACCAAAAAGGTAAATAAATTCATTTACGAAGCAATGGATGATATTTATTTCTGGTACGATGAATTGCCGGATATTAATTATAACTACGAGACCGATTCTAAAGCCTATTTCAACAAATTGCTTTCTGTAGATGATAAGTGGTCATACATTACTGATGATGTGGATGCGCTGGAAGCAAGTTTTGAAGGTATTGAAAAAACATACGGCTGGTCGCTGGCATTTGGACGTTTCTCGAACACCGGAAATATTTTCGGTATTGTTGAGTATGTTTACCCGGAAACACCGGCCTGGGCGGCAGGCATTAAACGTGGCGACCTTTTGGTTGAGATGAACAATGCCGACATTAACGATGACAATTACACCGATTTACTATACAGCGATAACATAGATGTTACACTTGGCATATTAACTGGCAACAGTATCGCCACCGACACAACTATCAGTATTACATCCTCTGTGTTGACTTTAGATCCGGTTTTAACAACCAATATAGTGGAACACGATGGCCGTAAAATTGGTTATATTTTTTATGCCCAATATATATCAGATTTTAACAGCTCGCTCGACAATGCTTTTGCAAACCTGGTAAACCAGGGAGCAACAGATCTGGTTGTAGATCTTCGCTATAATCCAGGAGGAACCATTTCGGCTGCAAAACACTTGTGCTCGTGCATTGCTCCTCTTGATGTTGTTAACGATAACAGCATTCTTGTCACCTATAAATGGAATAAAAAATATCAGAATTACTTTATCGACAGACAAATTATGAACCAGATTGAAGTGTATTTTGATAATCAGGTACCTGTAAAAATGGGATTAGACAAAGTCTATTTCCTTACCGGTTCGGGAACTGCTTCTGCATCCGAACTTTCAATAACAGGATTAAGAGCCTACATGGATAATGTTACAACTGTTGGCGACACTACCTATGGAAAATACACAGCATCAATTACGCTAAAACCTATCGACTACTATAGTGAATCATATAGTGAAGAAATCTCAAATTGGGGACTTCAACCTATCGTTTTGCGTTATGCCAACGCTGCAGGTGTTACCGACTTTAAAGATGGATTTGCACCTGACATTCTGGTTGATGACGATCTTTTCGCAACCTTCCCGCTTGGAGATAAGAACGATCCACTCTTTAAAGCAGCCATCGAAGATATCACTGGGACACCGGTGGTGGCAATGAAAAGTGTTCCAAAAGTTAATTTCGAATACCAAATATTCGATCGTGGCTTTTCTCGCTACGACCAAAATAAACGAGAAATGTTAATCGAGCAGATTCAACGACCTGAGTAAAAAAGAAACAACATTTATACAAAGAAAAGGTGCTCAAAATGAGCACCTTTTTCTTTTTTACACTGTTTAATTCTTATGGTGTGGGTAATTCCAAACTGCTGTAATTAAACACGCCACTATCTTGATAAGCAATACCGTCATAATCGCTTGCAATCACTTTAAAACGTACCGAATCAAGATCATCTACACGTAAACTGTTTAAACTAAACGAAACATAAGCAATATATGGAATCGCCTTCTGATCGCCCTTTGCATTATGTCTCAACTCCAGTTGAAACGGCTGATCGGCGGCGGTTAATTCTCCCGGTTCTTTTACCAGATTTAAATAGTGAATCTTATTGTATCCCCAGTATTTCAACCTAAAATTCAGCAAACTATCCGAAATCCATGCATTTTCAACAATTATCGGATCATTGCCAATACTATCTTCAATCTCTTCGGTAATGTCCATAATTCCTTTCATCAAAACATCACTGATATCATTTACTTTCACGATGTAACGTTTTTCCGAACTACTGTTTTTATCTTCTTCTAAAATGGTATAGTTAACCCAAATACGATCGCCGTCCGAAAATTTTAAAAACCATCCGGGACTCGACGCAGCAGCCGGAATTAAAACAACACCGTTGTCCATAACCAAACTTACTGTTCCGGCACCATCTCCCTTATAAATTCCAAACCCAATCCAATAATCGCCCAACGAATATCCATCGTCATCTAAACAGCTGCTAAAAGCTACCAATACTCCCATTAAAATTCCAAATGCTAACTTTTTCATCACACAATTAATTAATTCATTCATATTATCATAGCTGATAGATGAACGATAAAGAAAAAAGGTTGCGTGAGTGGCCAGGATATATGGTAGTTATTAAAAGATAAAATATGGCATAGCTTTTGCTCATTTTAATACATCTACATATTTGCATATATTTGAACAAATTTTAGTTCTTTCAGGTTGATATAATATAAAAACAGAATAAAATGAAAACAAGACTTATTATACTTATGATGGCTGTCTTTTTGTTGTTTGGGTACAGCTCATGCACAGCAAAATCGGAAAAAAATGATAGTGAGAAACCAACAGAATCGGTTTCAGAAGCAGGAAAAGCCACGACTATGCTAACTAAAGCCATATTTTTGGAAAAAGTATGGGATTATGAAAGTTCTCCGAAAGAGTGGAAATACAAAGGCGAAAAACCGGCTTTGATCGATTTCTATGCCGACTGGTGCGGCCCCTGCCGAACAGCAGCTCCTATTTTAGAAGAAGTGGCCGCAGAATTCTCGGGAGAAGTAATCATTTACAAGATTGATACGCAAGTTGAGCGCGAACTCGCCGCTGTATTTGGTGTAAAAAGTATACCTGCTTTCCTTTATATTCCAATGGAAGGGAAACCAACTATGGCATCGGGTATCGCACGTACTAAAGAAGACACAAAAAAGATGTTTACACAAAACATTAATACCTTATTGCTTAATAAGCAACCAGGAAACGACACACTTTAACAATTAAGGGGTGAAGCAAAAAAGGCTGTCTGAATAATTTCGGGCAGCCTTTTTGCTTTATAATCGATTGAATTTTGTCAAATTCAAAAAATCGATGGTAAGATTAATCGCTTCGTACATCACAATATCTTCCTCAACAAAACTTACCATTTTACGGTATTCTTTTATAAAGCGTTCGATAAATGGCGACGATTTTATTGGTCGGCGAAAGTCCATTGCCTGAGCTGCATTGTATAATTCAATTGCCAGAATCTTCTCGGTATTCAAAACCACTTTTAAGGCTTTTGTTGCTGCATTTCCGCCCATACTAACGTGGTCTTCCTGCTCATTCGACGATGGGATAGAATCAACCACGCAAGGCGTACAAAGCTGTTTATTCTGGCTTACAATTGATGCTGCTGCATATTGAGGAATCATAAAACCGGAATTTAATCCGGGATTAGCAACCAGAAACTCCGGTAATCCGCGTTCGCCCGAAATCAAGCGGTATGTTCTTCGCTCCGATATACTTCCCAGCTCGCTCATTGCCATTGCCAGAAAATCGAGCGACAGCGCAAGGGGCTCGCCATGAAAATTACCTCCTGAAATGATCAAGTCCTCATCTGGAAAAACCGTTGGATTGTCCGTTACCGAGTTAATTTCGGTTTCAATAACTGTTGCCACATAATTAACGGCATCTTTTACCGCTCCGTGAACCTGCGGAATACAACGAAACGAATAAGGATCCTGAATGTGAGCTTTTGTTTTGGCCTGCATTTCGCTACCGGTTAAAACATTCCTAAAATTCTTTGCGGTTTCGGCCTGCCCTTTATGTGGGCGGATACGCTGGATATTTTCAGAAAATGGTTCAATTAATCCATCAAAAGCATCCAGCGAAAGTGCCCCGATTATGTCTCCCTGATCGATAAGCCGGAAGGTTTTTAATAAAGTGTATACAGCGTGGGCACTCATAAACTGTGTACCGTTCAGTAAGGCGAGTCCCTCTTTGGCTTCAAGTTTTATAGGCTCCCACCCCAATTTTTCAAGCACTTTACTGGCCTGTTGTTTTTTACCTTCAAAATTCACTTCGCCTAAACCAAGCAGAGGAAGGAATAATTTTGCTAAAGGCGCCAAATCACCACTTGCACCAAGCGATCCCTGCTCGCAAACTACCGGTAAAATAGCGTTGTTAAAAAGATCAAGAATTCGTTGTACCGTGATCAGTTGCACTGCCGAATTTCCTTTTGAAAGCGCATGTGCTTTTAACAACAACATTAGTTTCACCACGTCTGCAGGTATTTCCGGCCCGATATTACAGGCGTGCGAAACCACCAGATTTTCCTGCAATTTACTCAAACTGTCTTTCGAAATTTCGATATCGCACAATGCGCCAAAACCGGTATTAATTCCGTAAAGTGGTTTATCTGCTTTTTCCAGCTTATTGTCGAGGTATTTTTTGCTTTTATGAATGAGTTGTACAGATATTTCGGAAAGTTTGAGCTTTACATTGTTTTCCAGAATATCCTGAATGATTTCGAAAGTGAGGTTTTTGGGTGTTATTTCAAATATACGGCTTCCCATGATTTTTACTGTAAAATGGTGAGATTATAAATAGGATAAAGTAATGAATGACAGATCATAGATAGAAATATCCTGTTCATCTGCCTTTAGTCTGACATAATTATGCCACACTAATCACGGGAAACGTACATCTCCACCAAGTGTTTTTACAAGTCTGTTTGAAACCGATGCAATCATTGCTCCACTTATTTTAGAGCAATATCGTATAATCTGATCAGCTATTTAAGGATATTTATCAGTTCTTCGGAGTTCACCAATTGCTGCTCCCCTGTTTCCATATTTTTAAGCGTGAACTTTTGGGCAGCCATTTCGTTATCGCCAGCTAAAATTACATAAGCAATTTCCTTGCGGTTAGCGTATGTCATTTGCTTCTTCATTTTCGCACTTTCCGGAAAAATCTCTGCATTTACACCATTTTTTCGCAGTTTAGCCAAAACCGGTAAACAATAAGCCTCTTCTTTCTCTCCGAAATTTACAAACAAAGCTTTTGTAGTTTCCAGCGACTCTTCCGGGAAAGCATCTAACTGAACCAATACATCGTAAATACGTTCGGCACCAAACGATACACCAACACCCGAAACATCCGGCATACCAAAAATCCCGGTCAGGTCGTCGTAACGGCCACCACCACATATACTGCCAATTTGCACATCGTTCGATTTTACCTCGAAAATAGCGCCGGTGTAATAATTTAATCCACGTGCTAAAGTCAGATCTAGTTCAACTGTTGTGGTTAACTCAACATTTTCCAGGTAAGTAAACATAGTGCGCATTTCGGCAATTCCTCTGGCACCAATTTCGGTTCCGCCAATAACTGTTTCAATTTGCGCCAGTTTTTCAACGGTGCTTCCTTGCAATTTTAAAATCGGCTGAAGTTTATCAACGGCTTCTTGCGAAATTCCTTTGTCCAACATTTCAGCATTAACCTTTTCCAAACCAATTTTATCCAGTTTGTCGATAGCAACGGTAATATCCACCATTCGGTCGGCTTCGCCAATCGCTTCTGCAATTCCGGCCAGAATTTTACGATTATTAATTTTTACTGTAGTGTTAATTCCCAGTCGTTGGAAAACCTCATCAATTATTTGTACCAACTCCACTTCGTTCAGCAAGCTATTGCTCCCGATCACATCAACATCGCACTGGTAAAACTCGCGATAACGTCCTTTTTGTGGTCGGTCGGCACGCCAAACCGGTTGAATCTGATAACGTTTAAACGGAAAAGCAATATCATTTCGGTATTGCACAACGTAACGCGCAAAGGGCACTGTTAAGTCGTAACGCAATCCTTTTTCAGATAGTTTTGTAGTAAGCTTATTCGAGTTTTTCTCGTCCAGCATTTCCTGCGGAACTTTCGAAATAAAATCACCCGAATTCAAAATTTTAAACAACAGCTTATCCCCTTCTTCTCCGTATTTGCCCATCAACGTTGAAAGATTTTCCATTGCCGGTGTTTCAATGGGTTGAAATCCGTACAAACGAAATACATCTTTAATAGTATTGAAAATATAATTTCTTCTCACCATTTCTGACGGTGAAAAATCGCGGGTGCCTTTTGGAATCGAAGGTTTCTGTGCCATCGTTTTTTTAATTTTATGAGGCTGCAAAAGTAAGAATTTCTGTTTAAACAAACAGGCTTGCCCAAAAGGAATAAACCGGCAATTAATATTATTGCAAAAAGCGAATGGTGAAAGGATATTTATAAGGGGTTCCGTTACTTGCCGAAACCGAAGCTAAGATAACCAAAACCAGCCAGGCAATTCCAAAACCAATCAGCATTAAAATACCAATTCCAACAATAATAAGTAGGATTGAAATTAAAAAGATGATCGACCAGGTAATCTGGAAGTTAAGCACTTCCTTACCTTGTTCGTTAACAAATTCGTACTCGTCTTTTTTCATTAAATAAATAATTAGCGGGCCAACTATATTTCCGGCAACAGGTAAAATAAAGGTTGCTAAAGCAGCAATATGTACTAACATTCCCCACTGACGCTCATTCGGATCTTCAATTATTCGGTGCATTTTTAGATTTTTTATTCAACTAAACTAACGATTTTTTGTTTATTCGTGCAATAAAAATAATCCACAGGAGAAAGAAAATGGAAGATAGGAAAAAAGAAGGCCGATATGGAAGAATTTACAAACAGCTTAGCGAACTTGTGCTAAAAAGTAATAACACACAGGCACGCATGGCAACCATAATAGCTGTTTTACACCATAAAATGGATTACTTTTTCTGGACAGGGTATTACCTGATTGAAGATGATGAAATGACCGTTAACTCCTACCAGGGACCGGTCGCCTGTCAGATTCTGGAAAAGGACAAAGGAGTGTGCTGGGCCGCCTTCAACAAAAAAGAAACGGTTGTTGTTGAAGATGTGCATGCTTTTACAGATCACATTGCCTGCGATGCCCGCTCGAATTCAGAGATAGTAGTTCCACTTAAAAACAAAACCGGCGAGGTAATTGGCGTTTTAGATGTCGACAGCTCGGAGAAAGTAGCTTTTACGGAAGTTGATGCACATTGGCTGGAAAAAATTCTGGAATTAATTTGGAGCTAATCTTCTCATTCAGCAATACAAGGTTTTATTTTACCCAATTTAAGTTTTATCATGAAATTAATATATACAACAATTGTTTTGCTAATCGGCTTTTTGCTGGCAATTCAGGGAAGTATTAATACCCAACTAACTACCTATTTAAAACACCCGATACAAGGAGCTTTAATAAGTTTTTTTGTGGGTTTTCTGGCACTTCTCGTATTGAATTTCATATTTAAAACAGAAATTCCAAACTGGGGGCATTTAAAAACGGCTCCATGGTATGTATTTGCGGGCGGCTTGCTAGGAGCAATTTTTGTTTCGTCGGTTATCTTTTTTATACCAAAGATTGGCGTCACCACCGTTTTGGCGGCGTCTATTGCCGGACAACTCATTGCTGCTTCTGTTATTGATCATTTTGGGTTTTTCGGTTTGGACCAGCACCCCGTTTCAATGGGTAAAATTGGAGGAATTGTTTTATTAGCCTTTGGCATTTTTCTTATCCAAAAATATTGAAAGAAGCATCATTACAAAATGGTATTCAACTGCTTCAACTCCAACAATGTCTGATAAATTTAAAATTAGGCCAGTCGATCGTATCATATTTTCTACTTTTACACTCGAATGGAAAGCAAACGACTAAATAAAGCCATTTCGGAAACCGGATTTTGTTCGCGCCGCGAAGCCGACAGACTAATTGAAAGCGGAAAGGTAAAAGTAAATGGCAAAGTAGTGGGCTTAGGTGTTCAGGTAACCGCGCATGATAGAATTGAAGTTGATGGTCAACTCGTCACCAAAGAAGTGCCGAATATTTACCTTGCCTTTCATAAACCAGTTGGAATTACCTGCACCACCGACACCAGCAAAAAAGATAACATCGTAGATTTTATCAACTTCCCTGAAAGAATATTTCCGATCGGCCGGTTAGATAAACCCAGCGAAGGGTTGATTTTCATGACCAACGACGGCGATATTGTAAACAAAATTCTTCGCGCCGGGAATAATCATGAAAAAGAATACATTGTAAATGTAAACCGGAAAATTACTCAGGCATTTATCCGGCAAATGAGCAGCGGTGTTCCCATTCTTGATACGGTTACAAAAAAATGCCAGGTGAAACGCATCAACGACTTTACGTTCAATATTACTCTTACACAGGGGCTAAATCGCCAAATCCGTAGAATGTGTTCACATCTGGGCTATGAAGTTACCCGATTAAAACGTGTACGAATTATGAATATCGAACTTGGGAGTTTAAAACGGGGGGAATACCGTCATTTTACACCCGATGAACTAATAGAAATCAACCGTTTGGTAGCCAATTCCAGCAAAACAGAGGAAGCTTCGGAAGACTAAGTAAATAACCATTTACTTATTACATTTAAGTTTTTTTGTGATTTGTTTGAGAATTCAATCACAAACTTTTTACGAATAAAACTGTTTATTTGCAACGACTTAAAAATTGATTTAGAAGCCATTATATGAGAGCGAATGCAATGTTATTAATTCCCTTGTTCTTTTTTATGCTGCTGGTAGATGTATATACCTTCCGTGGCATAAAACCGCTGCTCGCCAAACTCAGAATCAAACTTCTAAAACAATCATTAACTATACTTTTCTGGGGTATCTCAATTGTTGTTTTTGCAGGCTTTTGTTTGTTTACGTTTGGGATAAACCATGTAAAAGAATCCGACACGTACATTTATGTCGGCTACCTTGTTAGTAGTTTTGCCTTGTTTTATTTCCCCAAATTTGTATTCATCGTTTTTGTATTACTAAAAGATATCCAGTTCCTATTTCAAAAGATTTTCAACTGGGTTAAGAGAAAAAAGAAAAAAGGTTTATCACCAGATAATTCGGGAAGGAAAATGGAGAGAGCAGAGTTTTTATATCAAATAGGATTGGTTTTGGCAGCAGTTCCGTTTGCGTCGATTCTTTATGGAGTGACAAAAGGGAAATTCAACTACCGCGTAATGCGCGAAAATTTGCATTTCGACAATCTGCCAAAATCGTTTAAAGGACTAAAAATCGTTCAGATATCTGACATGCACCTGGGGAGCTTTAATAAAAAGTTCGACCAGGTAGCAAAAGCAGTAGAACTGATTAACGAACAAGAGCCGGATATTCTTTTGTTTACCGGCGACCTTGTTAATAATTTTGCCGAAGAAACTGAAGGCTGGGCTCCTGTTTTATCGCAATTAAAAGCTAAAATCGGGAAATATTCGGTGCTTGGAAATCATGACTACGGAGACTACTCGGAATGGGAATCGGCGGCTGCCAAAGAAAAAAACCTGGATGCTATCAAAAAATTTCATCAGAAAATTGGTTTCCGATTGTTGCTAAACGAAACTGAAACATTAAACATTAACGGCGAAGAAATTGCACTTATCGGCGTTGAAAACTGGGGTAAGCCACCTTTTCCACAGCATGGCGATTTGCAAAAAGCTGCAAAGCAAGCACAAGGCCAGCCCTTTAAAATTCTGATGAGCCACGATCCTTCGCACTGGGATGCCAAAGTGCTAAAATCCACAGATATCGACCTTACATTTGCAGGACATACACACGGCATGCAGTTCGGTATTGAACGCGCCGGAATTAAGTGGAGCCCGGTGCAATATAAATACCCGCGCTGGGGCGGTTTATATCGCGAGAAAAAACAATTCTTGTATGTAAATCGTGGTTTTGGATACATTGGTTTCCCGGGAAGAATTGGAATGCCTCCTGAGATTACAGTGGTGGAATTAACTTAAGAAAAAATCTTTTTCCCAGGCAGTTATATTGGCATAGTTTTGACGGCCTAAATATCTTTTATTTTGTACATTGCCGTGTAAACAGAATCAACCATGAATCTAAGTCCGCGCATACAATTTCTAATAAAAAATGGCTTAAAAGGTTTTCTTTGGCTACTCATAATTTTGGGGGCCTACTTTCTTTTTAAAGAATTTGTAATATCGCGTACTCCCGACGCATGGATGGACAAAATTTACGCTAAACCCATGTTGGTTTACCTGGTGTATTGTTTTTCGGAATTCTTCTTTGGAATTATTCCGCCCGAATTTTTTATGATTTGGGCCATAAACAAAGATAGCATTGCCCATTATTTTTTAAACCTGGCATTTTTCGCCGGAGTTTCATACCTAATGGGTTACCTTACATTTCTCATAGGCGGCTTATTCTACAAACGCGAAGGTTTTAAGCGGTTCCGAAATACCGTATTAAAAGAACAATGGCCATTACTAAAAAAATATGGACTGTTTCTGATTATTGTAGCGGCGCTTACTCCCCTTCCCTGGGCAGCTATAAGTCTGCTGGTTGGTTCGGCCGGCTACCCATCAAAACGCTACCTAAAATACGCACTGTTCCGTTTTTTACGCTTCGCCATTTATGGCTATATCATTTTTCAAACCCATATTATTTAAAGCAACACAAAACATACATTCTTCTCTTTTGTTAATAATAGCAAAAGTTAGATAATGTTTGAGCAACTAAAAAAAGAAAAGAGGGCACTGATACTTCTATTCACATTATTAATTTATTCAAGTACTTGTATGAGTAAAGATTTGCAGAAAGCCACATTAGGCGGAGGATGCTTTTGGTGTACCGAAGCCATTTATCTGGAATTAAAAGGAGTTGTTGATGTAAAACCGGGTTACAGCGGAGGACATGTAAAAAAGCCCACATATAAACAGGTTTGCGAAGGAACAACTGGCCACGCCGAAGTAGTACAAATTACTTTTGATCCGGCAGTGGTGAGCTATTCCGAAATTCTGGAAGTGTTTTTTATGACACACGACCCGACAACTTTAAACAGACAAGGCAACGATGTAGGTCCGCAATACCGTTCGGTAATCTTCTATCATAACGAAGAACAAAAAGAGGTGGCAGAACGCGTTATCAGTCTTTTTGAAAAAGAAGAAGTTTATGGCAGACCAATTGTTACCGAAATTACCGAATTCGAGAAGTTTTATATTGCCGAAGATTACCACATAAACTATTACTCGCGCAACAAAACGCAAGGCTACTGCCAATTTGTAGTAACTCCGAAACTGGAAAAATTCAAGAAGATTTTTAAAGACCAATTGAAAAATGAACGGCATTAAACCCAATTGTCATTTATGAAAAGAATAATTCATTCTTCTGTTTTAATAAAACTCAACTTCCATTTATAGTCACAACTATTTCCTGAATATTAATATTTTTCAAAATCAATTACATTTCACACTATTATATCGTGTGCGATTTTATTTTACACTATATTTGCACAATAAATGTTTTAGTAGATGGATGATGAGTTAAAGTTAAAGAGTCAGGTATGCTTCCCTATTTATGCCTTATCGCGCGAAATTATTAGTGTGTACCGACCGATTCTTGAAGAGCTTGATCTTACTTATCCACAATATCTGGCAATGATAGTTTTGTGGGAAAATGAACCGCAAAAGGTAAATGAAATTGGAGATAAACTAAATCTCGATAATGGAACAATCACCCCATTACTAAAGCGAATGGCCACAAAAGGTTTGATCTCGCGCAAACGAAACAGCAAGGATGAGCGTGTTGTGGAAATCTCGCTTACCAAGAGTGGTAAACAATTACAAACCAAAGCAGCAAAAGCTCCGCATAAGGTTGTAAAAGCCATGGGAATTACGCCTGAAGATTTAATGCAGCTAAAGGAATTAGTTTTAAAAATATTAAACAGAGCCAAATAGGGCTTCAATTATTAAAGTCAAAAATAAGTAACAATGTCATTATTAGAAAATTTACAGTGGAGATATGCCACTAAAAAGTACGACCCCACCAAAAAAGTAGCACAGGAAGATGTAGATAAAATTATTGAGGCAGCACGTCTTGCTCCTACTTCTTCAGGATTGCAGCAGTTTCGTGTAATAGTAATCACCGATCAGGAGTTAAAAGATAAAATCGTTCCGATTGCATGGGGACAGGAAATAGTTGCAGAGTGTTCGCACCTGTTGGTTTTTGCAGCGTGGGATCGTTATACTGAAGAACGAATTGATGAAATTTACAACAGAACAACCGATGAACGAGGGTTGCCTCGCGGGCGTTTTGGATCATACACCGACAAGCTAAAAGCAACATATTTGCCACAATCAGCCGAAGAAAATTTTGTACATACTGCCCGTCAGGCCTACATTGGCTTTGGATTGGCAATTGCACAAGCCGCCGAACAAAAAGTAGATTGTACACCAATGGAAGGATTTACAACTGAAGAATTGGATGACCTGCTTGATCTAAAATCAAAAGGTCTGAAAAGTGTGACAATGCTTCCTTTAGGATATCGCGACAACGAAGGCGATTGGTTAGCACCAATGAAGAAAGTGCGTAATCCGAAAGAGGAATTTGTTTTGGAGTATTAATAACGCATTCACATTAACGTATAAAAAAGGTCGTCTCAAAAAAGTATTTGAAACGACCTTTTCTCTTTTATCGAATTCAACAAAAAAGGTCGAATCCTTTCTATGAAAAAAGCGGTTTTACAGTGTTAAATAATTTGCCAGTGGCGATAAAATAGAACTTATCACATCTTCTCCGAAATAAAAAATGCAAACAGACTTCCTTCGTTCTCCTTGCTTTCTACCATCAGTTCGCTGTTGTTTTTCTCAACAAACTCTTTGCACAAGTGAAGTCCAAGGCCGGTTCCTTTTTCATTATCCGTTCCAAATGTAGAAACATATTCCTTGCCAAACAGCTTTTTCTGGTTCTCTTTAGAAATTCCGATCCCGGTATCTTTTACACAAAAGATTAATTTACCATCACGCTCTTCAGTATAAATGTAGATATTTCCATTTCCCGGAGTAAATTTCACGGCATTCGAAATCAGATTTCGCACAACCATTCCAAACATATTCCTGTCGAACTGAATGACCAAATCAGCTGCAATTTGAGTTTGAATTTGAATTGATTTTTTTGCAATACTATTTTGAAGAAAAGAAAGGTTCTGATTTACAATTTCAAGAACATTACAACTTTCGATCCCAACATTATAATTTCCGCCCTGATTTTTTGCCCACGACAATAAATTTGTAAGTAGAAAATAAGTATCATCTACCGCTCCTTTTAACGAAGGCACCAACTCCAATAAATCTTCCGATTCAAATGTATCCGGATTATCATTTACCATATTCAACAACTCTTTCAAGCCGCCCACCGGAGTTACTAAATCGTGTCCAATTATCGATAATATTTTATTTTGCATTTCACTGGCTAGAGTCAACTTGTCGTTTTGTTGCGAAATTTGCTGATTCTGGATTTTGACCAACTTCAGTGTTTTTTTCTTTTGTCGTTGGAAATACAAAATCACTATTGTTAAAATCAGTAAAACGATCGTTACAAAAACAAGAGCAAAAATCAGGAATGATTTTCTTTTTAAATCCAGACTTTTTAGGGCACTATCTTTCTGTAAAATCTTTATCTCGGCTTCCTTCTGTTCAACCTCCATTTTAGCCAGGAGTTCGTTCAATTGATGTCCTTTGTATTTGTTGAGTAGCGAATCTCTTATGGCAAAATGAGTTTTTGTGTATTCCAATGCCGCTTTGTAATCTTTCTCAACTGATTTGAGATCGGCAAATTCGCCATAAAGTTCGGCTTGCAAATCTTTAATTTCATACGTATCTGCAATTTCCAATGCCTCACTTAATAATCGATTTGCACCAACATAATCGCCTTCCTTTAATTTTATTCCTCCCAGCACAGCCTTTGACCGGGCAATACCTTCACTATGCTGGACACTCATAAATGAGCTTAAAGCCCTGTTGGAATACTGTTTTGCTTTTTCCAGATCATTCAATTTCCAGTATGCTTCTCCCATTCCAATCTGCGGCACTGCAGCTACTGTCGAATTTGTAGAATTCCCAAGCTCTTCAATGGCATTCTCATAGTATTCAATTGCTTTTGTATAATTATTTTCATCCGCATAAGTATCACCAATATTGTTTAATGTTATAGCTTTGCCAACAGGTTCTTCAGCCTCACCATACAAAAAAACTGCCTGAGTATAGTACTCACGTGCCCTGGCAGGAGGTAACCAATACGAATAATTTGTTCCGATGTTACTATTTAACAGGGCCATTACATGCTTATCATTCTGCTTTTTATAAAACGTCAATGCCTCTTCATAAGCTTTTATTCCTTTTACATAGTTTCCTTTTTGGGTATATATGGTTCCCATGTTCACCAGTATTTTTGCCGCTGATTCCGCAAATTCATTTTCTTCAGCAATGGAATATGCTTCTTGATAAACCGTTAATGATTTATCGTAATTAGCAGTATAAGAATAGAACATAGCCTTAACATTTAAAGCTTTGCAGTGAAGCATTGGCTCATCCAAACAAAATGGAAGCTGACTAACAGAATCGGCTATCATGAAACCTTTTTGGGTCTGACCACAAATCAGCATTGCGCCACTTTTTATAATAAGTGCTTCTATTTCCTGATAAGGATACGATTCATTCCGGGCAATTAGAACAGCCTTTTCGCAAAATTCAATTGCTTCAACAGGATCATGATAATACAAAGCGGAAGCTATCTCAATATCAAGTTTCGCAAGTTCAATTCCCTCAACATTCGGAATCTCATGTCTTAAGCTATCAATTTTTTGCGTTTGAGATCTGACTGGCTCGGTACTAAACAATAGAAAAGCTAAAATTAGAATATATAGTATTTTCATTAAGTTTAGATAATAATTAAAACATTCAAGTTCTTGGGATTAACATCCACAATTTTACATAAAATCCCAATCTGATGCAAATAAATAAGCCAAACAAAGATTAAGTTAACACGTTATTAAGTAGCGAATAAGAAAGTTGCAAAGTTGTTTTGAAATAAGGGGCCGACTGTTTGGATTTATTCCGGTTGTTCTAGCTGCTAGCTGCAACTGAACACTAATCTCTGTTAATAAAAGAGTTTCCACAAAAAAAGCAGACAATAAAAACTGCCTGCTCTATTCTATTTCGCTAAAATCAACTTTTTACAATTCGCGAATCCAGATATTACGGTAACTCACCGGATTTCCATGGTCTTGCAATTGAATAACATCGGCACCATGTTTTTCAACACTGTACTCAGGAATACCAATATATTCTGTAGGTCCGCGTAATTTTGAATTGTTCTGAACCAAAACGCCATTGTGCAAAACGGTTACAGTTGGCGGAGTAAAATACGTACCATCGTCGTTAAAACGTGGTGCAGTGTAAATAATGTCGTACACCTGCCACTCGCCAGGTCCTTTACAAGCATTTACCAGCGGAGCGTATTGTTTGTACAAACTTCCGGCTTGTCCGTTGCGGTATGTGCGGTTGTTGTAATTATCCAATACTTGTACCTCGTAACGTTTCTGAAGAAAAACACCACTGTTTCCACGTCCCTGGCTTTCGCCAATTACTTCGGCAGGCGTTCTCCACTCAATATGCAACTGAAAATCTTCGAAAACACGCTTTGTCTGAATAATTCCGGCTCCTTTTTCAACGGTTACACAACCATCGGCTACTTTCCAACCAACCGGACCACCATCTCTGTTAGTCCACTCACGGTCAATATTAACTCCATCGAACAAAACTATTGCATCCGATGGTGCATCAGCCGGAGTCTCTCCGGGTGTAATTACCGGTACCTCAGGATCCCAAATTTCGGTCATTTCCGGTACCATTTCCGGTCTCTCTTCCTGCGCTACTGCGCACACAGCAATGAATAACATTGCTACAGTCAAGATTTTAAATTTCATTTTTATTGATTTAGGTATTTATATTGTAAGAATGTGCTAAGCGATTTAGAACCGCCTAGCACTAAATATTTTATTACAATCCGAGTTCTTCCATTATGGCATCAATTTTTGCATCAGCTTTTTGCACTTCAACATCAAAATCTGCTCGCGATTCTAATTCACCGGCCACCTCAAAGTAGAACTTAATTTTAGGCTCTGTTCCCGATGGGCGAACCGAAATTTTTGTTCCATCCTGCGTAAAGAACTGCAATACATTTGACGTAATTTTCTGATCGATTTTCTTTTCCTCGCCGGTAATCAGGTTTTTCGCAATCAATGTAGAATAATCTTTTACCCACTCCATTTGCGAGCCACCCAATTCTTTTGGCGGATCGTTGCGGAATTTTGTCATAATCTGCTGAATTTCTTCGGCTCCGGTTTTTCCTTTACGAACCACATATTTCATTTTCTCGCGCGAGAAACCGTATTCCAGGTAAATATCCTGCAACAATTCGTACAATGTTTTTCCCTGATCGATAGCCCATGCGGTAATCTCAGCCATTAAAGCACAAGCTGAAACAGCATCTTTATCGCGAACAAAATCAGAAGGCATAAAACCAAAACTTTCTTCGCCACCACCGATGTATTTTTTCACACCTTCGTTATCGCGAATTACTTCGGCAATAAATTTAAATCCGGTGTACACATCAAAATATTCGATGTTATTTCGGCGGGCAACTTCTGCAATCATCTCGGTAGAAACAATCGTTTTAACCACAAACTCGTTGCCTTTCAGTTTTCCGGCTTCTTTCATCTTCACAATTATGTAGTAGAAGAAAAGCAGCGCTGTTTGGTTACCGTTTAGAATAATGTATTCGCCTTTATCGTCTTTCACCACAACACCAATCCGGTCTGAATCAGGATCGGAAGCCATAACAACATCGGCATCAATTTCAGCAGCTTTTTTCATGGCCATTTCCATGGCTGCCGGCTCTTCCGGGTTTGGCGAAACTACTGTTGGGAAGTCGCCGCTTACCACATCCTGCTCAGGAATATTAATGATGTTTGTAAAACCAAATTCGCGCAATGCTGCAGGAATCAATTTCACTCCTGTTCCGTGAATTGGTGTATAGATAATTTTTATGTCTTTGTGGCGTTCAACTACGTCGGGCGAAATGGAAACCTTTTTTACCTCTGCCAAAAATTTGTTATCCATCTCCTCTCCCATTATTTCTATCAGCTCGTCAGGGCCATCAAATTTAATGTCCTCCGGTTTAATTTTAGCCACCTCGTTAACAATATTAACGTCGTGCGGGCCAACAATTTGTGAACCATCTTCCCAATAAGCTTTGTAGCCATTGTATTCTTTGGGGTTGTGCGATGCCGTAAGAATAATACCACTTTGACAACCCAACTCGCGAATGGCAAATGACAACTCAGGAGTTGGACGCAAATCATCGAACAAATAGGCTTTAATTCCGTTGGCTGCAAATATTTTTGCACAGGTTTCAGAGAACAAACGGCTGTTGTTTCTACAATCGTGACCAATCGCCACTTTTATTTCATCAAGATCAGCGAAATTCTTCTTCAGATAATTACTTAATCCCTGTGTTGCTGCACCAACGGTGTAAATATTCATACGATTGGTTCCAACGCCCATAATACCACGAAGACCGCCGGTACCAAACTCCAGGCTGCGGTAAAAAGAATCAATCAGCTCTGCTGGATCTTCATCATCAAGCAATGCCTGAACCTGAGCTCTTGTTTCTTCATCATAAGTATCCGAAAGCCATTCTTGCGCTTTCGCTCTTACTTCCATTAATTCTTGATTTTCCATGATTATTCTCTTTCTAGATGTTTTATACAGATTTTTAAACTATCACGCCAATACGGAACTTCCAGGTTATAGGTTCCTTTTATTTTTGCTTTATTCAGCACACTGTAAGCCGGCCGTTTTGCCGGTGTCGGAAAGTTTTCAGAAAGTACCGGTTTAACTTTACAATTCACTCCCGACAGCTCGAAAATTGCCAGAGCAAAATCGTACCAACTGGCTACTCCCTCGTTAGAGTAGTGATATATTCCTGGCACGAACTCCTCACTCTCGGCCACTTTTAAAATAGCAGCAGCCAAATCAGCGGCATTTGTAGGCGATCCTACCTGATCAAAAACCACGCCCAGTTCACCTCTTTCTTTACCGAGACGCAGCATGGTTTTTACAAAGTTATTTCCGAATGTTGAATACAACCATGCCGTTCTGATGATAACCGTTTCCGGATTTTCTGCCTGACAATTTTGCTCGCCTTCGAGCTTTGTTTTTCCGTAGGCGCCATTTGGAGCAACTGCATCTGTCTCCTGATAAGGAAGATGTGCATCGCCGGCAAAAACATAATCGGTTGACACATGAATAAATTTTGCCCCAACAGCTTTCGAATATTTTGCAAGAAGCTTTGGAGCCCGAGCATTTACTTTTTGTGCTGTTTCAAAATCCGACTCAGCTTTGTCAACAGCTGTGTAAGCCGCACAATTAATTACCAGCTTAAAATTATTGTTAGCAAAGTAGCCTTTTACTTGATCTTCATCCGTAATATCCAAAGAATCAACATCAGTAAAAATAAATTCCCAATTGGGATAATTTTTACTCAGTACTTTTAATTCGTTACCCAGTTGTCCGTAAGCGCCTGTTATTAATATCTTCATAGTTCTAATACACAAAATTCATTTGAGCCTCTTCAAACACCGGGGCATTCTTGTCTTTTTCAGAAACTAAAGCATCTTCTTCTTTTACCTGCCAGTCGATTCCCAATGTTTTATCAAACGGGTTAATTGAACTTTCGGCTTCGCGATTGTATAAATTATCGCATTTGTAGGTGAAAATAGCTGTTTCGCTTAAAACCGAAAAACCGTGAGCAAAACCACGCGGTACATATAACTGTTTCTTATTATTTTCGTTAAGTTCCACACCAAACCACTTTCCAAAAGTTGGCGATCCTTTTCGTAAATCAACAGCTACATCAAATACACTTCCCCTAATTACACGCACTAGTTTTGCCTGTGCTGCATCGCCAAGCTGAAAATGCAAACCTCGTACTACGCCTTTTACCGATCGCGATTCATTATCTTGTATAAATGTTCTTTCAATTCCTGCTTCGCGGTATCTCTCCTGCTGAAAAGTTTCGAAAAAATACCCTCTGTCATCTTCAAACACCCGCGGTTTAATAACAACTAATCCCGGGATTCCCGTCTGTACTATATTCATTCTTTAATTATAATGTAAATGCTTTTTTGCTGGCTATTTTCAATAAATATTCGCCGTATTGATTTTTACTGAGTGGCTTGGCCAAATCAATAAGTTGTTCGGTACTAATGTAGCCCTTCTTCCATGCAATTTCTTCAATGCACGAAACCTTCAGGCCCTGACGCTGCTCAATTGTTGATATAAAATTTGAAGCCTGCAACAAACTGTCGTGTGTACCGGTGTCTAACCAAGCAAAACCACGGCTAAGCAATTGCACATTCAGGCGTTTCTCTTCCAGATATAAACGATTCAAATCTGTAATTTCAAGCTCCCCACGTTTTGATGGTTTTAAACCTTTGGCTTTCTCAACAACATCGTTCGAGTAAAAATACAAGCCGGTTACGGCATAATTCGATTTTGGCTCATCCGGTTTTTCCTCAATACTAATTACTTTACCGGCATCGTTAAATTCCACAACTCCGTAGCGTTTAGGATCATTCACATAGTAACCAAAAACTGTTGCACCGTCCTCAAGTGTTGCAGCCTGTTCCAATATTTTTCTGAATTTATAACCATAAAATATATTGTCACCCAAAATCATACTCACATTATCGTTGCCAATAAATTCTTCGCCCAGAATAAATGCCTGTGCCAAACCATCGGGCGATAGCTGAATTTTATACGACAACTTTAAGCCCAGTTGCGAACCATCACCAAATAATTTCTCATACAAACCAATATCTTCGGGTGTTGAAATAATTAATATCTCGCGAATTCCTGCCAGCATTAAAACCGACAGCGGGTAATAAATCATTGGTTTATCGTAAACCGGAATTATTTGTTTTGAAATTGATCGTGTAATTGGATAAAGACGGGTTCCTGAACCGCCGGCTAAAATTATTCCCTTCATATTATTTGGCTTATTTGTTCTAAAGCTTGTCTGATTTTCCTTCTTGCTACGTTCTAATATGCAGCAAAAAAACATCTATATTATCTGGCTTCAAAAGTAAATAAAAGAAAACCGGAATGCAATCCAAAATAAGGGCATAAATCTAAACTATGTTAATCTTGATATATTTCAAGTTAAAAAACGCCTCAATTCTGCTCTATTTCAATAAAATAACACGAATCTTTTGTTTTAATTGAATTAAGTTATAATTTTGCGCGCGCAAATTTTTAACAAATATAAAGTCTAACTCATTAATTTAATTAAAATTACATGACAGAAGAGAAGAAAAAAGATCTTGAGCAAGAAGTGGTAGAAACACCTGTTCAGGACGAAAAAAAAGGAGTAGTTGCTGAGACTACAAAAAATGAAGCTCCGGTTGAAGAAACTGTAGCCGAAGAAAAAGCGGAAGCTCCTAAAGCAGAAGCAAAAAAAGAAGAAAAAGCCGTTGAAACAACTGCAGAAGCAGATGCTGATTTCGACTGGGACAGCCTTGAAGAAGGTAGAGATGCTTATTCTGAAAAAGAAAGAGGCAGTCTTGAAACACTTTACAATGACACACTAAACACTGTTACCGAAAAAGAAGTTCTGGAAGGAACTGTTATTTCATTAAACAAACGCGAAGTTGTTGTTGACATAGGTTACAAGTCGGACGGTATTGTTAGCTTGAACGAATTCCGCTACAATCCAGAGTTGAAAGTAGGCGACAAAGTAGATGTTTACATCGAAAGTCTTGAAGATAAAAAAGGACAGATGATCCTTTCGCACAAAAAAGCGCGTGCAACTCGTTCTTGGGAGCGTGTTAACGAATCGCTTGAAAACGATGAAATCATCAAAGGATACATCAAATGTCGTACTAAAGGTGGTATGATCGTTGACGTATTTGGTATTGAAGCATTCTTGCCAGGTTCGCAAATTGATGTTAAACCTATCCGCGATTACGATATTTACGTTGGTAAAACAATGGAATTCAAAGTTGTTAAAATCAACCACGAATACCGTAACGTTGTTGTTTCGCACAAAGCACTTATCGAGGCTGAGCTTGAACAACAGAAAAAAGAAATTATCGCTAAACTTGAAAAAGGTCAGGTACTTGAAGGAACCGTTAAAAACGTTACTTCATACGGTGTATTTATGGACCTTGGTGGTGTTGACGGATTGATCCACATCACTGACTTAAGTTGGGGACGTATTTCTCACCCAAGCGAGATTGTTGAATTAGATCAGAAACTAAACGTTGTTATTCTTGATTTTGATGATGACAAAAAACGTATCGCTCTTGGTCTGAAACAATTGACTCCTCACCCATGGGATAACCTGGATTCAGAGTTGAAAGTTGGCGACAAAGTAAAAGGTAAAGTTGTTGTTATTGCCGACTACGGTGCATTCGTTGAGATTGCTCCTGGAGTTGAAGGTTTGATCCACGTTTCAGAAATGAGCTGGAGCCAGCACCTGCGCAGTGCACAAGACTTCTTAAGCGTTGGCGACGAAGTTGAAGCTGCAATTCTTACTCTTGACCGCGACGAACGAAAAATGTCGTTGGGTATTAAACAACTGAAAGAAGATCCTTGGTCGAAAATTGATACTGAATACGCTGTTGGAACTAAGCACGCTGCAAAAGTGCGCAACTTCACTAACTTCGGTGTATTTGTAGAAATTACTGAAGGTGTTGATGGTTTGATTCATATTTCAGACCTGAGCTGGACGAAAAAAATCAAGCATCCATCAGAATTCACTGCAATTGGTGAAGAAATTGAAGTTGTAGTACTTGACATCGACAAAGACAACCGTCGTTTGAGTTTAGGACACAAACAACTGGAAGAAAATCCATGGGATGTATTCGAAACCATTTTCACTGCCGATTCAATCCACGAAGGAACTGTGGTTGAGTTGATGGACAAAGGTGCTGTAATTGCACTTCCATACGGTGTTGAAGGATTCGCAACTCCACGTCACCTGGTAAAAGAAGATGGTACTTCAGTTAAGCAAGACGAAAAACTTGATTTCAAAGTGATCGAGTTCAATAAGTCGGCTAAACGAATCATTGTTTCTCACTCACGTATTTTCGAAGATGTGAAACGTGCAGCAGAAGGCGAGCAACGTAAAGCACAGAAAAGCACTAACAAGCGTGCGATGAAAACTGTTAGCGATAACATCGAAAAAACTACGCTTGGCGACGTTAGCGATTTGGCTGCTCTGAAGAAGCAAATGGAGCAAGAAGAGAAAAAAGACAAATAAGTACTAGGTGAATTTAATTTGAATTTCGTAAATTGAAGCATGGCATTCGATATTCGAAAAAACGAGAAGTATACCTTAGTAAAGGTAAACACTGACAGATTAGACACCAACAATGCGCCCGACCTGAAATCGGAGCTGGTAGTTATTAGTAACAATGGTGAAAAAAACATCGTTCTTGACCTGAGTAGTGTTACTTACTGCGATTCATCAGGCTTGAGATCAGTTTTAGTTGCCAACCGGTTATGCGAAGATGCAATAGGAACTTTTATCCTGTGCGGTTTGCAACCCGATGTAGAAAACCTGGTACAGATTTCGATGCTTCATACCGTTCTGTTAATCACTGATACGGAAAAAGAAGCAGAGGAATTGTTGGAGAAGAAAGATAACCTGTAATTACAGCATGTCTTTTGAATTAACCATACTGGGTAGTAATTCAGCATTACCGACTTCAAACAGATATCCAACTGCCCAGGTACTTAATGTACCTGGGCGTTGTTTTTTAATCGATTGTGGCGAAGGAACCCAAATGCAATTGCGCAGAAACAAGATCAGTTTCAGCAAAATCAGGCACGTTTTTATTTCGCACCTACATGGCGACCACTTTTACGGATTAATTGGGTTGCTATCTACCATGAATTTGCTGGGTGTAAAAAACGATGTGCATATTTATGCCCCTTCCGAGTTAAAAACACTTATCCAGCCTCAACTCGATTTTATTCGTGGAGAAATGAGTATTAACCCCATTTTTCATCCGCTGAACCTAAAAAAAACACAAACTGTATTCGAAAATAAAAACATCGAAATACTTTCGTTTCCGGTAAAACACAGTATTCCAACCGTAGGCTTCCTGTTCAGGGAAAAACCAAAACAAGCCAACATTAAAAAAGAAATGATAAAGGCTTACAATATTCCATTGGCAAAAATTAAGGATATAAAAGCCGGAGCCGATTTTGAAACTGAAGATGGAAGATTAATTCCAAACACAAAACTGACAACTCCCCCTCCAAAACCAAAATCATACGCATTTTGTACCGACACTGCTTTTCATCCGCCAATTGCAGAAATAATTAATGGTGTTGACTTATTGTACCACGAAGCTACATTTTTGGAAGAGCTAAAAGATTTGGCCGAAAAAACACGACACTCCACTGCCCGTCAGGCAGCCGAAATGGCAAAACTGAGCAAGGCTTCCAAACTGCTGATCGGTCATTTCTCAAGCCGTTTTAAAAACCTGGAGGATTTTAAAACAGAGGCAAAAGAAGTTTTTAAGAATACAGAACTGGCCATCGAAGGAAAGAAATATATTTTTTAAACATCTTCTTCCCCTTCAAAAAATCCTTTATCAAAATTTACCAGGTATAATTTCTCGGTTGGACGTGTAAAAGCGGTATACAACCAACGGTAATACTCCGTGTCCAGCATGTCTTCAACCAGGTAACCATGATCGACAAATACGGCCTTCCACTGCCCGCCCTGTGCTTTGTGGCAAGTTAAAGCATAGGCATATTTTACCTGCAAGGCATTGAAGTATGGATTCTCTTTAATCTTTTCCCAACGCTCTTTCTTGTTACGGATATCCAAATAATCTTCCGAAACGGCATGAAACAACTCCCGGTTTCGCTCCGACGAAAAAGATGCCGTTTCAATGCTCAGTGTTTCCAGAAAGATCTTACAATCCAATTCTACATCTACATAATCCACAAAACGCAAACACACATCGGCAAACCTGAAACCGTACAATTCTTCGTATCCGTAAATCGATATAATTTCTGCAATATCGCCATTGGCAATAAAATCAAGTTTATCATCCTCTCCGGGCCAGAAATAGTTGTTTTTTACCACCATTACCAAATCGCCTCGCTCAATTTCATTCTCTTTATACAGAATGGAACCACGTATTCCTTTATTAAAAAGGTTGGCACGTTTATTCGAGCGGGTAACCACAGTAGTATCAAAGAAACCGTATTTATCGTAACACGACGAGATTGTTTCAATCAGCTCTCCTCCCGATATACGTTCAACATCAGGGAAATTTTGTGTGTCGATAGGGAAAAACCCTTCGTTGTGCTGTTCGGCGATAAGGTTTCGCATTTCGGTGGCATTGCTTAAAACCCCAGATCCTTCTGCCTGACGCACCACTTCTTTCAGCTCAACTTCGCGAACTGAAAAACCATATTGTTCCAAACTAAACGCATCGAGTGCCGGACTTATATTTAGACCAACAGGTGGTAACTGCGCGGTATCGCCAACTAAAACCAAGTGGCAATTTTCGCCCGAATAAACATACTGGAGTATATCATCAAGTAAACGTCCGCTACCAAAAATAGCGTTTTCGCTCATTTCGTTTGATATCATCGAGGCTTCGTCAACAATAAAGTAGGTGTTTTTGTACAAGTTTTTATTCAATACAAAACGTCCCATTCCATCCGATGCAGATTGCTGCCGGTATATCTTTTTATGGATAGTAAACGCCGACATACCCGAATAGGAAGCCATAACTTTTGCCGCACGGCCAGTTGGAGCCATTAAAACGGAACGAATTTTGAGGGAAAGCAAACATTGTGTCAAAGAATAAAGCATTGTTGTTTTTCCCGTACCGGCATAGCCTTTTATCAGCATTATCCGATCGGGTTGAGAAGCGGAGATAAATTCGGCTAAATTGTCGATCAAACGAGCTTGACAATTTGTTGGCGGAAAGCCAAGTTTTTCGGTTAGTATGGCTTTTAAGTGATTTTTAATCATACCAGCTAAAATAACACAGGGTAAAAGAAACTAATTTATTTTTTTTTTTAAATTTGCAGGCAAACGAAAATGAACTTATAAAAAAATAAAAATGAGAACCGTAATTCAGATTGTACTTTTTCTTGTAGCCGTTGTGCTTACCTATTTAATTTATCAAAGTATTCAGCGCCCAATTGATTTTGATAAAGCTAAAGATGCGCGTTACGAAGCAACCGTTGCAAAGTTAAAAGATATTCGTAAAGCAGAATTGGCCTACAAAGATATTTTTGGTCAGTTTACAGGAAGCTGGGATACTTTAATTAATTTTGTTACAACCGACTCGGTTAGAAACGTAAAAGCTATCGGTGAATTAACTGACAGCATGATTGAAGCCAAAATTACTGAGAAAAAAGCGATTGAAATGGGACTTATCATTCGTGATACCATTAAAGTTAGTGTAATCGATGCGCTTTTCGGAGGAAACTACGATGCAAATAGTTTGCGTTATGTTCCTGTTCCGGGCGAACCTACTGAATTCCATTTGGGAGCAACAATCATTACAACCGGTTCTGGTATTAAGGTTCCTGTTTTTGAAGCAAAAGCGCATAACAACGTTGTATTAAGAGGATTAGATGAGCAATTAATCATCAACCTGAACGATCGGCGCAGAACAAACGAAAAATACCCGGGTTTAAAAGTTGGATCGTTGGTAGAAACAAACAACAATGCGGGTAACTGGGAATAAACCATGCATGAATTTGTAGACGAAACATTTCAGCCGGAAACTACTGGTGAAAAAATATTATCCATTCAGGCTAGCCTGAATGGATTTTCTTTTTCTATTGTTTGCCCCAATCAAAAAAAACTGCTCTACTTCAAAGACCGTTCACTGAAAATAAGTAACGCAAATTTATTAGCCCGACATTTTGAATCGTTGTTCGCAGAGGAAACCATTCTTCAAAATAACTTCGACAAAATTTTCCTCGTTTACCATTCCCAAAATTTCACATTGATCCCGGAGCAATTCTACCAGGATAACATTGCACAAAGTATAACTCCCCTGCTTTTTGAGCAAAACGAGCAGGCCAGCTGGATTAACAACAAAATTGCCGAACTAAATGGAGAACTACTTTTTGCGATTCCTGAAAGCTTTCAGCAGGCAATAAATAAACGTCTGCCTTCAGCACAAATCATTCATCCTTTGTTTCGAATTATTGGGCAGACTAACATTTCGGAAGCAACACCAAAGCTATTGTTACTATTCGGGGCCGATCATTTTTCGCTGGCACTGTTTAGCCAAAACGAGTTAAAGCTGATTAATAATTTCAGTTTTAAACACCCAAACGATGTAATATATTTTACCCTTACAGTTTTGCGCCAGTTTAGTATTTCGGCCAAAGATATTACTCTACAATTTGCAGGAAATGTAAAAGCCCATGCCGGATTAGAAGATATACTGGAAAAGCATTTCCCGCAACCATCTTCAATAGATGTAGAAATTGCAATACCACCATTTATCGACCAGGCGCTTATCACAAAAAATATTAGTCTATTTTTGTAGTTTCATATGAGAATAATCGGAGGAGTATTTAAAGGAAGAATTTTTCATCCGGGCAAAAAATTTAAAGCCCGCCCAACAACCGACATTGCCAAAGAAGGCTTGTTTAACATTCTTGAAAACCGTTATGAGTTTTCGAATAAAACTATTCTGGACCTGTTTTCAGGAACAGGAAGTGTAGGGTACGAATTTTTGAGCAGAGGCTGTTTAAGCGCCACATTGGTTGAAACCCACTTCCCTCACTATAAATTTATTCTGGAAATTGTAGATGCACTAAAAATCGACAACGCGAAAGTTTTTAAGGCCGATGTTTTTAAATTTGTACAAAAAACACCCGATAGCTTCAATATTATTTTTGCCGATCCGCCATTCGATCATCCTAAGTTTAAAGAGGTGCCGGATGCCGTTTTGAACACCGATATTTTAGCCCCTGAAGGAGTATTTATTCTGGAACATCCAAAAGAATATGATTTTTCGTCGCATGCCTGTTTTAAAGAGCTGCGAAACTATGGGAAAGTAAATTTTAGTTTCTTCGAGAAATAAAAAACTCCCATCCATTACAGATGAGAGTTGGTCCAATAATTAATCAAATTTATCTTAGTCTACTTTACGTTTAATCCCACATCCCAAAGGTTTTGTTTCGGCAATAGCTATGCTTTTATCATTTCCTAAACTAATAAGTGCATCTTTAAGGTACGCGTTTTTAACACCATCGGCATCTTTGTAATTATCGTCAATGGCTCCTTTGTAGGCCAGTTTCATATCGCCATCAAATAAAAATACATGCGGGGTTGTTTGCCCCCCAAAAGCATTGGCAATTTTACTTTCTTTATCAACCACGTAATTAAAGTTGTAGCCTTCCGCTTCTGCCTTTTTCTTCATCTCTTCGAAACTGTCAGCTCCACTACGTTTCTGATAATTTGAATTTAACACAATCATACCAACATCATTTTTGTCGGCCCACTCTTTCACCTCGTTAAAACGATCTTCCCAAGCCACAACAAACGGACAAGTATTACAGGAAAACATTACTAAAAGTCCATTTTCCTTAAAGGCATCATTTAACGATATTTCGGCTCCTGATACATCTTTCATTTTCACATCGGGATGAACAGCTTTATCACCAATTGCCAACTGATTCCCGTCTCCGGCAAAGGCAACATTCACACTCAATAGAATTCCTAAAACAAAAGCTAATTTTTTCATACGGCTATAATTTTAAATTAAAACGGTTTCGTAGTCCTGCCGGTTGAAGACAGGACGGACACAATAAAAGACATAAATATCTTCTTTTTAAAACAACGGCAAAAATAAATGGTTCAGTTAAGCGAAAATGTGTAAACAAAATATGGTGTTTGTGGTTATGCTGACAGATTATGCCCCACCGGCACCGAATGATAGTAAACAGCGAAAAATAATGAAACTAGATACCGTAAGAAGAGAGTACCGATTCGCAGCGCTAACCAAAAAAAATGTGGCAACTTCCCCCATTGACCAGTTTAAAGAATGGATAAACGATGCGCAACATGCCAACGTAAACGATTTCTCGGCGATGAGCCTGATTACAGCGACAGCCGATGGTTTTCCTCAATCGCGAATTGTGCTGTTGAAAGATATTTCGGTTGACGGATTTACTTTTTTCACCAACTACGACAGCCAAAAAGGAAAAGCCATTGAAAAGAATAATAAAGTCGGACTTCATTTTTTTTGGTCAGAACTGGAGCGGCAAGTGCGCATTGACGGCGTGGCAGAAAAAACATCACGAGAAGCATCGGTACAGTACTTCAAATCACGCCCTGTGGAAAGTCAGATTGCCGCCTGTGCGTCTGCTCAGAGCAGCATACTAACCTCCAGAAGTAACCTGGAAGAACAATTCAAATCTTTACAAAATGCCTTACAAGGAGAGCATCCTGAATGCCCTGAAAATTGGGGCGGCTACCTGATTCGTCCCGTAAAAATCGAATTTTGGCAAGGTCGTGAAAGCCGTCTGCACGATCGTATTGTCTATGAGCTAATTGAAAACGAGTGGAAAATTAAACGATTGTCACCCTAATATTAATGCCAAGTATCAAATACGTCATTCCGAACTTATTTCGGAATCTTCTTTATTTAAAAGATGCTGAAATAAATTCAGCATGACGCTTCTCTGTTAAATAGACAGACCTGATATTAAAAATCAAGGTTTAAAGTTCGTTTCAGCAATGCCAGGTTTGGATTCTTTTTGGCCATTTCCTGGTACTTTTCAATATCCGAGTAAATCACTTTTTCTCGCTTAATATCCGAAACCACCGTTTTTAGGTTAATCTTCGAGTTGTGTAATTCTTTCCGCAGGTACGAAACCAATTCCGGCTTTATATTTACCAGTAACTCATCCTGAATACGGTTATCCACTTCCAGCAACAAAGTCCAGTCTTCCTGAATCGTTGGTAAAATCGACAAGGTAGCTTTCAAACTTGGGCGATCATTCAGTCGTGGCAGAAACTCTTTCCACTTTTCTTCCAACTGCTCTGTTGTAAATGGTTCTGTTTCATCAGCTTTTGAGTAAAGTTTAAACTGCTCTTTTGCCGACAATTGCTTTTTATCATCGTCAAAGTCGCCTTTTAACGCTCTTTTTATAGATGTGGTACCAAGCCCGCGACTTGAACGTTTTACTAATCTTTTCGGTGGTGTTGCAGGAGCAGAGCTTACTGCTTGCCCTGGTTGTGTATTTGCAGACGGTGTTACAGGCTTACTTTTAGTTTGGGCTGCAAGCTTTTCGTCGGGCAGTTTTTTGCCCGAAAAAATGGGTTCGAGAATGTCATCCTGACCTTCAGCTATTTTTTTTTTAAGGTTAGCTGTGCTATCCGAATCAATGCCAGCTCAATAAGCAGACGCTTGTTCTGACTGGTTTTATACTGTATATCGCATGTATTGGCAATTTGCATAGCATCGAGCAAAAAGTCGCTTTCGGTGGCCGCAGCCTGAGTACGGTAGCGTTCTTTAATGTCGCCTCCAACTTCCAGCAGCTGTATCGTTACCGGATCTTTACAAACCAGCAGATCTCTGAAATGGCTGCTCAGTCCGGTTATAAAATGATGTCCGTCGAAACCATGGTTCAGGATATCGTTAAAGATCACCATCACCTCAGTAACATTGTTTTTCAAAAACTCGTCAACCAATCGGAAATAGTAATCGTAATCCAACACATTCAGGTTCGTAATTACATCCTGATACGTGATCTTCTTTCCTGAAAAACTAACAATCTGGTCAAAGATTGAAAGTGCATCACGCATGGCACCGTCGGCTTTCTGCGCAATAATGTTCAACCCTTCGCCTTCTACATCAACATTTTCGCTTTTGGCCACATACTCTAAATGCTCAGAAATATCAGAAACGCCAATGCGGTTAAAATCAAAGATCTGACAACGCGAAAGAATAGTTGGAATAATCTTATGCTTCTCGGTGGTTGCCAAAATAAAAATGGCATGTTTTGGCGGCTCTTCCAGCGTTTTCAAAAACGCGTTAAAAGCCTGCGACGACAACATGTGAACCTCATCGATGATGTATACACTGTACTTCCCCATTTGTGGAGGTACACGTACCTGATCAGTCAGGTTCCGAATATCATCAACCGAGTTATTAGAAGCAGCATCTAATTCGTGAATATTAAACGAACGGCTACTGTTAAACGAGGTACACGACTCGCATTCGTTGCAAGCCTCGGTATCGTCAGTAAGGTTTGTGCAGTTTATTGTTTTGGCAAAAATACGCGCACAAGTTGTTTTCCCAACGCCACGCGGCCCGCAAAACAAATAGGCATGCGCCAACTGATTGCTCTTAATGGCATTCTTTAGCGTGTTGGTAATCGATGCTTGTGCAACAACCGTCTGAAACGAGTCCGGTCTGTATTTTCGTGCTGATACAATAAAATTCTCCATAGTCACTTTCGAAGTTGACCAAAGATAATTAAATATGGCTTTTTAGCCGCGTTTTTTTATTAACATCGAATATGGTATTTTTAGAACAGTTTGATAGTGAAAAGCTTAATAAACATGAGAAAATATATCTTTTTCGTTCTGCTCTTTTGTACCACTTCGGTTGCAGCCCAATATAAAACATTGTATGACTTTTCGGCCCGGACAATTAATGGCGACACACTACATTTTTCGAGCCTGAAAGGCAAAAAGGTGCTGATTGTAAATACGGCATCAGAATGTATGTTAACACCACAATACGAAAAGCTGCAGGAATTGTATGAAGAATATGGTGGCAATGATTTTGAGATTGTTGCTTTTCCGTGTAACGATTTTGGGAAACAGGAACCGGGAGACAATGAAGCGATAAAAACTTTTTGCGCCCAATACCCCATCAGTTTTACGCTGATGGAAAAAATATCGATAAAAAACAATCCTCCGCCGGTTTACCGTTGGCTAATGAACAGTGAAGAAAATGGAACACTCGACGCAAAAGTGTGGTGGAATTTTCAAAAGTTTATGATTAACGAAGACGGTAAGGTGGTAGATTTCGTGAGACCGCCCAAGAGTCCGTTAAGCAACAAAATTATTAACTGGCTTAACGAGTAGAATTTTTGTTAAAGTAGTTACCCGGAGCCTTTGTTTTTGTCGGTACCTTTCCGTGAATATTGCCTCCACTCCACTCGGTGCGACTTTTATTTTTATTAAAGCTGATTGACTTATCCTTTTTCCCAAATTCCTGTCGGAAATACTCATAGGCGTATAGCGGAATAAAAATCACAAAAAATACGATCAGCCCGCCGATTAGCCACGAGCGCATGTTAACAGGCGTAAACAAATGAATGAACAAGGCCACCAGTTCAACAAACAGAACAACCGGCCCGGAAACAATTAGCACTATTTTTTTCAGCTTTTCCAAAGTAAAAATTAACTTGTTGCGGCAGCTCCGGCCGCAGCACTTGCTGCCACCGAAGCGGCAATAGCCTGCGATGTAGCAATAGCATCGGCAACTGCACCCGACACCCGGTTTTTAACCATCATTTGTTTTAATCGTTCTCTGGCTTGTTTACGCTTTCTCCGGTCTTGATAAAAGATTCGTAACATAGCGGCCGGTTCCAGAAACGATAGAAAAATCAGTTCATCTTCGGCTGTTGTTCCTTTAAAAATCTGGGTATCAATCTCCGATATCATTCGGTACAACACCTGCTTATTCAAAATAACCGGTTTCTTCCATTTGAAAAACAAAAAATGTTTGTCTTCCAATCGTATCATTCGTTTCGCTACCAATCCCTTTTGCACTTCATCCCTGATAAATTTCTGCGAATAATTGAGCTTACTAATCCAGGTTGAAATCTTTTTTGGCGATTTAGCCTGGCTCATTTTTCCAAGAACAAACCGATGCAGTTCGTTATCTGACTTTGTGGAAAGGACATGAACTCGTTTTCCTTCAAATTTAATTTTCTTCTGCAAATACAAATCCATCAGAAGTGTGCCGATAACTACAAAATGCATTACAGAAGCAGATCCTGAACGAATTCCACCTTTTTCGGGATGAATACCCAGAAAATAAATCTTTTGAGCTAAAGGAATTGTCTGATCCATATAATATTTAGTTTTTTCTTACTTAATTCGTACGATAATATTAGTTAAAATTACAAATAAACCAACTGATTCTGCAAAGTCGCTACCCGATTCCGGCCAACTCAATTTCTATAATTTCTTCGGAATTGACAATTGAACGAATTTGCAGCCGTCAGCTATTAGATCATTCAACAATATGTTTAAAGGATTTGCAAGCGATAATAATTCAGGGGTACACCCTACTATTTTGAAAGCCATGGAAGCCGCCAACCAGGGACACGTTGTGGGTTATGGCAACGACCCGTTTACGGCTAAAGCCATAGATATTTTTAAAGAGAAGTTTGGAGCAAGCACCGAAGTATTTTTTGTTTTTAACGGCACCGGCGCCAACGTATTAAGCTTATCAACGCTTACCCAAAGTTTTAACTCGATAATTTGTGCCGAGACCGCGCATATTCAGGAAGACGAATGTGGTGCACCAGAGAAATTTACAGGCTGCAAGCTTATTCCTGTTGATCCCGTAAACGGAAAAGTAACGCCCGAAGCGGTGCTTCCCCATTTAAAAGGTTTTGATTTTGAACACCACTCGCAGCCCAAAGTAATTTCGATTTCGCAGGTTACTGAAATGGGAACGGTGTACTCGCCCAATGAAATAAAAGCGCTGGCTGATTTGGCGCATAAACACAATATGTATTTACACATGGACGGCGCACGAATTGCCAACGCAGCGGTTGCACTCGATATGGACTTCCGTGAATTTACTATAGATTGCGGTGTTGATGTGCTCTCGTTTGGAGGCACAAAAAACGGAATGATGATGGGTGAAGCGGTGCTGTTTTTTAATCCTGAGCTGACGAAACAAACCAAATACCTGCGTAAACAAAGTATGCAGTTGTACTCGAAAATGCGTTTTGTAGGTGCCCAGTTTATTGCCTATCTTGAGAACGACCTTTGGAAAGAAACAGCATCGCATTCCAATAAAATGGCGAAATTGCTGGAAGCTGAAGTGGCAAAAATTCCTGAGATAAAAATCACTCAGCCAGTTTCGGCAAATGGTGTTTTTGCTATTGTTCCGAAAGAAATTATCGAACCGCTGCGCGAGCGTTTCTTTTTTTACATGTGGAACGAAATGTTATCGGAAGTACGTTGGATGACTTCGTTTGACACCACCGAAGAGGAGATTTATGACTTTGTGAAGTTGATTAAAGAGTTGTTGAATTAATTTCGTTATGACAATGAGGCTTCGACTCCGCTCAGCCTGACCGTCACCCTGAGCGGAGTCGAAGGGTGCATTACAAGAAATATTTTAAAGTAAACACTTTCATGCCACTATTCAGATATTATCCAAGCAACCCAAAAAATCTGGATCCGGAGATGGAGAAGAAGATCTTTTTCCACAGTCTCCTGTTCCCGGCCATTTTTGTTTTAGCCTTATGGATTGTCAAGATAATAGAACTAACTTCGGGTTTAAGCTTCGTTGAATTTGGCATTTATCCACGGCATATAAACGGTCTGCAAGGTGTACTCTTCTCCCCTTTTATTCATTCCGATTTTAGCCACTTAATTTCCAACTCGCTGCCCTTTTTTATTCTGGGTTTTATGCTCATTTATTTCTACCGCCGTATTTCGTACCGCATCTTTTTTCTATTGTATATTTTATCGGGGATCAGTACATGGATTATGGGCCGCGAGGCCTGGCACATTGGCGCCAGCGGAGTAGTTTATGCAATGGCAACCTTTCATTTTGTAAGTGGTATTATCCGCTCCGATGTACGTTTGCTCACCCTCTCGGCAATTGTGGTTTTTCTGTATGGCGGACTGGTTTGGGGTTTGTTGCCCATCCGCCCCGAAATATCATGGGAAGGCCATTTGTCGGGAGCCATATTTGGTGTGGCACTTGCATTTTACTACCGGAAGTATATTGTTCGCCGCGAGAAATTCGACTGGGAAGACGAACCCGACGATGACGAGGAAGAAAATGATGAAACCTATTATTTTTCAGAATCAACATACACCCATTCAATTAACTTTGCTGAAGACGATTCGGAGAAAAACGAAACAAAGCACCAACAAGACTCGTGATAAATTCTTCTTTCTAATCGAGTAAAATATCCATTATATTCAACAAATAAAAAGCTATATTTACCGCCCTTAAATTCCTTTTCGGATTTAGTATTACAGATTTACAAGAAGTATGAAGGGCAATAATATACATTGGAAGGATCTTCTCATTTTTAAACTTTTGCTTTTCATTTCGGTTATTGCTCATGCTCAAAAGGCAAATCTTCCGACCAGCGAAATAAACGAATACACACTTTCTGAAAATTACAAAACTATTCCTGATGCGTTCGACTCGCTTTATTTGTCCACCCCCGTTATTCACCGAATCGGAGTTGAAATTCGTCCGGCTTATATATTTCCAGCAAATCCTTTCTTTAAAAATGCAAACAAAACCTCAAATCCAATCAAATCTGCGTTCTCAACACATTTAAAATATTCCTTTCGTTTTTATCCTAACACCCTTGCCGACAAGATTTACGGAAGCCCCTATCAGGGAATTGGCCTGGCACACTACAACTTAAGCCGCAGCAATGAACTGGGAAGCCCGTTTTCATTTTACCTGTTCCAGGGAGCACGGGTGAGTCAGATTTCCCAAAATCTATCGCTAAACTACGAGTGGAATTTTGGTTTATCGCTTGGATGGAACCCCTATGATTACGAAAACAACCCCAATAACACCGTAATTGGTTCAAAAGCAAACGCCTACATCAACACCAACTTTTATTTTAGCTGGGCACTTGCAGAGAATCTGAATTTTAATGCAGGAGTGGCAGTCACTCATTTTTCTAACGGCAACACCAAATTCCCCAACGCCGGACTAAATACGTTAGGTGTAAAAACAGGAATTTTATACAGTTTCATTCCGAAAAAGGAAGCAATCAATCTCCCGCCTGAATCGATGGTTCCTGTGTTTGAGGAACATATTAGCTACGATCTTGTATTATTTGGCTCGTGGCGCCGTACCGGAGTTGATTTTATGGAAACCCAGGTTGCATCGCCGGAAGCTTACCCGGTAATGGGTTTTTGTTTTTCACCGATGTATAACCTGGGTTACAAACTTCGCCTGGGTATATCGCTCGATGGATTTTACGACGGAAGTGCCAATGTTTATACCGAGGATTACATTTCGGGTACACAACAGCAATTTTTTAAACCACCATTCAACGAGCAACTTGCTTTGGGAATATCGGGCCGCGCCGAATATGTTATGCCCTATTTTACAGTTGGATTGGGCATAGGTAAGAGTTTCCTGTACAGCAAAGGCGATCTTAAGGCTTATTACCAGATTATAGCACTGAAAACAGAAATTACCAGGAACTCTTTTGTTCACATTGGCTACAGTGTAAAAGATTTTCATCTGCCAAATTTCCTTATGCTGGGCATAGGCTACCGGTTTAACAACAAATACCCTTCATTTTACCGGAAATAGTATACGGCCATACAAATAGGTAGTAGTCCACTATTTTTGCAGAATTAAGTTAACACCTGCTGCTCCTGTACTGAAGGGTATTGAATACAAACCGCAGATCTCCTTCATGCTCCTCTGGTTATAAATATTTCAGGCAAAAACTACTGCAAAGCAGAAAATCAAATTAGCAGAAGTTTATTATAAACCATAATTGCAGCATCTTTTATGTTTAACCTCGCATCCCCGATACGAACAAGATTACACAAGGTGCTACGATGCATTTATGCAGAAATGGTATAAACAATAGTTCTGCCTAAGATTGAATTGTATTATTGTAAATACGTACTAATTCTGCCTTAATAAAATTACCTTATTATATAATTCGAGCAAATAGTGATGGTGTTTTATCTAAACATTAATTATTTCGAATTATGAAAAGAAATATATAATTCTTTCAATAAACATTATGAATACAGAAATAAAATTAGTTAATAAATCAGATTTCATTTTAAATATCGAAATAAGATATTAATTAGGAGCAAACTTTATTTTATTAGTTGAAATAGAATATGCTGCCAATAATTTTATTCAAAAACAGGACGAATACCATCTGAGATATTGTTTTAGAAGTCGGCGATTTTGAGCAAAAACCCAATGCTAGTGGAGGTTTGGGCGTGGTGTTGCTGAGTTTCGGTAGCAATTGTGTTGAGATGATGGGGCCAATAGTTTGTGATGGAGATTTTAAAGTTAATCTGAATTTTATTAGGGCTTGCACCTCTGGTCCGGCTCCCCACCATACATATCTTTCTCTGAGTAGATCGTAAAATGTCGTACGGAAGAGCCAACCAATTTCGGTTATTTTATATTGCGACTCGCGGCTTCCGAAACCTCATGACGTATCAGGGTGGGAGCCGATGCCAGACTAAAGCCGAGGTTGTTTTCGCTGCTAAAGCCTGGGCCTAGTGAAACTCCCGCTCCCAAATGGGCTTTAGCCTTTACCTTTGTATTCCCATCCTTTTCGTCGACCCCATATTGTTTTTGTTAAACAGAATGCTAACTTTAAACAAAAAAAGAAACAACCCGATGAATACCAGCCCTGAAATACCAACAAAAAAGACACTAAGTATAATAAGTGTTGTTATATCTCCATTTTGGGGGGATAACATTACTTTTCCAGGTGCTACAAGCGATATAATAAGAATGATGATGTTTAGTAGTTACCGCAAATAATGAAAATGGAAATTATCAAAATATTAGCATTGGTTTTAATAATGACTTCGTGTAAGTTACACCAAGCAGAAAAAAAAGACACTGATATAAAATCTGAAGATGTCGGATTTGTATTAAATCCAAAACTTATTGATGATTTTTACCATGATGAAAGATTAAATCCAGACAATCCCGAATTGACAAATTATCGTGTCAAAGAATTTGTCGTTGATTTAAATCAAAATCAAAAACCTGACTCAATAATTTTATATCAACTTAATGGATTCGAAAATGACCCAGGAGATTATCATCAAATAGAGATAAAAATGGATAATGGTGAGAGTTGGGAAAAAACCAATTTTGACGGCTGGGTCCGTTTTGACAATAATTACATAGTACCTGATTTGATAAAAGAACAAAATCAATTAAATACGGATTTGTTGTTGTTGACAGATTTTGAGAAAACAAAAGTAATTGGATTGTTTAGCTGGGTTTATGCAAGCAAACCTGGACTATTAACTTTTATAGAATTTAGTACTGGGAAACCTAGAATAATGCTCAATAAAAAGTTTGACTTGATTAAATTGGAATCAAATAAAATTGCAGTTGAGAATTACAATAGTAAATATCAAATTGAGTTAATTGACAATAATTTTGAATTGAAGAAAGAATAAGAATGAATTGAATAATCAAAATATTACAGTAGTCTTGTTGACTAATGGAGCCTATGACTGGAAAATAAGACCAAATCAAATAAACACAAACATTGCTAGTATAATAATTGAAAATGAATAAGTGTACATTACTCAACAATGACTATAAGCAACTGCGGAGAAAGTGATAACGCAAAGCAGAAAATATAAATATGAGTCAGGAGTTAACTGAAAAATTCGGGTTTAAATTCTCCAATTGCTCATAGCCAAACCGTTAGCGACAAAGGCTGATATATTATTATCGATTGTGGTGGAAGGATATTTCGTGAAGCAAGAACAGGAATAAAACCATTGTATAAATATACCAACAGATAAAAACACTGTATTTGAGTAAATTTGAGATAGCTCCAGGCTTATAGGTTAGATTGCAAAAACCGAGGTAGAATTTTAAACGATGGAGTCAAAAAATTCTTTAAACACTAAACCTATTAATTTATTAAACAAACATATACAACAAATCACAGCCAATATCCCAAATAATACTATTTCAACAATTTCATTCATGTTTCTTTACTTTTTGTCATTTCCTGGGTTCATTATTTTGAACCTACAAATTGTCCGAATACAAATAGTCAAATACACTTTGTATAAAGATGAATTTAATCCACTCTTGAGTTTCTATTTCTTTTTTCCAATTAAATAACAAACCGGATAACAAATATTACCTCCGGTTGGTCCGCAAAAAGAACACCACCACTTTGTTGCAGGAATATAAGCAGCTTTAAGATCTACACACTTTTCTGGCAATTTTGATTTTTTTGTTTTCATTCTTTCAAGTATTATTATTTTTTAGATGACATCACAAAAGTACTCGTTTAATCTGCTACCTTTGCAAGAGTATCCTTTATGTAACTAGTAACTTTAATGTAACTCAGTATGGCTTGCACAAAATGCTCGGGAATGAATGACTGCAATACATTCTTTCTTCCATTAAATGATTTATTAACAGTGTTAAACGGAAAATGGAAAATGCGTCTTATTCTATGTTTATCATCTGAACCCAAACGCTTCAACGAAATGAAGAAGTGTCATGGAATTTCACCACGAATTCTTTCCAAAGAATTAAAAGAATTGGAAATGAATGGAATAATAATAAAGACAGAGGTTAAAGATAGCCTTAATACTGTAATTTATACTTTAACTGAAATAGGATTAGAACTTATTCCCATTATTATGCAGCTTCAAAAATGGGGAGATGCTCATCGACACAAAGTTCTAGCTCAAATACAACAAAAAAAGTGATGATCTTTGAAATACTAAATCTTTCTTCGATTTTAATTAAAGTAAAACGCAGCAAGTAGCAAATTGCAGGTGACTGTAAGACTGTCGAATACCCTCTTTCCATGAAATAATTATTTGGGTAGCTTGAAATCTCATCGGCTTAATTTTACTTTTTAGACAACCTGCTGTTAGCAACAACTAACGAAGACAGATAAATCATGGATATATTAAACATTATCGTTGGACTTTTTCTGATAGGCATCGGATTTTAGTTAAATCTAGCCCCAGGTTACAACTAAGAATAACTCCGATAAGATTTAAAGATAAAGCCGAGACTGAAAAACTATTCGGAGAGATTAAAACACTGATTAACAAAAAAAACAGCTGTGCCCAACAACAAGTAAAAACTATAATTAAATGCAAACTATGCAGCAAATATTCAAGACGCTCAACTTTATTCACGAAATTGAACTCAGAGAAGAACTGTTGGAAAATAGTCAGATTATAGATTTTAAAAAGGGAGATGTTATCGTGCGTGAGGGTGAATACGTAAAAGTACTCCCAATTGTTTTGGAAGGAAATATAAGAGTTTATCAAACCAATGGAGAACGAGAAATATTACTCTATTATGTAGAACCCGGACAAACCTGCATTATGTCGCTTTCGGCTTGCTTTTTTAATAACGAAAGTCCGTCTAAAGCGGTCGCAACTGAAAACACTACCATCGTAGCAATTCCCACTCGCTACATCACACAATGGCAAAAACAGTACAAATCGTGGAACGAGTATATCATCAAAACATTTCGCAATCGTTACGATGACCTGTTAAGCACATTTGAAAGCGTAACCTTTGAACATACCGACCAACGCATTATGGAGTACCTCAATTTCAGAAAAGAGAAAGATGCGACCAATCTAATCGAAATTTCCCATCAAATCCTGGCCAACGAATTAGGCACTACCCGCGTGGTGGTCTCCCGCATCCTAAAACAGTTTGAACTTAGTGGAAAAGTAGTATTGCACCGCAGAGGAATTGAACTGATTTAAGAAAGAAAATCACCCCTTTGTATCAAAAGATACCGTTATGAGCGGCTGAACCGACGGATATTTGTGGCATCATTAATCATAAAAATTCAGAATAATGAATGCAACAAAAGTATTATTAGTTACATCAGCCCAGGTAGATTTGTTGTCAGAAAACGGCAAGGCTTGGGGATTCACAAAAGAATCAGTTACCAAAAACGAGGTAAAACAAAACCTTAAGGTGGTATTGGCAAAAGCAAGAGAAAACAATATTCCCATAATTCATTCGCCTGTGGGTTTCCCTTTTAGCAGATGGCAGGTTTTAAACCCAAAAACGCCTTTCAATCTGTCATTATCGATAATAAGCTATTGGAAATCGGCACAAAAGGCGTTGAATTTATAAAAGAAGCCACACCAAAAGAGAATGAAATTGTACTTCCGTACAGGCAAGGATTTTCCTCATTTTGGGCAAATTCAATTCAAGAACATCTGGAAAAACTTGGCACCGAAACGATATACATTGCGGGAATGCTTGCCGAAGGTTGTGTAACCTCCCATTCCAGAGATGCCGCAGAAAACGGTTATACGCCCATCGCAATTTCTGATGCTATCGGTTCAACAAGTTTGAGGCTGTTAGAAGCATCAAAGAAAACGCTTGTATTGCATACCAAAGCAATGATTACTACTGAAGAGTTTTTACAAAAAAAATAGTGGTTTTCAAGAGACTGTCAAAAAAAAGACAGTCTCTTTTTTTTTGAAGAACATATACGAACCATAAACTAACAAGGAAATAAGATGTATCTAGCAATAATACGCTCTCTTCGATAGAAAGCATCACTATTTTATCCGCTTAGATCAGTAGAATGAGCGTAATCTGCGTTCCTTTTCCTTCACATTAAAATAACGTACTTCATTTGCTTTCTTTTCTGCATGGCGATTCAAAAAAAGATGTAATTTTGCACCGAAATTTATACGAAGTTCATTAAAAATGATTAGCAGAAGGATTATCCGCACAAAGGTTCTACAAGTATTGTACGCCTACTACTCCACCGACGAGAAATCGATCAACAACACCGAGAAAGAATTGTTCTTTTGTATCCACAAATCTTACGACCTTTACCACTACCTGCTGGCGCTGGTACCTGAAATTGCAGACTATGCAGAAGGCCGTATAGAAATCAGAAGAAACAAACATCAGCCAACACACGAAGATCTGAATCCGAATACCAAGTTTATCACCAATCAGGTAATTCAGCAGTTGCGTAGTAACAACAAACTGAACACTTATCTTGATCAGAAAAAACTGAACTGGAAAGATCATCCCGAGCTAATTAAGGAATTGTACCTGATGATGATTGAATCGGATATATACACTGAATATATGGCCGACAGCAACCGTTCGTACCTGAACGACCGCAAATTCGTTGAAAAGCTATTTAATAAGATCATCCTTATTTCGGAAGATCTGTATATGATGCTTGAAGAACAAAGCATTTACTGGAACGATGATGTGGAATTTGTGATTTCGATGATCTCAAAAACGCTGCGTCGTTTCAACGAACTTTCAGATTCGGAACAATCGTTAATGCCAATGTATAAAGATCAGGAAGATCGCGACTTTACAAAAAACCTGTTGCGTAAAGCCATCATCAATCACAACGAACTGCGTGTATTGATTAAAGAGCACTCGCGCAACTGGGATGTGGAACGCATTGCTTTTATGGACATTTTAATTATGCAGCTGGCCATTACCGAGTTCCTGTATTTCCCCACTATTCCTACAAAAGTAACGTTGAATGAATACATCGAGCTTTCGAAGTTTTACAGCACCGAAAAGAGCCGCAATTTTATTAACGGTATTCTGGACAAAACGCTGAAAGATTTAAAAAGCACCGAGAAAATAAGTAAAGAAGGACGCGGATTGATTGGCGAATAAGAATAATGCACAAACTGGCTTTCATATTCTTAATTATTGTTTTGGTTTCGTGCGAAGCCAACAAAAACAATAGTAATTCCGAGAAACATACGACAAAGGAATTGGCTCCAACCGAAATTTCGTTTGATGAAGCCGTTCATAATTTCGGAAAACTAAAAGCCGGAGAAATTGTATTACACACTTTTGTATTAACTAATACCGGCGATAACGATTTTGTAATTGAAAGCCTTGAAACCGACTGTGGTTGTGTAACAACACATTTTAACAAGCAGCCGGTGCCCCCCGGAAAAACCACTTTAATTGAAGTTGAATTTAACACTGCCGGGTTGGTTGGAAGAGAATACAAAACAATTGAAGTGCTTGGAAATAGCAAAGAATTAAAACATTTAGCTATTTTTGCCCAAGTTGATAACGAACTTATTGATATTAAATATTAAAAATAATAGTCATGTTGAATTCTATTTTATTAATGATGCAGCCACAAGAAGGTAGTGATGCCAACCCTTTAATGAGCTTTTTACCACTATTGCTGATCATCGTAGTTTTTTACTTTTTTATGATTCGCCCTCAGGTAAAACGCCAGAAAGAAACCCGTAAGTTTCGCGAAAGCTTACAAAAAGGCGACAAAGTAGTTACAACCGGTGGAATTTACGGAAAAGTAATAAAGATTGAGGAAACAGTAATACAACTCGAAATTTCGAAAGATGTTGTAATTAAAGTTGACAAAAACGGTATTGTAAAAGATATGAGCGACGTTCAACCACAAAAGTAAACGGTGCTTTTACCTTCTTAAAAAGGAGGATACAATAAAAGGCGTGAAAGAATACTCTTTCACGCCTTTTATTTTTTTGGACACTTCACGACTGGTTTCAGGATCTTTTAAACATTAAACCTGAAGTGCATTATATCGCCATCGGTTACAACATACTCTTTTCCTTCAATCGACATTTTTCCGGCTTCTTTACAGGCCAGCTCCGATCCTAAAGTTATAAAGTCGTTGTATTTAATCACCTCGGCACGAATAAATCCTTTTTCGAAATCAGAGTGGATGACACCCGCAGCCTGTGGTGCTTTGCTTCCTTTATGGTAAGTCCATGCACGCACTTCTTTTACTCCAGCGGTAAAATACGTTTCCAACTGAAGCAATTTATAGGCAGATTTAATCAGTTTGCTTACACCGGCTTCCTTCAATCCAAGGTCATCCAAAAACATCTGGCGCTCCTCAAAATCATCCAGTTCGGCAATATCGGCTTCTGTTGCTGCTGCAATCATCAGCATTTCCGAATTCTCATCTTTTATGGCTTCTTTTACGGCTTCAACGTGGGCATTTCCTTTAATTACAGCAGGCTCGTCAACATTACAAACATATAGAATCGGTTTATTTGTCAGCAATTCAAGACCTTTTACAGCTGCTGCATCCGATGGGTCAACCTCAACAGTACGTGCCGATTTTCCTTCCATCAACACCTCTTTGTATTTCGACAGAATACGGTACATACGTTTGGCTTCGGGATCGTTTCCGGTACGTGCCTGTTTTTCAACTTTAGTAATACGGCTTTCAACAGTCTCCAAATCTTTCAACTGAAGTTCAATATCAATAGTTTCCTTATCGCGCACCGGATCAATAGTTTCATCAACGTGCGTAATATTTTCGTTTTCGAAACAACGCAGAACGTGAATAATTGCATCGGTTTCGCGAATATTACCCAGGAATTTATTCCCCAAACCTTCTCCTTTACTTGCTCCTCGAACCAACCCGGCGATATCTACAATTTCAACCGTTGTTGGAACCACGCGTTGCGGTTTTACCAATTCCTCCAATTTTGTTAATCTGTCATCGGGTACAGTTATCACCCCAAGATTGGGTTCGATTGTACAAAAAGGGAAATTTGCTGATTGTGCTTTTGCACTCGACAAACAATTAAACAATGTTGATTTTCCGACGTTTGGCAAACCAACAATACCACATTTTAAAGCCATTTTACTTATTTAAAAATTGCGGTGCAAAGGTAATTTATTTTTGCTATTTAAAAATTGAAGTTTTGGCACACCTTTTATTGAATAAAACGATGCTTATTGTATACTAACCAAAGTTTATATTGGTTTTTTTAAATCTCAGTAACTACATTTGCGCAAACATTTAACTTATGATACTAAGACATTTATCTGTTGACTGTGTAATTTTTGGTTTCAAAGACAACAAACTGTGTATACTTCTTTGGCAATCGGACTCTGATGTTGCCAAACGTTTTTTTAGCGAAAAAGACAATTTCGAAGAAGTTGAAATCCTTTTTACCCAAAACCCAATGCATGCCGGGCAGGATTACTGGGCTTTAATTGGCTCTCACTTGCCAGATGATGAAGACATTGATGAATATGCCAAATTTATTTTATCGAAAAGTACCGGCCTAGAAAATGTCTATCTCAATCAGGTGAAGACTTTCGGGAAAGTGGAACGTGTTCCTTTTTCGCGCGTTTTAACCACCGCCTACTATGCAATTATTAACCCGGAATATCACGATCTGCGCCAATCGGAAATGGCAAAAGTGTTAAACTGGTTCGAAATTGATAAACTTCCGAAATTGGTTTTCGACCATAAAGCAATCATTGATGAAGCTTTAAAGAAACTGCGTTCGGAGGTAAAATATCGTCCGGTAGGATTTCAAATGCTGCCCGATAAGTTTACCCTAACTGAACTACAAACCTTATACGAAGTTATTTTGGATACCACACTCGATACGCGTAATTTCAGAAAAAAAATTCAAAATATGGGGCTGTTAGTAGATACCGGCGAGAAACAAACCAACGTTGCACACCGGGCAGCCAAACTGTACTCTTTCGATCTTAATGTTTACAACAAATTAAGAGAAGAAGGATTAAACTTCAGAATCTGATTTTTTTTTTAACCTTTGCCAACAGATGATGTCTGATTGGTAGTTTCATGCAAGAGACAGATAAAAATATAATTGCAGATTTAAAGGATGCAAACAAGCGCGATCTTGCTTTTCATCAACTCGTAAGCACTTACCAGGAGCGATTGTATTGGCATATCCGAAAGATTGTGATGAACCATGACGATGCCGACGATGTTTTACAGAACACCTTTTTAAAAGTGTGGCGCAGCATCGATAATTTTCGGGAAGAATCGAGCCTGTTTACCTGGTTATATCGTATTGCTACCAACGAATCGATAACGTTTATCAATTCGAAAAAGAAAAAGAGCTTTATGCCAATGAACGATGCTTCTGAGTTTTTAATGGATAATCTTGCTTCCGACCCTTATTTCGAAGGAGATGAAATTCAGTTAAAACTTCAGAAAGCAATTTTACGTTTACCCGATAAACAACGAATAGTATTTAATATGAAATATTTTGATGATTTAAAATATGATGAAATGTCGAAAATTCTGGACACATCAGTTGGAGCGTTAAAAGCATCCTATCATCATGCTGCAAAGAAGATTGAAGAATATTTAAAAACCACGGATTAATAGTTTGGATTTAAACCTTTTAAAGAAGATATAGTCAATAGATAAAAATGCCGCAATGGAAGAATTAAAAAACATAACATCAAATTTGTCGAAAATGAAGAAGGAAAACCCATTTGGGACTCCGAAACATTATTTCGACGATTTTTCCGCACGCATGCAAATGCAAATTGAAGCGGAAAAACATGTGGCCGACAAGGAGGAATTTAAACTTATCAAACTTTTAAAACCTGCATTTGGTCTTGCTGCCAGTTTTGCTATCATATTCATGCTGGTTTATATACCATTAAAAACCTTTACACCACAAAATCAGGTTATTGAAACAACGGCTTCAGCAAAATTCTCCGATACACATATGCAGTCAATCCTGGAGGAACTCGACGAAACGTCATTCTTTTCGTTACTGGAAAGCGATGAGAAAGACGAAACATTTAGCGACGATGATTTAGTTGCTTACGTAAACTCCAATTTTAACGCATACGAAATTTTTGAATATACAGAAGAGTAAAGAAATATGAGACAGCTAATTGCAATACTAACAATAGGATTGTTGATTTTTACCCAAACACGAGCAACCGCGCAAAAAAAAGAAGATGATGATCGTTGGGAACGTTACCGCAACGAGAAGGTGGCCTTCTTTACAACCAACCTTGATCTAACAACGGAAGAAGCTCAAAAATTTTGGCCGGTATACAATCAGATGGAAAAAGAGATGTTTGATTTTCAGCAGAAACGTCATGAGTTGGAAGACAATGTAAGAAATGTAGATGAAAATCTTTCGAATAAAGAATTGATTAAACTAACTCGCGAACACGTTGCATTGGGAAAAACAGAAGCAGAGGTACAGGAGAAATACAACGAAGAGTTTCTAAAAATTCTGCCACCTATAAAAGTTATAAAACTTTATAAAACGGAATATGAGTTCCGCATTTATATGTTCCGCAAATACCGCGATAGAAGCAAAGAAGAGAACAACGATAAATAAGCATAAAAAAGACAGGCCAAAAACCTGTCTTTTTTATGCTTATATATTCGTTTATATTAAATTCCTTTAAACCAATCCTGAAAGTAGTTACCTACCCAGGGAATTTCTTTCTGTTCTCCGTTTATAGCACCAATGATACTTATTATCCAAAAAACCAATGTAATAATCCAGCCAAAAATATTTATAACAGGAATAAATGTTATTACCAACGAGAATAACCATAATCCTAGCATTTGTCTAATATAAAAACTAGCCAGCTCATCTTTGTCATTCGAATTTACAATTAATGCAACAATCCACCCTACCCAAAAAATGTGTGCTACAATTGCCTTTGTCTTTCCATCCATATAATTTATGTTTTAAAAATGTAACTAAATGTACGGAAATAATTTTTGAAAAAACAAAGAGTACTTCGTCATTTCCAAAACGCTCAATCCTATAATTGAAAAAGAAATATAGCTTTCCTATTTATCGTAGTTAAATTTTCGGAGATGATGCCCCATTCGGTCGCGTTTGGTTTTCATATAACGCTGATTGTGCTCGTTTGGAGCAATCTCTATCGGAACAATCTCGGTAACTTGCAGTCCATATCCTTCCAGCCCAATTCGTTTAACCGGATTATTGGTAAGCAAACGCATCTTTTTTACGCCCAGACTACTTAATATCTGAGCACCAACACCATAATCTCGCTCATCGGCTTTAAATCCAAGATGAATGTTTGCATCTACCGTATCCAATCCCTGGTCTTGCAATTTATAGGCAGCAATTTTATTCAGCAGTCCAATACCACGTCCTTCCTGCATCATGTATACAATTACACCTTTGCCGGCTTTCTCAATCATTTCCATTGAGGCATGCAGCTGATCGCCACATTCGCAACGCATTGATCCAAAAATGTCACCTGTCATACACGACGAGTGTACACGAACCAAGATCGGCTCGTTGGGCTCCCATTCGCCTTTTATTAAAGCAACATGTTCAGCACCATTCGATTTCTGACGGAAAGGAACAATTCTGAAATCGCCGTAATCCGTTGGCAACGCCACTTCTTCTCCTCTTTCAATCAGGCTTTCGCTTTGGAAAAGAAAAGAAATCAGGTCTTTAATGGCAACCAGCTTCAGATTATGTTTTTGAGCAAACTCATATAATTGTGGCAAACGAGCCATTGTTCCATCCTCGTTCATAATTTCAACCAGCACACCCGAAGGTTTTAAACCGGCTAAACGAGCCAAATCAACAGCAGCCTCGGTGTGTCCGGTACGACGTAACACTCCGCGTTCCATTGCCTTTAAAGGAAAGATATGTCCCGGACGACCTAATTGTTCCGGTCGGGTTTTTTTGTCAACCAGCATTTTAATGGTAACGGCGCGGTCGGCAGCAGAAATACCTGTTGTTACTTCAGGATGAATCGCATCAACCGAAACAGTAAAAGCCGTTTCATTGGCCGAAGTGTTTTTGCCCACCATCAGGTTCAGCTCCAACTCCTCGCAACGTTGCTCTGTTAAGGCTACGCAAATAAGGCCCCGCGCCTGCGAAGCCATAAAATTTACTATTTCAGTGGAGATCAATTCTGAAGCAACAATTAAATCACCTTCATTCTCCCTATCTTCATCATCAACAACAATTACCATTTCTCCTTTTTGTATAGCAGCAATGGCTTCAGGAATTGTGTTAAGCTTAATATCTGTCATATCTGTCCTTTAAATCAGCCGCAAAATTACAAAGTTTTCTGAAACAGGTTCATGACTTTTTGATATGATTTACGTGAAATAACATTAACAACACTAACGATTAACTACCAAGAATCGTTTTGTAAGCAAATTTCCCAGGTTATCACTTACAGTAATGGTGTGCCATCCGGGTTCGGGACGAAGCTCAAACTGATGCATATTTTTTGTGACACCCAGAAAATCATCGTCAAGATACCAGTACACATCAACATTATTTAAACGATGGGCCAGCTCAACAATTAACTTTCCTTTTGTTCCATCCAGTTCTACCGGAATAAAAATCCGGTTCCATTCTCTGGGGTATATAAAATCCAGTTGCTGTTGATTCTCTGTACAACCGGGCATCAGCGGGGGCAAAGTGGCATAAAGAACATTTTCCCGCTTGTAATAGTATTCCATTGACGGCGGAAGCACAAACCAGTTTTTATGCACCATTTTTGATACCGGATAACAATTGGCGTTAACCCGGTGTGTTTGCTCTGCATTTAAATGGATACGCTGATGCCACCGGCAAACACCAACTTTGTTCCCATGTGGAACAAGAATAGTCTTCCTGTCGTCGCAATTCTCGCCAGGCAAAAAACCACTTTCGCTGCAAACTTCAATACTGTCCATTTCGTCAACCGGGACCTCAAACCAGCTGGCATCGGGCAAAGTTGAAAACACATCAAACATTACCGGAGCAGCAGCCGACACTCCTGTTAATCCGGCTCGCCCTTCTCCATCGGCATTACCGCACCACACAGCAACCACATATTTTGGGGTAATACCAACTGCCCACGCATCACGAAAGCCAAAGCTGGTACCTGTTTTCCATGCAATTTTTTTCGAATGAGCAAATCGCTCCCAGCCACTTTCAGTGTTGGGTCGTGTTACTTCTAGAAGGGCCTTAAACGTTGAATATATTGATGCTGCCCGAACAACCGGTTGTTTCAATTCTATTCCTTGCTGTGCCTTTTCTTTTTCATCCCAAATTAAAGGGGCAAAAGGCTTTGAAAGATATAAGCCGTCTTTGCTATTGTAAATATCCAGAATTGTTGCTAACGAAGCATACATTCCGGCAAGGTCCCAGAGTTTTACTTCAGCACCACCGAGTATTAACGACAACCCGTAATAATCGGGGACCTGATTCAAGGTTGACATGCCGGTTTGTTTCAGAAAGGAATGAAATGGTGCCACGCCAAATTCGCGTAATAAATGCACCGCAGGAATGTTTAACGACCGTGCCAAAGCTTCTTCTGCAGGTACTGCCCCATTATATTGCCGGTCGAAATTCATCGGGGTAAAACCTCCAAAACGAATGGGAATATCAGGTACTAGCATACTTGGCAAAAGCATTCCCTCATCCATCATTTTGCAATACAAAAACGGCTTAAGAATACTACCGGTACTTCGTGAAGCTTGTACAACATCCACATAATTTCCATTATTTAAACTATCATTTGCGAAGGTATTCCCAACATAAGCCCGTACTTTTTTCGAGGGAATTTCGGCCACTACCACCGCCATATTGTTTATGTAGTTTGCTTTTAAACGCCGCTGATGTTTTCGCACAACCTGATTCACCCGGTTTTGAATTACACTATTAATGGTTGAACGAGTTCGCTCGCCCTTCCTTTCGTCATTCATCATTTCTGTAAAATGATAAGCCATATTGGGCAAAGCATTTACCTTTTCCGGCAAAGCCTCAGAAATTGCCAGTTCGAAGGTCATGCTATCTATTTTTCCAGCTTTCAGCAAATTTTGTAAAAGGCGATCGCGTTTCTGCTTCAGTTTATCGTCAAGCCGGCCGGGATAAATTAGCGACGGAGCATTGGGGAGCACTGCTAAAGTTGCTGATTCAGCCCAAGACAACTGCTCACTATCGCGGGCAAAATACCGCCATGATGCCGCGTCAATACCAACTACATTTCCGCCAAAAGGTGCATGTGAAGCATAGAGTTTCAGAATTTCATCTTTTGAATAACGCAGCTCAATATGTAAAGCCCAGAATACTTCAATCAGTTTATTTTTCAAGTTTCGTGTTCTGTTTCCTCGTGCCAACCGGCTCAGCTGCATGGTAATTGTACTACCACCACTCACCACTTTCCGGGCTTTTATATTTTGTACCATCGCACGCACTATCGCCCCCAGATTTACACCCAGGTGATGATAAAAATGTTTGTCTTCAAACTGTAATACACACTCCTCGTATTTTTGCGGAATACTGTCAACTGCCGGAAAACGCCATTGTTCATCATCAGAAATTCGTGCGCCCAGCAAATCGCCATTACTACTTTCAACAACTGTTGAATACGAAGCAGTAAACAAGGGCTTCGGGACAAAAAATCCGCCTATAAAAAACAGGACAAGCATTGCAAAAAAAACAATACTCGCCCATTTCCACCGAAATCTGTTTTTAAAAAACTTTACCAAATCACAAAAATGTTATTGCACAACAACCATTCTTCCGGCTTTTTTTGCATTTACCGAGTTATCGTACATGGCCTCGCAACTTACCGGTGGTTGATAAAACCGACCTTTGTAGGCAGCATTTAGATAGAATACAAAAGTTTTTTGCTCGTTTATATCCAAATCGAAATAGGTGTAAATCCGGTCATCGCGAATATCCTGATACTCAAAATTCGATTCCTCTCCCGGAACATCACCAATGCGTTTATTCAGAATTTCCCACCCAGAAGGAATTAAAGCTGACAAAACCATTTCTTCATAATCAACACGTTTCCCCGGATGTTTTACGGTAACGATCATTCTAAAATCGGTACCCTGTTGAATGCTTTTCGGATCGATTGTTTTGTTCGCACTATCCACATATTTCACATTCATAACCAGGTTAGCTGATGAAGAAACCGAATCGATACCCGATGGAACTCCTTTTGCAACAACTCTTACATAAGTTGCACTGCTTCCTTTGTTTTCAAATTCAACATTAACCTTATCTACCGTACCATTCTCTACCGGAATTCTAACTACCGGAATTTTTGTGCGTAATTGTTGTTTCTTTCCATTTAGTGTTAGTTCGAATGCGGTTTCGTTACCATCGTTATAAAATTCTTCCGAGAAGCGCGCAGCAGCATACAAACACCATGCAGCTGTTTGTGTACTCAGCCAGTCGCGGCTGTTCAACTCGTCGGATATCGATTTCAACATTTCAAAAGCATTTTCCTGATCCTTAAGCAAGGTTAATGCATCAAGCAACATCGCTTTATCGCGTAACGACGAACCAAAAGTGCCGCCAAATTCGCGGTAATCTTTTACTTCGGTACTTATATTGGTAACCAATTGTTCGGCAGCATCCTTTTTACCAGCAAGAATATAAGCCGATGCCAGGCGCCAGGTAACATCTGACGCTTTGTTGCCTTTTTCACGCAAACGGTTCATTGCCCCCATATCAGGACTTCCGGCCAAAGCCAGAGTATACAAACGATAGGCCTGTATTAAATCATAGTTTCGCGATTGCGAATAATACTCGAAATGTTGATTACCTTTCCAATTCCTTGCCTCCGATTGCTGATAGCGCAGCCATTTATTCTTTAAGCCAAATGGAAGTGAATAACCGGCCTTTTCTGCCATTAAAATAAAGTGCCCGACGTAACTTGTTGCCCAGCTGTTAACGTATGCCGATCCGGGCCAGTAACTAAATCCGCCACTCCCCAGTTGGTACGACTGCAATTTTACCAGTGCCTTACGTACATTGTCCTCTATTTCCAATTTCTGATCGGCGGTTAAGTCGGTTAACTGTCCCAGAAACAATTGCGGAAAAACCGATGAAGTAACTTGTTCCACACAACCGTGAGGATATTGTATCAGGTAATCCAAATGTTTTGCGAGATTTAATGGAGGAAATCCTGAAATTTCAACCCAGGCTTCATTTGTACCCGGAGTACCCGGCGACTGCAAATCACAAGTCCAGTTTTGGTTACCAGGAACCAGTTTTGCATCTTGTTTAACAACCTGCAAATTCGGATTCCGTACATCAACCTCAACTTCATAAGTGGCGCGTTCGTTGCCGGATTTTGCTTCAACAACAATTTTACCAACCCCAATGTCATCTTTTACCTTCAATTTAAAGAAGGTCATTTTCTCACCATTTTCAGCAAATTGAATGGAGTTCTCGTTGTTGCCTACAACCTCAAACAACTCATTTGTTTTTACTGAAACTGAAACATTTTTCACATTATCTTTCATGGCAAACACATCAACCGGAAGATCAAATGTTTCAAGTGGCGCCAACTTTCGCGGAACCGTTGCCAACAACATCAGTCCTTTACGCACCGGCACCGAAATTTCGTTAGCACCATAAGCACCCTGGTTTCCGGCCACAACCATCATACGAACCGCACCAATATAATTGGGCATTTCAAATTCGTGTTTTTGGGTTTTTCCGGCTTCCAGCGTAAAAGGCCCTGCAAACTGCACAACTGGTTTGAAACGGTTGGCCTCTTTTTTATCCGTTTCTACCAAACTTCCGTCACCACCAACTGCAAAGGCTTTTTCAAGGCGGGCTCCATAAGCTCCAACCACATAATCGTACATATCCCAGGTTTTAACGCCCAACGCTTCGCGCTGATAAAACGAGTAGTGTGGATTTGGTGTTTTATAATTGGTTAGGCCCAACAAACCTTCATCAACAATGGCAAGTGTGTAAGTCATTTTTTTACCGTTTTTCTCCGATACTTCCACCTTATAATTCGTTTCCGGTTCAATCTCTTTTTGAGTTTTAATCTGAGGCTGAAGAATAGTTTCCGGGTCTTCAACTTTTACAGGAATTATACCATAAAGCCGCAAAGGAGCATCATTTTCGGTGTTTTCGTAAGCCTGAATCAAACTTACATTCACATAAAAATTGGGAGCCATTTTCTTGTTGGCTTTTAGCGTGAAACGCGTTTCTTTATCGGTCGTTTCTACCCAAAACATATCCATCACTTCGGTTCCATTCTCAAGGCTCACCAGTGCTTTTCCCGCTTTCGACGATGGAATAATTACTTCAATATCGTCACCCACATTGTATTTTTCTTTATCAGTTCGCACACTAAGCATAGTTGCCCCCTGCTCCATTCCATCCGAGCGCCAACTTCCCCATTTCGACATGTAAAAAGTAATTCCGGTAGAATGCCCCGAAGTGTTGTCTTTCACCCACAAAAAGTACCGGCCATTGTCTTGCCAATCGTTGTATTTTACATTGAGTTTTATTTGCGACTTGTGTTTCGCATCGGAAATATTCCAATTACTCACCGGCTGATAATATCGTCCCGAAACGTAATGTGCCAGGTTTTCAGAACCCGACTCCCACCACCAGCGCCAGTTGATTTTATACAAGCGCACTTCCAAGTCATCTCCAGAAACCGGTTTTCCATTTTTGTCTACCGTAACAATCTCCGGTAAATAATCGGTATCGGTGGTGTACCAGTTATCGTCCGATTCAGGCATTCGCACACCAACATACGATTCGAAAGGAGAATATTTAGCATTGCTTATCGATGTACTAAAATCTCCTCCACTTTCGAACACCCGCGATGTAAACCAAACATTCAGCATTCCCGGTGCATTATCCAATCCTTCCAATACGAAAGGAACTTTTGCTTTTCCGGCTTCGTTCAGTTTTCCATCAAAAATGGTTTGCTCTTTTTGTGCATAACTTGTTGCCGGATCGGTAAATGTGTAGTTTTGATAATCTTCAAATGTTGTATTGGTTTTAGCCAACATTACCTCAACTTTTGCTTTTAGCGATTTTGCGGGGCTACCGTGCAACCAACTAGCTGTAATCGGTACTACTTTATTACTTTCATCAAGCACTTTGTCTTCGGGCAGATCAATATCAATTTTTAACCGATTGGGTTTTATTGTTTCAATTTTTACCCGTTTAGAAAACCGGCTGTTACCAACCTGAACTTCTGCGCGCCAGTTTCCGGTTGGTGCATCTTTTTCGGTAGTTGTTGTTAACTGGTAAAATCCATTTTCGTTGTTGGTTACAACACGTCGTTCTACCTGTTGATCTTTTGGGTTAATCAGACTAAAAATTACCGGATGATTCTCGGGACGGGCAGCATTTGTCTCCAAAATAAAGTTGAGAAACAACGTATCGCCGGGACGCCAAACATCGCGCTCTCCATAAATAAAGCCTTTCATTCCATCGGTTATTTCCTGTCCTGAAACATTAAAATTACTTACCGATAGCGAAGTTCCATCATCCAAACGCAAATAGCCAAACTGATTTCCTTTTTGAGCAATCAGCAAAAATGGTTTTTTCTTTAAGTCCACTTCTGCCAAACCTCGCGCATCAGTTTTTACACTTTCAATTAGCTGATGTTGAAAGTTGTATAGCTTCAAATCAACATCGCTTTCCTGAGCTGTATTTAACAAATTGGAGACAGCAAAAAACATTCGGTGATTTTTTCCTTCTTTGGCTACAATCCCCAATTGCGAAGCCATAATATTTTTGCTAACAAACCGATCGTAATTGTAATATGAAACGTGGCATGGATTATCACGTTCGCTCCAACGATACCCCTCGGGATAATAGTACGTGCTGTACCAGCCGGGAGTATCCCAATTGTTTTGATAGTCTTCCTTCTGGTTAAAATCTGTTTCCTGTAGACTTTCGTCCGTTTCGTTATCAGGGCAATCGTATAACGAATACTCTTTGCGAAAACGCAACTCCACTCTATAAATGGCTCCTTGCTCAATATCTATCATTTTGGCCAGATCAATTTTAAAGGTGTTCCAGTTGTTATAATTAATTGATTCATCAGAATAGAGATCAATCTTTTTTTCGTAGACTAAACGTCCAACTTGTTTTAAACTGGCGTTTCCATCAATACTATTGTCCTGAAAAAACTGAGCAACATTATCTTTAAAAATCTGTATAATCCGTACATCAACAGCATTTAAGCTGATAGCTTCAAATGGAAAAATCATCGACTCACTTTGCGGAACAATTACACCTTTCCCCAATAACCTCACCTTTGGTTCAGCATTCGTAAATTGCAGCAAAAAGTTTTCTCCCGATTTCAGACGTGCATAATTGCTACTTTTAATTCCTTTGTGAACAGTTAAATTTACTTCACCGGTAATTCGTTTATCAGTCCAAATTTTAATCAGGTTACCATCCAATTCAAATCTTAAATCACGGCTATTATCCAACTCAATCAAACCGTTCAGATCCTGAGTTTTTAGCAGCGCATCCGAAAAACGAATATTCACACATTGTTCGGGTTGCTGAACCACATTTGCCTCAAGTACTTTAAAATCGCTTAATGCAGGAACTTCAAGTTCTTTCATTCCGGCATCATCTATATCAAGCAAACGTCCATCCCATTTAACTTCAAGCTTCCCGGCATCATCTTGCAAGCGGGAAATACTATCGACAGTAAAAAAGTGTTTACGTCCGCCTGTTTCGTGATTCCAGGTTACGGGCAGTTCTTCGCCGTCCAAACGGGTTGTCAGTATGTTTTCAACAGCCAGAGCCTCGGCAACATCGGCAGTTAAAACATAACCGTTTAACTGCATCTGGGTTGCTCCTAAATTCTCATAGTTCGTTAAACCTTCAACCGTAACAGTAAACGACTGCGGCACCGTTGAAAACCGGAATGGCATTTCCTGCAAATCGGTTTTTACGTTCATTACCTTTCCCAGGAAAAATCTGGCTTCGTATTCAGTACCTTGTTTTAGCGGCTCAGAAGACCGAAACTCAAACATGCGATCGCCAACCTGTACGGTTTCTCCCTTTATGTTTGGTTCAAACTCGAAGAGTTCGCCTACCGGGCCATTCAACTCCACTGGTTTAGTCAGGTATACTGAGATTGTTGTTCTACTGGAAATTACACCACTGGTATATGCTTGTACATAATGCGCAAATTCCACTTCTGGGGCAACATTTGTTTTGTTATTTTCTTTGCATGAAACAACAATAAGAAGCAGAAAAAACAAGGGGATAATAAACTTTTTCACGTTCTGAGTTTTATGATTTCATATAAGATTATAAAAATAAGAAATTTGTAACCACTTCTATAATTTAGTTTATTTATGTTTCATAAATTTATTCAGTAAATTGCCACAAAACAGTTCGAGCAGATGAAAAAAATATTAATACTTTTTGCACATCCGGCCTTTCAAAAGTCGCTTATCAACAAAACACTAATAGAAGCAATAAAAGATTTGGAAGGCGTTACCATTAATAATTTGTATGAAAAGTATCCCGATTTTTTTATTGATGTACCTGTTGAGCAAAAACTATTGACCGAGCACGATATCATTATCTGGCACCATCCGTTTTACTGGTACAGTGCTCCGGCTCTTATCAAAGAATGGATGGATTTGGTGCTGCAACATGGTTTTGCATATGGCACACACGGACGGGCATTGGAAGGGAAATGGGCCATGTCGTGCATTTCAACCGGCGGAAGAAAAGAAGTATACAGTGCCGATGGAAAAAACCGGTACACTATAAACCAGTTTCTGGCACCTTTTATACAGTCGGCGAGTCTTTGCCGAATGACAAACCTGCCACCTTTTGTTGTACATGGTTCGCATACACTGAACGGCAATCAGATAAAAAAGTATGCCGACGATTACAAATCGGTAATAAAGTTGCTTCGCGATAACAAAATTGAAACTGAACGCCTGAATTCGATGGAATACATGAACGAAATAATTGAGCACGATGCATAATCAGGAATTCTTTTTAAACGCATTAATTTACCTTGGAGCAACCGTTGTTTCTGTTCCAATCGCCAAAAAACTGGGTCTTGGCTCAGTACTGGGCTACCTGCTTGCCGGAATCATTATTGGCCCTTTTGTTTTACGATTGGTAGGGAACGAAGCCGGAGAGGTTATGCACTTTGCCGAGTTTGGAGTTGTGCTTATGCTTTTTATTATTGGGCTGGAACTGGAGCCTAAACTATTATGGAAAATGCGGCGTAACATTTTCGGATTGGGAGGCTTGCAAGTACTCATAACTGCCGGAATTATTACTGGTGTTGCCTTGTTTTTTAACTTTCAGCTAAACCGTGCAGTTGCCATAGGGCTCATTCTTGCGCTTTCGTCAACAGCAATTGTACTGCAAACTTTAAGCGAAAAAGGATTAATGCGCAATATTGCAGGCCGTTCAGCTTTTTCGGTCTTACTGTTTCAGGATATGGCAGTCATTCCAATTCTTGCATTACTGCCTCTTATTGCAACTCTTGGAACTCCAGCTGCTCTTTCCGACACCTCGATAGAAAGCATTGGACAGGTAGCTCAGTTACCCGGCTGGCTGCAACTATTAATAATTATCGGCGCCATTACAGTTATGGTAATTATTGGTCGTTTTGCTGCACGTCATATTTTTCGTTTAGTTGCCGAAACAGGTTTACACGAGGTTTTTGTAGCATTGGCACTACTTATGGTTATTGGCATTGCGCTGGGTATGGATGCCATTGGGCTGTCTCCGGCACTGGGAACCTTTATTGCCGGTGTGGTTTTAGCCGACAGCGAATACCGCCACGAGTTGGAAACGACTATAGATCCGTTTAAGGGCTTACTGCTCGGACTCTTTTTTATTTCCGTTGGTGCCGGTATAAATTTTAATTTGCTGATTGAAAATCCCTGGTTGATTATTGGTTTTGTGTTGCTTTTAATAGTTATAAAATTTGTAGTTCTTTTAATTTTAGGACGAATATTCAGGCTAAAAAAAGGGTTCGAGTTTCTTTTTGCGTTTTTACTCGCCCAGGCCAGCGAATTTGCTTTTGTTCTCATATCCTTCTCGAAACAAAACAAACTGTTCGACGAGCAAACTTCAGGAATGTTGCTGCTGGTGGTTACCTTATCGATGGCAATTTCTCCACTGCTGCTAATTTTTAACGACAAAGCAGTGAGCCCGATTTTGGCACGCTGGCAAAACAAACAGGAATATGACGAGATTGAAGATGAAGAAACTCCGGTAATTCTTGCCGGATTTGGACGCTTTGGATTAACAGTTGGACGAATTCTTATAGCCAATGGAATAAAAGTTACCATCCTTGATAACAACCCATCGAATGTTGAAACGCTGCGTAAATATGGTTTCAAGCTGTATTTTGGTGATATTACACGCCCTACCATGCTCGAAAAAGCCGGAATTGAAAAAGCCCGCTTACTTATATTAAGTATGGCCGAACATGAAAATGCGTTGAAAGTTGCTGAAGTTGTGCGCAAAAAATACCCGCACGTAAAAATACTGGCGCGTGCCAACGATATATTTCATGTATTTGAATACCTGAATTTAAATATCAACAAAGTACAACGCGAGAACTTCCACTCGGCAGCAGAGTTAGGTAACAACGCTCTGGTTGAATTGGGATTTTCGAAATATGAAGCCTACCGCGCCACACGTACTTTTAAACACCACGAACACCAGGTAACCGAAGAACTTTACCAACACTGGCTGGAAGACCAAAGCAAATTTATTCAGGAAACCCGTCGCTTTGAAGAACAGGTAAAAGAAACACTACAGGCCGAAAAAAACTATTCTATACACGATTCAGATTGTGCATGGGATGTGGATTCGCTGAAAGATGAAGCAAAAAAGGAATCATAAACCAACTATTAACCAGACCTTAAACGTTTTTGAAACCTTTAAGGTCTGAACACGTCAACCTTTTTAACAGACTGGAACCAACAAACTACGCCACCCCATCCAACTTACTATAATTCAATCATATTGTAAAAAAACGAATCCATCACTTGCGTTAAACATAACTTCTTTTTATATTTGAAAACAAACCCTGTAATATCGGAACTATTGCAGCCACCAAAAACGATTAACAACCATGATAACCATTCACACATTCTTCCAAATTAAAATAGGCTAAATGCCTCCCCGTTATTCCCCACACGAGGAGGCAAAGGTTTTCGTCTGGCAGCGAGGGGAATCCTTTTAAGCAATTACAAAAATATCATTAAATAAAATTCAATAAAAATGAAAAATTATACAATATCAATTTTAATATTCCTACTAGTAACAGCTTCATCAACTAAAACAAATGCACAAGCGTTAAAAGTAAGACAAGACGGAACAGTAGTAATTAATGGCGACCGCCCTGCTGATGATGCCAATGGCGAGGTTGCCGCAATTGTTTATGGAACTTATGGAACGATGCTAACCAATGGGAGACTGGCTATTGGAGATTATGGACGAATAGCCATGCATGGTGGAAATGTATTTCTGGGAGAGTATGGGACAAATATAGATTCCGATATCATGCAATTACATGGAAAAAAAGGAATCTATCTAACCCGTGACTATGGAGAAGTTGTTGGATATTACAAATACTCGAATAACAACAGGTTCACCTTTAATTGCAGTATTCTTGCCAATAGCTTCACGGTTACTTCAGACAAAAGGCTAAAAACAAATATAAAAAAATTAGATAGTTCGCTAGCGCTCTTAAAGAAAGTAGATGGAGTAAGCTATAACCTTTTACCTAAAAAAGATAAAATAACAACTCTTAATGCAGAAGGTCAGGCTTCTGAAAAGGAAAAAAAGTCACAGGAAGAATATAAAAAACAAAAAGCAAAATACGAAGCTGCACTAGCAGAGAAAACAAGAATCGGTTTTGTTGCTCAGGATCTTCAAAAAGTATTTCCCGAATTAGTAGAAGAAGATTCCTCCGGATTCCTAAGTGTTGATTACATTGGAATTATCCCAGTGCTTGTTGAAGCAATTAAAGAACTGGAAGCCCGGATAGAAACATTGGAAAATGATTGTTGTGCAAAAAACGGAGACACAAAAAGTGCTTCGATTACAGGTATTGAAATTAACGACAACATTAGTGCCGCCAAACTCTACCAAAACAGTCCTAATCCTTTCTCGTCTCAAACAACAATAAAATTCGAAATACCCCAACAGGCAACAAGCGCACAATTACATATATTTAATATGACTGGCACATTGCTAAAAACCATAAATATCTATCAAAAAGGCAATGGAAGCGAAACCATATACGGAAATGAATTTAAGGCAGGCATGTATTTGTATAGCCTGATGGTTGACGGAAACATTGTTGATACTAAACGGATGTTATTGACACAATAAATCATCAATTAATGCCCAGAGTTAAATCTAAAAACACAATCATGTTTATCGATTTATTTCCCACAATAATATCTTAACATAAAAAAGAATACGAAAATTTCAGGAATAGTGAAAATATTGATTCCAATTATGTCGAGAAATATTAACAGAAGGATCAACACATTAAAACTTTTCAATTTTGTAAAATAATGAAACAAATAACCTTTATTTCAACAATACTTGTTAATCCATTACTAAAAAACCTAACGATTATTGCAAAATCGATTTTTAAAGTAAGAATTACTCTCGTAATTTACTCAACCTTATTTATAGCAATAAATTATGCGAATTCGCAAAATAATTTTATAGAATTAACCAGTAGTAACTTAAAGGTGAAGTTAGATAAAGATAGAGGAGGAGTAATAAGTTACATCTCGAAATCTACTAACACAAGAAACCTTGTAAACACCTCTGACAATGGAAGATATATCACACCATCATTTTGGGCAGGAGAAGCTGTTAACAGACTTAGTGAAGGACAAAATCCAACATGGTCTCCTTTTCGATGGAATCCAGTTCAAACTGGTGACAGTTTCTCAAATAATTCGCAACTAATCAGCTATAACAAAACCGGAAATACCATTTATACCAAGTGTATTCCAATGTTGTACGACATGCCTAATATGCCGGCTGAAGCAACTATTGAACAATGGACTACTTTAGATGGAAATACAATCTCAGTTCATGGAAAATTGACGTGCAATAGAACCGACAATATTTATGGTGAAGATAGATTTTTACCTCAGGAAATTCCCGCCATCTTATTAATCACTTCGTTACATAAGCTATGTTACTACGAGGGGAGTTCTCCATTTAACTTAAACAGCCCAATCTCTTACTCTGCTTATACAGTGAAAGATCCTGGGAATCCAAATAGTGGTTGGGGGATACGCTACTCCGACGAAGACTGGATTGCCTTTTTAGATAATAATAACTGGGGACTTGCAGTTTATTGCCCTAATGCGCACCAGTTTTCGGAAGGCATGGTCGGTGCAGAAAATAAAGAATCCTACGATGCTGAGACATCATATCTTGCCGCTGTTAAATTTGAAAAATTAAAAAAAGAATCAGTTTATGAGTTCGACTATCATTTAGTTATAGACAATATTTCAAACATTAGAAATAAAATAGTTGCAATACACAATAATTCGCCTAAAAATCTTGTTGCTACAAATATATCGTTCAATTCGATAGATTTATCCTGGACTGCTCCATTGATGAATCAAACATATGATATTTACATCGATGGTAAGAATATAGGATCGACAACATCAACATCTTATACTATATCGGGACTATCTTCCTCAACAATTTATGATATAGAGATAAAGATTCAGGATCCAATAACTAAAGTGAATAGTACAAGTCCAATATTAACAGTATCGACGTCATCAACTGAAGGAAGATTTCGAAACTATAGTTTCGAATCCCCAATCGCTCAGGAGAATTATTACTATTACACCCCGAGTTTAACGCAGTCCTTTTGGACTTTTGCAGGAGGAGGAGTTTGTAACCTTTATAGTTCCGTCTTTAATGGAGGATATCAAGTTCCAGATGGCATTCAAGCTGCTTTTCTTCACGAGGGAAATAAAATCAGCCAACAAATGAGTTTCTCAAGCAATCGTTTTTATTCAATTTCTTTTATGGCCAAAAAGTCTTTGATTACACAGAATGTTTCGGGTTTAATAACTTTACAATTAACAGTCGGAAGTAATTCAATCGGAACTTTCACTCCTTCATCAACAAGTTCTTATACACTATATAAATCAAATATTTTTCAAGCTTCTGGCGTAAATAAAGTTGAATTTAATGCATTAATCAGTGGCCCATCTAGTCCACCTGTAACTATAGATAATGCCTTGGTTGATGTTTTTCTTCAAAATGAGCTCCTAAGTAATAGCCAATATATATCTGGTTACAACATATCAATAAATAGTGATGATATTGGTGGTCAATTCCATGGTTCTGTTAAAATTATTAACGGTTCAAATGTGTTTCTTGATATAACTAATAGCTTAACTATTTATGATAATTTTGAAGTTGAAAAAGGAAGTACATTTGAAGTTATAATTAACAAAAATCAATGAAATAAAGATGTCCCCGGTTATAGACAGGTTGTTAGCAGTTTTTTTGATTAACTTTAAAAACCTCCTAAAAAAAACTTAGTTCGAGAATGATATATATAACAATGAAAAATAACTTTAAAAGAACGCATCAAGTCAGTTCTACGAAAATTAGACCTAATGCAGCTATTAAATTCAGCCTTCTTTGTTATCCATGTACCAAAGAACCGAAAACAAAACAGTGAATTTAAATGCCAAAATCCAAATTTCATAACACCTCCAAAAAGTTTGGCTTTTGATGCCTATAACCACATTAATTGGCAACACTATTATCAGTTGGGTGAAATTCATGCCATCTCCATTTTTATGCATCTATCGGAAACGATGCATTATGCATGGATAAATGAGCTTTACCGGATATTAAAAAAAGACGGAATCCTGATTTTTACAACTCATGGAGAATTATGTAAAACCGTTTACTGAAAACAGAACTATTGCAATACAATAATGGAGATATTGTCATTCGGGGAAATATCAAAGAAGGGAAGAAACATTTTCTGGCGTACCACCCGTCCCAATTTATTAAAAATAAACTTTTACAGAAGTTTGAGATAGTCGAGCACATAACAGATCCGAGAAGATACAGTCTTGAACAGGAAGTCTGGATCGTAAAGAAAGTGTAACCCCAAAATTTATTCAGGAAACCCGTCGCTTTGAGGAACAGGTAAAAGAAACACTACAGGCCGAGAAAAACTATTCTATACACGATTCAGATTGTGCATGGGATGTGGATTCGCTGAAAGATGAAGCGAAAAAAGAGAAATAGTTTCACTTTCATTTTTTCAAAGAAAAATGATCACTAAACAATTGGACAGCTATTCTTTAGCAACACAAACCATACATTTAAGAACACTTTACAATTTTAATCTGAACTTAATTTAAGAAAACATTTTCTCTCTTTTTCGAACTAATTATCGAAACGTTCAACAAACTAAATTAGACTACTTATAAATAGTGATATTTTCAGAAAAATTGTTTTTTTGTCATATGGAGATTCAATTTATTATATAGTTTTGCCATCTGCAAATAGCAAAATTTACAGCTACGGAATCTACAATTCGACATAAGGGATTTGTTAAAGCAATAAAAGATGCTTCGCTTACTGTGAATATTGTAAGCCAGTCGGCCTGCTCAACTTGTCACGCACAGGGCGCCTGTTCAGTTTCCGATTTCCAGGACAAGGAAATTGAGGTTACCGAATATAAAGGCAACTACAAAATTGGCGACGAGGTTACCATTCTTTTTAAACAATCAAAAGGCTTTACTGCACTTACCTGGGGCTATGTAGTTCCGTTTTTTGTTGTTTTGTCCACCCTGATTATCGCCTTAGAAGTTACCGGTGACGAACTAAAATCGGGGCTCCTCTCCTTATTCATTCTTGTACCATACTATATAACATTATATTTTTTTAGGCATTTATTAAAAAAAGTATTGAAATTCGAACTCGAAGAAAACGCTGAATAAAATGAGTATCACTGTTGTATATACAATTGTCACATTAGCCGTAATTGGCGCCGCAGCAGCGGTAATTCTATATTTTGTGGCACAGAAATTCAAAGTTGTTGAAGATCCGCGCATCGACGATGTTGACGAAGCATTGCCGGGAGCTAACTGTGGAGGTTGTGGCTATGCAGGATGTAGAGCTTTTGCCGAAGCCTGTGTTAAAGCCAGCGAACTAGGCGATTTAAACTGTCCGGTTGGCGGAAACCAAACCATGAACAACGTGGCTTCGATCCTGGGGCTTGAAGCCGTCAAAAAAGATCCGCGTGTGGCTTACATTCGTTGTAACGGCACCTGCGATCAACGCCCGAAAACCAGTAGTTTCGATGGGGCAACTACCTGCGCTATCGCATCATCGGTTTACAGCGGCGAATCCGGGTGCCAGTTTGGCTGTTTAGGTTACGGCGATTGTTATGATGCCTGCGATTTCGATGCCATTGTAATGCATCCCGAAACCGGAATCCCGGAAATTATCGACGATAAATGTGTGGCCTGTGGAGCCTGCGTTGATGCTTGTCCGAAAAACCTTATAGAGTTACGCAAAAAGATGCCTAAAAACCGGAAGGTTGTGGTATCGTGTCGCAACCAGGATAAGGGAGGAGTAGCGCGTAAAGCTTGTAAGGTAGCTTGTATCGGGTGCAGTAAGTGTTTCAAAGAATGTCCGTTTGATGCTATTGTAATGGAAAACAATCTGGCATACATTGATTCCGACAAGTGTAAACTGTGCCGTAAATGTGTAGCAGTTTGCCCAACAGGTGCAATCATCGAAGAGAACTTCCCTCCGCGGAAAGTGAAACCAGAAGTAAAAAAAGAAACTGAACCAGTAAATTAATACAGGATGTTGAAGACGTTCAAAATTGGCGGAGTACATCCTCCCGAAAATAAATTATCGAAAGATAAAAAGATTGAGGTTCTGCCACTTCCAAAAACAGTGTTTATTCCGGTAGCTCAGCACATTGGTGCGCCGGCCACTCCGGTAGTAAAAAAAGGCGACGAGGTTAAAGTAGGACAGGTAATTGCACAAAGCAGCAGTTTTGTTTCTACAAATATCCATTCATCGGTATCGGGAAAAGTTACCAAGGTCGATTTTTCAGCCGACAGTTCGGGTTATCCCAAACAAGGCATTTTTATCGCTGTTGAAGGCGATGAATGGGAAGAAAGCATTGACCGTTCGGAAGATTTGGTAAAAGAAATTTCCGTTGACGGATCTGAAATCGTGAAAAAGATTCAGGAAGCCGGAATCGTTGGTTTGGGTGGTGCAACCTTCCCTACCCACGTGAAACTGGTTCCGCCAAAAGGAATGAAAGCAGAAGTGCTGTTGATTAACGGCGTAGAGTGCGAACCTTACCTCACTTCGGATCACCGTTTGATGCTTGAAAAAGCCGACGAAATAATGGTGGGAATCCAGTTGCTGATGAAAGCAATGGGCGTTGACAAAGCAGTTATCGGTATTGAAAATAACAAGCCCGATGCCATTAAACTGCTGAATGAGAAATGTTCTGCGTATACAGGAGTGAGCGTTCAGCCACTTAAAGTACAATACCCGCAGGGAGGCGAAAAACAACTCATCAATGCTGTTACAGGAAAAGAAGTTCCTTCGGGCGCCTTGCCTATTGCAGTTGGTGCAGTGGTAAGTAATGTCGGTACTGCTTTTGCCGTTTACGAAGCCATTCAGAAAAATAAGCCATTGGTTGAACGCGTGGTTACCGTAACCGGAAAAGGCGTTGAAAAACCATCGAATTTTATGGTACGTGTTGGTACTGCGACATCCGAGTTGCTTGAAGCTGCCGGCGGTCTTCCTGAAAATACAGGAAAAATTATAAGTGGTGGCCCAATGATGGGACGCGCCATTGCATCGCTCGATGTTCCGGTAACAAAAGGAACTTCAGGACTTCTTCTGATGCAGGAAGAGGAAAGTAAACGCGAAGAAATACAAGCCTGTATTCGCTGCTCGCGTTGTACATCGGTTTGCCCAATGGGACTGGAACCTTACCTGCTGATGACATTGGGTGAAAAACAAATTTTCGATCGTGCAGAAAACGAACGCATAATGGATTGTATTGAATGTGGCTCATGCAGTTACACTTGTCCGTCAAGCCGTCCGCTGCTCGATTACATCCGTTTTGGAAAAGGAAAAGTTGGAGCGATGATTCGTTCACGTAAAAAATAAAAATCAAACCATTTGTCATTCCGAAGAAGGAACCACAGAGGAATCTGTCTCAATCTTGGTAGAGATTTCTCCTCCTTCGTCGTAGAAATGACAAAAAGAAAAGAAAAACAAACAACTGAGTAATGAGTAAATTATTAACAGTTTCACCATCACCGCACGTTCATTCGAGCGAATCAACCCAGAAGATTATGCTTCGGGTGGTTTATGCGATGATTCCGGCCATGATCTGGGGTATTTATATGTTTGGCCTCGATGCCGTTCGGGTTGGATTAATTTCAGTCCTGTCCTGTTTGGCGATCGAATTCCTCATTCAAAAATATATTATGAATGTTAAGCCCAGTATTACCGATGGTTCAGCCTTAATTACCGGAGTACTTTTAGCATTTAATGTGCCCGCAAGTCTTCCCTGGTGGATCATTATTATTGGTGCCATTGCAGCCATGGGAGTTGGGAAACTATCGTTTGGAGGTTTAGGATCGAACGTTTTTAACCCGGCTTTGGTAGGCAGGGTTTTCCTGTTGATCTCGTTCCCGGTACAAATGACATCGTGGCCGGCAATACGAACTTCGGGTATCGATGCGGTATCGGCAGCAACACCACTGGCTGTAATCAAAGAAGGAATTAAAAACGGAATCCCGGTTTCGCAACTTAAAGGACTACCCGACCTAAGCGATATGGCTATTGGGTTAAACCAGGGATCGCTGGGTGAAATTTCAGCAATTTTACTGATTATAGGCGGACTTTACATGCTGTGGAAAAAAGTGATTACCTGGCAAACGCCGGTATCGATTATACTCACTGTTTTGGTTGTTTCGGGTATTTTCTGGATGGTAAATCCTGAGATGTATGTAAACCCGGTTTACCATATTTTTACGGGAGGTTTAATGTTGGGAGCCATATTTATGGCAACCGATATGGTAACTTCTCCAATGACCGGAAAAGGACAATTGATTTACGGTATTGGAATTGGGTTGATCACCATCTCCATTCGTATGTTTGGCGCTTACCCCGAAGGAATTTCGTTCGCAATTCTGATTATGAATGCGTTTGTGCCGCTGATCAATATGTATATTAAACCTAAACGATTTGGAGGACAGTAAAATGGCAAAACGAGAATCGAGTTTTATAAATATGGTGCTTACACTTGTTCTGGTAACAGGTATTGCTGCGGCAGTTTTGGGTTTTGTATACGATTTTACAAAAGGCCCTATCGAAGTGGCAAAATTAAAAGCACAAACCGAAGCAATAAAAACAGTATTGCCCGAATTTGACGAGTTGGGAGAAACAATGGTCTTTAGTCCGGGAGAAGGACAAGACTCTCTGGAATTCTTCCCAGCCTATAAAAATGGCGAATTGGTTGGAACAGCTATAAAAACCTATACAAAAAGTGGTTTTAGCGGATTCATTTCCATTATGGCTGGTATTGATAAAGACGGTAACTTTTCGGGGTACTCCGTTTTGGAACATGCCGAAACTCCCGGGTTAGGATCAAAAATGACGGTTTGGTTCAACAATCCGGAAAAACCAAATCAATATGTAATCGGGAAAAACCCTGAAACGACCAATTTTACCGTATCGAAAGATGGTGGAGACATTGACGCGATTACTGCCTCTACAATTAGCTCACGCGCTTTTCTTGATGCATTAAGAAGAGCATACAGTACTTACGAAAACCATAAAACCACCGGAGATTCCGGACAATAATTTCGTGTTATGAATCAGTGGAAAAATTTTACAAAAGGTTTTATAAAGGAAAATCCGGTATTTGTTCTGGTACTCGGAATGTGCCCTACTCTTGGGGTAACATCATCGGCCATTAACGGACTGGGAATGGGACTTGCAACAACATTTGTTTTAATGATGTCGAACATCGTTATCTCGTTGGTAAAAAATGTTATTCCTGAAAAAGTTAGAATTCCGAGTTTTATTGTAATTATTGCCGCATTTGTTACGGTAGTACAATTGTTGATGCAGGCTTTTGTTCCTGCATTGTACAAAAGCCTCGGCTTGTTTATTCCGTTAATCGTGGTAAACTGTATTGTATTAGGTCGCGCCGAAGCTTTCGCCTCAAAAAACAATGTTGGCTCTTCAGCTATCGATGGGCTTGGAATTGGTTTAGGATTTACTTTCGCCCTGGTTTTACTGGGAAGTATCAGAGAAATTCTCGGAAGCGGTAAATTATTCAACATTACCATTTACCCCGAGAATTACGTAACTCTTGTATTTGTGCTGGCACCCGGAGCATTTATTGTTTTGGGATACCTGATTGCATTGATCAACCGAATGAAAAAGAATTAGGAGGATAGAAGATGAACTATTTAGTAATTGTAATAGGCGCCATACTTGTAAACAACATTGTTTTAATGCAGTTTTTGGGAATCTGCCCGTTTTTGGGAGTTTCCAAAAAAGTGTCGACCGGTATTGGTATGACCGGCGCTGTTGCCTTTGTAATGATTCTGGCAACAATTGTAACTTACCTGATACAAAACTATGTGTTGGAAAAATTCGGATTAGGATTTTTACAAACCATAGCCTTTATTTTAGTCATCGCATCGTTGGTACAAATGGTGGAGATTATTCTGAAAAAAGTAAGTCCTCCACTCTACCAGGCACTGGGAATTTTCCTTCCGCTTATTACAACCAACTGTGCTATTTTAGGTGTTGCAATTCTTACCGTGCAAAACGAGTTCAACCTGTTGGAAGGCGTAATATTTTCAACCTCGCATGCCATTGGTTTTGGGTTGGCACTGATCATCTTTGCCGGTATTCGCGAGCACCTCGATTTGCAGAATGTGCCAAAAGGGTTAAAAGGTACTCCAATTGCCTTAATCGCAGCAGGAATTCTTGCAATGGCTTTTATGGGATTCTCTGGCTTAGTGTAAGTTAGTTCTAGATTAACCCAATATTAACCATTTATGATTTTTATCATAGAGATAAAATAAACAAGCAGACCTTACACAAATTTATTAAATTTGCTATGTAGAGATTACAAAATCTACAAACTCAATTTAATCTAAAATCGGAAACATTGGAATTTTTTCAACAAGTACATAAGTCATTACTTCAGGGTTCAAAAGATACCATCCAGAGAGAGCTGATGAACAATGTCGATTGGAACCAGAGGCTTATCTGTATCAAAGGATTCAGGAGTGTTGGAAAAACAACATTTTTGCTCGACTATATAAAGAAGTATCACCCCGATAGCAACGAAGTTCTGTATCTTAATCTGAATAATTTTTATTTCACCAAACGTAAGATCAGTTCTTTTGCCGACGAATTTGCAAAACGCGGAGGGAAAGTATTGTTACTCGATCAGATACAAAAATACCCTGATTGGTCGGCTGATTTGCGTAAATGTCTGGATGAAATTCCTGAGCTGAAGATCATTTTCACGTCATCGCCAGTGTTGCGTATTACCGAGGATAATCCTGATCTGGAAGGAATGGCCAGCATTTACCACCTCGAAGGATTATCGTTTCGCGAGTACCTGAATCATGAAACAGGAAGCAGTTTTAAAACATACACTTTAGAGGAAATACTGAAAAACCACATTGAAATTGCCCAGAAAGTGGTTGAAGAAATCCGACCACTGGCGTATTTCGACGATTATTTACGATGCGGTTATTTCCCCTACTACATTCACGATCCGAATTTTTATATCGACAAGTTATTAAAGAATATCAACCTGGCACTTGAGATTGATGTTCCATATATTAACCAAATTGAATTTAAATATCTTCCAAAACTCAGAAAGCTGTTGCACATCATTGCTTCAGAAACGCCATTTACTCCAAATGTTAGTAAATTAGCTACTTCGGTTGAAACGTCGCGCGCAACAATTATGAATTATCTGAAATATTTGAAACACGCACGACTCATTAACCTGCTTTATGAAAACGGTGGAAGTGATGATGACCAGATGAAAAAACCGGACAAAGTGTACATGCAAAATACCAACCTGCTAAACGCTATTGCTCCGAATAATTACGATAAAGCTACAGTGAGACAAACGTTCTTTTATAACCAGGTAGGCTATGTATGCCAGCTGGCAAAATCGCCGGTTGCCGATTTCTGCGTCAACGGAAAATATAAATTCAATGTTGGCGGACGAAAACTAAAACCAGAAAAAGGAATTTTCGCTGCCTCCGATGTGATTGAGGTTGGCGAGGGAAACAAAATTCCTTTATGGCTTTTCGGGTTCCTGTACTAGATTCTGAATCAAGATTAAAATATCAATTTTAAACTAAATAAATTAAAGACGAATAAAGATGGCAAAGCAAAAAAAGATGGTAACATGTGACGGAAACTACGCTGCAGCGTATATGAGTTACATGTTCAGCGAAGTCGCTTGTATTTATCCGATCACTCCGTCGTCAACCATGGCAGAGTACGTTGATGAATGGGCTGCTTTTGGAAAGAAAAATATGTTTGGTCGCCCTGTACGTTTGGCAGAAATGCAAAGTGAAGCCGGTGCTGCCGGTGCTGTTCACGGAGCGCTGCAATCGGGTGCCTTAACTTCTACTTACACTGCATCACAGGGTTTATTATTAATGATCCCTAACATGTACAAAATTGCAGGTGAGTTATTACCAACCGTATTTCACGTAAGTGCACGTGCCTTAGCCGGTCACGCATTATCGATTTTTGGCGACCACAGCGATGTTTACGCTGCCCGTCAAACAGGTTTTGCAATGTTGGCTGCGGGTTCAGTACAGGAAGAAATGGACCTTGCAGGTGTTGCTCACCTGGCTACACTTAAATCAAGAGTTCCTTTCCTGGCTTTCTTCGACGGATTCCGTACCTCACACGAAATTCAGAAAATTGAAGCGATCGATCAGGAAGACATTATTCCATTGGTTGACCAGGAAGCTCTTCAGGAATTCCGCAATCGTGCGTTAAATCCTGAAAATCCTGTAACCCGCGGAACAGCTCAAAACCCTGATATTTTCTTTCAGGCAAAAGAATCAGCAAACAAATTTTACGATGCAGTTCCTGATATCGTAGCTGATTATATGGATGAAATCAGCAAAATTACAGGTAGAAAATACCGTCCTTTCACTTATTACGGTGCACCTGATGCTGAAAACATCATTATTGCAATGGGTTCGGTTACTGAAACCATTAAAGAAACCATCGACTACTTAACTGCTCAAGGCAAAAAAGTTGGTTTAATGTCGGTACACTTATTCCGTCCATTCTCAGCAAAACACTTTGTTGAAGCATTACCTGATTCAGTAAAACGTATTGCTGTTTTAGACCGTGCTGCTGAACCAGGATCAACCGGAGAGCCATTATTCCTTGATATTCAATCGCAATTCTACGGAAAAGAAGAGGCACCTGTAATTGTCGGTGGTCGTTATGGTTTAGGATCAAAAGATACTACTCCATCTCAAATTCTTTCGGTTTACGAAAACCTTGAAATGAAAGAGCCAAAAGGCAACTTCACAATTGGTATCGTTGACGATGTGACATTCAAATCACTTCCATTGAAAGAAGAAATCAACATGACTCCAGAAGGAACTTACCAGGCTAAATTCTACGGTTTGGGTTCTGACGGTACTGTTGGTGCAAACAAAAACTCGATTAAAATTATTGGTGACGCAACAGATAAATCATGTCAGGGATACTTCCAGTACGACTCGAAAAAGTCGGGAGGTTTCACTTGTTCACACTTACGCTTCGGGGATAAACCAATCCGATCAACTTACCTTGTTACAACACCTGACTTTGTTGCTTGTCACGTTCCGGCATATGTTAATATGTACGACGTGCTTAAAGGCCTGAAAAAAGGTGGTTCTTTCTTGCTGAACTCTATTAACGATGCAGAAGAAACCAAAAAACAGTTGCCTGATGTAATGAAGAAATATTTGGCCGAAAACGAAATCAATTTCTACATCATCAACGGTACAAAACTGGGTGAAGAGATTGGCTTGGGAACTCGTACCAACACCATCATGCAATCGGCTTTCTTTAAAATTACTGGAGTAATTCCTTACGAAATGGCTGTTGAGCAAATGAAAGCTGCCATTGTAAAATCGTATGGTAAAAAAGGAGAGCACATTGTAAACATGAACTACGCAGCGGTTGACGCCGGTGGTAAAAACGTAGTAAAAGTTGAAGTTCCTGCTGAATGGAAAGACATTGTTGTTGCTGAAGAAGAAGCAGTAGCTACCGATCGTCCGGAATACATTACAAATGTGGTTGACGTAATCAACGCACAAAAAGGAGATGATCTTCCTGTTTCTACTTTCGCAGGTTCAGAAGATGGTCAGTTCCCACTTGGAACAGCAGCTTACGAAAAACGTGGTATCGCAGTAAACGTTCCTGAATGGCAGGTGGAAAACTGTATTCAGTGTAACCAGTGTGCTTACGTTTGTCCTCACGCAGCTATTCGTCCGTTCCTAATGACAGAAGAAGAGGTTGAAGCAGCGCCTGCAGGAACCGAAACAAAAACAGCAACTCCGGCAAAAGTATTTGGTGGATTGAATTTCCGTATCCAGGTATCGCCACTCGACTGTACTGGTTGTGGTAACTGTGCCGATGTTTGTCCATCGAAAGAGAAGTCGCTTGTAATGAAGCCACTTGCAACACAACAAGCTGAAGTTGGTCGTTGGGACTTTATGGACAAAAAAGTTACTGTTAAAGAAACTGTTGTTGACAAAACAAAATCAGTTAAAAATTCACAGTTCGCTCAGCCATTGTTCGAGTTCTCGGGAGCTTGTGCAGGTTGTGGTGAAACTCCATACATTAAACTGATCACTCAGCTTTACGGCGAGCGTATGATGGTTGCCAACGCTACAGGTTGTTCTTCAATCTACGGTGGTTCTGCTCCATCAACTCCATACTGTAAACACAAAGAGTCTGGTCACGGTCCGGCCTGGGCTAACTCACTCTTCGAAGACAACGCCGAATACGGTTTTGGTTTTGCTGAAGGTGTTAGCGCACAACGCGATCGTATTGCAGAAATTATGACTACTGCCCTTTCAAATGGTGCTTCTGACGCTGAGAAAGAAGTATTTGGCGAATGGCTGGAGAAAAAAGATATAGCTGCAGGTTCGGTTGTTGCAACCAACAAAGTACTGGATGTTATTAAAGAAAGCGACAGCCAATATGCTAAAGACATCCTATCATTAAAACAATACCTGGTTAAAAAATCGATTTGGGTATTCGGTGGTGACGGATGGGCATACGACATTGGTTACGGTGGTTTAGATCACGTAATGGCAAGCGGCGAAGATGTAAACGTATTGGTAATGGATACCGAGGTTTACTCTAACACCGGTGGTCAGTCGTCTAAATCAACACCAGTTGGCGCGGTAGCTAAATTTGCTGCATCGGGTAAAAAAGTTCGTAAAAAAGACCTTGGCGCTATGATGATGAGCTACGGTTACGTATACGTTGCACAAGTAGCCATGGGAGCTAACCAGTCGCAGTACTTTAAAGCACTGAAAGAAGCAGAAGCTTATCCTGGACCATCAATTATTATTGCTTATTCTCCATGTATCAACCACGGATTGCGTGCCAGCATGGGACGTACTCAGGAAGAGGAGAAAAAAGCAGTTTCATCAGGATACTGGCACTTATTCCGCTACAATCCACTATTGGAAGAAGAAGGTAAAAACCCATTCCAATTGGATTCGAAAGCACCGGAATGGAGCCAATTCCAAGACTTCCTGAACGGCGAGGTTCGTTATACTTCATTGAAGAAATCGTTCCCTGCTGAAGCTGATGAATTGTTTGCTGCTGCTGAAGATAACGCAAAATGGCGTTACGCTTCGTACCAACGTATGGCAGCTATGGATTATTCAAAAGCTGAAGAAGGAGAAGAATAGAAACTTTTTCAACGCGATATAGAAAAGCTGCTTCGTTTTGAAGCGGCTTTTTTTTGCGCCTACAATTTCTATTTTCGCCCAAGTTGTCTAGTCCTAAACATAGTCCGTGAGGCTATAAAATCAAATGGCGAATGCCATTACAAAAAGATCCGATCTGTTTATTAAAACAGACCGGATCTTCATATTCTATATAAAAAATTGCGGTGAGTGAACTATTTCAAAGTTACATCAAGATATACCGAATGACGACCGTAGGTTTCGTAAAAAGGTTTATAGGTAACGCCGTCAATCTCAAATTCCAATTTTTCAGGATCACCGGAAATCGATTTGCTGATATCTTCTGCATCCAACGTTACTTTACGCCACTCTTTTCGTGGTCCGTCTTCCTGGGCAGCCAGTAAAACCGGTCCGTAGAATAAACTGGCAACGTTTTGCTGATCCATTACCGGCTCTAAATAAAAATGGAAAGGCATACGCAACTCCACTTGATCACCATCTTTCCATTTGCGGCTGATGGTAAGGTAAGTTCCCGGTTCAGTTGTGATATCTTGTTTCTTGCCATTAATCGTTACAAAAAATCCTTCAGTAGCCCAGTGTGGTACACGCACATTCAAATCGAATTTGCCACTACCGCTGATGGTTAATGTTGTGTGGTCTTCTTTTGGATAAGCCGTTGTTTGCGTAACGGTAATGTCCTTATCTGTCCATTTCAGAATTGATGGTACATAAAGGTTTACAAACAAAGCATCGTTATTTGCACTTCGGAAATAAATCGAGTTCTGAAGTTTTGTATTGCTCTCCAAAGCCGTACCGTTACAACAGGTAAAACCGTCCATATGCGCATTCGTAAAATGCTTTACCGAACCGGCACGCAAAGGCACATGGTAGGTATTTGCAGGAGTATGCTTATCAACCGACGCCAGAATATGATTGTAAAGCCCGCGCTCGTAATAATCCATCAATTGGGCTTGCTGATTATACAGAAACAGATTGCGGCTCAATTTTAGCATGTTATAGGTTGCACATGTTTCGTTCTGTCCGCCTACCGCAAAACCGTTTTCGTAAAGTGTTGCCGGCTCAGCAGTAAAACATTCGGCATTGGCGGGGTTACGGGCTCCTGCCACACCTCCAATACTGTACATATAATCTCCGGTGGTTTTATTCCAGAAGTTATCAGCAATATCGAAATATTCCGGCTCCTTCGAATCGCGATAGATTTCCAATGCCCCCATAATTTGCGGAATGTGCTGGTTGGCATGTAAACCACGGAACAGATCTACGTTTTTCGCCAGTCCGTTCGAATGTTCGGCATCGCCAAAAAATACACGGATGTTATCGAATAACTTTGCTGTTTCCAGGTAACGAGACTCGTTGGTCAGGCGGCTTAATCGTGCCAATGCTTCATTCATTCCACCAAATTCGCCGGCAATGTAAGTATTCCAAATGCTGATAAGCGTTTCGGTTGGCACCACACTTAAACGTGCATACACCCAGTCGCCCATTCCTTCAACGATGTCTAGCGCTTTTTCGTTGCCACTCACTTCGTAAACATCCATTAAACCTGCCAATATTTTGTGCAACGTATAATACGGTGCCCAAACTTTATCGTTATCGGTTCCATATTTTGCGCCGTGTTCCAGCATAATAAACTGATCCGGCGGATAAGCACTAATAAATCCCTTGCCCCAGTTCCAGTAATCGGTGCGAATACCATCTTCGCTTAAGTCCGAATCAAAACCATCCTTTCCCGGTCCAGGAGGAATAGCCAGGGGATCAGCAATAAATTCACCACCTGCTATTTTTGGAGTTCCCGATAATTGCGACAACTCATACAGCGTATTCACCATGTACTCCATCTTTTCGGCAAACTTAGCCTGAATAGCAGCATCGTAAGCAGTACTTGAATAAGCCTGTGCCAAGGCACTCAGGTAATGGCCGGTGGCATGACCACGAAGTTTTGTTTCCTGGCTATCCCATCCCCCCAGAGGCTCGGCTCCTGCAGGTTGTTCCTGTCCAAAAGCATTGCGGAACATGTAAAGGAAATCATCAGGATTGGTTTCCAACAAACCATTAACGAATTTATCGCGATTCTCTACAAATTTTGTTTCGTGGTGATGTAAATCTTCAGTTAATTGTACCTCATCCAAATCAAAAGCCTCCAACGTGCGGAGTGGCGCATGATGTTTGTGATCGTGTTCTACCACTGTAACAATTGCTTTAGGTTGAATATCGCTTCCGGCAACTCGTCCGGTCACAGTATATTTTCCGGCACTTTTAACTTCGCTGTTATCTTCAGGGGCAGGCCAAAGCACACGTACCTCAGGCCCCTCGAAATCGTTGCTGTAAACACCTTTTACAAAACGTGGCAAACGAGGCAAAAAACCCACTTCTGTTTCTATCTCAATAGTTTGAACGCCTGTTAAATACTGGGTATAAAGCTGTGGTGTTGTTTCCGAAAACTTTGGAAGATCCGGCTCTTGCTTGTTACGCATCATTTCTTCTGCCTCCTCTTTATGCAAAGCACTAAAGTTAATCCATCCAATTTGTCTTTTGCTTAAAGGAATCCGGTAAATACGAAAATCGTGCAGTTTTGCATCAATAGAAGCATCTCCTGAGGTTAACGCTTTTCCGATAATAAACTGATCATTATTGCCTTTACGGGCATCGAACAGTTGTTTTAGTTCCACCTTAACATCTTTTACTTCGCTAACCATTTCTGCGTTCAGGTAAGTTGAAAATGTTTTTTCAGGAACATTAACCACCACCACTACGTGATTCCATTTATACAATGCTGCAGACGGCGAACTTGCGGTATAATCACCCACTTGTGCCACATAACCATTTTCTCCTTCAGGGGCTGCACTGAAAGTCGATTTATTGTTTTTGCCAAAATCAAAAAGCGGCGCACCAGCTTTGGCCGAGCGCAAATAAACCCAGGCAGAAATACTTACTGACTCCTCGCCTGCCAGTAACTCGCCGGGAATAGTAATATATGTTTTTCCGTCGCCCGCCAATGAGATTACTTTGCCGAATATTTCATCGTTTATAAATTCGTAACCGATTCCCTCAATGTTTCCATGCAGGTTATTTCTCGACCAGTCTTTTACATTTTCTTCAAACGTATAACGGGCAATTAATCCGGTTTCACCAATTCCGTCTAAAATCTGATCACCGCTTTGTGCAAATACTGAATTTATACCCCAGGCACAAAAAACAAGTATTATTCCAACGATCGGCTTTAATAATTTCATATTTCTTATTTTAAGTTTTTAATGCGATTCGACAATAGCGTCAACTTCCAGTTTCAAAATTAGACAACATGTTTAAATCGTACATATAACGCAGTTGGCAATACTTGTCTATATGTTCAAATTATTATAACGAATATTCAAGCTTATCGGCAAGCCGCTTTAAAACAACTATTTTGGCATTCTTGGGTGAGTAGAAAATTGATAGATAAAGAGCGGCTTTCATCAGTTGAATTTCGGTAGATTATTATTTTGTTTTGGGTTTCTTTTGAGTGTTGTATTATTTAAAACTCTTGCTCGTTACTTTAATCGTAGTCAGTTCAACCGCGTGTTCGTCGGGATCTTTGGTGTATTGAATCAAAGAAATAATGGTCATGGATGTTAAAATCCAAATCCAGTTCAGCGTATAGCTTTTTGGCTTTTTCGAAATTTTCGTTGGTTACGTTAAATGCATAATGATCGATTTTCTCATTTTTTGATGTTGGCTCAAATTCAGGGGCAGCTGTATTTGCCGGGAATAAGGCAATTCCCGACTTTCCGGCAAGTAAAAAGATGGGGTTCCAATATTTTATATTCTTTTTCGTATTTCGGTGTTAATTACCTATCCAACGAGCCATTTTATTCAAAAGCTCTTCTTTTTTTAATGGTTTTGAAATATAATCAACAAAACCATTTTGCAAGCATTTTTCCTTATCACCAGCCATGGCGTAAGCAGTTTGTGCAATTATCTTAAAATCAGGCTTACCTTTTAATATTAGCTTTGCAGCCTCAAATCCATCCATATCGGGCATTCGGATATCCATTAAAATAATGTCGATTGGCGATTGAGTTTTAACAATTTCAATTGCTTCGCGACCATTTAGGGCAAAATGTAACTTAATGGCCATACCAGCAAACAAAGCCTTAAAATACTCAACATTAACAAGCTCATCTTCAACAATTAAAATGGTTTTGTCTTTGGTTTTATCCTCAATAGTATTAGTTTCTGTTTTGTTGTTATCATCAACTGCCAGTATTAAACCTTCGGTATAGGGTAAATCGAAACTAAAAGTTGAGCCTATTGATTCCTGAGATTCTACGTGGAGCTTCCCTCCCAGTAGTTCAACAATACCCTTTGAAATGGATAAGCCCAAGCCTGTTCCTTCATTGAAATCATTGTTTCCATTTCTTATTTGTTCAAATCGATTAAAAATAATATCGAATTTATCATTAGGAATTCCAATTCCTTCGTCCGTTACATATATTGCAACTTTATCATCAATTTGTTTATACCCAAATTCTATTCTTCCCTTTTCAGTAAATTTCAGGGCATTATTCACCAAATTAACAAGTACTTGTTGCAATCTGTCGGGATCGGTATCTAGTACCAGATTTTCAGATTCCTTCGGAATATTAACAGCAATTTCGACCTGTTCTTTGTTTATCTCGTTTTTTAATTCGCTAAAAGTTGATTGTGTAGCATAAAACAGGTCACTGAGTTTACTTGGTTTCTTGTTTATCTTTAATTCCCGTGCTTCAATTTTCGAAACGTCAATAATATCGTCAATGAGATTGAGTAATTGTTTTGAGCTATTTTCAATTATGTCGATATACTTGTTTTTTGTTTCTGAGTTTAAATCGTCATCTCTAAGTAAATTTGCAAAACCAACCAAACCATTCATTGGTGTGCGTATTTCGTGGCTCATATTGGCCAAAAACTGGTTTTTATAAACATTAGCAGATTCTGCTTTTTGCTGGGCTTCCAATAAATGTCGTTCGGCTTCCTTTTTACTGGTAATTTCGGTAACAATTCCACTAACAATTTTTTTCTCCCCATCGTCGGATGATACCTGTCCCACATCATGAAACCACTGGTATTCTCCTTTACTATTTTTAATGCGGTATTCGCAATCATATTTTTGATTTTTCCCCGACAAGTGGTCGCTAAAGGCATTCATTGTATCTTGGTAATCATCAGGATGGATAAGATTTGTAAAATCGGTATAGTGTTTAAAATCGTCGGCCTTGCGCCCCAGCATTATTGCTTTTTGAGGGCTGAATACCACTTTCCCCTCCGGCAAATGAACTTCCCACCACGCCATATCGCCTCCTTTTAATGCCGTTTGTAAACGATAATTGCTCTCTTTTAGCTCTTCTTGTGTATTTTTTAAGTTTACGATATTAATAAAAGTAATAACCACACCTTCAATTCTCTTTCGGGTAGTAATAAATGGACTTATGCGTTCCAAAAACCAGTTGCCATTTTTATCATGAATTTCTTTTTCAACCGATTGTAGTTGCTCCAATGCAAGTTTCGAATCTTTAATAATCGACTGGCGGGATTCATCATCAAATTCGGAAGCAAAGCTGACTATCGAACGTCCTAAATCTGAATCTTCGAGATGGAAAAGATGCTTTACAGATGGAGTAAACTTTCGGATATTAAATTGGGTATCGAGAAACAATGTACCTACCTCATTACTGTTTAATAGGTTATTCATATCGTCATTCAATGCCTCAAGCTCCTTGTTTTTCTCTTGCAATTCACTATTAACAGTATATAATTCTTCGTTTACCGATTGGAGTTCTTCGTTCGAACTTTGCAACTCTTCATTCGACGACATCAACTCTTCGTTAGACGATTGAAGCTCTTCGTTACTTGTTTCCAGTTCCTCCACCACATTTTGTAATTCCGAACGATTCTCTTTTAATTCCGTTTCAAGGTCTTCTATTTGTTGTTTTGAAGAGTTTGGTAATTCATCATCTTTAATTACTACAACATCGTCGTTAGCAACGGCAGTAATGTGACTAAATTCAATAAGGTAGACGTCTTTATCGGTATGAAATTTTTTGATTTTCTCGACTGACAAATCAAACGTACGCGTTTCGCTATCAATATTTAATTCTAACTCTTTAAAAACTACAGTTTTGTTTTCTTTTGTTACGCGTCGTACTCCATTCCGTATTAAGGCCGCTATTTCTACGTCAGTAATCTTCAATAGGTTGTTATGAAATAAACCAGCGGAATAAGAAAACCATTCTTTTAAATCGCCACTTACAAACAGAATATTGTAATCTTTATCGATAAAAACCGAGGTCGGGGCATGTTTTTGGCTCAGGTATCGAAAGTAATGCGATTCCTGCAAACTTTCGTTTTTTGCGTCCAGTGCTTTACTATTATAACTATCTCTTAAAAAATGCAAGCCACTCGATGATTCGTTTTCGAAATCTTCATCTTCGCGAATGCGCTTAGTTTCCGTTAAATTCTTATATATTTTCCATTTCGTATCAATTATCTCAAAGTATTTACTTACCGGCCCCAATGATTCGCTTGAACCAAGAAACAGGTAAGCCGATTTATTTAATGCGTATTGAAAATTATTTAATACCTTTTTTTGTGTGTTATTATTAAAGTAGATTAAGAGATTTCGGCATGAAATAAAATCCATACGAATAAATGGAGGATCTTTTGTTACATCGTGGTACGAAAAGACTATTTTTTCGCGGATACGTTTTACAATTTGAATTCTATCGCCAACTTTTAAAAAATATTCCTCCAGGTATTTGTTATCTATTTCAACAATGTTGTTTACCGTGTAATTTCCTAAGCCAGCAATCTGTAATGCTTTTTTATCAATATCTGTTGCAAATATTTTATAGTCTAAATTTAATTTATTGGCACGCAAATAATCTTCCATTAAAATGGCAATGGAATACACTTCTTCGCCGGTAGAACACCCCGCTACCCACATTCGCAAAGTGTGCTGCTTTGTTTTAGCATTCGCAATTGCGGGAATAATTTTTTTCTTAATAATATTAAATGCTTCAGTATCTCTGAAAAAACTGGTAACACCAATTAAAAATTCCTGAAACACTACCGCTCTTTCCTTCTGATTATTTTTTATTAAGATGTAATATTCAGCCAAAGTTTCAAGATTATGAACATTCATCCGTTTCTCAATCCTTCGTAACAGTGTGTTAGTTTTGTATTTTTTGAAATTTATTCCTAAACTTTTATAAATCAATTCCAGAATTGAATCGAAGGCTTTTTCGTGGCTGTCAGAATCCACGGTAATAGTCTGAAGGTCTATTCTTTTAGTGCTTAGCTGAATAAGTCTATCTGCTATTTCTTTAGGAGATAAAACAAAATCAGTAAGGTTGGTAGAGATGGCAGAATTGGGCATTCCGTCGAACTGGGCAGAGCTTGGTTCCTGAACCAAAATAGTTCCACCGGCTTCTTTTATGGTCTTTATTCCTCTTGAACCATCGGACCCCGTGCCTGAAAGAATAACTCCAAACGATTTATCCATAAATTCCTCGCCAAGAGAATGAAAAAAGATATCTATCGGTAGGTTTAGATTTCCCCGGGGTGCTTTTTCCAAAAGCATTAATTTATTTCCCTTTAGTTGCAAATTTTTGCTTCGCTGATTAAGGTAGATACAATTGGGCTGAATGGTTTGGTTGTCATCTGCCGTAAAAATCTTCATTTTGGTGTGCTTTGCCAATAATTCAGGCATCAGGCTTTTAAAATCGGGCGATAAATGCTGAATGATTACAAAAGACATTCCTGAATCGTCAGGAAGATTGTCGAATAATTGTTGAACGGCATCTAAACCTCCAGCTGATGCACCAATTCCTACCACAAATTGATTATCTACATTACTCATATTTCAGAAATATAATTTTGGGACTAGCTAAAATATAAAAATATTAAATAGGATGTGCTATTTTAATTTCCAATGAATGGTGACACATGTTGTCGGGGTATTTCGATGAACATTCCTGTCCGAAGAACACAGAACAGCGAAACGAGAATCCGCAGTTGGCGCAGCTCCGAACCCCGCCCTGCAATATAAACCTTGTTAACAGCTGGCTTTTATTTTTTTCACTTTTTATTCACATCTGGAAAACCGGGAACTACAACATCTTTTACTTTTGAATTTAGATAAAATCTCAGTAAGTCTTTTCCTTTTAACCCAACCATCTTGCTGCGAGGTAGTTCATTGTCAGCTATCGGAATTTTTACAAGTAGCACTTAACGCCTGAAGCAATCTCCCGGTTTTAATCCAACGAATAAACCTCATCCACATATTGCAAAGCACACATCAGGTACATGCCCCGCTCGAAATATCGTAAAATATGGCTCTCGAACTCCATAACATCATCGATATAATACTTATTAAATACGGCTTTCATTGTTTCGTGAACCGCCAGCTTAAATTGCAGATTCTTTTTATCGCTTTCATAATCTTCCCGGCAAATCTCGTCCCAAAATTCATCGCCCTTATCAGGTAAAGTATCTTTTAACTTCCTGCAATGTTTTTCAAAATCAATCTCAAATTCCTCGATCGTGGGTACCGGATTCAGCTCGGCCACCGGTCCTCCCCTTCTGTTTAAACCGTCACAATAATTGAATTCCTCCCAGATTTCGCCAATATACTTTTCGCCAAGGTTGAACAACAAAGGCTTGTATTTAGCCGGGGTTTCAGCCATTTCAGGCCAATATTTAAATACTACAGAAGTTAATGCGGAAGGAAGCTCCCCGCTAAATCCCTCGTAGCGTTTAGTGTAAAGCTTTTCCATCTCCTCGTGCCGACGGATTAGATTATAAAAATCTTCAAGTCCCATGATTTGTTACTTTAAAGGATTAATTTCCTTGCAAGTTAGGGCAGAATAAGTAAAAAATCAAACTTTCCGTTTGAGCACAAAAACGCCACACACGTTTTCGCTGTCGAAGGTTGAGCCTATTATTTGGGTTTCAGTAATGCGATGTGTTTCGAAAGTATTGGGCAGGTAACTGATTTCGCGGCCGTTTTGAATGGCTTTTACTTCAACACTTTCCAACAGCAGTTTTCCGTCGGCCAGGGTACCTTTTACTTTTTCGGTAACCTGAATGCTGTAGTTGTTTTCCACTGCTTCGGTAAAAGAAAATACGCCGCTTACGTCGTTACCATTTTGTGTTAGTTCTACTTCTCCTACCGAGTTTCCGTATTCAAAATCTTCGTTGTATGTCCAGCTCCCTGAAATATCCATCGTTATAATTTTGCGGCAAACTTAGCAAATTTCCGGTTTACGGAAATAACCCGTTTATACACGGAGTATGAACTTTCCCCTCCTCTGTAGAGATCTGGTTAAAAGGAGCTTTTCAGATAAAGTGTTCCGCGATATTGAAGACAAATCCGATGCGAATCACAAACGCATTGAAAGCTCCTTACAAAGGAAAAGGTTGCTGTAATTCTGTAAAAACAGTATTTATATTTTTTCTACATCATAAAAACCGAACATTTTTCAAGAAGAACAAGCAAAATAAGTAATTATTATATCTTTGAAACCGATAGAAATTATGTATTAAATTGGTTTCTGTTATAATAAACACCAGAACTTAGCATATGGGAAAGAGGATGCTTTCACATAAAGTACATTTAACACATTGCCTCCTTCTGATTGCTTTTGTTTTTGCATCATTCTCGTCATCTGCACAAAATAATAAAATTGACAGTCTGCGCTACCAAGCTAACTCCACCTCTGATATTTCCGACAAGGTTGATAGCTATATAGATCTAGGCGAAATCTATACTTCTCAAAATATTGACTCGGCAATCCTCTATATTCGCAAGGCATCGGTAATTGCAAAAAACAATAAACTTCCGATAAAACTTGCTGAATCATACATTCAACTTGGCGACTTATATAGAAAGAATCAAGTTTCCGACTCCTCTATGTATTGCCTGCAAAAAGCATACGATATTGGGATTGAAGAGAAAAATTACGATTTACAATTGGAGAGTTTAAATAAAATAGGATATAATTACTACAAAAAAGGAAAATATACTGAGGCCTACAATTCGTATACTAAAGCTCAGAAAATTATAGACAAAACCAGCAAACCGGAATTAAAGGCAAAACTTTTTAACAACCTGGCGCTTTGGAATAAAGCACATAACAATAGTAGCATCGCACTGGAGTATTTTCAGGAAGCTCTTCAGATTAGCGAAAAAAATAAAGATTTAAAAGCAGTTGGCATTGTATCCAGCAATATAGGTTTATTGTACGAATCGCTTGATAAAACCGACGAAGCTTTAGAGTATCTGGAAAAATCACTTTCCATTCAAAATAAACGTCATGATAAAGTGCGGGAATCGTATGTTCACAACAATATAGGATTGGTTTACGAAAACCTTCAGGAATATGATAAAGCATTGGAACATTACCGTCAATCGCTGCAATTAAAAGAAGAAGCACACATAAAAAAAGGGATTGATCTATTGTATAATAACATTGCAATTATTTTTAAGAAACAGGGGCTTGTTGATTCTGCTTCTTTCTACGGTAACAAATCACTAAGTATTCGTATAGCTAATAATAATAAATTAGGTGAAGCGCGAACCCGCACATTGTTGGGGCAAACATACCTATTGCAAGGGAACACTAAAAAAGCAGAAAAAGAACTAACCAAGGCCTTACAACTGGCACAGAATTTAAAAGATTTAAGCTTTTTACAAAACCTACACTCTTCGCTTTTTAACTTGTACATGAATAATAAGGAGTACGAAAAAGCGATCGACCATTTGCTAAAAGCCAACGCATATAAAGATCAGATTTTTAATATTGAAAAAGAGAAAAACATTGCCGCCATTGATGCCAAATACAATTTATTAAACACCGAAAGCGAGAATATAAAGCTCTCTCATGAGATTGATTTAAACAAATCCAAACTAAAACGATACATCGTACTAGGAGTGGCATTAGCGATTGTACTTTTGGCAATTGTTATTTTATTATTTGTTGTTGCCCGCTCGCGAAAAAAACTGGCTGAGAAGAATAAACAAATAGAACAACAGGCAATAAAACTTCAACAAACAAACTCCAGATTAAAAAACCTGTCTAAGTTTCAGGAAAGCATGACCAACATGTTAGTTCATGATTTAAAAACCCCTTTAAATGTTATTATTAACTACCAAGCCATGAAAGACATGGATTCCTTCGATCAACTTATTCAACAATCAGGACATTCCATGCAAACCTTAATACATAACCTGCTTGATGTATACAAATACAAAAATTCGAAACTGGAATTGCACAAAGAAAATATTCAGTTAGGCTTCGTCATAAGAAAGGCATTAGAGGAAGTTTCGTTTCTGGCAAAAGCAAGAAACTTAAGTTGTAAACTGGAATTAAATATCGATTTTATAATTAAAGTTGATTACGAAATAATCAAGCGCGTATTTGTAAATCTACTAACCAATGCAATAAAATATACCCCTGCAAATAAAACAATAACACTAAAAATCGAACTTTTAAATTCGGAGCAGCTATCAATCCAGATTCATAATCCGGGGCCACCAATACCTGAAGGCAAACAAGAGTTAATTTTTGAATACTTTAAACAAGCCGAAGATGACACACCCGAGGACATAAAATCTACAGGTCTGGGATTAAATTTTTGCAAAATAGCAGTAGAAGCACACAGCGGACAGATTGGCGTTAAATCGACGAAAAAGAATGGTGTTACTTTTTGGTTTACTTTACCCAACGTTATAAAAGAAACTCAATTAACATTTCCAAATATCGAGGAAACACGGAATTGGTTTTACTAAAACAAAAAGCCCTCCATTAACAAAATGAAAGGCTTGTATTTATTGGTTTTACTAATCTATTCAAATGCATATTTCAGTTTTTTGAATAAGAAATTCAATTCCCCCCTTATGTTCATAATTACTCTTCTCCAGATCGTAACAAATAAAAATTATTCTTAGATTTATTGCGGAATAAAGTGCTGTAAGGCAAGAGACACAAAACAATAACAGTAAGAGAATTACGCATCAAACGCCAAACAAAAATATTTTATCACAGTTAGAATTTCGATTTTCAAAATAATAAAACATAAACTAATGAAAATAAAAATATTAATTGTACTGATAGGAACAATCGTACTATCCGCTTGCAGTCCAAAAATCACAACTAATCTGATTAATAAACAACCTGCACTTCAGGCAGAAGATAAAATTGCTTTGCTTGATGTACATCATAGCTTGCCAGAAGGGGCAATAAAAGTTGGAGACTTAAGATTTCAGGATTCAGGCTTTTCTACCGATTGCAGTTTTAATAGTTTAATGAACAGAGCGCAAATGCAAGCCCGCGAGAATGGCGCGAATATTGTTAAAGTAGTCGAAAAAAAAGCACCTGACTTATTGAGTAGCTGTTATCGGCTGAAAATTGAGCTTTACAAGTACGACGGAGACGTAACAAAATTACCACAATATCAATTAACCTTAGATTAATATAAAAATTAAATCAATGAAAAAATCAATTTTAGCATTATCAGTTGTAGCTGCATTGTTATTTTCCTCTTGTGCTACAATTATTTCGGGATCACGTCAGAACATTACAATTTCCTCCACTCCAAGTTCGGCTGATGTATATATAAATGGAGTTGATGTTGGAAAAACACCGGTTGAGAAAAATCTTAAAAGGAATCAGGAATACAATGTTTTAATTCAACTGGAAGGTTACCAGCCATATGAAACGTTACTTACCAAAGAATTTAATGCCTGGTACATCGGAAATATTCTGATTGGGGGATTAATCGGGCTAATAATTGATCCTATTACCGGGGCGATATACAAATTAACTCCTGAGGATTTACATGCTCACCTCGATGGTGAAACAGTATTCAAGACAGATGGAAAGGATATATATATGGCGGTTTCACTCGATATTGATCCGAGCTGGGAAAAGATAGCTCAACTTGAAAGAGCCAATTAAGGCACAATACAAGGATACGTGTCCGTATCAATTGACACAGGCCTGTTTATAAAGAATCCGATCCGTATAAGTCTATAACATATACAGATCGGATTTTTTCTTTAATATGCTGAGTTTATCTCTTAAACAAGTTGGATATCTTCCACAATCTCCTGCCCTTTTTTTATAGCCTCCAGATTTAGCGGAATTAACTTGTGGTAACGTTCCGGGAGTGACTTCTCCAGTCCTTTTTCCACGTTATCTAGCGAGAGGATCGGGCGAACTTTCAGGTAACTTCCAAAAACGATCATATTAAACACTTTTGGATTTCCCATTTCAACAGCCGTTTTTGTGGCTTCAACTTTAAAAATGTTGATATCAGTACGTGTTGGCGGATTGATGACTCCATTCGGATCGTACAATAAAGTTCCACCGGGTTTTACAGCTGTTTCGAATTTGTCCATACTCTGCTGGTTCAGAATAATGGCGGTATCAAACTCCTGCAAAATAGGCGAACTGATGCGGGTATCGCTAACAATAACAGTTACGTTGGCAGTTCCGCCACGCATTTCAGGTCCATACGACGGGAACCAGGTAACTTCCTTGTCTTCCATAATCCCCGAATAAGCCAGAATTTTACCCATTGAAAGTACACCTTGTCCTCCAAATCCGGCAATTATCATTTCTTCTGTCATAATTTCAATGCTTTAATGTGTTAATGCCAAAATGCTTAACTACTAATTTTCCGAATGTTCACCTTTTACACTGTCTTTCAAATCGCCCAACGGATAGTATGGAATCATATTCTCATCCATCCATTTATTGGCTTCCACCGGACTCATTTTCCAACCTGAGTTACAGGTTGAAACCACCTCAACAAAGGAAGTTCCTTTTTTATCCAGTACGTTTTGAATGGCTTTCTTCAGTGATCGTTTGCATTTACGAGCCGTAGCCGCAGTGTGCACCGCCTGGCGTGTAACATACGATGTTCCGGGTAACTGTGCAATCAGGTTGGTGATTTTCATTGGATAACCATTCAAATCAACATTACGTCCATAAGGAGTAGTAGCTGTTACCATTCCTTCCAGTGTTGTTGGTGCCATTTGTCCACCGGTCATTCCGTAAATTCCGTTATTTATGAAAATCACAAGAATATTTTCGCCACGGTTACAGGCATGCATTATTTCTGCTGCTCCAATCGATGCAAGGTCGCCATCGCCCTGGTAGGTAAAAACAAAATTATCAGGGTTTACACGGGCAACACCGGTTGCCACTGCAGGTGCACGACCATGCGCAGCCTCCTGCCAATCGATATCAATATAATTGTAAGCAAAAACGGCACAACCTACAGGCGCAATACCAACGGTTTTTTCCTGAAGGCCCATTTCCTCAATCAGTTCAGCCATAATTTTATGAACTACACCATGAGAACACCCCGGGCAATAGTGCATAATATCGTCGTTTAGTAATTCCGACTTCTGATAAACCAGATTTTCCGGCTTAATTATTTCTTTAATATCCATAATCTCCTCCGGTTTAGTAACTACGTTTAACTCCATAACTCAACTCCCATGAAAATTTATCTTCTAATGCATCAACCACCTCTGTTGGTGTAGGGATAATTCCTCCCATACGACCAAAATGGTTAACACGGGCATTACTGCCTGCCTCGTAAACCGACAGTTTAATATCTTCTACCATTTGTCCGGCACTCATTTCAACCGAAAGGAAACCTTTGGCTTTGCGCGCCAGTTCCTGTATGGCTTTTTTAGGAAACGGGAACAATGTAATCGGACGAAGCAAACCAACTTTTAATCCTTTTGCACGGGCAATTTCCACTGCCTTTTGGCAAACACGTGCCGAAGTTCCAAATGCAACAATTATGAATTCTGCATCGTCGCATTGAATGGCTTCGTAACGCACCTCCTCCTCTTCCATCTTACGGTACTTCTCCTGGAAACGACGGTTGTTTTCTTCCATTTTGTCAGAATCCATTTCCAGCGAAGTAACAATATTCTTTTTGCGGCTCTTTGGTTTTCCGATGGTTGCCCAGTCGCCGCTCATTTCTGCAATTTCTTCTTTTGTCCAGCGTCGTTTTTGGTCGGCCAGCTCTACTTTTTCCATCATCTGACCAATGGCTCCATCTGCTAAAATCATTGCCGGATTGCGGTATTTAAAAGCGAGCTCGAAACCAAGATCAACAAAGTCGTTCATTTCCTGAACGGATGCAGGTGCCAAAACTATCATTTTATAGTCGCCATGACCACCACCTTTTACGCTTTGGAAATAATCGGCCTGCGATGGCTGAATCGTACCCAATCCGGGGCCGCCACGTTGTACGTTTACAATTAAGCAAGGCAACTCGGCTCCGGCGATATACGAAATTCCTTCGGCCATAAGGCTAATACCCGGACTTGAAGAAGAAGTCATTACCTTTTTTCCGGTAGCCGCAGCACCGTACACCATATTTATCGAAGCAACTTCACTTTCGGCTTGTAATACCGTCATTCCTGTTTCGTTCCAGGGTTGGCGTGCCATAAGTGTTTCCATCACTTCCGACTGAGGCGTTATGGGATAGCCAAAATAACCGTCACATCCGCAGCGGATGGCAGCCTCGGCCAACACCTCGTTTCCTTTCATTAATCTCAATTCTCCCATATCTAATTTTTTAATTGTCGATTCGTTGTTGATTAATCCTTTCCTAACTGGCTTTTGCACGGTAAATCGTTATGCACGTATCCGGACAAACAACACCACAATTGGCACATCCAATACAGGCATCAGGATTCTCCATATAAGAGTAATGATACCCTTTGCTGTTTACCTCTTTGTGCAATGCCAATACATCGTGCGGACAAGCTTCCACACATAGACTGCAGCCTTTGCAGCCTTCCTTATCAACAACAACTGCTCCTTTTACTTTTGCCATTTTTCTAATGATTTTATAACAAAATTAATAATCTGAACAACGTAAAAAACCTATAAAAGTCAGCTTATCAGACTTTTATAACAACCGGTTTGAGTTCTTAATTTTTAATGGTTTTTTTCTTTCAGATTCGAATTTTATCACCGTAAATTATTTTGAGTTTCTACTCTCTTGACAAAACTATTTTATACAACATAAAATGTGTGCAACTATTGTTGCTTTCTATTTAGTTATATTGAACAATATCTATGTTTTACACCAGCAATAGCAGGTATGCAGCACCACTACCGATAAAATTATTTACTTTTAATGACATCAATACCATTAAAAATTAAAACCGATGAAAAAACTTTTGCTTTTCGTATTGCTTATTCCATTTTGGACACTCGCCCAAAATAGCACAACTCCCCGCTCGGTAATAAACCTAATGAAAGAAAACGTTACCTGCGATTGGACCGAAAACACTGTTGATGTCTTTAAAGCTGGTAATCCTGATACCGAAATAAAAGGTATTGCCGTTTGTATGTTTGCCGATATGCGTACCCTGCAAAAGGCAGTTGAGATGAATTGCAACTTTATTATCACCCACGAACCCATTTTCTACAACCACCTTGATGAAACTGAAGCTTATGCAAACAACCCGGTTTATAAAGAAAAGCGCAAATTTATTGAAGACCATAAGTTAGTTGTATTCCGGTTTCATGATCATATTCACATGACTCAACCGGATGGGATTTATGCCGGAATGATTGAAAAACTGGGTTGGAAGAATTTTGCCGTTAACAATGGCGGTACATTATATAGTATGCCAGAGAAACAATTAGCGAACTTTGCGCGTGAATTAAAAGACCAATTGGATCTACAAACTGTTCGTGTGATTGGCAACCCCGAAATGAAATTTACAAAAGTTGGCCTGGCTGTTGGTGCTCCTGGTGGTGCTCGCCAGATTCAAATGCTAAATATGCCCGAAGTTGAAGTGATGGTTGCCGGCGAAGCCACCGAATGGGAAACCTACCTATATGCTAATGATGCTGTGACGCTGGAAAAAAACAAAGCTGTTATTTTTGTTGGCCATATAAAATCAGAAGAGGCCGGCATGGATTATTGTGCAGAGTGGTTAAAAGGTTTTGTTAAGGGTGTGCCTATTCATTTTATTGAGAATAAGGCCAATTTTATAACCTTCTAATTCCTGTAAATAATTACGAATTGTAATCACACTTCGACTTCGCTCAGTGTGACCATTTATTAAAGCATAAAAAAATCCGGGTTTTGCCCGGATTTTTTTATGCTATGGTTAGATCCAATAGTAAACCCAATTATTCAAAATCACCTACATCAACATTAATAGCTTTAGTAATCTTACCTATACTTTGCGGATCGATTATTCCACTGATACTGATCAGCGCATTATCATCTCCGCCTACTACAAGAATGAGATCTGATATCTTTCCATTACCGGCATCGCGTGCCAGGAAACGAACAATTTCATCGTCTTCGGTTACTTCCATCAACACTTCAAAATCATTGTTTTTGAAAAAACCATCAGCTTCCAGTTCTTTGTAAAAATCCAGTTTTTCATTTAAAGCGTCATCTTCAACCGATAAAATTCTAACTCCGTTTAATCCTGACAATAATTCCTGAGTGTCTTTGTCGCCTGTTTCAATCTGGGCAGCGAATCCCAGAAGTTTACCCGAAATATTTACGGTAGTCATTCCTTTTTGGTTGGCATATTTTTCGAAGAGCTTGTCAACCGGGCTTTTTTGTGCAAGCACTGCCATGGGCAATACAACTGCTAGAATCAATAATAACTTCTTCATGATATTCGTTTTTTATTTATCTGTACTTTTTGTTTCCACTCAGAATTTGCAGACTGCGCGCCAACTACATCTTTTCTGAATGCTTTATCTTTAGTCGAAGCTGTTAGCTTGTTACAGACTGTCGATGTCCTGCAACGGGCTACTTGCTTCGGTTGCTTCTATTCTTTCAATTCCCTCGTAAAACTCAACTACGGGCTCGGTGGCTTTTTTAACGGGTTCACTTCCTTTTCTTAGTTTCTCAAACTCTGATAAGTGCGCCAATCCCTGGTTGTATTTACTGCCAACAAACTGTAGTGTTTTAGCTGCGTATGCATAAGCTTCTTCCGGATTTTTAAACGTATCGTCAAAAGGCTTTTGCTGTTCCTGGTAGAACAGGAAACCACCCAACACAATGATTACTGATGCGGCAATTCCAGTAACCATTTTCCACATGGTGAGGTATTTTGTTTTATCGCGGTGCTCGTTTTCCAGAATGTAATCCATTACATCCTCTTCAATGGTCGGATCATCAACTGTTCCTGCCAACTCTGATATACCTCCGAAAAATTCAGTGTACTCTACCAACTCTTCAGCTACCTGTCCCGACTGAAAATAGGCATTCAGTTGTTGCTCTTCAGTCTCGTTGGTTTCGCCATCAAAGTAGCGTTGCAGTAATCGTAGTATTTCTTGTGTTTCCATCATTTCTATTCATTTTTAAATATTCATCACGCACTTTTTTTCGTGCTCTCGAAAGGTTTACCCTTATCGCATTTCGCTGTAGCCCGGTGGCCTCTGCAATTTCATCGTACGAGAGCTGTTCGATGTCTCGCATGTGCATTACATTTTGCTGCAATTCGGGCAGTTGCCCTATCAGCATTTCAATTTGCTTTGCCGACTCACCTAACTCAACTTTTGAATGAACGTCTATCGTTTTCGCCTTTAATCTTCGGTCTGTGTCTTCATCTATCGGAACGGTTTTGTTTGCTCTAATCACATCAAGGCACCGGTTCCGGGTCATTCGCATGGCAAAGGCCTCAATGTTTTCTACTTCGTCTAGCGTTTCCTTTCGTTGCCATAACTTCAGGAACACATCCTGCACCACATCCCGTGCCAGGTCTTCGTCGTGTAAAAAGTGCGTTGCAAAGCGAAGCAGCTTATTACTAACCGGTAGTACACTTGTTTTAAAATCTTTGGCAACCATGTGCTCCTTTGTTTTTTTTTGCTTGTTTTCAAAGTTAAGACGCGCCCGTTATAAAAGCATTACATCTCGATGTAATTTTTTTCATCAAAAACAAAAAAGGCCGCCATTGGCGACCTTTCTCTATATCTACTGATAGAACTTATTTTTCTACATCAATCCTCTGCCTTTCAGCAATGGCTCAATTCCCGGTTCTTTACCGCGGAACTGCAGATAAAGTTTCATCGGATCATCTGATCCACCTTTCGACAATACATTTTCGCGAAATGAAGCAGCAGTTGCTTTGTCAAACAAACCATTTTCTTTGAATGCCTGGAAAGCATCTTTATCCAATACTTCGGCCCACAAATAAGCATAGTAGCCTGAAGAATAACCTCCATTGAAAATATGAGAGAAGTAAGTACTGCGGTAACGTGGAGCAATTTGCGGAATCAATCCGTATTTATCCATCGACGCTTTTTCAAATGCTTCAACATCCATATTCGGATCAACTTCATTTAAGGTATGGAAATCCATATCTAACAACCCGGCGGCCAAAAATTCAACCGTCGCAAATCCCTGGTTAAAGTGCGCTGCATTGTTGATTTTCTCTACCAATTCGTCAGGAATTACGTCACCGGTTTTATAGTGTTTTGCATACAATGCCAGCATTTCAGGTTCAAAAGCCCAGTTTTCCATAATTTGCGATGGCAGCTCTACAAAATCGCGCGCTACCGAAGTTCCCGACAATGTTCTTGTTTCGCATTTTGAAAGCAAACCGTGCAATCCGTGTCCAAACTCATGGAACATTGTTGTAACCTGGTCTAAGCTCAATAACGATGGCATATCTTCTGTTGGAGCCGGAAAATTACAAACGTTTGTAATTATCGGAAGTACATTTTTGCCATCCACCATTTCCTGTTTACGAAAAGAGCTCATCCATGCACCGCCCCGTTTACTTGGGCGTGCAAAATAGTCGGTGTAAAAAATACCAACTGGTGTACCATCAGCTTCTTTCACTTCAAATACTTTTCCGTCTTTATGGTATTTGGGCAAATCAGTTCTTTCCGTAAATGTGATTCCGTAAAGCTTATTCGCTAATGTAAAAATACCTTTCTGTACGTTATCCACCTGAAAGTATGGTTTTACATCTTCTTCGCTCAATGCATATCTTTCCTGGCGAACTTTCTCGGCATAGTACCACCAGTCCCAGCCCTGAATTTTAATATTGTCGCCTTCTTTGTCGGCAATAGCCTGCATGTCAACCAACTCTTGTTTAGCTACCGGCAAAGCTTTCTCCCAAACCTGAGTTAAAATATCGTACACATTTTCAGGATTTTTTGCCATGTTTTCGGCCAGAATATATTCTGCATGGTTGTTGTAACCAAACAATTTTGCACGTTCACTGCGTAGTTCAACAATTCGGGCTACGGTTTTATTATTGTCGTACTCATTGCCATTGTCGCCTTTCATGATGTAACCTTTGTACAGCTTCTCGCGCAAAGCACGGTTTGGCGAATAGGTAAGAAACGGATACAAACTCGGGCGGCTAATGGTGAAAATCCATTTTCCCTCCTGCCCTTCTTCTTTTGCAGTTGCTGCAGCAGCAGAAACAGCAGACGCTGGCAAACCTTCCAGATCAGCCTCATCTTCAATAACCAGTTTAAAAGCGTTGTTATCTTTCAATACGTGTTCACCAAATTGAACTGAAAGCGTTGCCAATTCGCCGTTAATTTCGCGCATACGCGCCTTCTTATCGGCCGGAAGTTCAGCACCACCACGTACAAACGATTTGTATTTTTTCTCCAGAAAACGAGCTTCTTCAGTTGTCAAATCAAGATTGTCGCGTTGCTCGTAAACGGCTTTTACACGCTTAAACAAACCTTCATTCAGGTTGATATCGTCGTAGTGTGCCGATAATTGCGGCTCGATATCTTTTTCAATAGCCTGAATGCTATCGTTGGTATTCGCTCCACTTAAATTACTAAACACATTACTTACCCGATTCAAAAATGTCCCAGATTTATCCAACGCCATCAAGGTATTTTCAAAAGTTGGCTCTTCCGGGTTGTTTACAATTGCATCAATTTCTTTTTTATGCAAACGCATTCCCTCTGCAAATGCAGGGCGAAAATGTTCGTTTTTAATCTGATCAAACGGTGGAACACCAAATGGTGTGTTCCATTCCTTAAAAAACGGATTCTCCATGTTACTTGTACTTTCTTTTTTCTGTGTTTGGCACGATGTGACCACCAAACCCAGGATAAAAACAAAAAATAGCAGTTTTTTCATTTTATTATTATTTGTGATTTTTTCGAAATAAGCAGCGCAAGATAATACTTTTCGCACCATTCCTAAATGACAGAATTCAAGTTTTTGGATTGATTAGCATTGCTTTTGTCTGATTTTCGGGAAGAACACTACTTCAAGTTTTAATTCTTTGTGATTAGCAGAAACCTGCTTATGTATATGTTATAAAAATCAGTACTTTTGTGCGATTCAAAAAAATTGATTACAAAATGAAGATTTCATATTCCTGGTTAAAAGATTACATTAAACTGGAACAATCGCCCCGGGAGATTTGCGATATTTTAACGCAAACCGGTTTGGAAGTTGGCGGTTTAGAAGAGGTTGAAACCATTAAAGGAGGTTTGGCAGGATTGGTAATTGGCGAAGTTATTACCTGCGAACCACACCCCAATTCAGATCATTTAAGCAAAACAACTGTAAATGTTGGCGCCGAAGAAGTGTTGCCAATTGTTTGTGGTGCGCCAAACGTAGCTGCCGGACAAAAAGTGGTTGTGGCTACCGTTGGAACTACGCTTTATGATGGCGACCAGGAATTTAAAATCAAAAAATCGAAAATCCGTAGCGAAGTGTCGATGGGAATGATTTGCGCCGAAGATGAAATTGGCTTGGGACAAAGTCACGACGGAATTATGGTTTTGGATCCTCATGCAAAAGTGGGAACACCGGCAAAAGATTATTTCAATGTAGAATCGGATTGGATAATTGAAATCGATCTTACACCAAACCGTATTGATGGCGCTTCGTTTATTGGAGCAGCCCGCGATTTGGCCGCCTTTTTGAAGAAGACACAGGAAATCGAATATACAAAACCATCGGTTGACGACTTCAAAGTTGACAACAACGATTTGGTTATTCCGATAGAAGTTGAAAATACTGAAGCTTGTCCGCGTTATACTGCGCTAACTATTTCCGGCGTTGAAGTTAAAGAATCGCCGGAGTGGTTGCAGAACCGATTAAAAATGATTGGCTTAACCCCGATAAACAACGTGGTTGACATTACCAATTACGTGTTATTCGAAACTGCTCAGCCATTGCACGCTTTTGATGCCGATGAAATTACCGGCGGAAAAGTGATCGTAAAAACCTTGCCTACAAAAACAAAGTTCACTACGCTTGATGAAGTGGAACGCGAACTGGACGAAAACGACCTGATGATTTGCAACACCGAAGAAGCCATGTGTATTGGAGGTGTTTTCGGAGGAATGAAATCGGGCATGAAAGAAACAACAAGAAATGTGTTTTTAGAAAGTGCCTATTTCGATCCGGTTTATATTCGTAAAACTGCCCGCCGTCATGGGTTGAACACTGATGCATCGTTCCGTTTCGAGCGCGGCGTTGATCCGAACGGGCAAATTTACGCGCTTAAACGTGCCGCATTATTAATTAAAGAAATTGCCGGAGGAACTATTTCTTCCGACATTATTGATATTTACCCAAATCCGATTGAAGATTTTAACGTGAGTGTTTCGTTTGCAAACATCACGCGTTTAATAGGAAAAGATCTGGGCGCTGATGCTGTAAAAAGCATTCTGGAATCGCTGGAAATTAAAATTGAAAGCGAAAACGAAAACGGTTTGGAATTGCTTGTTCCGGCCTACCGTGTTGATGTAAAACGCGAAGCCGATGTAATTGAAGAAATTTTGAGAATTTACGGTTACAACAACATTGAAATTCCAACGCAGGTAAAATCGTCGTTGCAAACTGCCGACAAACCAAATCCCGACAGCGTTAAAAACCTGGTTGCAGAAATGTTAACATCTCAGGGTTTTAACGAAATCTGGTCGAACTCGTTGACAAAATCGAGTTACTACGAAAGTTTGGAACAGTACAAAGACGAGCAATCGGTAAAAATACTGAATCCACTAAGTGCCGACTTAAACGGAATGCGCCAAACCTTGTTATTCGGAGGATTGGAATGTATTGCCTACAACGCAAACCGCCAGAATAAAAACCTGAAGGTTTACGAATTCGGAAACACCTACTTTTATAAAGGAACGCAGCTAAAAGACCAGCCAGCCAATAATTACTGGGAAGAAAGTCACCTTGGATTATTTGTAACCGGTAACAAAGAGGCTGAAAGCTGGACAATGAAAGAAGCAGCAGCATCGTTCTACGGCTTAAAATCGTATGCTGAAAATATTCTGAAGCGCCTTGGATTATCTATTGACGACATGCAGGTTGATGATTGTGAAGACGAGTTATTCAGCGAGGCACTGGCTTACACTCACAACAATAAAGTGGTGCTGAAATTAGGAATTGTTGCAGGAAAATGGCTGAAAAAATTTGAGATTGAGAATCCGGTTTATTATGCCGATTTCAACTGGGACAGTGTATTTAAAGCGCATAAACAACATAAAGTACTGTTTAACGAGTTACCTAAATTCCCGGCTGTTCGTCGTGATTTGGCTTTACTGCTCGACAAATCAGTCAAATTCAGTCAACTGAAAGAAACGGCCTTTAAAATGGAGCGGCAGTTACTGCGCGAAGTTGACTTGTTTGACGTTTACGAAGGAAAAGGTGTACCTGAAGGCAAAAAATCGTATGCGGTGAGTTTCATCCTACGCGACGATAACAAAACCCTAAAAGACAAGCAGATTGACAAAACAATGCAAAAGCTAATTATGGCTTTTGATCGGGATTTTGGTGCTGAATTACGCTAAAGATTCACCACATATATATTACCTTGCATCCCGGATAACTTTCCGGGATGTTTGTTTTAAAACACTTGTTATTTATGCAAAACCACGCAAAAGGAATCGTTTACGCAGCAATAACAGCTTTCTTTTGGGGCTTTTTAGCCATCGCCTTAAAAGTAGCCGTGCGCGAGGTAAATCCGGTTACCGTGGTTTGGATTCGTTTTGTGGTAGCTTTTATTATGCTCTCCATTTGGCAGGCTTATAAAACCCCGTCATCGTTCAAAATTCTTGTAAAACCTCCCCTTTTTTTGATTATTGCAGCGTTGGCGCTTTCGTGGAACTACATGGGGTATATGTTAGGTATTCATCACACAACTCCCAGCAACGCGCAACTTTTTATACAAACCGGCCCGCTCATTTTAGCTATTGCTGGCTTTCTTATATTTAAAGAAAAACTGCTCCGAAACCAGGTCATTGGATTTTCAATTGCCATATTCGGATTTTCGTTTTTCTACCGCGACCAGTTGCAGGCCTTTTTCGAAAGTGCCGACACCTACCAACTCGGAATTCTGCTAACCATTTCAGGTGCCGTTGCCTGGTCGGTTTATGCCATTTTGCAAAAAAAACTGGTTCGTACTTATTCGGTCGACAGCCTGAACCTGGTGTTATTCGGGCTTCCATCGCTATTGTACATTCCTTTTGTTGAATTTCGTCCCTTATTTGAACTAAGCTGGGCCTGGTGGTTACTTCTTATGTTTCTAGGAGCCAACACCTTTATAGCCTATACCTGCCTCGGAAAAGCACTAAAATACACCGAAGCCAATAAAGTAAGTATCATCATCATTTTAAACCCGATGATAACTTTTATTACCATGGGAATTTTAACCAAACTCAATGTTTCGTGGGTAGAACACGAGCGGTTTTCGGCTATTACAATTATTGGTGCCACACTGGTATTTATTGGTGCCGTTCTGGTAGTTCGTAAAAATAAATCGCGCTAAGGACTTTTCAGCGATTTTAACTCCCCACCTTAACATCATTGTTTTATATGTTATTGGTCATTATTGTGTAACTAATTCTCCCGTTTTCGTATATATAAGAACAAAAACGAAAGTCAACAGCGGTTCACTTATTACATTGGGATACAACTTTTAACAAGAATATCTATGAATTACAAAACGAATAGTATTCTTACACACATCCCTCAAAACCGTGATGGAGAAAGCATTTTAAAGCAAGCCTTGTTTTTTTCCAATGCATTAAATATGCGTATCTTCCTTCTTGATGTTATAAGAACGGGACCAGCAATATTTCATAATCCAAAGTCGAAACGAAACCAGATTCGCCACCAAAAAGCCCTGGAGAAATTTACCGAATTTGTAAAAAACAGCCTGGGAACCGATATTCCTAATAACATAATTTTAAGAATTGGCTGGGGAAAAATAGTCAATACGCTGATTGCTGAATCGGAGCGCGGAGGTTACGATTTTGTAATGATTGACAAGAGCAAACATGCCAATAATGAGCATCTAACACCGGCTGATGTGAGCCGATATATTAGCAAATCGTACTGCCCGGTTCTATCAGTGAACAAGGAGTATCCAATAAATGAAATAAAAAGAATTGTTGTGCCAATTGATATTTTGCTACACACCAAAAAGCGATTGTACTGGGTAACATTTTTTGCTAAACAGCTGAAAGCAAAAATCCACATTGTTTCGGCATTGCGCATAAACATTAACGAGCGAACCAGCTTAGCCTACAAAAATGCCGATAAAATTAGAAAGATGCTTGAAAAACGTGGAGTGGAATGTGAAGTGACGATTTTAAAAGTTCACGACAAACAGCCCCACACCGCAATACTAAACTATATTGAAGAAATAAATGCCGGAATGGTAATGATACGTACACACCATGAGTCGAGGTTTACGGGTAAAAAAATTGGCAAATTTGTTTCGGCTATCGTTCATGGTTGTAAAAAACCGGTTTTTACCGTTGGCGGAGTAACTCAAAAATACGATTTGGATGCCATATAAACCTGCAAAATAAAATGGAGTAGCTATGGAAAATCAATTAATAACTATACTTAGAATTTCGACTCCTCAACTGGGCTCTTTTGTAAAAGATAAACTGGAAGAAATAGGAGTTGAAGTATTTTTCACCAACGATAAAATGACACCGGGTGAGCAATACAATCCCGACGAAGTGCTTCTAAAAGTTAAGGCACAGCAGTCGGAGAAAGCCATTGAACGGCTTTTACAACTTCATAAAGAGTATGACCTTGACAAGGTTAAAAACGATGAAAACTTTGCCAACCAACGAAAAATTCTACTTCCGGTAAAACTAAGCGAGGATTGCATTGATTTGTGCAAATATGCCATTGGGCTGGCATTAAAAGAAAATGCAGAGATAAAAGTTTTATACGTTTATCCCGATCCGAATTTTAATGACCCCAGCCGCCATACCGCTTCGTGGGAAAAGTACGTTCGGATGGAGCAAAAAGAAGCGCATAAAAAGGCTCAACAAAAATTGGTAGACTTTAGCCGGGAACTAAAAAAACAAGTACCCACCAAACTTTTTAATGCAGTAAAACTTCACTACCGAATGTTAAAGGGAACACCGGAAAATGTAATTACGGCAGCATGTAAACGCTACAATCCCGATATCATTTTAATGGGAACACGTTCCTCTAAACACACCGATGGTGAATTCCTGGGAAAAACGCTGATTCGGGTAATTGAGCAATCACAACAAGCGGTTCTGGCCGTCCCTTTATCGGCAGTCTTTAAAGGAAAAGAGGAAATAAACGTACTGTACACAACCGACTTTTACGAATCTGACAATTCATCCTTAAACAAACTCCTAAAACTACTACAGCCCCTTAAGAAAAAGATCTATTGTGTTCATTTCGATATAAATAACAACAAACAACATGAAGAGAAAGTGAACGAGTTAAATGCCATGCTTAAAAGAGATTACAGCGAATACCGAATCAGGTGTGAACTTTTCGAAAGTAATGATCTGCTTAAAGGAATCGAAGAATTTATTGACAAAAAGAACATCGACATTATTTCGCTCTCGAAAGCAAAACATTCCGGATTATATAAATTTTTCCATACAGATTTGATAGCGCCGCTAGTGGCCAAAACAAATATTCCGATCCTTATTTTCCCGGTGTAAAACGTTAAAACATATAACCGATTTAAACCGTCAGTTTAACAACTCCCTTTAAATGATTATTCCCAAACAGGATGAAGAGTCTATATCATTTCATTGATCCAATAGAATACTCAACTACAGGTTGTTAAAAATAGGGCAAATTAGGAAGCACTATCTCGTTAGCAAGAAAATGAAAAAAGCCCGCCATAAAATGACGAGCTTTTTCTTGGTGGGAAGAGCAGGATTCGAACCTACGAAGGCTGAGCCAACAGATTTACAGTCTGCCCCGTTTGACCGCTTCGGTATCTTCCCAAAGTATTTTAAATGAGCCGAATCCCAGATTCGAACTGGGGACCCCGAGATTACAAATCACGTGCTCTGGCCAGCTGAGCTAATTCGGCTAATTGTTTCAAAATATTTTTAGAACGTGGCTGTTTTAAATCAGCGTCTGCAAAAGATAAAAAACCATAAAAAAAGGGAACAACTTGTTTAGTTATTCCCTTGTGGGAAGAGCAGGATTCGAACCTACGAAGGCTGAGCCAACAGATTTACAGTCTGCCCCGTTTGACCGCTTCGGTATCTTCCCTAAATATCTTTAAATGAGCCGAATCCCAGATTCGAACTGGGGACCCCGAGATTACAAATCACGTGCTCTGGCCAACTGAGCTAATTCGGCTTATTATTTCAATCTTTTGTTAGAACGTTGCTGTTTCAAATCAGCGGGTGCAAAGGAAAGAATTAATTTTTAATTCTGCAATACCCTTTTTAAACTTTTCACCACTTTTCTGAACGCTTTTTCTTTTCGAAAAAAGTGGGTAAGCTACCTGTGTCGCACCGCTACAACCGCCTACCCTTGCTGCCTTCCGACCCTGGGGGGATTCGGCGGGAGCTGGTCGCACAGGACTTACCCGGCGACAAAAGTAGAAAATTTTGTTCGTCCGCCAAACAAAATCGTTCTGTCACGTAATTTTAAACGTAAAAGAACTACTTATCAGATTGAAAATGAAATACAACTGAATGAAAAAATTTACGCATTTTTTTTAGCCACACAGAGCAATCCCAACATTTTTAGAAATTATGTGAAAAAAGCAAGCCCAAAACCGTTATATAACTATACATTGTTTTACGCAAATGCTCCAAAAAATCATTTATATTTGTCAAACCTTTAATTAATTCAAACATCATGGAACAAAAATCATCACCCTTGCTAAAATCATCTTTAACCTATGGGCTTTATTCCGCTTTAATTTCTATTTTCCTTAATGTAGTTATTTGGGCCGGTGGTATCATGGAATCATTAGGCCTTTTTGGTTCTCTAATCGTTGCCCTTTTATCCTTTGTAATATCTTTTGTTATACTGTTCATTTTCGCGAAAAATTATCGTAATAAAGAATTTGAAGGCTACATTAGTTTTACTGAAGCTTTTAAGTTTCTTATGCTGGTAACAATTGTTTCAACTGTAATTTTGGTTATTTATACCTATATATTCCACAGTTTTATTGCTCCCGATTATATGGAGAACCTGATGGCAAGTATGCAGCAAAAAACCCTGGAATTTATGGAAAGCCGTGGTATTCCTGATGCAAGTATCGACCAGGCAATGGAAAAGTTTAAAGAAATTCCTACTATTGCTAAAACATTGCGACAGGCAGCCCTTTCTGGTATAATTGGAGGTGGCATAATTTCGCTTATTGTTGCCGCAATTGTTAAAAAGAAAGTTGAAGATTCATATTAATTATATACAAAAGCGTTTTTAATGGATATTTCCGTAGTTATTCCCTTGTTTAACGAGGAAGAGTCTCTGCCCGAGTTGACGGCATGGATAAAGAAGGTGATGGACGGGAATAACTTCTCCTACGAAGTTATGCTTATCGACGACGGTAGTCTCGACAACTCGTGGGAAGTGGTAGAACAACTTCAGAAAGAGAATTCGTGTATAAAAGGAATTAAGTTCAGGCGTAATTATGGAAAGTCTGCCGCATTATATTGCGGTTTCGAAGCTGTGCAAGGCGATGTGGTAATTACCATGGATGCCGATTTGCAAGACAGCCCCGATGAAATTCCGGAACTATACCGGATGATTAAAGAAGATGGTTTCGATTTGGTTTCGGGCTGGAAGAAAAAACGTTTCGACCCGGTTCTTACAAAAAACCTGCCCAGTAAATTATACAACTGGACCGTTCGGCGAATGAGCGGAATTAAGCTGCACGATATGAACTGCGGCCTGAAAGCTTATCGTAAAAACGTTATAAAAAGCATTGAAGTTTACGGCGAAATGCACCGCTATATTCCGGTTCTGGCAAAATGGGCCGGCTACAAAAATATTGGCGAAAAAGTGGTTGTTCATGCCGAGCGAAAATACGGAGTAACCAAGTTCGGGCTCGAACGTTTTATTCGTGGCCCGCTTGATTTACTTTCCGTAATGTTTATTTCGCGCTTTGTAAAACGCCCCATGCACTTTTTTGGTATTTTGGGTGCCCTTATTTTTATTATTGGTTTTGCCTCTGCCACATATCTTGGAGTTCAAAAGATTATTCAGCTAAACCACGGCATTACCGGACATTTAGTTACCGACAGCCCCTATTTTTATATTGCTTTAACATCGATGATAATCGGAGCTCAGTTTTTTCTGGCCGGATTCCTTGGCGAATTAGTATCGAGAAGTTCGAGCGACCGTAACAAATATCAAATTGATGTAAAGACATTTGAGTAAAGACCTATTATTTCATGAAACAAAAAGATATCCGTTTTCGCAAACAGCGCGACCTTGGCGTTGTAATTTCCGATTCATTTGATTTTTTAAAACAAGAAGCAAAGCCGATCTTTCGGATGATTGGCATTTATGTTTTGCCCTTTGTTATTTTATATGCAGGTGTGCAGGTTTATTTTCAGCGTAATGTGTTAAGTCAGTTCGACCTCACTAATCCCGAAAGTCTTATGGCCGACATTGGGCCTTTCTACCTGAATCTTTTTATGTTTATGTTTTTTGGCCTTTTTGTGCAGTCGCTGTTAATGGGCACTTACTACAGCTACATTGAAGCCTACATAAAACACGGGAAAGGAAATTTTCAACTTTCCGATATCAGTTCAAAGTTTTTCTCTAATAGCTTGCTGGCACTCGGGGCCAACCTCATCTTTGTAATCATCGTATTTTTCGGTGCCATGATGTGTCTTCTCCCCGGATTGTATTTTGCCAATACTTTTTCGTTGATTGTTTTCATCCTTATTTTCGAGAAAAAAGGAATTAGCGATGCCATGAGTCGCTCTTGGAAACTGGTAAATTCAAGCTGGTGGAGTACACTTTTGATCAACTTGATTGCCGTAGTTATTGTGTATGCGATTGGCATTGTACTATCTATTCCTTCGATGATAATGGGCGTTTCATCAAATATCTTTTCTACGGAGGTTACGAATCCGGCAGATTATCCTAATTGGTATTGGATATTAACAGCTATTTCATCGGTTATAACTACTGTTTTATTGATTATTCCGTTTACATTTCAGGTATTTCAGTATTTCAATCTTGCCGAGCGCAACGATCCTACAACACCGCTTACTCCGCAGGAATAGTCAATATCCTGTGGCTCAGGCCGGTTAATCTCACGTCACTTTTTATAGGCTTGTAGTACTTTTTACAAGGTTATTGTAACGTGTGGCATTTTGTATCGTCTTAATAAAAAAGCAAATCAACTTTTTATAACGAACAAAAGCCATAAACAATGATTAAGACAAACGACCTTTCTAAAGTTTTTCGAACTGATGAAATTGAAACCAGTGCGTTAAACAACGTCAATGTGCATGTTAAAAACGGCGAATTTGTAGCCGTAATGGGGCCTTCCGGCTGCGGAAAATCAACATTACTAAATATTATTGGTCTTCTTGATAATCCAACATCAGGCAAGTATTTTTTCGACAATGAGGAAGTTGGACAACTGAAAGAACGCAACCGAACCATGCTTAGAAAAGGGAACATTGGTTTTGTATTTCAGAGTTTTAACCTGATTGATGAGTTAACCGTTTTTGAAAACGTTGAGCTTCCGCTTATTTATTTAAAAATGAAAGCGCGCGAACGTAAAGAGCGCGTTGAAGAAGTGTTGAGTAGAATGAAAATCGGTCACCGAAAAAAACATTTTCCCCAACAACTTTCCGGTGGTCAGCAACAACGTGTAGCCATTGCCCGTGCAGTGGTAGCCAACCCAAAACTTATTTTGGCCGATGAGCCCACCGGTAACCTCGATTCAAAAAACGGACTGGAAGTGATGCAGCTTCTCACAGAGCTTAACCAGGAAGGAACCACAATTGTTATGGTAACCCACTCACTTCGCGATTCGGAATATGCCCACCGCGTTATCAACCTTTTCGACGGAATGGTAATCACCCAGGAGGTAAAAAAAGAATTGGGAGAAATAATGCTTTAAACATCTGGTTGTTTACATACATCAACTCCAATAAAATAGGATTGAACAACATAAAAACCAAAAACAATAACCATGTCCGAATTTAAACGCAACCTCAGATTGGGGTGGAGAAATATCCTGAAAAACAAATTCTTTTCATTCTTAAATATTGGTGGTGTGGCCATCGGGATTGCAGTTACAACACTCATTCTTTTTTGGGTGGTTGACGAACTCAGTTTCGACAAATATAACGCCAACCTTGGTCAGATGTACCAGGTTTACGAACATCAAGTTTATTCCGATGGGCAGGATCTGTATACCGGATGTACGCCTTTTCCTTTGGCTAACGAATTAAAACAAACCTATCCTGAAATTGAGAACGCCACCACATATTCCAATCTTGGCGGTTTGCCCGTAAAATACGAAACTACCGAATATAAAGACATAAGCCTTACCATAGCCGACAAGGAATTTACGAATGTTTTTTCGTTCGAACTTATTGAAGGAGATTTAAATGCCATTGAAGCTCCCGACAAAATTTTGATCACACCAAAAATTGCCCAATTATTCTTCCCCAATGAATCGCCTATTGGTAAAACACTGACTATTTACGGGAGCTACAACTTAACAGTTGGAGCGATAATCGATTATCCCAAAGACCATTCATCTACACAGTTTGATATTTTGGCATCAATAAAATTAGCCGAACAACTGGGAGCCGATCTCACACGCTGGGGAAACAACTGGCCCTTCACCTGTTTACTGCTTAGCAAAGGCACCGACACCAATGAACTGGAAAGCAAACTAACCGGTTTTCTAAAGGAAAAAGGACAGGAAACAGCCATTTACCTGTTTCCGTATGCCAAACGTCATTTGTACTCTTTCTCCGGAGAAAACAACCGCATACAATACATTTACCAGTTTTTGGCCATTGCCCTTATTATTGTTCTTATTGCCTCTATCAACTTTGTAAACTCTTCAACCGCCAGCTCTGAAACACGCCGGCCTGAAGTTGGAATCCGCAAAGTTTTGGGGGCTACAAAAATAAATCTGACATCGCAGTTTTTTTACGAAAAAGGATTGATGATTGCAATTAGTATCGTTTTAGGAGCTGTTTTGGTGCTCGTTTTTACTCCGCTTTTTGGGCAACTTTCTGATAAACATATTTCCTTGTCGTTATTGGGTAACAGATACCTTATTTTAATGCTGATTGGTACGATCCTGACCACGCTCGTTTTATCCGTAGCTTACCCCTCGTTGTACATTTCATCGTTTGCTCCGGCGCGGGTATTAAAAAAAGCTGCCCGGAAAAGTGCCAACCGAATAAGTTTCAGAAGCCTGCTGGTGGTTGTTCAATTTACATTATCAATCATGCTGATTATTTGCACCATAGCAGTGAATTCGCAACTAAAATTCATCAATAATTACGATTTAGGGTATAACCAGAATAACCTGGTTTACATTAATCTTGATGATGCGACAAAAACAAAACACGAAGCGCTTTCGGCATCGCTAAAAAATATTAGCGGCGTAGAGAGCCTTACCAAAACAGACAAACTTCCGTTTTGGGGCGGCAACTCATCGTGGGGTTACGACTGGCAAGGCAAAGATCCGGAAAACAAAGTACTGATTTGCGCCATGCATGTTGACCGTGAATATTTCAAAACACTTGGAATCTCAATGGCTGAAGGACAAAGCTTTTCGCCATCCACTGAGTTAACAGAAGACAGTGAAAGTGAATTTTCAAACGAAGTGATCCTTAATCAGGAAGCCATTAGACGGATGAAAATGACTGATCCTATTCAGAAATACTTTGGCAGAAATGGCGGAGACAGAGCACGAATTGTAGGCGTAACAAAAGATTTTCATTTCGAGTCGTTACGCACCGGAATTGAGCCCATGGTGATGCTACCGTTAAACGACAATCCCGATGTTTTGATTATGCGGATAAGACCCGAAAATTTTAGTCAAACGCTTGCAGCTATAAAGGAAAACTGGAAAACAATTATTCCTGACTCCAATATTGAAATTGGCTTTTTTGACCAGCGGCTGCAAGAAATGTATAATGCAGAACTTCGTATATCAGGACTGTTCCAATATTTTTCGTTTGTTGCCATATTTATTGCCTGCATAGGTTTGTTTGGTCTATCGGTTTTTGCCATCGAACGAAAGCGAAAAGAAATCGGCATTCGCAAAGTAAACGGATCAAAAGTTTCGCAAATTCTGTCTATGCTCAATAAAGATTTTATCAAATGGGTACTTATTTCGTTTGTAATTGCATCGCCGCTGGCATGGTATGTAATGAGCAGTTGGCTACAAAACTTTGCTTACCAAACCGAGCTTCATTGGTGGATATTTGCACTGGCAGGTATTCTTTCTATTGCTATTGCGTTGTTAACCGTTTCGGTGCAGAGTTATAAAGCTGCAACCCGTAACCCCGTAGAAGCATTACGTTACGAATAATACAAAAGAAAATTTAAAGAAAGCGGGATTCCGAATTGGGAACAATGGATTCCCACTTTCTTTAGACAAAATATCCGGCGGCAACACCTTAACAAAAAAGCAAAAAGACTTCAACACTCATCTGTTTTAGCCCAAAAACAACACTCAATAAACTCCTGATTTTATGCATATTACAAAAATCACATCTAAAAATTTTATAATTTATAGGCATCCGATTAATCATTTTGGAGAGTAAACGGTTATAAATGGGTAGATTTGCACCACAATTTTTAAGATGCGCAAAACCCAAAGTAAAAAAGGAACAGAAGGAAAACAGCGGGCAGGCCTGTTTCGGGTGCTGGGACCATACAAAGCACTTGTAGCCATATTAATAATAATGGCACTTGCCGGCAGCGGGATCAACTTACTTATTCCGCGAATTATTGCGCGCGGGATCGACTCATTTACGGCTAATCAATTTGATGCAAAAACAATTATCACCGAATTTGTTCTGGCAGCTCTCGGAATATTTATTTTCACCTTGCTTCAGGGGGTTGTACAAACATTAGCTGCCGAAAGAGTTGCCAAAGATCTGCGCAATAAATTATCAGACAAGATTTCGAAACAGAGTTATTCATTCATTTTAAAAGCCAATCCTTCGAAACTTTTAACCAACCTCACTTCCGATATGGATTCGGTAAAAATGTTTGTATCGCAGGCATTTGTTTCCATTATTTCATCGTTGTTCATCATTTTTGGGGTAGCAGTTCTGCTGATTTCGATTAATTGGAAACTGGCGCTGGCAGTACTCACCATCGTACCTATTTTGTCGGTGGCATTTTACATTGTATTCAAAAAAGTAAAAGTACTTTTTAAACTTAGCCGCGAGGTGATCGACTCCCTCAACCGTGTTATAAACGAAAGTATTCTGGGCTCAGCACTTATCCGGGTTTTAAACTCGCAACAACCCGAAATTCTCAAGTTTGCAGAAAAGAATGTTGAATCGCGCGATTTGGGACTTGCCATTGTTCGCATGTTCTCGGTACTCATTCCCATTGTTACATTTGTGGCCAACTTTGCCATTGTCATCATTCTGGCACTTGGCGGGCATTATGTGGTTATGGACACCCTTTCGCTGGGTAATTTTGCAGCTTTTAACAGCTACGTAATGATGTTAATCTTTCCTATTATGATGATTGGATTTATGAGTAATATTATTGCCTCGGCAACGGCTTCTTACAACAGAATCAGACAGATTTTGGATGCTCCGCCGCCGGTTGATAACGGCACTGTGGAAACAGATATATCAGGAGATATTAAACTTCAAAATATTACACTAAGCTTTGACAAAAAACCGGTTCTTAAGAATATTTCGTTCGATATAAAAGCCGGAAGCAAAACGGCAATTATCGGACCAACAGCTGCCGGAAAAAGTCAGTTGCTTTATTTGCTTACCAATCTTATACCGCCGGATTCCGGTTCGATCACCATCGACAATATTCCGGTTAAAGATTACTCTACTGAAGTTTTAAACCGACAACTTGGGTTTGTTTTTCAGGATAATGTGATTTTTAATATGAGCCTGCGTGAAAACATTGCCTTTAACGACCAGGTTTCGGATAAAGATTTAAACAAAGCCATTGCTACGGCAGAACTGGCTGATTTTATAAAAACCTTGCCCGACGGTTTAAACACGATCGTTTCGGAGCGGGGAACCAGTCTTTCGGGCGGACAGAAACAACGTATTATGCTGGCGCGCGCACTGGCACTAAATCCTAAAATTCTTTTGCTCGATGATTTTACTTCGCGGGTTGACCGAAAAACCGAGGATAAAATTCTGGCTAATATTCATAAAAATTATCCGGAGCTTACGCTACTTTCCATCACTCAGAAAATAGCGCCGGTTACCGGATTCGACCAGATTATTCTTCTTATGGAAGGCGAAGTGGTAGCATCGGGAAAACACGAAAGTTTGAAGGAAAATTCTCCCGAATATATTCAGATTTATAACTCACAAAAAAGTACAAGCCACTATGAATTATAATCTGAACCGCACACCCGATAAAAAAGAAAAGAAGCTTCCGTTTCTGAAATCATTAAAGAAACTGGTGGCGATTATCAGTGGCGAACGGCGCAACCTAATCATCGCTTTTGCAGCAATTGCTTTAAATGCTGCATTAAGTCTGGCTGGCGCATACATCATAGGGTATACGGTAGACCATTATGTGCAAACCAAAGATTACCACGGAATTCTGCTTTTTGCCGGAATTTTGCTGACAATGTATGTGGTTGCCTTTTTTGTGAATTATGCTCAAATGATAATGATGGGCGGCATTGGGCAACGGATGTTGTACAGCCTCCGCAATTCGGTATTTCATAAATTGCAGGAACTGCCGCTCGACTTTTTTAACCAAAATAAATCGGGCGATCTGATATCGCGTATCAACAACGACACACAAAAAGTAAACGAGTTTTTTTCGCAATCGCTGATGCGTTTTATTGGCGGCATAATTACCATGACCGGTGCAGGGATTCTGCTTCTGGTAATCAACCTGCCACTGGGATTGGCAGCACTCTCACCTGCCCTGTTTCTTTTGATTTTCACCAGAATTATTTCGCCGTGGATACGCAGAAAAAACGAGGCCAGCTTAAAAAGTTTGGGCAATCTTTCTGCCGAAATACAGGAAAGCCTGGCCAATTTTAAAGTAGTGGTTGCTTTTAACCGTCGCGACTATTTCAGAAAACGTTTTACTGCGGCAAACGAAGAAAACTATAAGCAATCGGTTTATGCCGGAATTGCCAACACTATCCTCAATCCTATTTATACTTTTGCCGCCAACCTTGGGCAACTGATTGTTTTGGCGCTGGGTATATACCTCATCATACAGGGAAATTTCAGCGTTGGTTTGCTGATAAGTTTTATTGCTTATGTGATGAACTTTTATAACCCCTTACGCCAACTGGCCATACTTTGGGCAAACTTTCAACAAGCTTTGGCAGCATGGGATCGCATCTCGTATTTACTTTCGCTTGAAAGTAATTTGGAGGTTGCAACAGAAACGGAAACACAACAAAGCAACGCACTGGTACATTTTAACGATGTTTCGTTTTGCTACCCGAACGGCAAAGAGGTGCTTCACAAGGTTAACTTTGATTTAGAGCGCGGAAAAACCTATGCTTTTATCGGGCCTACAGGTGGAGGAAAAACAACTACTGCATCTTTGATTGCCCGTTTATACGATGCCACAAAAGGAACAATTCTTTTGGATGGGAAAGACATAAAATCATACGATGCAGCTGAAAGAACAGCAAAAATCGGGGTAATTCTTCAAGACCCAATTTTATTCTCGGGCACGGTACGCGAAAACATCTTATATGGTAATGAAGCAATGACAGCTTTAAGCAATGAAGAGCTGCGCAATTCGCTTGAAGAAGCCGGACTGGGAAGTTTGCTGCAACGTTTTGATAGTGGTTTGGAAACGCCTATACAAATGACAGGTGACGGAATTAGCCTGGGGCAAAAACAGCTAATTGCTTTTATGCGTGCCATTTTAAGAAAGCCGGAATTACTGATTCTCGACGAGGCTACGGCAAATATCGACACGGTTACCGAACAACAATTGGAAACAATCATCAATAACCTGCCAGCATCAACGTCAAAAGTTATTATTGCACACCGGCTAAACACCATCGAAAGTGCTGATGAAATTTTCTTTGTAAACTCGGGAGAAATAACAGCTGCCGGGTCGTTAAACAAAGCCCTTGATTTATTAATGCGGGGAGCAATGGAAAGTTAATATTGTCGCCAATCAGCAATTGGTTTCTGTTGTATTTTTTCGTCTCGGTAAGGAATCGTATTTTTCGAAAAATTTTAACGAATGAGAACTGCATTTCTGTTCCTGTTTCTGCTTTTTACACTTGGATCTGCCGCACAAAGCAGCAGTGTAAAAATTGCTTTGCTGAAATACAATGGCGGCGGCGACTGGTATTCCGATCCTACTGCCCTACCCAACCTCATTGAGTTTTGTAACGAAAATCTGCACACCAACATAAATCCTGAACCATCGACTATTGAAATTGGCAGCCCCGAGTTGTTTAATTTCCCTTTTGTGCACTTAACCGGGCACGGCAACATTATTTTATCGGAAAGCGACGCGATGAACTTGCGTGTTTATCTTGAAGGTGGAGGTTTTTTACACATCGACGATAATTACGGACTGGATGAATATATCCGACGCGAAATGAAAAAGGTTTTCCCCGATCAGGAGTTTGTTGAATTACCACCATCGCACGAAATTTTTCATCAGAAATACGATTTTAAGGAAGGTATTCCGAAAATACACGAGCACGACAATAAACCACCACAGGCTTTTGGATTATTTGTGGACGACCGGCTGGTTTGTCTATACACTTACGAAACCGATTTGGGCGATGGTTGGGAAGATATCGACGTACACAACGATCCGGAAGAGCTGCGCCAGAAAGCACTGAAAATGGGTGCCAATATTATCGCCTACGTATTCGGACAATAAACAGTTTAGCAGTTATACAATTGAACAGTTTAGCAATTCAACAATTTTTTTCATGAAAGTAGTAGCCATTAACGGAAGCCCTCGACGCAACGGAAATACATCGATTTTAATAGAAGAAACATTTAAGATCTTTCGGTCGGAAGGAATAGAAACCGAAGTTATTCAGCTGGGAAATAAACCGGTTCACGGTTGTACGGCTTGCGGAAAATGTCGAGAAATTCAAGATCGGAGATGCCACATAAAAAATGATCTGCTAAATCTTTGCATCGAAAAAATGATTGAAGCCGACGGTATTATTTTGGGTACTCCCGTTTACTTTGCTGATGTAAGCACTGAAATAAAAGCCCTAATGGATGTGACCGGTTACGTTACACGCGGTAACGGTCATTTGCTAAAACGTAAAGTTGGTGCAGGATTAATTTCAGTGCGCCGAGGTGGTGCATTGCCTACTTTCGATGCCATGAATCGCTTTTTCCTGATCAACCAGATGATCGTTCCGGGTTCAAGCTACTGGAACTTTGCTTTCGGTAAAAACCAGGGAGATGTACTCCAGGATGAAGAAGGCATTAACACTATTCGAACGCTAGCCGAGAATATGAGTTGGTTGATGAAGAAGGTTGCAACTTATTGATTGACAATTGAATTGATTTGAAGGAAGATTGAATATTAAAAACTCTGTCAAAGATTTATGAAAAGTGTAAAAAATAAAATAGCAGAGAAAATTTGTTACACTGATCTTGTTTATGGTAGAATAAATAAGAAACTAAATATTGAGCTTTCCAACGACAAAATCGAAGAAATGGTTCGCTCCATTATAAATGAAACCGAAGAATCCGGCTTTCACCAAAAAGGTAAAAATATTTACATTACCAATAAAACACGTGAGGTTAGGCTTACAATTAATAGCCACACTTTTAGAATTATTACCGCAGATAAACTAAATTAAACGAATTGTATTAGCACTAACACATTGTGTAGTAATTTGCTGGCAAACCACTCGCCGTTTGAGAAGATTAGAAACCTGAATAATTATCGAATTAGCCTACTACACAGTGCAACAGAACATTTTTATTGTTTCTGCGTCAATAGTCTAAATCCTAATCCGATAAAAATAAATCCACTTACTTTTTGCAGAATTATCCCAATCTTATCATTTTCCCTTAATGTTTTTGTAATCAATGAAGCTGCGTAAGCTAAAAATAAACACCATAAAGTTCCTGTCATCATAAACGTAACTCCAAGAATAAGAAATGGCAAAGTCCCGGCGGCGTTATCAGTATTTATAAATTGAGGTAGAAATGCCAAAAAGAATAAAGCAACTTTAGGATTTAACACATTTGTAAATACTCCTTGCCGATAGATTTTTCTCAGATCAATCTGCTCCGTTTTTGCAGAATTATCCGCAAATGAGTTTTTCTTGTCAACTATCATTTTTACACCTAAATATACAAGATAAGCTACGCCTACATATTTTACAATTGCAAAAGCTGTAGCTGATTTAGCTAAAATGATTGATAATCCAAATGACGCAAAAATAGTATGAACCAATCCACCTGTGGTTATCCCAAGTACAGAATAAATTCCAGCTTTTCGACCTTGTGATATACTACGAGTTAAAATATACATCGTATCTGCTCCCGGAGTTAAGTTCAATACAATCCCAGCCGCAATAAATCCTAAGTAATTTTCTATTCCTAACATTTTAAACTCATATTTTAATTTTTGTCTTTGTGCCTCTCTCTTTTGCCTTACATTCCAAAATTACCGGATACCAACTGTCATCATGTCTTTGCTCTCCTTTTGCCCTTTTCCTTTTTTACTTTTCCCCTAACTGTTACTCTTCCTTCTTAGCTTCCTCCCAAATCTCGTCCATTTCGGCAAGACTCATATCATGCAGGCTTTTTCCCTGTAAAAGTGTTTTGCTTTCGAGGTAATTAAAGCGTTTTATAAATTTCATATTGGTGCGTTCCAGCGCAGCTTCCGGATCGATGTCGTACAAACGCGCAGCATTTACAACGGCAAAAAGCAAATCACCAAATTCTGCCTCCATTTTATCTTTGTCGGCTTTATTGATCTCCACGCTTAACTCATCAACCTCTTCCTTCACTTTATCCCAAACCTGCTCTTTGTATTCCCAGTCGAAACCCACGCCCCGCACTTTTTCCTGGATACGGTTGGCTTTAACCAGCGCCGGCATGGCAGCAGGCACACCTTCCAGAACACGTTTGTTGCCACCTTTTTCTTTCAATTTTAAGGCTTCCCAGTTTTCAGCAACTTTATCGGCCGAACCATCAACATCAACATCGCCAAAAATATGCGGATGACGGTAAACCAGTTTTTCATTGATACCTTCCAGCACATCGCCAATATCGAAAGCTCCTTTCTCATCACCGATTTTGGCGTAAAAAACAATATGCAACAGTATGTCGCCCAGTTCTTTTTTTATCTCTTGTAAATCGTTTTTCAAAATGGCATCGCCCAATTCGTAAGTTTCCTCTATCGTTAGTTTCCGTAACGATTCCAGCGTTTGTTTTTTATCCCACGGACATTTCTCGCGCAATTCGTCCATTATATCCAGTAAGCGTTTAAACTCTTCAACTTTTTTTTGCATAAACTTTGAACCTTTTATTTTTCGGGTGTATATCCTTGGGTAAAGGTATAATTAAGAATAAAGATGAAAGTTTTTGACCGCAAAAAATATATTCTACTCGGATTACTTATAATCTTATTAATATTTGGCTTCGGATTAATGGCGGGTTCCAAAGCTGTAGATGGAGAATTTAATGGGGCCATTTTTAATTTCCGAAGAATAACGCTCGCTCCGGTACTAATTCTTGTAGCCTACGGATCAATGATTTTTCTTATTTTTAAACGCAAGTGATTTTTAAAAAGAGAAATATCTCCCGGTTAACGAACGAAGAGCTGATGACAGCCATAAAAAATGGCAACCAATCGGCATTCTCCGAATTGTACGAACGATTTAATCAGCGTTTGTACTACTACTTTTTTCGTATGCTGGGCAACGATAAAGAAGTGGCCAACGATTTTTTACAAGACATTTTTCTGAAGATCATCAACAAGCCGGAACTTTTTAAACCCGGATACAAATTTACAAGCTGGATTTTTACGGTGGCGCACAACATGTGTAAAAACGAATACCGCCACCGCGAAGTGCGCAAAATAATTAATAACGATGAGAATCCTGATCAATTTATAACGGATGAAAATTCGTATGAAGAGACGCTGAAAAAAGAGCAGCTTATCACCCAATTATTTACAGAAATTGAATACATGGAAGAAGATCAAAGGGCAATATTACTGCTAAAATACAAGGAGAATTTTAGTTTGAAAGAGATCTCTGAAATATTGGAACTGCCGCTTGGGACCATTAAATCGAGGTTGTATTATGCACGTGTTGAGTTAACAAAAAAGCTGGCAAACAAATCGTTACTTTAAAAAGAATACGGATGAAAAACAATATGATAAACGATAAAGAATTAAGCTCCATTTTTAACCAGGATGCTGCCAATCATTTCCCCGACGAAGCAGTTCGCGAACGGCTGGAATATGCTTTTATGGTAAAAAGCAGAGGCTACAAAACCTCCCAAAATTCTTTTCTTGGATTATTCGCCTGGCTGTTTTCATGGTCTAATCTACCCTTAAAAGCAGCAATGGTTTCGGTTGTATTACTTTTTTCGCTGGTGAACATTAAAAATGTAGAAACACCAATACTTCTACAAATGCAGGATACCACTTTGAATACCATGCCTTTTCATATCGATTCATCACAAACATCACCTTATTTTGTAGACACTTGCTCCATTTCCAAATTAATTAAAAGTCACAGCGAAAAAGAGACCGAACAAACAGAAGAAGGAATTTCTATTCATCCAAATTCCGCTTCTCTTACGATGCAACTTTCATCAAACGCTGATAAAAATGCTGCATTTGCTGCTCCAGATCGTTTCGTTTTGTCTGATCTTCGAATTTTGAGGAAACGGCAATCAACTGGTTCAAATAATACAATTCCCGCTGAATCTCCTCTTTTAGTCTAAGTTGCTGACTCTTATTCAGGCTGTCATAAAATTCGAGTGTTTCAGTAACATCCCTTTCCAACTCTTCAAATAGTACCTTACTTTCCTTTTCATGTCCGGTTGCAAGCATTAACTCAGCTTGTTTGATCGCAAAAATATCATAAGGAATTTGTGATAGCGGAATTTCAATAGCGCACCTATGAAGCAACTGAAAAGCTTTCTCTTTCTCCCCCTTTTGAAGAAGCAATGCTGCTACCTCGTTAAAAGTATTGCGGGCCTGAAAAACAGTCAGATTTACGTTTGTATTCCAATCGGCATACACCGACGGATCGGAGATATTTCCCCAATTGAACGTATTTAACAATTTGTCTGCGATAACTTCAGGATTGCATTTCCCAATTGAAAATGTACTATTTGAATTGGTCTTTTCAGGAATGAGGCGATGAACAAAACCTTCACATTCCAGATAGGTTCCCAAGCCATGTTTTGCAGCTTCACCTTTCGATACAAAACATATTGGCCGCTCATCAGCGTTTGAACTAATGATGTCCCAAAACGCCAGCTCGTTTTTATACAGCACTTTCTTTCCCTCAAGCGAAACAGGTATCTTCCCTTTTTTATCATTGGCTTCAACCATCAGATTCAGCCGGGTTATTGGAATAAAATTTACACGATCGCCGGAGTTCAATGTCACTTTTGCATTATTGTTTTTTAGACTTAAAAAATTAAGTGCCTCCTGCCACGAGGTATCCCTGTTAAACTTCTTCAACACCGGCACATAAGCCAACTCGCCATGGTCATATTTATCCTTGGGCAGCATCATTTTTAAACCGGCATCGTCATATTTCGGATTTCTCAATCCATTAATAAACCAGTTGGCTGCTAAAAATGGCATGATTACAATTCGCACATCGGTGCGCAGTTCCTCCACCTCCTGACAATAAAGCAACGGATATGTATCGTTATCGCCACTGGTAAACAGAATGGCATTTGGAGGACACGATTTTAATATATTCTCAGCAAAATCGCGTGCAGCATACCGCCCCGATCGATTATGGTCATCGAAATTCTGAGAGGCCATTAATACCGGCCCCGCTAAAAGCAGCACAAGCAAAGCGGGTACTCCAACTTTCGCATGTTTTATTTTTGGTTGAATAAGATTCACCGCTGCCACCAAACTAAAACCTATCCAAATGGAAAAGGCCAAAAATGCCCCCACAAAAACATAATCGCGCTCACGTGGCGTGATAGGAATTTCGTTGATATAAACCGTAAGTCCAAGTCCGCCCATAACAAACAATGCCAGCACAATAAAAAAGGTTTCGCGGTTTGTTTTGTATTGATAGAAAGCCCCCAGAAATCCTAGCAACAGCGGAAGAAAATAGTAGGTATTTCGTCCCTTATTACTTTTTAGCCAGGAAGGTACCTTATCCTGCGGGCCAAGCCGGACATTATCTATAAAATCAATTCCCGAAAGCCAGTTACCGTTTAGGATGGTTCCCCTTCCCTGCCGGTCGTTTTGACGGCCCACAAAATTCCACATAAAATAACGTCCAAACATAAAACCAAACTGGTAGCGCACAAAAAACTTTAACTGATCTGAAAAGCGCGGAACAACAATCGTTTTACGTTCACCATTCCGTTGTTTAACAGCAACCCGCTTTCCCGAAATCGAAATCCAACTGTTGTAGGCTTTTATATGGTTTTCATCGCTGCTCGACATACGTGGAAACCATGTACACGTTTGTTCATCGTATTCGTAATCGGGAGCTAAATCGATTGGCATATATCTGCCATCGATAAAATCATAAGAAGAACGCTCATTCACGTCTAACAAAGGTGAATTGTAGTTTTGTCCGTAAAGCAATGGTCGTTTGGGGTATTGTTCACGATTTAGGTAATTAATCAGCGAGAAAATGTTATTCGGCTCACCAAAATTCACCGGGGGATTTGCCGAAGAACGAATGACATTAACGGAATAAACTGAAAACCCAAGCAATAAAAACAACACTGATAATGTGGCAAATTCGGGCAGCGGTTTCTGTTTCTTTTTAAAATAAAAGATAAGTGATGCCAGCAAAGCGAGAATAAAGAATATTCCAAAGAGTGTTCCTGAATGTAGTGGAAAACTTAGCTCGTTAACAAAGAACAGATCGAACCTTGAAAACAGAAACAAAACCAGCGGTGTTAAAACATATAATACTCCTAATAAAACAACCAGCCCCAATCCAAAGAACAGAATAAGGTGCTTTACGGAGTAACCACATTTTCTGAATCCCATAATCATTACTACCGATGGAAGAACCAGCAAATTCAACAAATGCACGCCAATTCCAAGACCTGTGATCAGTGCTAAAAAGAGAATCCATTTTTCATTACCAGGCTGCCCGAATTGTTCGTCCCATTTTAATGCCGCCCAAAACGACAGGATAAGGAAAAACATGGAAAGCGCATAAACTTCGCCTTCAACAGCCGAAAACCAAAACGAATCGCTGACAGCAAAAGTTAATGCTCCAATAACCGAACTTCCAATTATTACTATTGCTGACTCCGACATTTTTGCAACCAATTTTATAATTACGTGATAAAGAAAAAAGATGGTTAAGGCACTGAACATGCCTGACATAAAATTGATCGTCCAGGCTATTTTTTGAGGATTCCCGAATGACAATAAAGAAAATAATCGCCCCATCAACATAAAAAGCGGTGCCCCCGCCGGGTGGTTCACCTCCAGTTTTGAAGCTGAAAGAATAAACTCGCTACAATCCCAAAAGCTGGTTGTGGGCTCCAAAGTTAATGCATAGAGAAGTAAAGAAACTAGAAAAACCGACAGGCCTGTAATTTTTACGATTGATTTTGTGCGCATATATTTTTTGGTGTTAATACACGCATTTAATTAAAAGTTCAATTTTTAAAGCCCCTATAGATTTTCATACCCTTTCGAAAAAAGAATTTAATATATTGCAGCTATTAATAAATAAAAACAATATTATGATTTTAGGAGTATCAGAATGGCTCAGCGGCAAATTAGGCTGGGATGTAAAATTGATTCGAATTGCATTTGTTGTTGGTGTTCTATTCGCCGGCGTTGGTTTGGGGCTTTATCTTATTCTTTGGATCGTTAAAATGTTCTCGAAATAAAAAAGCTGACAATTTTCGCATCGGTCAGAAATTGAATAGCAAAGCCTTCCAACATTCGATAGTGGCAATTTATTTTAGTAAATTTGCCGTGCTTAAATTCTTAAGAAGATACATTGGATAAACAAATTTTACTGGAAGGAATTGATCTCCTTGAATTTTTTGGAGTTAACAATTCGAAAATCGAACTGATAAAAAGGCTTTTCCCAAAAATTAAAATCACTGCACGGGGCCATGCCTTGTTCGTTCAGGGAGAACCAAAAGAAATCAAAGCTTTCGAGAAAAAGTTCGCCCTCATTCTCGATCATTATTATCAGTACAATATGCTCTCGGAAGAAATTATTCACGAGCTACTGAATTCGGGTGTTTCATCGCTTGAAGAAAACGGAAGCAGCGAACCTGATATTATTGTTTTTGGCAACAGTGGAAAACCTGTTCGTGCACGCACGCCTAATCAGCGACGACTGGTGGAGAGCAACAGTAAAAGCGATCTCATTTTTGCCATCGGGCCTGCCGGTACAGGAAAAACCTACACCGCTATCGCATTGGCTGTTCGGGCATTAAAAAACAAGGAGATCAAAAAAATCATTCTTAGCCGCCCGGCTGTTGAAGCAGGTGAAAATCTGGGATTTCTTCCCGGTGATTTAAAAGATAAGATCGATCCGTATTTGCAACCGCTTTACGATGCTTTGCAGGATATGATTCCGCCGAAAAAACTAGAGGAATTTTTAAAAGACGGCGTGATACAAATTGCTCCACTGGCTTTTATGCGCGGACGAACATTGAGCAATGCTTATGTTATTCTTGATGAAGCACAAAACACCACCGTTAACCAGCTAAAAATGTTTTTAACCCGGATGGGACTAAACGCCAAGTTTATTATTACCGGAGATGTTACGCAAATCGACCTTCCGAGAAAAAGTAATTCGGGATTGATACAGGCCTTGCGCATTTTAAAAGGCATAAAAAATATTTCAACCATATATTTCGACAAGAAAGATATTGTACGCCACAAGCTGGTGCGCGATATTGTTGAAGCATACGATAAACATGCTGAAGAAAAAACAGTAATTAAAACTGAATCAAAAGAAAACAGTGACCAGTAACTTGTGTTCCGGTAAACAAACCAACAATTTAACAAGTTAAACAAAAACCAGCTAAATTTGTAATAAAATCGACAACGTATTTTAACGCAAACAAATAGATTACATACAATATAAATATTCAATAAAATGGGTAACGCACTTACAAAAACAAGTTTCAATTTTCCGGGACAAAAAAGCCACTACAAAGGTAAAGTTCGCGACGTATACAACATCAACGATGATTTTTTGGTGATGGTTGTTTCCGATCGTATTTCAGCATTCGATGTGGTATTGCCAAAAGGAATTCCTTTTAAAGGCCAGGTACTGAACCAGATTGCAGAGAAATTTCTGGACGCTACCGCCGATATTGTTCCGAACTGGAAAATAGCAACACCCGATCCGAACGTAACAGTGGGGCATTTTTGCGAAACTTTCCCGGTAGAAATGATCGTTCGTGGTTATTTAACCGGAAGTTCGTGGAGATTGTATAAAAACGGCGGTCGCGATATTTGCGGCGTTCCGCTTCCTGAAGGCTTGAAAGAACACCAGGCTTTTCCTGAGCCACTGTTAACGCCAACAACAAAAGCGGAACAAGGTGCTCACGACGAAAACATTTCGCGCGAAGAAATCATCAAACAAGGATTGGTTTCGGAAGAAGATTACAAAGAACTGGAACGCATTTCGCTGGCTCTTTTTAAACGCGGTAGCGAAATTGCCAAAGAAATGGGATTGATTTTGGTGGATACCAAATACGAGTTTGGTAAAAAAGATGGACAGATTTACCTCATCGACGAAATTCATACACCCGATTCATCGCGTTATTTCTACGCCGATGGTTACCAGGAGCGCTTTGATAAAGGCGAAAACCAAAAGCAGCTTTCGAAAGAATTTGTTCGCGAGTGGTTGATGGAAAACAACTTCCAGGGCCGCGACAGCGATGTACTTCCTGAAATCCCGGAATCGTTTGTTAACGAAGTATCAGAAAGATACATTGAATTGTATGAAAATATCACCGGCGATAAATTCGTAAAATCAGACACTTCAAAAATTGAAGAACGAATTGAAACTGCCGTTACTGATTTTTTGAAACAACAAGCTTAAATAAGAAACGATCATAAACTGAAGACACCTGCTTAAATTTAAGCGGGTGTTTTTGTTTTCAATCCATATGGCTACATTAGTGCCAATTTGAAAAGAATAACAACATGAAAAAACTAACGATATTTATTTTTCTGGTATTCTTCGCTGTGAATACTTTTGCTCAAGACGAATTCACCCTGGTAAAAGAAGGTGACACTGCACCCGACTTTTCCATAACAATGAAGGATGGATCGATAAAAAAACTCTCAGATTTAAAAGGCAAAGTAGTATGGATTAACTTTTTTGCCAACTGGTGCCCGCCATGCCGCAAAGAGTTGCCTCATCTGGAAAAGGAAGTGTACCAAAAACTAAAGGAAAACAAAAACTTCGAGGTACTGGTAATTGGTCGTGAACATGATTGGGCAACAGTAAACAAATTTAAAGCCGACAACAATTACACACTCCCCTTCTACCCCGATGCTGAGCGCGATATCTTTTCGAAATACGCAAAACAAAACATTCCGCGTAATTTTATTATCGATAAAGACGGAAAAATTGCAGTTGCTTCTATTGGCTTTAAAGAAGACGAATTCAACAAGATCATTGAAAAAGTGCATAAACTGTTAAAATAGAATTTACAAAAAATGATTGAAAGAGCTGTTTTTGGATTTTTCAAGCAGCTTTTTTGTAACTGATGTAACATAATCAAACAATACACACTGTTTTACAAGCTATCATTTAAGATTTTAAGCTCTTTTTTGCTCTTTTTGCCAATTTGTGTATTTTTGCCGCGCATTTTAAACATAGGCAACATGTTTTTATACAACCGGGTAAATAAGGAAGAACTAAAAAAAAGGCTGGCTGAAGAGACTTTTCAGCGTAAAACAATTTCATTTTATCGCTATCATATTTTGGAAGATCCCCAGACGTTTCGCGATGAGCTTTTTCGCGACTGGTTTCCGTTGGATTGTTTCGGCCGTATTTATGTAGCCCGCGAAGGAATTAACGCACAAATGAGTGTCCCCGAACACAATTGGGAAGCTTTTGTGGAGACTTTGAAAAAGCATAAAATTCTGCAAGACATTCCGATAAAATATGCCATTGAAGACGACGGAAAATCGTTTTACAAATTAACCATTAAAGTGCGTCCAAAACTGGTTGCCGATGGTTTAGCCGACGATGCCTACGATGTTACCAACGTAGGAAAACACCTATCGGGAGTTGAATTCCATAAATACATTGGACAAGAAGATACGGTTGTTGTTGATATGCGCAACTACTACGAAAGCGAGATCGGTCATTTTGAAGGCGCTATTTGCCCCGAGGCAGATACTTTTCGTGAAGAACTGGAGATTGTTACCGATCTGCTGGAAGACAAAAAAGATAAAAAAGTGCTCTTGTACTGTACCGGCGGAATTCGCTGCGAGAAAGCAAGTGCATACCTGAAACATCAGGGATTTAGTGATGTGAACCAGCTGCACGGCGGGATTCTGGAGTATGCCCGACAAATTCAAACGGCTAAGCTCGACTCAAAATTTATTGGTAAAAACTTTGTGTTCGACGAACGTTTGGGCGAAAGTGTAAATGGCGAAATCATTTCAAAATGCCACCAGTGTGGAAAGCCTTGCGATTCGCATACCAACTGTGATAATCACGGCTGCCACATTTTGTTTATCCAGTGCCCCGAATGTGCCGAGAAATACCATGGTTGCTGCACGCCTGAATGTGCCGATGAAAAAATGCAAGGCATCGGCCGTCCTTCTGATTTACGCATTGGTTTTGGCAACAGCCGTAAGTTTCGAAAAAGCCTTTCATTAATGCAACTCGAGCAACAGAAATAGTTTGATTGTGCGCTTTTATATGTTTTGATAATTTTGCGGCATGAATAGTTTCTGGCAAAAATTTAATGGCCCTGCTTTTTCACTGGCCCCCATGGAAGATGTTACCGATACGGTTTTTCGCGAAATCGCAATGGGAATGGCAGCTCCGGGGAAACTGCACATTGTTTTTACCGAATTTACCTCTGTTGAAGGGATGAATCATCCGGTTGGTCGTGAACGTGTTTCGGAACGATTGATCGTGAATGACTCGGAACGTGCTTTGCTCAAAAAACTCAACATTAAGATTGTGGCACAAATCTGGGGGCGCAATCCGGAAATTTACCACAACATTGCCAAACACATTACCGAAAATTACGATTTCGACGGCATCGATATAAACATGGGGTGTCCGGTAAAAAAAGTGTTTAAAATTGGAGCTTGCAGCGCTTTAATCGGCGAACCGGAACGTGCTAAAGAAATTATCCTGGCCACAAAAGAAGCCACTCACCTACCCGTGAGTGTAAAAACCCGCACCGGAATAAAAGAACATATTACCGAAAACTGGATTGCCAACTTACTGGAGGTTGATCCGGCAGCTATTATTTTACACGGCCGTACGCAACGCATGCAATCGGACGGCGATGCCAGCTGGGAGGAAATTGCCAAAGCCGTTCAGCTAAAAAACAGTTTAAAACCACACATTCTCATTCATGGTAACGGCGATGTTATGTCGTACCAACAGGGACTTGACCGCGTAAACCAAACCGGCGTGAATGGAGTAATGATAGGCCGCGGTATTTTCCATAATCCCTGGTTTTTCAATCCTGAAAAGGAAGAAATATCGATGGATGACCGGATTGCCAGATTGCTTGAACACACCCGCCTTTTCGAGCAAACCTGGAGTCCCAACAAAAATTTCAATATCTTGAAACGCTTCTACAAAATATACCTCAATTCATTTCCGGGCGCTGCAAAAATGCGTGCCGATCTGATGGAAGTAAAAAACTACGACGAAGTATATCGATACTTCAATTCATAAGCACTTTCTTTTGTTTTTCTCTTTACTAAACACCTGATAAATGAAACATTTTATCAACTTAATGCTATATTCAACAAAAATTTCTGGCGAGTTGTAATTAATCAACCGAAAGAAATACCATTCTTATAAACAATTAGCCAAATGAAAAACCTTTTACTATTACCTGTAATCCTCTTACTTTTTTCCTGCAATTCAAACAAAACCGAAATTTACCAGTGGCGTGGCGAAGACCGCAAAGGGATTTTTAACGAGCCAAATCTTTTAAAACAATGGCCGGAAAAGGGCCCTGCCGAACTTTGGTATGTTGAAGGTATTGGAGATGGATATGGCACCCCGACTATAACCGACAATGAGATTTTTGTAAGCGGAGCTATCGACAGCACAGCAACACTTTTTTGCATTGATTTAAATGGTGAGATAAAGTGGCAAGTTCCATTTGGGAAAGAATGGGTAAAAAGTTATCCGGGATCGCGATCGCAACCAACTGTTGTTGACGATTTAATTTATGTTGGTTCGGGAATGGGAAATTTATTTTGCCTGAAACGCTCGAATGGAGAGTTGGTTTGGGAAAAACGTTTTGTGGAAGATTTTCAAGGTATTTACCCGCGATTTGGGCACTCGGAAGCGCCTGTAATTGATGGCGAAAAAGTATTCTGGACTCCCGGGGGAAAAGAATATAATGTGGTTGCATTAAACCGTTTTACAGGCGAGTTACTGTGGAGTAATCAGGGGCACAGCGAACGATCGGCGTATAATCCGGGAACTTTGATAAAGCTACCAACACGCCACATCTTCGTTACATTCTCTGCTTATAATATGATGGGCTTTGATACCGAAACCGGAGAACTGTTATGGACACATGCACAAGATAATGTTCCAATCGAGCAACGTCAACCGGGCATGGGCGATACACATAGCAACTGTGTTATTTACGAGGACGGAAATATTTACTATGCTGCCGGAGACGGGAATTGCGGGGTAAAACTTCAACTCTCGGAAGATGGAAAAGCCATTAAAGAAGTATGGCGCAATAAAGGTTTCGACAGTTATATGGGCGGCATTGTGAAAATTGACAACCATTTATACGGAAGTGCCACCTCGAAAAAGTTTTTCAGAAGTATTGATGCAACAAGTGGCGAACTAAGCGACTCGTTAAAATTGGGCTGGGGCGCTGTTATTGCAGCCGACAACCTGCTTTACTATTATGGACAAAATGGAAAATTGTCACTAGTCGGTTTTGATGAAGCCGGAAAAATGAATCCGATCAGTGATTTTAAAATTACACGAGGTTCAAAAGAGCATTTCTCGCACCCGGTAATTAAAAACGGAGTTTTGTACCAACGCCATGGGCAAGTGCTAATGGCTTTCGACATAAAGGAAAAAGCTTAAAGTTCTACATATTTGAGGAACTCTTCGCGAACACTTTTGTCTTTAAACTTACCGGAATATTCGGCAGTAACAGTACTGCTGCTTTCATCCTGAATTCCGCGCGAGGATACACACATGTGTTTGGCATCGATTACAACTGCCACATCATCGGTTTTAAGTATTGTTTTTAGCTCATTGGCAATTTGCACTGTTAAACGCTCCTGCACTTGCGGACGGCGGGCAAAATAGTCAACAATACGGTTAATTTTGCTCAATCCAATTACTTCGCCCGATGAAATGTAAGCTACGTGTGCTTTTCCTACTATCGGCAAAAAATGATGCTCGCATGTGGAATTCATGTTGATATTCTTTTCCACCAACATTTCGCCGTATCTGAATTTATTTTCAAAAACAGAGACTTTAGGTTTATTGGCCGGATTTAGTCCATTAAATATTTCCTTCACAAACATTTTGGCAACACGATGTGGCGTTCCGCTCAAACTGTCATCGTTCAAATCGAGCCCCATTGTTTCCATTATATCACGAAACTTCTCTTCAATAATTTCCATTTTTCGTTCATCGCTCAGTTCAAAAGCATCATCGCGCATTGGAGTATCAATTGAAGTGGCAATGTGATTATCTCCTATTATCTCATGGTTCTCATGTCCGTTTGTTTTACCGTTCCTTCCATTGCCGGCACTGGTAAATATTATTTCTTCCCTGTAACTCATAACTTCCGTTTCTGGTTTCTACGAGATAATAAACATACCAAAAACTATTTTGTTTAATCTCTAAAAACTAAATATTAAACAAACTGCTTCCTTTTCGTAAGACTCCTATCAACTCATCAAAACCAGACAATGAAACTATCTGGTTTTTAACCACATAAAAAGATGCTCGAAAAAATCATGTTTAAACGGCTCAATCCCCTACCGCCATTCGTTTACACGACAAAACACGAATTCATTTTTTTTTGCTATTTTTTTTCATTTTTCTTTGCCAGTGTAAAAACAATTTCTACTTTTGCACACGCTTTAACAAAGCAACGACGTTCTTTTTAAAAACTGATTAAGTTTTAAATACCAACGCTGAGAGGCGAGGGAGATTTAGCAACTTTAATCATCTTTTGGAGAGATGGGTGAGTGGCTGAAACCACCGGTTTGCTAAACCGGCGTACGGGTAACACTGTACCGGGGGTTCGAATCCCCCTCTCTCCGCATAAATAAATTCGGGATGTAGCGCAGTCCGGTTAGCGCACCTGCTTTGGGAGCAGGGGGTCCCAGGTTCGAATCCTGGTATCCCGACTTGAAAATCAAAGAGTTACAAAATTATTTTTGTAGCTCTTTTTTTATTTGCAAGCTATTTGCAAGTAAATCACCTTTCCGATTACTACCCTTTTATTCCCTTTGAAAAAAAATTATTCTTTTTTTGACGGCATTACATTCGCTTAACATTGTGGCAGTATAACACCCCCTCAATTCTTTTCGACGAGTTTCATCCTTAACAATGGATAGCTTCGTCCCTGGTCGTCTTTCTCCGACCTGTCCATTATTTCAAATCCGAATTTCTGATAAAACTTTAGAGCTTTCGTATTCTGCTCGTTGACATCAAGACTGTCCGCATTGAGTTCTTTAACGGCGAAATTCAATAATTTCCGTCCAAATCCCTGTCCAAAATAGTATGGGTCTAAAAAAAGCATGTCTATTTTCCTGCCCTCAACACACACAAACCCCATCACTATATCCTCCTCTGTCAAGCAAAATACATGAAGCTTTCTCCAATCTATATTGCCTAAAAGCGCGCGGATTTCGAGAAAGTCGGCTGGGCTTAGAAAATCGTGTGTTGCACGAACGGATTTCTCCCAAATTGTTAAAACCTGTTCTTTATGGCTGTCCTTATATTTTTCTATCATATTATTAATCCGTTTATCATTCATCCGGCAATCAGAATTATTGTATTATATTATAAACCAAAGCCCAATATCAGTATAAGAATAGACAACAAGTTCATTTCCAACAACATTGGCACTTAAACACACTGAATAAGAATCATTTACAGCAAAAAATATTTAATTTCTGTTTTGAATCATTAATTAAACTCCTATTTTTACACCCGAACAAAAAACGAATTTAGAGTAAAAATATAGAGAACATATAAAATAAAAGACATTAGTTAAAACGACTTTCTGCGGCTTCAAAAATCGCCAATTTTTTACAGTCCTACACAGAAAGCAGCATTAACTAATGCTCGCGGCATATTATACGATATGGCGTGGGCTTAGTTTCTGTTTGTAGGACAGGTGTTTGGCGATACCTTGAAGCTGACAGGATTAAGTACCACGCTTTTTTTATGCCTGAATATCGAGTATCCATATCGCCCCTGTATTGTAACCGTCCCCCATGATTTTTTTCTATTCATGCATAGTTGGCGTACCAGTGTCCGTATGCCCTCACCTTTCAATCTTTTCAAGGACACGAGAAAAATCACAAAACATACAATTTAAATTACTTTTATGAATTCAAGAATATTTTTTATCGCTTTAATGATGCTCGTTGTTGCATCGTCTATTTCTTATTCCCAAAACAAAATGGAAGCCGGTGGTGCTATCAAGTTCGATATTAATACCGGCAGCAGTAATGGCGAGTATGATTTTACCGGCATCAACGGACGGTTTTATTATTACCTGAACGACAATTTTCGTCTAGCACCGAATATCAATATCAATTTCCCATACAAAAAAACCGACAGCGGCATAGAGGCAAAAGCAAACGTAACAACCTATAACGCCCAGGTACATTATCTTTTTGATTTTCTCAATCATCCCGGATTAAAGACTTATGCTTTGGGCGGATTGAGTTATAACCACGCCAAAGTAGAGGCTTCGGGGATGGGGCAATCCGTAACAGAAACCGCCAATGATATGTCATTGAGCCTTGGTGTTGGTATGGATTATCAAGTCAAATTCGGAAAATTGTTTTTCGAGGTTCAGGATATGTTCGGAGATTATGACCCCTTTGTTCTAAGCTTCGGCGTAATGATCGCGCTTAATTAATCACCTAAAATCACATTTATTATGAATACACATATCTTACGAAAAACACTGTTGGCAATGTGCCTAATCAGCGGCTTGATGTTCGTGTTCAATGGTTGCAGCGACGATGAAGAAGAAACAAAAACACAAGTAACTGCACTAACTTTTGAAGATTTAGATATCAAAGAAGCAGAGTGTGGACAACATTTTACCCGTGACAACATGGCGTTAACACTGGAGTCGTCCTACGGCCACGAAGGCGAGTGTGGAAGTTCGTCTCAAGCGTGCTGTTTCTTGAACGAAATTGAACCTGTGGAAGACTTTAATATTGAACGAGGCTCTTTGTGGATTTGCACGGGGCGACTGGTTGTCGATTTAACCCAGCTTGGAACAATAGAAAAAATCAGTGTAACACTGGGTGACTGGGGGCATAATCGGGTTGCCCTTTATGATAGCGAAAGCAATCAAATTGCCTTTAAAGAGAATACGGATGTCGCCACCATGGAAACCCTCATCTTTGATACACAGCTTGACAATGTTCACTCTGTTGTTGTCTCAGGCTGTGAAGGCCTTGTTAAAAATATCACAATTGAACATCAATTCTAAATCATCTCATAATGAAAACACTCTTTAAAATAACGATTATCGCCATCATGGCGTTTTCCCTCACCCGTTGCGGTATGTTGAACACGGCATCATTAGTCGGACATACGGTCAATGGGGATATCGAGTCAAAAAGTTTTTCCTATGATTACGAAACTAATTTGACCTCAAAAAGTGAACTGATAAGCGCATTTGCGGCTGTTGGTGCACAGTTGGGCTACACGGTAGAAAGTCAAACACCGGAAATGATTTCGTGGGAAACCGGAGAAAGTAATAAATTACAGGAATACTTTGGAAAATATTCTTTCTCGGGGCTGTCCGCATCGATTACATGGAACGACGATGAAAACAAACAAACGTTACGTATCAGCTCTTATGTCGGGGGAAACTTTTCCGAAGCAGACAAAGCAAAGGTTGATACGCTTATCCAGGGCTTTGAAACCAAGCTGAGAGAGAATCTTGAAGAAGGTCATTACTATCTAAAAAAGATTGAGTAAGTCCCCTATTCTCCTTCATTGTTGCACGAATTCTTTTGGGCTGTTTATCACAACAAACCAAAAGGGAAAGTGCAGCAATGGAGGAAAAATTCAAGTAAAAAGGCACAAACGGATGATTGTGTCCATTAAACATCCTTTCAAACGAATAATCATGTATAAAACCAGAATCTCAAAATCGTATAAGAGCAATCAGACTTTTGATAAAATTATCTCTATCGTTCGAAACGAACTGAATGTCAAAGTGGGTAACACCAATATCTCCCCCAAAGGCAGGATATCCGTAAATGATTTTGACATAAAACAAAAGACCCAGAACGCCTATGTTTCCTCGGTCGTTATTGAAGGATTTATCAAGCAAAATGGAAACGATGTTGACATAGAAATCTCTGTCAAGACAAAGGGCGGAAAAGCGATTTTAATCGGGTTGGTCATACTTTCTATTATGCTTCTTATCATTATTATAGGCCCGGCCTTAATTCCAGCATATTTTGTTATCGTGTATCTATACCATCGAAGAACCTGTAATCTGGTAAGAAGATCACTGGATAATATTGAATATGATTTGTAATAAAAACCCCATCAGAGTACCCCATGACAGGAATTTGAAAAGAATTCTTCAAAAGGAAAATTTATATCTGAATAACCAAGTAAAAAACAATTTATGAAACACTCATCAATTATCTAGGAGGAGACGGATTTTCCAGTTTGTCTGGCGGCCAGTTGAAAGAAATCGGAACAAACCACTGGCTATATCCGAACACGACGGCAACGAACAGCACGGATTTTACTGCTCTACCAGCCGGAAGAAGAATATATGGCGATGCCGACTATAAAGGAGAAATCGCCTATTTCTGGACAAAAGATAAAAGCCAGTGGGTTGATCAATGCTGGTTCATGAGAGTTATGTATGATCGCTCTTATGCATTAATGGAAACAATAAACCGCTAAGACGGGTTAAACGTCAGGTGTATCAAAACCGACAATAACCTATTTTATTATAATGTTAAATTGAATGCCGCCCTTGTCGTTTTTACGCAAGGCGGCATTTGTTTTTCCATACTTTTAGTACGAACCAAAATGCACCCGAATGGAAGTCATCTGCCTTGAAAGTGAAGCGCTCTTCTCTCTGGTTGAACAGGTTGTCGAGCGCATCAAAGAAAAAAACAACATCACCCACGATAAATGGATAGATGGCGACACCGCCATGAAACTGTTAGGGATTAAATCCAAAACCACGCTCCAACATATGCGCGATACGGGTAAAATCCGTTTCACCCAACCGAAAAAGAAAATTATCCTCTATGACCGTGATTCCATCATGGAATTTCTGGATAGCAAAGCCCAGGACACATTCTAAATAATCTGCACGACAATGAAACAGTTAGAACATTCCTGGAATACGCTCAAGAAACTCTTCTTCACTGATAACCGTACCGCCGCCCTTTTCATTGGCCTTAATCATGGCGCGAACGGTAAAAACACCGCTGACCAGTCCGACACTCTCATAGGGAAACTTCCCGCAAGCCTTGATGATAAGCTCATTCGCCTTGTCTTCATATTCCGGCAATTGGTCAGGCTGGGACAGCCAATCATTGACTTTGGGATTTTTATAATCAAACGCCATGGGCTACGCCCTTTCCTCTTTGTTTCTCCGAAACGTTATTTTATCCCATTAACCTCAAAATTTCAATATGAACACTGAAAAATCACCAACAATAACCCGTGAGTTGCTGGAAAAATCAACCTCGGATGAAGCCATTGAAAAACTAAGGCAAATCGATTTTGAGTATCAAAGCAAAAGGCAGGAACTGGATAACATCCAGCAAGTCCAGGACGGCAATTTTTATATGGGAAAACTTATCGGGTTGCATAATGAAAACGGTGCAAAGTCTTATGCGGCCAATCGCGAGCATGCGCAAATTCTACTTTATGACCATTATATTGATCAGGCCGAAACGGTTTATGATACCTACCACCCACAGGACACGGATTTAGAGCCGGAACACGAGGCAGACAAAAGCATGGCTGAATTTCAAAAAGGCTATAACGAAGCGTACATTCTGTTTCAAGAAAACGCCCAGTTGGCTCAGTCGCTTGATAAAAGCTTTGAGGATAAAGAACTGTCCCGAGCCGAAGGCTTTCAAAAATGCTCTGACGATTTGATGCGTGAGAAAGTGACACAGGAGATGGATAATCTGGGAAACCGTTCCCTGGACAAGAATATGGATAAAAGCCGGGAAAGGAATACCGACAAAGATAAAGACTAACCCTTATGTTTTACTAAACGATCCCCTTATGACCTACTTAAGCATAAAAAAGACAGATATTCTGGATACTATTTTATTCAAGTTCCCACAAAATGTCGATTGGACGGTTCGCCATGGTGTTGAAGGTGTTCAGGTATTCGGCGGTATTGGCTCGGGCAAATCTTCCGGGTCGGGTTACCAGATAGCCAAAAAATACCTTGAAAAAGGGTTTGGCGGCCTCGTTCTAACCGTCAAAGATGACGAGGTGGAAACGTGGAAGACCTATTGTAAAAATGCAGGGCGCACCAACGATCTGATTATTGTCGAGCCGCAAGGAAAGCACCGTTTTAATTTTCTTGATTATGAAATGAGCCGTAAAGACCGGGGCAAAGGATTAACGGCCAATATCGTCCAGCTGTTTCGAACGGTTATCGATGCGGAAAGAACGATTTCATCGGGAGAGCGGAACCGCGAACGCTTTTGGGATGATGCGATGGATATTTATCTGAACAGCGTTATTGATTTATGTATTCTGGCCTATGGCAAGGATATCTCCATTGATAAAATCCATGATGTAGCGACCTCCATTCCTAAAAACATGGACGGGCTGTTTGAAGAAAAGGCTTATGATAAAAGCCTGTTCGCCGATATCATGACTCGCACGATACGTGGCAAGTATCATAAAATGTCCTCACAAAAGAAAGAACTCTATTCCCGTTTGGAAAAATACTTCCTTGACCGCCACATGGAGCTAAGCGAGAAAACCCGTTCCATTATCGAATATTCCTTAGACAGTTTTCTTTTCCCCCTTACCCGAGAGCCGTTTTATTCGCTGTTTTGCAACGGCGAAAGTACATTCTCGCCCGAAGACTGTTTTACCAAAAATAAAATTATTCTGCTGAACCTGCCTGTTAAAATCTATGACAAGGTCGGGCGTGACATTCAAATCATGTTCAAATATATCTGGCAAACGGCAATGGAACGACGCAATACCGACTTACACCCCAAGCCTGTTTTCTTATGGGCGGATGAAGCCCAGAATTTTATCCATCATCATGATATGGCCTTTCAGTCCACGGCACGATCCGCCCGTGTGTGTACGGTTTATATCACACAGAATTTACCGAACTATATTGCCAATATGGGCGGTGAAGGCAACCGCGCCTATGTTGACTCTTTTCTGGGAACATTAGGGACAAAGATATTTCATTCCAATTCGGATACGGTAACGAACGAATATGCCAGCAAGCTATTTGGGAAAGTCTTTGTAAGTTTTTACACGGAAGGAAGCAGTTACGGGAAAGACCTGACGATTTCCGAAACGGAAAATGTAAAAGACAGTCCCTACGTCGCCCCGGAAGAATTCATACTGCTTAAAACCGGCGCAGAAGAAAACGACTTTATCGTGGAATCGTTTGTTCACCTTCATCGTCGACAAAAAAACAGGAACATTCATTACACGCCCCAGCTTTTTGTAAAATTCAAACAAATGCAATAAACAATCACACACTAAAAAAAATCATAATGAAACCACAAGAAAAAATTGAGTCGAATTACGCCACCAAATTTTTGTACCGAAGCTATCTTCGTATGTTTTACCGTCAGGCCATCCTTGCCCTGACCAAGTTCCCGAACCTGATTGTCGCAGTGTTTCTAAGGCGAAAGCTGGGAGAACGCTATTTTACAATGGCGGCCAGCGTTACCTTTGCCGTAATCTTATACACCCCGTATCAATACCGCAGAGACTTGCGCCATATCAGCGAGATTTTTGATTACCTGAATTTTACCTGGGTCATTTTTATCTTGCTATTCCTCATGCAATCTATTTTTCGCCGTTTAGAGTTTAAGCGAAGTTCAAAAATCATACGGGGCGATATATACAGCTATTTTGAAGGGGAAACATTAAACCCCTTATGGGATTGGGTTGAACGAAAAACCAAATTTATCAAGAATGATGCAACCAAGGTCGAACGCTATTATGAGCCTTTACTGGTGTTTCTGGTCGGTGTTGTTTTGATTTTTACCTATTTCGCCGTTTTTGTAGGCCTTTTCCTTATCCTTCTTGCTTTTTTTCATTATCTGCGCGTGGCAGTTTTATATGCCCAGGGCAAAGATTTTTTAATGGATGAAGTGGACAAGCTAATTATCAGTAAAAATTTAAAAGAAACCATTCTGGATAATAAGCCAGCCTCCGAAACACAAGGTTTTAGAATCCCCGGTGGACGACCTGAAAAACAAGTCAGCCAAGCCATTATCAACCGAATTTACGGCAGTGATACGGAGGACACCGTGCTAATCGAATAAAATCTCATAAGCCGTGCTTAGGGAAGATGTCTGATATAATTTGAAAGAAAAATAAAGGGCTGTGCAGAGGTGTATTTTTACGCACTGCACACCTATTTTCCACGGACACAAAATTACCATTATTTTCTCATAACCCATATTCAAAAGAAAAAAAGAAAAACCGACAAAAAAGAAAAAAAGAATGCCGCTTTTTCAAGGTGGGTTGACCGGGCTTGGTCAAGGTTTTTGTCTCTATTTTTTTATTCCATTAAAAAGTCAAACACCCTTATCAAAAAAATTAAAGTATTATTAAATCTATATTCTTACACATCTAAAATATTGACATTTCAAAATATTATAACTAGCTTTAAATGAAAAATATTAACCCACGTCATACAGCAAAAAATGAAAAAAACCCATTTACTCTCTTTCCTTTTGATACTCCTAACCATAGGATGCAACAAAGAAAATGATCCCAAATTATTTGAGCAGGGTTCACTTGAGCCCAATAAGGAAGTTCAAATCATATTTTCTGAAAACGCACTATCACGACCGCAAAATGTTGATGTTAGTATTCTTTCTTCATCTGATGAACGGCTGGACATGAATGAGATTTCGAGTTTTTATGATATCAAATCCGAAGCTAACTATGGGGTACATATTGCGTTAGAAGAACAACCTCAAGATAGGCTTATTGAAGTCAAAATTCTACTTTCAGAAACTTATATCTCAAGTATTCCTAAAAATTACGGGGTAGAAATATTTGCGCGAATCTACGCTGATGGGGGAATGGAAACCATTGATGATTTTGAACTTATTGAATCAAGTTATGATAAAGATAACAAAACATTATCGGCTTTTCTTCCTGCTTATATTTTCTCAAATCACAAAAATGATAATGTGTTTGAAACAGTGCTCAAAGTAGCGGCTACACCCGGGAAGAACAAAGGAAGCGACTTGAATAAAAGTTACAATAATTCAAAATGTGAAGCTTTTGGAATAATCTGTCCAACAGGAAATTGTGCTGTATCGAGTGCTTTCAACAAGCAAAGAAAACACCCAATATCAGGAAAAGTTAAACCTCATTGGGGAGTAGATTTCGCCGTAGCACAGGGAACGAATGTTAAGGCGGTTACATATGGAAAAGTTGAAAGAGTCAGCGTTGACAAAAATGGATACGGATTAAATATTATATTAAGACACGACAATGGCTCAGTAAGTAGATATTGCCACTTATCCAAAGTACTCGTTGCGACAGGGACGAATGTCACTCAAGGACAAGCAATTGCCTTATCTGGAGGAGCAAAAGGTGATCCGAATGCAGGAACATCAACCGGTCCTCACCTCCATTTTGAATATGCCCCCAATGGAAATATAAGCCTCTCTAAAAGCAGAATTGACCCTATGCCTTGTATTACGGCATCTCTAGAAGGTGGAATTAATATTCGAGATAATGGAACTCTTGCTGATGATGCTTTTGACGCATATCTAAATGGACATTTTATAGGGAAAACTACTATTGGCGACTCAAACAGCATCGCATTATCAAGCCTGATGCCGGGAGAAATGACATTGAAAGTTGTTTGCACTATTGCCCCTGACAATGTTGGCACTCTGGAAATCATCTTGAATAATGGCATTTTATTTACGAATGGGAGTAATGTATTGTCTACTGAATTGGAGCAGGGAGAAAGTATGAGTCTTATTATTGTTATCCCTCAACAGTTAGAGAAATCCGTTCCATTCCGTTCTTTTTTCAAAGACAACGATTATATTGAGGGCATTTGAAACAAAAAAGCCCCCATTCGAACGCCTTTCTCTACGCTATAATTCAAACGCCCACATAATCGTAAAAACAAGGTGCTGTGCAACGGTGTATTTTTACGCACTGCACACCTCTTTTTATTAGCCGTTACCACCACCGAAAAGAATATTTCTCATTTCTTGTTTACCTTTCATATTGAGACCTGCTGAAAGTGTAACAAAAGCCGTGGACGTATTCAATTTCTTTTCACACATAACCCCTAACCCAAAGAAAAAAAGAAAAACCGGAAAAAAGAAAAAAAGAATGCCGCTTTTCAAGGTGGTTTGGCAGGGCTTGGTCAAGGTTTTTGTCTCTATTTTTTTATTCCATTAAAAAGTCAAACACCCTTATCAAAAAAATCGGGCAAAACCCGATAGGGCGTGACCTTTACCGAGACATGGCAAGCCGCCTATCTTTGCATGTGTTTTTTTATTAAATTTCAACATTATATATTCTAAGACAGTTTTCTAAAAAGAAAAAACACAAACCATGCATCAAGATGAATTAACACTATATGTGCTTACGGGCGAAGCTTTATGCATGATACAGCATTTGGAAGATGCACTCAGTCATGCAATTGTTTTGAAGAAAGAAGTAAAGCGTCCTAATGGTATACCAAAGACAAACGCCGACTTCTTTTTAAATAAATACCGTTCTTATACTCTTGGCAAAGCTATTGGTATTGCAAAGAAAAAACAACTATATACCCATCAGCTACAGCAAGAACTCAAAGAATTTTTGTCGGAAAGAAACTGGCTTGTCCACAAGAGTATTGCCCATAACAGAGATGAATGGGACATGAATGTTTCAAGAGACAAACTCTTTGATAGAATAAAAGCGGTCACCAATCAGGCACTAAGACTTCAAACTTTAATAGAAGACGATTTAATAATATTCTCAGAAACCAATGGTGTTGATATGTCTAGAGTTCAGGCTGAAATAATGAAACATAGGAAAAAGTAAAATCCCCCCCCTGAAAAATCTCACTACTTTATTATTCACATATCCATAAATTCGACTTAACTTTATTTGGCAGTTTTGAAAATATGTTCGTATTTTTAATCTATCCAAACTTATAAATTATGAAAGGACTATATCGAATTACTACAAAAAAGCCGGAACAAGAACGTGTTATGCCAGAGCATATTATGGAAGAAGACGTTTTCAGAAGTGAACCAGAATCCGTTGAAGATAATAACATCAGGCTACGAATAGCAAGGCCTCCATCAGAGGAAATATCAGCAAATCCTGATACTCAATCTTTAAGTGCCAATTATCTTGAACGACTTGTCAAATTGATTCCGGCAGAAGTAATCAGCCTGTATCTTATCGGGAAAGGCGTTATTCCCCCCGAAGAAAAGACAGGGATAATCGTATGGGCGATTATTTGTACAATTGGAGTATTGGTAAGCCGTATTTACGGAACACAATCAGACGAAGACAACAGCATACAGTGGGGAACAGTGGTGATTACGACAGTCTCATTCCTCATATGGTTATACGTCATCGGTGACGCGTTTGCGCCGTTTGTAATTTATGTGCCTTGGATAGGTACGTTAATGATGGCGGCATGGACTTTCTTCGTCCCCTATTTCTATAAAGGCGAGACTGTTCATCAATAAAATTGAGTATCATGTGAGGGCAATATGTGAACTGCACTTAATCATTCCATATTCAAATAGTTTTTTAGAAAAAAGAGCCCCAATTAAGAGGCTCTCACGACTCTAGTACTCATTTGCCAGCATAATCGTAAGTATACGTTTGGTATTTTCAGCATCAGCAGGGTCTTCACTGCCATATTCCATCGAGCTATCATAGTAATCGAACTTCCAGAATATGGTTTGTCCATTGAGTTTGAATGAACCAAAGTCATGTTCCCCGTAAGGATCATTATCTTCGGTAAAGTTATCAAATGCCTGAACCATGGACAGGATTTCCATCCGGTCGGCTTCGGGCAGGTTCGCAACACCACGAGTAATGACGGCTTGTCCAATCATCATGAACATGGGCAGGTTTTCACGAAACGTGTCATTGATTTGGGCAATCTTTTGAGATTGTGTAAACTGTGTAGTCATTCTAAATTCTCCAATATCTGATAAATGAAAAATGGCCGGAATAATCCGGCCATCAAGAATTACTGTTCTTTTTCTTTGTTACGACGCACAGTCAATGTCACGTCCATATCCAAAAGAGAAATAATCTGGTTCATGCCCTCATGGTCGGAATGCTCCCATGCTGCGCCAACACGTACCCAACGGGTTTTATCGCCCAGTTCTTTGACAACATAGACTGTATGGGTCGGTTTATTGGAATTTTTGGATTGTTGATTTTGTGATTTGTCTTTCATCGCTCTTTCCTTTCGTTTCAAATTAAAGACGGCAAAGCGAAAGACCGCATAAGCGGCAAAGGGCAAGCTCCCCGAATGCAACAAAAAATGAGTGCGCAGCCATTTTTTGTGCATGAGTCAGCGAAACCCTGAAAGGGTTGGGATTAGCGCAGCCCTGCCCGTGCGGTTAGCGTAACCGTAACTTTATGAAACGAAAGAAAAGATTGAGATGAAAATGCACAAATTAGGCATATGTCAGAACATTGACAATTGCCCTAAGAAATTGTGGTATTACGATATTTTCTTAATAGCCAAACAACAGCATATACGATTATTGTATCAAAAGCGGCGACCCCAATTTTTAAAATATACTGGCCGGCTACCATATTTAGTGAAAAGCCAAAACCAATTGTAATAAAAATTAATGTATCAATAAATTGAGAAATAGCTGTTGATAAGTTATTTCTAAGCCATAAAAATTTATCATGCGTTATTTCTTTTATTTTATGAAATAAGTATACATCCAGAAATTGAGATGCACCATACGATAGAACGCCAGCTAAAGTAACTCTAGCTGTTAAGCCAAAAACATTATTAAATCCCTCCTCATTATTCCAAAATGGAGCACCAGGAATGAATATTGCAATCTGAAATATGATCATTCCTATAATAACGGCAATGAATCCACCAAAAGCAACCTGATTTGCTACTTTCTTGCCATAAATCTCGCCAGCAATATCCGTAATTGTAAATGAGAAAGCATAGGCTAAAAAAGTAACTGAGGCTGTCAAACCATAAGCAACAATTAATTTTGATGCTACAGCTAATGCACCAACTAATGCCCCTCCAAGAATTGAGGACAACAGTATTAACGGGAGTAGATTGTTCTTATTATCACGCATTTTTCTTGATATTTATTATCTTGATTCTCTTACTATATTCCTTAGCTCTTTTTATTTGCCTATTATATTCTTTTTCTTCAATAAACTTTGATTCCATAAGCCAGTTTAGATTTGCTATTGCATCCTCAATACTGCTCATTTCGACAAACTCATCACATAAATGCTCTGTAATTCCAATTATTTTAGAGTGTGTTTCTTGTCTAGACAATGAAAAAATTGTAGAGGTTTTTTGTTCTGTATTTTTCATTGATGAAAATCCAAGTATATCATAGTTATTTTCCATTATCATAAATCCGACCGATTCATTGAAAATTACTTTATTATTAATTGTCAGAATTCTAAAGTAATCATTAAATGGTCTGTGGTCTATCTTTTTCGATTTCTCATTCCTCCTTTTTACAAGGTCATATATTTCATTTCTAATTAACTCAGGAAATCTTTTTTTACCGTAATGGGGACGAAGAATATAGGTTACATGGACTTGATTAACTACCAAAGAAGCAAGATATTCCTTAAATGACTGATTTTCAAATTCAATAGGATTATCAATCACATTAAGAATAGCCCTGACCTGTTCTGAACAATCAATGACGGTATTGCAAAAAGACTCAACATTAAAAAGTATTGATTTTGAGTTTATATCGAACTTTATATCGGAAGACCTTCTTGCTTCGTTATCAACTGATTTTAAGAATATCTCATTGTATTTTATGTTCGATTTTGATAAAAAGTTATTCTTAGGAAAATAAACTCTGTGAGATTTTCTTTTAATAATGATCAAAAGCAAAGTACCAACACCGCTTAACATGGTAATTACTGATAATGTATATATTAAAGTAATCATTTGTCAAAAAATACACCTGTTTGAAAACAAGAGAAAATCCAGTAAATAATAGCGGTGAAAGCACAGAGTAATTGAGTGAACCATAAATCTACAAAACTACCGGAAGAGTCCACGCCATTCTCGGTCAAAATATATACATAAGTGACAACTGATAAAAGGATGACTGGTGGTGCGCACAATAAAGTAATGATAAAGTTTAATGTCCCTATTTTTGGGTGCTTCTCGTCAAACAAACTCAAAGCACTTGTAATGACCAACGAAACGGAGAAAAAATAAAGGCCGCCATCAGCTACAAGTAAAGACCAGTCCACCGTATTATATTTCAGGAAAGAAATGAGCCCAAGTATCCATAGATTTAATAATCCAAAGAAAAGCATTATACTAACAAATGAGAATGCTCGACCAAATGAAAAATGTATGTTCATGAATTCAAAAATAGGGATAATAATGAACTGGTACTGTAAAAATAATATAAACATACGAAATATGCATAAACTTGACAGCAAAAAAATTCATATTTGATTGAGCTTGTTAATAATTGTGCGTATCCATCCCTGATTTATTAATCATAATTCGCATTTTCGCAATAACGAATCTCATACTCCCGAGCGATGATACGGATGATACAAAGTGCTAATAACAGCCAAGCTAAATCCTATTTCAAGGATGCCCTGAGAACGGAATGATGCCAACAACCTAAATCTGGATTAGTTTCTCACTATACTAACTAAAAATTTCACTTCTTTTTATTAAATAAAAAAAATCTAAGAAAAATTATTTTGAACAAAGTTTGATTTTTTGTAAATTAGTACTTGATTATTAATGCTTACAAGCACTTACTCCAACATAAATTAAAATCAACAAGCATGGAAAAGCAATTAAAGAATTTACGAAATTCACTTATAATAACAATTCTTGGATTTGTGGTCATTTCTGGAGTAATTATCTACTCATTTTACGACGAAATACAACTGCTAAAAAATCAAAATCAAGCATTAGTTGAAAAAATAAATGAAGTTGATTTATCAAATCAATTAGCACTGAATAGGCTGTTTGATAAGGATAGCCTATTTATACCTAAATTGAAATGTCAAAACTTTGAAATTGTTGATCATACAAAATCTTCTCGAATGAAGTTTCTTATTAAAGAGAATGAATTGTGGCAACAATTTTTTGATAATGAAAAAAAAATGAGAATAGCTATCGGAATAACATCTGATGGAAGTAATAAAATTAGACTGTACGATGAATTAGGTAATCCAAGGTGGGTAACAACAGTAACTAAAAAAAATATTGAAAAACCGTTTTTCGTTACCGCAACATTTAAAGAAAATGAAGAAATACAATCTCTTTTTGGAACAGTAAACTTAAATCCACAAATAGCATTTTATAATAGAAAAAAAATTGTTTTCACAGGTGGATATGACAATGATTCAAATTCGTCATTTTTTGAATTATTCAACAATAATAATCAAAAGTATCGACTTCGATGTGGAGAAAATGAACTGCACCAAATGTTTGTAGATAAATATGGACAGTATCGATTAGGTCAAGGAATTACCAATAGCCAACTTAGTTATTTTGAGCAAATAAAAAGTGGCTCCGAAACGAATTTTAAATTAACAACAGATGCAAATGGAAATTTTAATGCTTATTCGTATAAAACACCAAGTGATAGACTATTTAAAGGTGCAAGTTTGTTTTCAACTGCAAAAACATTTTATGACCTAATTTTCAAATAAAAGCAATCTATGCGTAACACGGTATAAAAAGGGAATATCCCCCCGGACTTTGTCCTGTAGAAGAAGGTTTCATACTTAATCGTAGGGGTCAGCACAATCAAGAGTGAAAATCTCCCCCCCCTCTGCCACACATATAAACTACTTCTAAATCAACACAATGAACAAATATACCCCATCCTTAAACATGTCTAATGTCATTTATTCACAACTGTATATTATATACATATTCTTCTCGTTTCCCACTTTCAACTCTAGTAAGTGTTGTTGGGTCAATATTTAGTATTTTAGCTACTTGTGTTGACCGAGGTTTAAATCAGTCTTATTGCTAAGGGAATTACCAGACCTATATATTATTAAAGAGGAGACTTTGAAGATTTCTCCTTGCAAAAATCTAGTTCATATATTGAATATTGTGCGTATTCATCCCTGAATTATTGCTCATAATCCGTATCTTTAAGAGCAATAAAACCGGAAAAAGCCCCCTGTCCATGATACGGATGATACAAAGCACCAACGGCGGACACGCCAAATCCTACTTCAACGATGCCCTTTCCAAGGGCGATTACTATATGGACGACCAGGAACTGGGCGGCCAATTCCACGGCAAAGTCGCAGACAGGCTTGGCTTAACCGGGGCAATCGAAAAAAACGACTTTTACCGCTTGTGTGAGAATATCAATCCCAAGACGGGAGAGAAACTCACACCGCGCAATAAAACAAATCGCACCGTTGGTTATGATATAAATTTCCACTGCCCTAAATCCGTTTCCGTTTTAAACGCGTTGGGCGATGACAAACGCGTGATGGATGCGTTCCGCTCCTCCGTTCATGACACCATGCAGCTCATTGAGGCGGATGCCAAAACCCGTGTTCGAAAAAACGGCAAGATGGAAGAGCGCGACACGGGCGAGCTTATCTGGGGTGAGTTTGTCCACCAGACGGCACGTCCGGTGGATAATTCAGCGCCCGACCCGCATTTGCATGCACACTGTTTTGTGATTAACACCACATGGGACAATCAAGAGGAAAAATTCAAGGCCGGACAGTTTCGGGATATCAAGCGGGATATGCCCTATTATCAGGCCTGCTTTCAAAAAACGCTCTCGGATAAGCTCAATGCCATTGGCTATACCACCCGTGTAACCGACAAGGCTTTTGAACTGGACGTTATCCCAGAAAAGGCAATCGAAGTTTTTTCCAAACGTACCGATGCCATCGGGCGGTTTGCCAAAGAAAAGAACATCACGAACAAGGCCGAGCTGGACTCTCTGGGCGCACGTACCCGCGCCAAAAAAGAAAAAGGCTACACGATGCAAGAATTGCGTTCCCTTTGGCATAGCCAGGTCGAGCATATTGCACAGGATAAAAATGGAGGGAACACAGATAACAAGGGTAAATCCTTAACTCCCGAGCAGTGCGTAAACCATGCGCTGGAGCATTGTTTTGAACGCCATAGTGTGGTTCAAGACCGTGTTCTTTTAAGCACGGCCATTTCTTACGCGATGCAAGACCCCTCCCTTTCCCCCGATGCCATCCGCAAGAGTTTTGCGAATGATAGCCGGATTATCAAGGTCAAGGATAGAACCCGCATTCAATGCACGACCTTAACTGTGCATGCCGAAGAAAAGCGGATGATTGAGCTTGCCCGTCAAACCAAGGGCAAGTTCATACCTGTAGACCGTCATGCGGATAATAAATCCTTTGAGAGCCTTAATCCTGAGCAATCGCGCGCAGTGCGTCACGTGCTTAAAAGCGTTGACGGTATAACGATTATTCGTGGCGGTGCCGGTACGGGAAAAACCACTTTGATGAAACAGGCCTTTGAAGCGATTGAGGACAAAGGGCTGAATGTTTATGCCTTTGCCCCCTCTTCCGAAGCGGCGCGTGATGTGTTGCGCAGTGAAGGGTTTGACAATGCCGATACGGTTGCCAAGCTACTGCTGGATAAAACCACACAGGAACAGACCAAAGGTCAGGTCATCTGGATTGACGAAGCCGGATTGCTTTCAAGCAAAGACATGGTGTCGGTATTGGAGCTTGCCAAAAATAACAATGCCCGTTTGGTGCTTTCCGGTGACACAAGACAACACAGCTCAGTACGGCGCGGCGATGCGCTTCGTATCTTGCGCGATGTCGGCGATATCAAGGTAGCAGGAGTGAGCCGTATCTACCGTCAAAAGACACAAGAATACAAAGACGCTGTGGCAGATATTTCCCAAGGGAAAATCGAGCAAGGGTTCGAGCGGCTGAACAAGCTCGGCTCGATAAAAGAAAAAGCCCCGTATGAGGTGACGGACGAGCTGGTCAAGGACTATCTGGAATGCCGCGATATGGGCAAATCCGCCCTGATTATCGCCCCAACCCATGCGCAAGGCGAAGAAGTTTCGGACAAAATCCGTCAAGGGCTGAAAGAGCGCGGAACGCTGGACAAAAAAGAGCGTCCCTATACACGCCTGAAAAACAAAAATCTGACGAATGCGGAAAAGCGGGATGTGCGTAAATTTAACGTGGGAGATGTTGTACAGTTCCACCAGAATGTCAAAGGCGTAAAGAAAGGTGCAAAACTTGAAGTGTGCGGTATAACCCAAAGTGGGGTTGAGCTTAAAAACGATGACGATACAACACTGTCCCTGCCCGTTGCCAGGCCTGAGGTGTTTGATGTGTACACAGCCCACGAGCTGAACGTTTCCAAAGGAGATACCATCCGCATTACCAAGAACGGGTTTGATAAAAACAGAACCCGTCTGGATAACGGCAAGGTGTTAATGGTCAAAGGCTTTGACCGTGGGGGCAATATCAAGGCGGTATCGGTAGGCAATGTCGCAGGGAAAGAAATCCTGCTGGATAAAAATTACGGCAATATCAATCACGGTTATGTGATGACTTCCCATGCCTCGCAAGGCAAGACGGTTGACAGGGTGTTTATCGCCCAGCCCTCGGCCACGTTTCCGGCCAGCAACGCCAAGCAGTTTTATGTCTCGGTATCGCGTGGCCGTGAGGAAGTTAAAATCTACACGGATTCCAAGGACGATCTACTTGACCATATCGCCATCAGTGGCGACAGGCTATCGGCTACGGAATTGAGCAAACGCCACACGCACGAATTTGAACAGCGTATCAATACCACACGCGCCCGTGAGCAGTTTAGCAAAGAAAAAGATGAATTTATAAAACCAAAGAATAATGACAGAGACCTCGAAATCTAAAACACGTATCGAAGAAGAAATCGACAAACGCAAGAAAGTTGAAACCATTTACGAGATTGGAAAAACAAAAGGGAAAAGTATCTACCCGTTCGTACGGTTCGTGTGGCCGGATGGCAACGAGCAGGCTTTTGCCTATGCGCATTTAAGCAAAGTTACGTTTTCCCTGACCGATGATGTCAACATCATCGAAGCCGCCTTTACCAAGGAACAACTCACCATCAAAGGATACAGACTCCATCAGCTTTATCTTGACCTTATCAATCACACGGTCAACCAAATCGTGGTCAAAGATGAACGCTATACACAGCTCTCATCTGAAAACGAAGAACCATACGTGACAGAGGTCGAGGTGAAGGATTATTTTGAGGGGTAAGATTCAAATTATAATATCAAGCCGACAGCAGATGCTATCGGCTTGATTATTATCTTAAAGAGTTAATTGCGACACTACTGCCCTTTCCTCATGCGCTGTGCCATCCGCAAAGGAATAATATCCGCCGTCCGTCCCACTGAGGATAATATGGTCAAGAACGGATATATCTAAAATTTTACCGCATTCTTCCAATTTGCATTGAAGGTTTTTGTCCTGTTCGGATGGTTGCAAGTTCCCCGATGGGTGGTTATGGGCAAAAATTACAGAACACGCTCCACTCTTTAACGCCGTTGCAAAAATGAGCTTGCGGTCAACCACTGTCCCGGACTGCCCACCCGTTGAATGGGTATGAACCCCCAGAACCTTGTTTGCCCGATTGAGGAACATCACCTTGAAATGTTCGACAATACCAATCTTCATTTCGTCCCAGTTTTCCCGAAAAACCGCATAGGCATCGCCGGAACAGGTTATTTTCGGGCGTTTATCCATATCCCTCATGGGCTTGTAAACAATATCGATTTCATTGAAGGTGAATTTTGTATCTGTCATTTGCAGTTTGTCCTTTCATGCTTGTTGTGATGAAAGGACAATGACAAGTATTATATCAAAACAATACGCACAGATAATTGAACAAAGAAAGCCCTACTACCTAACACGTGCTCTTGTTTGAACATTTGCTCTAATTGCATTGTATAATTCTATCTCCTGCTCATGCTCAAAAACAACAGAAATACAATAATCTTGTAGATATGTGTCATCAACAATCCATTTTTTAAAGTTTAAAAGCACTAATGAAATAGGAGACGTTGGGACATTCTTTGGCTGTCGTATATAATCTTTCCAAGCTTTTTGGTGACACCCTGCTTTCCTTATGTTTGCGCCTGGAAAAAGTTCTATTTCCTTTTTTTTAATGTCATCAGGCAATTCAACGGTTTCAGCACCATCTGGCAATACACCATATTTATCCAATAAGACTTGTGGTTCGATGGAATGAAACAAATGAAATTCCATTCTATTTCCTAAATAACTATCCCCACGCGTTGACCTTGTTTCGGGGTTAAAAGTAAGGGTTACGGTGACACGCTTTTTTCCACTTGTGGAGAAGAAAACTTCTGGGAGTTGTAATGAGTATATTTTTACTTTATTGAGACCAATATTGTCTTCGTCTAACAGTACAACTCTGTTTTTTTGAGAATAAATTGCTCTTTCAAATCTTGAATGACCATATCCACTGACTCTAAGATTTTTGACCTCAGCTTTTTTCTTGTCATTTTCAGAGTAGAACTCTTTTGAAGGATTAAATGGGTAATCAGCACCTATTAACATCAGATTCTTAATATAGTTTGCAGATTTGGTAGGGAACTGTGAAGTTATCTTACTCGCCAAATGAGCAACTTTGGGAGCAGAAAAGCTAGTACCAACATCAAACTTAACAATATTATTTACAGTACTATTGTTTAATACAGCAATCTTCCCGCCTTTATCTTCCTTAATCCAACCAGCTTGATTTTTAAACAGTATCAAATTTCCACCATACTCCATCAGTTCCGGCTTTACCATGCCATTCACACCAAAGCCAGTACGGGTAAAGGGAGAAGGATAGTGTTCTTCTGCAATTGGTGTCAAAATTTGTTCATCACCATATCTAGGATTCTCAATCCTTTGCCTGTGCGCTAATGAACCAACGGATAAGGCAAGTGCAGATGTAGCCGGATTAATTATTTTAAAGTTATCATTTTCAGTCAAAAAGGATGGGTAGTTGTCTTTAATGTCGCCAATCTCATCATAAAAATCAGATGGATTAACATTCCCTGTGGAAATAATAAAGACTACACCGGGGTACTCAATTGCAAGTTCATCAATCAATGCCGCTAATGGTAGTTGCCTTTGGAAATTTTTATTCCAAATTTCATTTACATTGCCAAGAGAAATATTAACGACTTTAATATTAAATTCCGTATTGGATAAAAACTGGTCAACAGCATCTTTAAACTGATGTTCCACCAATTTATTTGGGTCATAACAAGCATTTAGTTGACCTCCGAATATTTGTTCGGCATACATAACTTTTGCTGAAAAAATCCAATTTTCGGGCTTAAATTTCTTTTCAACTAAAGACTTTTCAATATCTCCATATGCAACAAGCCCTGAAACCGCGGTACCATGACCTACTGTGTCATGTGTTGCTTCTTCGCCATTTTGAAAATTCTCTTCTCCACCAATACATTTTTCAAGCATTGGGTGGTTTGAGATAATTCCAGAATCTACTACTAAAACGCCTACAGCATTTTCAGCAGGTTCTTCAAATTCGATATCCGATACATCTGGACGGAAGTATTCAAAAGGATTAAATTTTGTTATTGATGGTCTGTCCGCTCTTGCAATTTCTTTTAATTGAATAATGTCATCAAATGTTTCCTTTGTTAGTTTAACTCTAATTAGAACAAAAGATTTTGTTATTAACCTATCATGGATATTTAATTTAGTTCTATCTGAATATGCGTTTTGTAATTCGTTTATGAATGCTTCGTTTTTTTGAACGTCATTCATCCGCCAAAGCTCAATATCGATAAAATCGGACACGTCACCAAGCGGATTGTCTCGCAATCCCTTGCCAATTTTCTTCTCAATTGGAATATCTTGCAGGACATCAATTGCATCAAAGAAATCATACCTTGGCCCTAATTCAGAAGCATATGTTTCAAGCTTTGACCTAAATGCTCTTAGATTTTCATCATCACTAAATGCAACCCAATACCCTTGTTTCCCTTCGGCAACAGACAATACATGAATATCCATCGACGCTAATATCTTTTCAAATCCGTCTACGTAGACCCCCTGATTGATAGATATTTCATATATCAATGACGGATTTAGACTAATCGGAAACTTTCTTTTTAATGCTGAGAAAGATGAGCTCAACTCATCAGCTTTTTGAATAGCATTATTTCGAAAAGATGATTTATTACGTCCAGCAGGGAATTTATAACCACCTCCACGACCATTTGTCTATCTATCTATATTTCCGCTAAATGATGGTAGGTTAAGGTGATTAAGATTTGTCATTATTTGTTGTCACCTAGTTTATTATTTTTTACCTTTTCTCTCTGAATAAAAGCCACAATAGCTTTATCTAAATCATTCATGGTTAGAGAGTTCCGTGAGTTTATTATTGCATTTTTCATTGCACTTTCAGTTGCCATTTTAATATCAGCAGGAGAAAAACCGTCCATTTTTGAAGATAACAACGAAAGGTCAATATTACTTTCTCGCTTTATTGCTTTTAAATAAATTTCAATCAATTTTCTACGGGACTCTTCCTTTGGCAAATCAAAATATATAACATCATCAAAACGCCTCCAGATTGCCGGGTCTAACATATTTTGATGGTTTGTAGCCGCTAGCAAAATACTATCTCCTTTTGCATTATCAATCATTTGCAGGAAATTATTAACAACCCTTTTTATTTCTCCATGCTCATGACTATCATCTCTATTCTTCCCAATGATATCAAACTCATCAAATAAAACCACCCAAGTTCCACTCTCAATAAAATCGAAAACCTTTCTAAGATTACCTGCGGTTTCCCCAAGATATGAAGATATAATTGCATCAAATCTTATATAAACTAGAGGAATATTTAAAATCGAACTTAAAATTTTTGCTGAATATGTCTTGCCTGTTCCTGGCTTTCCACAAAATAAAACCTTTCTCTTATTTATGAGATTGTATGTAGCTAATACATCTGCGTCTTTAAACTCTCTGATAACCTGTTCAAGCTGCTCTTTAACATTATCTGACACAATAAGGTTATCAATTTCTTCGTCACAATATTGTATCTCTAATAATGGAAACCCTTTTTCGGAATCACGAGGAATTGGAACTGAATCTTTATAGCGTTTAGCAGACTCCGATTTTCTGGCCGTTCTGTTAAAAAGTGCCTGTTCAAGTTCTTTGGCAACAATAGTATGCTTCTTTCGCTTTTCTCTGTCAATGTACTCACGAGCAACAGATTCGAAAGCATTATCATCTTTACTACTAAATGATAGAAAAAGTTGTTTTACTAATTCTGATGTTGTCATAAATTGCTCCTGATATAGTTTTAGCACCTACTACAAAGGTAAAAGATTTCTCGCTAAATGCTAAAACATATTCTAGACATGCTTTATTTATTTTAAATTTCCTTTGCAAATAAAAACTTAATAGCCACCAAGTCTTTATAAAACTACCGTTTAAAGGGTTAAGTCGCTTTTACAATATAGCACTTTTTTGTTTATTTCCATTGTTCTTTTTTAAAACAGTTATATCTTATCAACTTCTTACAAAAGCTTTCAGTGGCTCGTAATCGTGATTGTCAGCAGCCCGTAATGCTTCAATATATTCGTGCCGTACATCGCCTGTATGCAGCAAATCGCCATTTCCCCAGGTGAATGGCTCCAATCCCATAACATCCGTCAATAAAGTGTCAGCAATCAACCGTGCATGCCGACCATTACCATTGGGAAACGGATGGATAAAAACCATGCGATGATGAAACCGTGTAGCAATTTCATCCGGCTCATAGGTATTGTTGTCTACCCAGAACTGTACATCATCAAGTAAATAGCGTAAGTTTGCAATGCTATTGAAGAGAAGTACAATAAGGAGATAAAATTAAAATGGGTATAAACAAGAGAAAGTCTAAACACAAAAAACATTCCCAACGAATGAATAATAAAAAGCCGGATACCCAAAAAGGATTGGAAGAAACAGCAAGAGAAATGGCTGATGCAATCTATGAGATAATGGGAACAGGTGATGTTTTAGTTTCAGAAAGCCGTCAAAAAGAGGTTACCAAGGTTTTGAGTAATTATTATAACTTGGAATGTACTGCACCATAACTTATATTTTTCCCTTTGCCAAAAAAGAGGACAATGATTGAGCTTGTCCGAAAGTGATTTGTAAAAACTTCTGTGCGGTATCTTAGTATGGTTTTTCAATTTGAAACCAAACTCGGTACTCTGAGTACCTAAATCGCAATATTTTTAAAGTAACGGCAATCTATTTAGCTTGCACACTGGCCAAATCCCCCAAGAACCTTGCAAAATCACGAATGTCCCCGTCAACGCTGGCGCGTTCCAGTGCCGCCATGTAGCTGTCCCTTTGCTCAACCGGAATAACAGTCCACGAATACCCGCCAGAGGCCAACATGGTATTGAAAAGGAACCGTCCGATACGTCCGTTACCATCCATATAGGGGTGGATATAGACAAAAACGAAGTGTCCTAAAACTGCCCGAACACCTGCGTTATCTTCACTACGTAACAATTCAAACAGTGCGGGAATGGCATCGCGCACGGCCTCGGGGCTAAGCGGCGTATGTTTTGAGCCTTTGATATAAACCTGATTATTCCGATATCCGGCAAGGTCGGCAGGTTTTAATAATCCAGCAACAACACTTGGGGCAAACAATTCACGATACCAGTCGCCATGTTCCATATCGGCAACCTCTCCCGGGTTTTCTCCGGCAAGGATTTTCTTGATACTTTCTTTTACGGCCTGAAATGCCTGATAATACCCCCGTGCGGCCATGGCATTACGGGTTTCCCTATCCGCGTCATTGCCATCGGGATTCCAGTTTCCATCCCTCACCCGTTCAATCAGTTCAGGCGTGACGCGGTAGCCTTCGATGGACAAGGAATGATAAGCATCTTCGGCATATTGTTCCTCGACTTCTTTCATATAGGATTCAATATCCGTAGGTAATGCCTTAGATTCTGGGAAATTTTCAATGACCGCACCGCGCATCTGGTGCCACATCAGCTTTATCCGGCTGACATAGGGCGAGGTTTCCCGAATTCCGATAATGTTTTCCGGCAGTTTTTCAGCAAACGGGTCTTCCTCCCGAATGGTGTATCCGGCCGATTTCATGGTTTTAACAATGGTGTCCGCAATGCGTTCATTGCCGATATTCCGAAAAGCCCCAGCCAAACGTCCGGCAATCACGCTATGTCCACCTTCCAACAGCTTTGCCAAGAGTACCGAAGCATCCTTGACCATAGCAAGACAGGCTCTTGCGTCAATTGAATTACGTGTAAAGAAATCGGCATTAACGGCAATCAATCCACTTTCCAAAGAAAATACATTTAATCCATCCAGTACTGCAATGTCGTCTTTGGGCGGTAATGACAACCGCATATCAAGAATGGATGTATTGTGAATAAGCTGTGTGACTTTATTCCTCGCCTTAGGCGAACGAACCAAAAGCTGTGACGGGACGGTTCTGTTTCCAACAGAAAGTAGTAATGACTGGTCTGGAGAAAGACACCAATTCCCCTCAAATCTGGATGTAAGATAAACCTGTACGAAATTCCAAAAAGACGTGTACCAAGATGTCGTATCACCGTTTGGAGCATCCGGCCTTGTGGCAATAAACCATCCTTTCATCACCTCTTCGATAAATCCATTTGCAAGAAGCCTTTCTTTATGGGTTCGAGATAGCGCATCAGCCTTGATAACGGCAAGGCCATTTTCATTTTGTAGTTTTTGTAAAACTTCAAGTGATTGTGCCAGTTTTTCAGATGGTGTTGCCATAGTTATCTTACCTTAATTTAAAATCTGTATTTATTTTAGCTTATATCGCCGTACAATATTTAGCCTATTCTGTTGTATCACATTTAGCTTATTCTGTCGAGCAATATTTAGCTTATTTTGCAAAAATACGGATAATCAATAAAATAAAGCCACAATTTTTTCAGAAAATATTGGGGTGAGAAAAATGAAAAGAAGCGGTACACTATTCATTGATTTGCAGCAGATAAGAGAAAGGATAATAGCATGGCACCATCCACCAGCACATCAAACGAAGACTCAACCATTACCTTAGAAAGACTCTATAAAGCACGATATTATTGTACTTATTTCATGTCAGAAGATAAAGTAAGCAGGGTAAAACTACTACCTATTTTTGAGCGTCTTGAACGTGAAATAGCAATCAAGAAAGAGCAGGAACGATTACTTGCCAAAGCACTCGCGATAGCCAATATTCCTTTTAAACATACATGAAAGATTCTCTTTCTGCCTCGCTTTTAAATACAGAAGAATAAAGAACAATTTCCTTGCCAGGTAAACGTCATACCAACACGGTATCAATGCTGTTCCCTGTCCATTTGTTGATGGATACGCGCAATTTGCCCAACGATTTTTTTATAGACGGGCGATGCAGTTTTCGGGTCTTTCTTATATTCTGACCACAAATCCGTTACACCGTGCGCCGTCCGGTTCATCATTCGAACAAGCACACCGCGCACATAATCTTCCCTGAAACCGTTTTCTTGCGCCAATTTATCAAAATGGCGGATTCCTACATCCTTAAACCGGTATTTGCCGCCAAGCTTCATCGCCATTTTCCCTTTGTGATAGCCGGAATAGACCTGAGTACATAGAATATCGTAAAATGGCGAAAGGGTCTCCGCCCCATTCTCTTCAAAAAGAATTGAGAAATTTTTCCCATGGGCATCCCCGTTGCCGATAAGAAAATTGAATAGGATACCTTCCAACAAGGTGATTTTGTTTTTCCCTGCCATGATACCGGATTTCGTGCGGTCTTCAATGAGATTGAAACAATCTTGTATTTTCGGGCCGCCTTCATTTTCGTATTTCTGTTCCGGGGGAATACGAAGCGCTTGGCAAAAATCTTCCTGATGCAACCGCTTGACAATGCCTTTCCCGTCAATATAGCGGTCATAACGTTCAACCACATAATAGGGATTATCTTTTACCCAAAGAATTTGCACCTGAGGAACGGGAAGTCTGACAATCTTTGCCAGTTTCATGCAAAAAAATTCATTAAAAACTGAATCGGGATAGCCATCAATAGCGGATTTAATGATATGGGTTGAAGGTGTTCCGTTTCGTGGTACGGCGATTTTGCCATCAACAAACGCGATGGGTAATTTATCCTGCGCACCGGCACCCGATAAGCGAATGTCACCGTCTCCGGCCATAAAGGGACGTCTGCTTAACGAAGTCAAAACATCATGTGCCCGTTTTTCATCAAAAACCACGTAATCCGGCTCTGATACATAGTTTTTGGGCGAATGACCTTCCGGGTAAACAGAAACCGCTCCGGCGCATTCGCCGCCGATTGCTTTAAGCAAGCCAAATATGTTGTTTTCCGAGACATGAAGGACTTTGGAAAGTTGCACGCGCAATCTTTCATCCGGTAAAAGCCCTGAAAAATAAGGTTTGACAAGTTCGGGAGCAAACACATCTTCGTTCAGCGGAAGGGAAGCGGACAGTTTTTGCGGATTTTCGGATTTCAAATAGTCGCTGTCATAGGAAAACCCCAGCTCTCCACTATCCGAGAACAGCTTTCCAACAAAAACACCGTGTAGAAAAACATCCAGATAATGAACGGCCATGGTTTATTTCTTCCACTTGCTAAAGGCATATAAGCCAATCCCCAAAGCCGCCAGGATAAGAAGAACCTTGCCTATTTGCGCCGTTTCCTTACCTCTTTCGACTTCCGAGACAACCCGACGACCAACACCGCTCATTCCCGCCAAATCTTCTTGCGTCAACCCTTGCCTTACACGGGCTTCATGTATCATCTTTCCGAGTTCCTTGTTGTCAAATGGTTTATTGTCCATTGTCAGACACCCCTGTTTTGTTACCGAGCGGTATCATTTTAACATGATATGGGGCAAAATGCAAGAAATGTTACCGAGCGGTATCAAAAACACCAAAATTTCAAAAAATTACCCATTTTGTTACCGAGCGGTATCAAAAACAGTGTGCGTATTCATATTAATTAATTTTCGTCATTATCTCTTTTCTCAACAGAAAGGACAAAATATGACAGACGAAAAGATTTTGAGACTTCCCGAACTATTGGCAAAGACAGGGCTATCCCGAAGCACCATGTACAAGATGGTCAAAGAACAAACCTTCCCCAAACCCGTTAATCTGGGGCTACGCTGTTCCGGCTGGCTTCAATCAGAAGTCAATGACTGGCTCAAACAAAAAATCATCCAAAGGAACGAGGGAAAGCCTGTTTAGGCTTTCCCCTCTCTTTTTTTATTTGAAAGAATCCACATAATCCGCCCAATCCTGCATCATTAAAATGCGTTCATCGATAAACTGGGTTCTGTCGTATGCCTCACCCAACGGATTGGGCGTTTTATGCGCCAGTTGTTTTTCAATCACTTCGCTATCGTATTTCAGTTTTTCCCGTATGGTGGTTCGTGCCAATGCCCGAAATCCATGCGCCACCATCTTGTCCCCGAAGCCAAGTCGTTTAATGGCCTTGTTAACCGTCCCGTCACTCATGGGATTGCGAGGCTTGGGTTGTGACGGAAACACCCAATCTGTATTGATTCTTGCAACTTCTTCCTTCTGTTTCAGCAACAATTCAATGACCTGATTACTCAGCGGAACGATATGGTCACGCTTCATCTTCATCAACTCAGCGGGAATAAGCCATTTCTTTTCTTCAAAATCGATATGGCTCCATTGTGCCTTTCTAATTTCGACCGGACGGCAGAACGTATAGAGCGATAACCAGACAGCCCGGCGTGTCCGCTCAAAAATGCGGGCTTCGTTACGTTCCAAAGCCGAAATAAAGGCGGGTAGCTGGTCGTTATCTATCGTCCTAAAATGTCCCAAAGGACGGGGCTTCAATGCGCCCCTTAGATTATCGGCGGGATTATACATACAAAAACCGCGCTGAATGGCAAAACGGAATATCTGGCCGCAGACGTATCGGGTTCGTCCGGCTACATCCAAAGCCCCCTTATCCTGAACTTTCAAAAGACAGTCATTCAACAAATCAGGCGTTGAAATATCGGTAATTGCCCGTTTGCCGATATAAGGAAACACATGAAGCTCCAAAGTCCGCTTCATCTTGAAAGCATAGCCTTTACTCCATTCGTCCTCTTTATAGTCGAACCATTGTAAGGCCACACTTTTGAAAGTATTACTGGCCTTGCGAATTGTTTCCTTTTTGATTTCTTCCCGCTTGCCCATCGGGTCTTGTGGCGGATTTAAAAACAATAGTCTTTTAGCTTTTAAAAACTCCTGCCGTGCATCCGCAAGACTGATAACTGGATAAGGGCCTATTGACATTATCTTCTCTTTTCCCATGAATCGGTATTTCATACGCCAGAGTTTGGAGCCGTTGGGTTTCACAAAAAGATATAATCCACCTTCGTCCGCAAGTTTGTATGATTTGTCCTTTGGTTTTGCGTTTTTACATAAAGCATTGCTCAATTTCATTACGATACCCCCAGGGTAGTTGCGATACCCCCAATGAGTCAGGGTATCTGGGTTGGATTTCAACAAATTTGACAGGATTCCCTCGGAACAAAAACGCACAAGAAAGAGCCGAAAAACCTAGGTTTTATGGACTTTCTTGGAACATATAAGACATTTTAGGATTATGTAAATGGTGCTGCCGAGTGGGATTGAACCTGCTTTTAACTAGTTTGAAACATTGGGAAAAAGACTTAATGGATTTTCCCGATACCCCCAAACGTTCTGCCCTATAGGACAATTAAAGAAACTATGGCAAATACCATTTCATAAAAAATAATCTACGCTCCGATGAAAATCAATGTCACCTACAGAATATCACACTATGGAATCGTCGTAAAATAGTAAGTGAAGAATTATGCATTCTCTCGCCTGTAAACTTCGCAAGTAAAATGTTTCATGCATTTGTATGTTTCTAACAAAACTATAGGTTTTATCGTTGACAATTTCACAACTAAGGTTTACATAAACTTCCCGACTATTGTGCGTATTCGCGCAAAATTAATCATGCAATATATAACATCGTTAATAAAAAAAGGAGCATCTAATGAAACATACGATGAATACAATAAAGTTACGCAGCGATTACCTGAAAGATGTGGTCTCAGTCCTTGTGAGCCAACGTCACAAAGTAGGGATTTCACAAGAAGAACTGAATGCTCGCCTGGGGGTTTCCGACAGACTTGTGAGTAAATGGGAATGCGGTATGCGTTCCCCCACCTCTTTCAATCTGTATTGCTGGGCATATGCTTTGGGAATGAAACTGACTGTTACGGCGGATAAAACTATTCCGCCCTACGGTAGGCCAGAACATAAAGGCCGAGCCGCCAATGATAACCGCTTCGGTATTGTCAATTAACACCCTAAGAACCGCTGGAAATTCCAGCGGTTCTTTTTTAAAGGCTGACAATCATGTCAGCCCCAGAAAATCGGCAATAAAATAGGCCTCATGTTCAAAAGCCATCCATGCCAATTCGTTTTTAAGGTCACCGTCAATATGGACGGGACAACCAGTTTCAAATTCGACTTCGTCGCGAATATCCTCAATCTCGTTATAGTATTCATCGAAAAACTTATGAGTCTGGTGATAATAGATTAGTGATGAAATCATACCGGAACGACAGCCGTGAGTCATCAGGTCGGTGAAAAAGTCTTTGGCACTGTGATAATCCAACGCTTCTTTAATGACGCACGCTTTAATCGAACGGAAATGAACTTCCTGAAATTTTTCAAGTTTGGTACGAATTTGATTTTCAGATAACATGATTGCCTCTCTTTCACAAGGTTATTGGTTGAGGCAGACCAACAGGCTCTTGCAAAAGACGGACTGTCATGGACAACACGGGAACCGGCGCGGGCAGTCCATTGACACTCCGGCGTAAGAGCCTATGCCGAAATTAAACCAATAATCGGGAAAGAGAGGAGAAAATCTGAAAAACTCCAAGAGTGAGTTTTAACTATTAAGAATCTTTCGCTTTTCTGCTCTGGCTATCGAAATACAACCATGTAAATGTGAGATAACTTGATGTACGCCTACTTGAAATAAATCTCTGATAGTAGCATCCTCCGGCGGCTCTCTTAACATAGCTTCTTTGTGCCATTTTAAAGCCTTACACAAACTTGCAATTTTATCGTCTTGAAAAGAAACCAATAGATTATGAGCAAATTCATTTCGAATTTTTCGGATTACGTGCAAATCATCTTTAACCATCTTATCGACCAGACCTAAAGAAAACGTCATTGAAATTCTATTGCTAAATGTACTCAGAGCTCCATTGACTTCGAACAGCTTTTCAACTTCGGAATTACTTTTCGGGAGAAATGCTCTCAAAACATGTTCAAGAGCAAGCTCTAAAAAAGTACCGCCCATTATTCCAATATTACGGTCGTCCCCTTGGTCATAAGTAAAAAGCTTATCAAACTCACGGAGAATTTTCAAAAAATCAACATATCTTTTGGCTTCATCACCTTTAATTAAACGCAATTTCTTTTCTACCATTGGCCTTTATCTTTAAGATATTCTATTCCATTAAAAACAGCAATTTTAGCTCTGCGCAAATCATCAAACGTCTTTCGACCAAATGTATCATCGATTTTTACTTTAAATTTTTTCGTCTTTTTATCTTGATAGATTAATAAATAATGTTCCTGAAAGTTGAGATAATGATTACCTCCTTTACTTAGCCTCCATTTCTTTTTTGCCCAATTATTTCGCCGAGAAGCTTTATTGCGAAGCTCTTTTTCTCTCTGTTCTGGGTTAACGTAGTCATCCGTCATTTTCGAAGCACATATGCATCCAACCCTAAATGATTGGTCGACTTCATTATGACTCAAAATATGGACGTAGCGAATACGTTCATTCCCGCACATCATACAGGTTTCATAGGATGTTTCTTCTACTGACTGCCCATCTTCCCTAATATCCTCAACATCGTCTAGAATCCATCCTTTGTGTGGTATTCCTTGTTGATTCCAATGGTTAGTCATTTCATCACACTTTAGTTTTTAGAGTTCATGGGTGTAAGAATCTATCGTTTCTTTTTCTTGCTTCTTTCTTTAATCAAATAGCCAAAGCCTGTCGGTGTAATGTTATGCTTTTGCATCCAAGCAAGTGCTTTTTCAAATTCATCTTCCGTAAAGACCATCTCTTTCCGATTACTCCATTCGAAAAATTCCTTCTTCAGCCGGGATTCATCATAGGCTATCTGGAGAATAATGTGGTTATTCCATACGGCGTAAATGGTGGCAATGGCTTCACAGAATTTCTCAGTAGCATTTTTGAGCAATGAAAAAAGCTCATCCAGCTTGTCATTCTTGTTCCCAAAGTAATTCTGATAATATCTATCAATGTCGTTAGCCTTGGGAAGCGGATAGAATTTATAGCTCTTTTCTTCGAACCACTTATTCTGTTTCAGCTTTCGAGTAATCACATGCATAAACTTGTTATCATATGGGCCTGCCGCTTGCCTGTAATAGTTCCAATCCAAATCTTCTTCGGCAATATGCTCCGCTAAATATTGTAGCTTCTGAAATTTGATACGTGTAAAATTTTGGTCTTCCCTGAAAAGCGATACAATTTTTCCACCCAAAACCTGTTTGGCAAATCCTTTTTTGTTATCCGATATCGCTGATAATTCTTTTGCACCAAATTTCACCACTCTATTTGACTTCTTAATGGCGGCATGTGTTTGCTCTTTGTCAAACACTAATTCTCCTCTGAATGCCTTTTGACTTAAACTACCATATAGGCTTTCCAACTCCTGTAAGCTTTGTTCGTATTGGGCTTTAATGGCTTCAGTTTTTTCTACGATTTGAGCGAATTGGATTTGAAGTTCAAGAGGTGGCTTGTCAATAATGATGTGTTTTAGTAGCCCAACATTGATTCCAGACATTATTGCGCCTTTAGTTACTCCTTTAATTTGCACTTCAATTTTCTTGCTGTATTTCAATTGAAACAATAAAAAGACAGGATGAACCTTTTTCTCGTCTGTTCTGATTCTTAAAACATCCGAATGAATAATGCCTTTTGGAAATCCTTTTGGAAACAAAGAACATTTTCCAACATTACCCTTTCTTGACATTACAATGTCGTAGGGAATAACAGAATAATCATCTAACTCAAATGCTTTCCTGTCCGTTAAAAATTCTTTTGGAAGTATTTTAAACTCAGAATTTATTTGAGGAATTCCCCAAACCGGAATACCATTTTCTTGATATTCACTTTTGTTCAACTGTGTACCGAAGGGGCCGCATTTCACATCCTTTTTATTTACACAACCATCAATCAGTGAAATTTTATTCCAGTCTTTGTCATTGTCTGTATTATTCCCAAACATCTCCCAAAACACTGATTTTAAATATTCATCAAGTAGGAAAATACTTTCTTTTCGTTGGGTTATCAAATCTTCGATCTTAGAAAGAATATGGGCAATATAAAGTTGTGTTTTATAATCTGGTGTCGGAATAATTAAGTTTCTTAAATCTTTTTGTGTAATGGCAGTAAACGTTGACCCAACACCAAGATTTGCAATTTTAATTTCATTAGCTTTTAAAAAACTAAACACATATGGCATACTATAGTTCTCTTTAACTCTAATTGCACTTAAACCACGACCAATACAGGATTCAACATTATTTATATTTACTGGGCCTACAGGTGCACGTACCGAGATTAAAATGTCATCTGGCTTGGAAATTTTTGTAGGTGACGTACACCAATTCCTAACGATTGGATATTTTTTACCGTAGTCAGCCTTACCTTGAAAAAAAGGTATTCCATTACCTTCTTTATTATATGTTGAGGAAGGTGGTGACTGACCTGCTATTACATCGGCGATATTTTCCAACTTTTCAAATTTCATTGCATCAAGCCTTTAAGTTCAGTCAAACCTTTACTAATCTCATTTTCGATACTTTCCAGTTTACCTATAATTATATCCGGCTTTTCATATATCACTTCTTCATACACTTCTTCTTTGTACTTACTAAAACTCAGGTCATAGCCGTTTTCTTCGATTTCAGCCTTAGGAACAAAAAAGTGTTTACTTTTTCGGTCATTGTCTTTTCCTGGTTTGCGGGCTTTGTAGCATTTTACTATATCCAACAAATCGCTACCTGCAATCTTATTGCGTTTATCATCCAAGCTGTAACCGTCGTTCTCCATACCGTAAAACCAGACATTGTTGGTTTCACCACCTTTGGTAAAGAGTAAAATAGCGGTAGCCACTCCGGCATAGGGTTTAAACACACCGCTTGGCATGGCTATTACTGCTTTTAGCTCAGCTTTTTCTATAAGGGTCTGACGTAATGTTTTAAATGCTTTGCCACTACCAAATAATACCCCTTGAGGAACAATCACCGCCGCCGTACCGCCTATTTTAAGCATGTGAAAAATACGCTCAACAAACAGCAATTCGGTCTTAGTTGTCGGCAATTGAAGCGTTTCATTTATATCGCCTTTATCAATATTTCCGGTAAAAGGCGGATTTGCCAAGATGACGTCGTACTGTCCTGTTTCATTATAGCTCTTACTAAGAGTGTCCTTATAATCAATCAAAGGCTCGTCAATACCGTGCATCATCAGGTTCATCATTCCTAAACGCACCATGGTCGTATCAATGTCGTAACCGGAAAAACTTTGGTCAAGAATTTCCTTTACTTTTTTGGTGAGAACGGCACTGATAGCCGCCCTTTCAAATCCATCTTCATCCTTTACAAGTTTTTTCGGGTCTTTCTTTCTTACCAAATCGCTCAGGATGTATTGATAGGCTCCAAGCAAAAATCCGCTTGTACCACATGCTGGGTCAGCAATACGTTGCCCAAGCTGTGGCGCAACCAATTCAGCCATCAGTTTGATAATATGGCGGGGGGTACGAAATTGTCCATTTTTCCCAGCCGTTGCGATTTCAGAAAGTAGCATTTCATAAACATCGCCTTGAATATCTTGAAAAGCTTGGCCGCCTTCTGTTGCATCTCGTTCTATTTCTGTAAAAATCTGTTCAATGATATTAATAGCTTCGACCAGTAAACTCGCCTTGGGCATAATAAAGACGGCATTCTTCATATGTTTGGTAAAAGCCGAGGTCTCACCATTTAATACTTTCAGAAACGGAAAAACTTTTGTTTGAACGTGCATTAACATTTGTTCAGCCGGATAGTGTTTGAATACGCTTAATCGTAATTCATTTTTATCCACTTTCTCTTCTGTCCCGGGAATAACAAACGTTCCTTTAAAACGGGAATTATAACGCTCCCCAGTGAACTCAGCATCGCGTTCACGCTTGGCTTCTAAATCGTCCAAACGCTTCATGAAAAGCAAATATGTTATCTGCTCTATTGCCGTAAGTGGATTGGCAATGCCGCCGCTCCAGAAATTATTCCAGAGCTTTTCTATTAATGATTTTAATGTGCTGTTATTTTGCAGCATTATATTTTTCTTTCTTTATGTATTAAACTTGTGAATATTGAGCGACTTCAAATACCTGTCAATTGATACAGCTTCCTCCTTTGAATCAGTCTGAAGGGTTCGGTATTCTAAATCTTGCCAATTCATAAGTATATAAATTCTTTTATCTTCATTGTTTCTGGCTCCAATTCCATACGGTTTTGGAAAGAAAGATTTCATCCTTTTTTGACAAGTAACGCTTTCCCCAAATTGAATATATTCATTTGTTTTCTTGTTTCTAATCTGATAAACACCAGGACCAACAGGGCCTACAATAGTTCTACAGTTCTCAGGCGTAGGCATTGGCTTCCATTTAGTCCATTTCAGTTCATCCATCTTCATTATGCCGCCAGTACTTTTTTAGTTAAATCTAGAATTTCATCTATCTCTTTAGGGCTAAAAATACCTCTTACGCCCTCTGGGTGAATCATAGTAAACGGTGATTCAATCAAATTACGTTTGGTTAATTCACCCTTCTCTATTACATAATTTTTCAATAAGTCCAGGAACTGTAATTGACGACTGGTTAAATAACTATGTCGCTTTAAGAACTCGTCAAAAGCCTTCGTGACAGTTTCTTCAAAGCTTTCCAACAGCTCTATACCCAAAACGTGTTTTATGAATTGTACATATTGCGCTTTGCGGTGACTATATACCTTACGGAGCAAGTCGATTGTTATATGTGGATGTTCGTTGTGCAAATCTTCTGCCAGTTCATCAATCTCCTGCGGTGTCAGTTCCAGTCCCTGTTTTAACTTTTGCAAAGCTGGACTTAATAAGACCAATTCATTTATTTTTTGCTCAACTAGCTCTCGATATTTGGCGACACTCAACGCTTCGTGTTGAGGCCCGAACTCCACAAACTCTTTTTCAGAAACAATGTCCTTCAAATTATATTTTGCCGGTGGAAGAGTTATTACAGCTTCCCTGAATTTCATCAACGGAGAAATTCTTTCAATCAACTCATCAAATCCATCCTCGTCAGCTGTAGCCCAGAAATGATTAGTCTGGGCCTTCTTAATCAGTGCTTCTTGTTTGGCCACAATATTGACACTTAACGGCAATTCGCCAATTTCTTCGATGATACTCTCTTTGATGGTTTCGTATTTTTCTTCTTCCTTTTGCAATCGCGCCAAAGATACTTCTACAATATCTTTTTCAAAACGCATGGCTTTAAAATCTGCATTAGAAACTGTTCGAAATAATGGCTTAATAACTGCGTCTAAATACTCAATTTTGTCCGAAGTCAAATTATTCCAGAAATTTTTGTCCTCCATCCGTTGCATATCATTGAAAGCATCAATGATGACAACCGAATTTTTAGGTAATGTTACAACCTGTTTCTTTAGTTTTTTGATTTCCTTTTCCGCAATATCCAATTCATTCTGATTTTGCGCTTCTTCAATCTTAGTTAGCCTTGCACCAAACAGTCTAACAGGTAACGGAACCTGCTGTTTAAGCTCTTTGCCTCTAGGATTGAGTTTGAAAAATTCAAAGTTATCCCAACAATCAAGGATAAGAAACACACCTTTACTCGTACACCAAGGTTTTATCTTCTCCGGGTCAAGCAAGCGTGTTCCTCGTCCAATCATCTGCCAGAATTTTGTATAACTATAGACGGGTTTTGCGAAGACAAGATTGACCAGCTCTTGTACATCAATTCCAGTATCCAACATATCGACGCTGATAGCTACACGAGGCATATCATTATGCTTAAATTGGTCAAGTAATCCGCCCTTGCCGTAAACTCTTGGGTCTTCACTGACTAAAACTTTTGCAAGTTCCCCTTTGTACTCAGGATAAAGTGAATCAAAAATTTCCTCAATTCGTCTTGCATGAGCTTTGCTTATACAAAAGAATATTGTCTTTCCCGGCAAAACACCATTCGCATCTTTTATACACTCTTCCATGAATTCCCGCACTATCAGGGCATTTGTTCCCCTGTTGATAACCTTTTTCTCAAGATCGGTGCCTTCATAGTTAATTTCTTCAATTTCCTTACCTTCAAAAATCAGTTTCTTCTGGTCTTCAAGTGAGATTGTGCGCTTATTTATACCTTCATCCTGAAACTTTGATTTTATTTTCATTACCTGAAAATTGCACAAGTACGGCGGTATATGGGATACGGCTTCATCATAAGAATAGGCAAAGGTTGGAACTCCATCCTCACATTCAAACAATTCAAACGTATTGTGGTCGATAACATCCGTTGGCGTTGCCGTTAAGCCGAGAGTTATTGTATTAAAATAATCTAAAATTTCCTGATAGGTGTTGTAAATACTCCGATGGCTTTCATCAACGACAATCAAATCAAAAAAATGTGGAGAAAGACTGTTCTTCTCATTTCTAATAATATTCAACATGGTCGGATAAGTAGAAACGTAGATTCGCCGGGCACTTGCAATTTCCTTTTCGCCTTTTTTAGGCCAACGTGGTTCATTTGGCAAATGTTCCTTAAATGCTTCGAGTGCCTGGTCTCGTAACGCAATCCTATCAACAAGAAATAATACTCGCTCTGCCCACCCAGCTCGCATCAAAGCATCTGCAAAAGCGATACAAGTCCGTGTCTTCCCAGTGCCGGTTGCCATTACCAACAAAAATTTGCGCTTCCGCTTTTCAATGCCTTCCATCGCGGCTCGGATAGCTCGAATTTGATAATCTCGTCCGACTATTCGGGTATTAATAAGCTCTCCTGCAAGCGGTTTTCTGGCTTTTCGGATATAAGCATATCGCTCTAAATCCTCACGCGTTGGAAACCCAAATATTTTTCTTGGTGGATAGTTGTCTAAATCCCAAAAATAAATGTCATAGCCGTTTGTATAAAAACAAAAAGGAAGGTCTCCACCATGCGAATTCTGAATATTGTGACAATATTGCTTGGCTTGTTCTCTACCAATTGCAGCATCTACCGACGTTTTTTTAGCCTCAACAACAGCCAAAGGCTTCCCATCCTTTCCAAGTAACACATAATCACTGTATTGATGACCTGCATAGGGGGTTGGAGCTTCGCTGGCTAAATTACCATCAACAATTATATCGAATTCTTCAATTACCTGAGAACGATCACTAACATTCCAACCAGCCAATTTCAGGCGATTGTCAATTATTTCTTTTCTGGTTAGTTTTTCGTTCTTCATGCTTTTAAGAACCTGAAAATCAGATTTAGTTATGTAGAATTAGGGCTTTTGTTTCTCTTACCTTTAAACTAGTCAATTGTGAAATTCTTCCATTCATTGATAAATTTTTCGATAAAAGACTGTATAAAAATACTACTTTACATGAGATTATGTTGTATTCTTACTTAAAAAACAAGCCACAGTTGATACAATTCCAAAATAAAAGAGCAGCATTAGCCGCTCTTCCCTGTTAAATTCAATCCATAATCAAGTCATCGTATTTATCGATAATGTCATTGCCGAAAGAATCCAGATAGTTCTGGGTGACGGCTTCGGTCGTATGCCCCAGACTTTCCTGAATGATAGCAGTGGGTACGCCTTTGCGTTTTCCCATGGTCGCATAGGTATGCCGTGCCGTGTATATCGTAAATGGAGAAATTCCGATATTTTTTGCAATGGTTTTAAGGTAGCCATTGAGTTTCTTGCGCTTGTTCAAAATCGCCGTGGGATAGTGTTCGGGCGAGTAGGACAAATTCAGTATCGGGAATACAAACTCTTCTTTATCCGTGCGCCCGTCAATAAATCTTTCCAGTATCGGTTTTAGCCGTGGATTGATTTTCACATTAAACCCCTTCCCTGTTTTCTGTCTGGTATAGCGGATGCGCTCTAAATCGCCTTCAATATCACCAAGACGGAGCAAGGCCATATCCATCCAGTTCATACCACGCAGATAGAATGAGGCCAGAAAATACTCTCTGGATCGCTCCAAAGGCGAGTTCGGCTTTAGGTCTGCCTCTAATAGCTTTTGAAACTCTTCCTCGCTTAGGGATTTACGTTCAGGCGTACCGTTCTTTATTTTGTAATCCTTAAACGGATAACGGGATTGGTTGGCAACACCCATTTTTATGGCTTTGTTGTAAATCGCCCGTAGCGTTCGCATATAAACACTCAAGCCGCCTTTGGTGCCGCCATTGGCAAAATGGGCATTCTCAAAGCGTTGTAAGAATGCGTAATTTATGTTGTCGAATTTGATTGCCTTACCGCCCGTCAACGCTTCCAGTCGGTTTGACAGCATTTTATAAACACGGGCATTACCCTGTTTTCCTGCCGTTGTCATTTCTTCGGTAAGCTGATTGATAAAATCAAACACGGAGGATTTCCCTTTGGCTTTTTCGCCAAGGATGGCGGCCTTGACCTCGCTCATAGGCATGAAGTCCAACTCCCCTTCTTCATCCAGTTTCGTAAGCACATCAAACGCCTTGGATTTCTTCTTGGATAAAAGGTTGTTGACCCGTGTTAAATTGTCAAACTGGTTACATGACGATTTGATTTTCTGGTTTTTATTATCCCAGTCATTTTCCGGCAAGGTATAGCCGGAAGGAATTTGCACACTTTTAGAGTTAATCACAACGCGCATAACCAGAGGGTAGCTTTTGTCTTTGCGCTGTCTTCGCTTGTCTAGAAGGAGTTTTACCGTTAATCCCATATGTGAAAAAATTTGCAAGTTATTTGCAAGTAAATATCGGTTTTTTCTGTAAGAATATGAAATTGCAAAAATCGTAAAACACTGAAAAACTGGCATATTAACATCATATCAATTCATATAAAACCAGTATTCACCCTGCTTTGGGAGCAGGGGGTCCCAGGTTCGAATCCTGGTATCCCGACCACTAAAAATCAAGGAGTTAGACGAAAGTTTAACTCCTTTTTTATTTGTACGGGTACAACATAGGTACAACAAAATCACCCAATAAAAACCACCAAAAACTACCAGATACACAGAGTCATTCTATGTTCTTCAACATTTCGAAAGCCAAATACAGCCAAATAAGCCCAAAACATACGCCAACGCGGATTTTCATTTGATTGCATTTATCAGATTCTTTACTTTTAATCAGCTAATTATCAATGCTGTTGAAAACAAGAAGATAGTATTGATGTTGCATGGAATTTATACTTAGAGCGGCTGCTATGGAAACAATAATCAAGAAATCAGGACTACTTTTTTTCCGATTCAACCGAAAACTCCGGTGGATCTTCAATATTCGTATATTACGCAACCACAATACTACAGTCTTTTTTATCCTTCTTTTTTGTTTTACGATCCTACTTTTTGGATTCTGGGGTATGGGCTTTTCAGTCCACCATGTTATCCTCTACTCTGCCATAAGCATAACTGGATTGTTTTTGATTTTACTTTTCATCGGATCGCTGCATGAAGCACGAAAATTATCCAAACAAGTACCTTCAAGTCGTTTGCAGTTTACCAGAAGTAATTTAAACGGGATCGTTCTACCAAGCCTGGGCTTCTCAGAACACGATCGGGAAAATATAAATCTGGTATTAAATGGACTTGAAACAAAAAGCAAAATCAATTTTTGTTTGGTTTCAGACAATCGGGCTGCAGCTGATTATAAAAAGCTGCTTCGCATTCTTCACCTGCTTATTGATGGTGGAATTAGAGATTTCAAAAAAGAGCGTAAAGAGCAACTCTTTAAATTCATTGAATCAACCTTCACATTGAACGGCTCAGAAGTTAAAAGGACGAGTTTGAACTCGCGGTTCTCAGAGTTTGTGAATGAAAGTGAAACGGAATTTTCTGAAAACATAAAGGCCTTTCAGAAAATACTTTTTCGATAGACGGTATTTCTCCCGTAATTCCCCCGTAACTCAAATTACCCTCTTGATTTATTGCTACATACAGTTACATATTTGCTGATGAAGTTTTCATGCATCAAGCGTCATTAATCATTAAAAATATGTCACCTATGGAAAATCAAGCATTTATTTCCAAACAAGTTCTAAACGAATTAAAACAAATCAAAACCCTACTGGCAGAAAACAAAACCGTTTTCAATGTTGAAGAACTGGCTCAGTACACCGGGCTATCAAAAAGCAAAATTTACAAGCTGCTCAGTAAAAAACTGATCCCTACCGGGAACAATGCCAATATCCGACAAAAATTCTTTTACAAAAAGGACATCGACCTCTGGTTGATGGGAATATCTAAAGAAGAACTGGAATTGGAAAATGAGTTCAACAGAATGCTATCAGAAAACAGGAAGAAATAAGTTATGGGATTTTCTATTGTACAATGTGATAAAGCCAGAGAAATTCCGACAACAGAATTTCTGAAAAGATCCGGATACTCACCGGTAAAAGAAAACCAACATTCAGCCTGGTACCTTAGTCCGATTAGAAAGGAAAATGACGCATCATTTAAGGTGTCCAAAGTTCTTAACCGCTGGTACGATCATGGAATTGGCAAAGGTGGAAACATTATCGACCTGGTTATTGAAATGAATAACAACTGCAGTGTTAGTGATGCTCTGAGGATTCTGGCTAAAAACATTCCATCTTTCTATTTTCAACAGCAGAATAATTTGGTTGCATTAGCACCTGAACCGAAAATCCAGATCGATAAGATCCTCCCCATTCGGCACCCGGCTTTGATCAAATATTTATCGGAAAGAAAAATAGATATAAAAACAGCAGCACGATTTGCCAGTCAGGTTCATTATTCGATGAATCAAAAACGATACTTCGCTTTAGGTTTGGTGAATGTTTCGGGAGGCTGGGAACTTCGAAATCCGTATTATAAAAATGCTGCAGCACCAAAAGACTTTTCCTATTTCACTACAGGTAAACAATTGTTGAGTGTTACCGAAGGCATGTTTGATTTTTTTAGTTTGTTAATGCTTTATCCTGGCTTACCACACCAATCAGATTTTTTGGTATTGAATTCTGTTTCGTTTATCAACCGCATCCATAATATTGCCCAAAATTATCCAAAAGTTGGTCTTTATCTCGATAATGATTTAGCTGGAAAAAGGGCGACAAAGCAGTTATTGTCCGACTTATCGAACAGTGTCGATATGTCTGCGCTTTATGAAGGTAAAAAGGATTTAAATGGGCTATTGACCGCTCCGATCCAACGTCAGCGAAGGTCTGTGTGGTAAGCTATTTCAAGAGGTGCCAACGTTGCACTTTTGGCACTCTTGCTTTGCTCCTAAACTCGCAAAGGAAGAAAATCGCAGGTAATGTTTAATGCTTAAAACAGGGGTATGAATACACGTACAAGGTATATATCATTCAGGGTAAATAATATTGAAAAGAAAGCCATCGCCATGGCTGCCAAGGATTGTGGGTTAAGTACCAGTGAGTTTGCACGGCGTGCATCACTGAACATGAAAGTTACCCTGCGATTTTCATCCGAAGAACTGGAAGTTTATAACAACCTGCACATTTTTCACCGGAATTTTACAGTCATCAGTAACCTTGTTAAAAGTGATTATTTCAGGAAGAATGATACCATTCTCCTTGAACTGGAAGAAGTGATTAAGCTGATAAAAGCGCACCTTAAAAAATTTGAACAATGATAGGGAAGGCTAAAAGTATATCGCATGTTTCCAATGCCATCAACTATGCAAAAAACAAGAAAGAGGCAATCGAAATCAGCCGACATAATGTTGCAGGTAAAACCGGAAAAGAAATTGCACAGGAGTTCCGGGTATTTCAAAACCTGAATGCAAGGTGTGAACGCAATTCTTTTTCTGTGGTTTTAAGCCCTTCAATCCCGGATGGGATTAAACTTTTAAACGATGATTATGCAAAACTTGCCGATGATTTTCTGGAACGGATGAAACTGAAAGAGCATCAATACATCTCTTTTCTGCACTCAGATAAAGACCACAGACACCTGCATATTTTTGTGAACCGGATTAATTCTGAAGGGAAAGCCTACAAAGACCATTTCATCAGCAAAAAGGTCCAGCGTATTGCTGAAAGCATTGCCAAAGATTGGGGATTTACCACTGCAAAGGAAATTCAGCAGGCAAAAGAAGAACGGTTGAGCCGTCAGATCATAAATGCGCATAATGAAGTTTTAGGGCAGAAGCCAGCGAATATTTTTGAATATGCTGAACACATGAATTCATTCGGTATTCAAATGCATCTGAAACAGGCTTCCGATGAAAAAGTAGTAGGTGTTAGATTCCAAATTGGAAATGAATCCATTAAAGCAAGTTCTGTTCATCGTTCGTTTAGTGCAGGCAACCTGCAAAAACTTATTCAGAAAAGTTTTGATGCTTTAAGCTACACCGCGCAGGAAAGGCAAAAACGCCCCAGAATAAAATCAACAAAAAAACCACGATTCAGACTTTAGTGCCATGAGAAAAAATTTGTCACAACAAAAACTACTGGAAATCCTAACTGCCGAAATTGAACTGCTGGAGCAAACAACTAAAGACATCAAGGAAGTTGCTCCCGAAATCGCCAGGCAATTGCATCATTTAAAAACTGCTAAAATTAAGTTTGATCTGAACACTGACAAGTTGGAGCAACTTCTTGTGGATCATAAACAAGTACTAAAGAAAAGTGTAGGTATTCCAAAGTGGTTTTTATGGGTGATTGTGAGCGTTTTATTGGGGTCTGTTGTTAATTGGTTTATTTAAATTACCCCATATTATTTAATTTCTTAATTTCAATCTTCACCAGCCTCCAATCCTGTCAATATTTGACCTGTATTCATATCCTTTATTTTGGTGCAAGTAACTTCGAGTTCTTTCAATAACAATCTGAGAATTTCATCCATGATGAGTAGCTTTTCTCCTGATAGCAGAGAGATTCCATGGGAAAACTGATTGTGATTATCCAGTTCTCTGAAAAAGTTTTCTCCACTACATTTTTCAAACAAAAATTCTACTTTCTCAAGTTCCGGTTCTGCAAACACGCACAACTTCCAAAGACTAAATGCCGGTAAATAATTGGGCAGGTAACTTAGTTTTGAAAACACAAATGTCCTGAATATTCTAAGTACCGATTTGCTAAACAAATCAAACATGCCCTCGGTATTGCCTTTCTCCGAATGATTCCTTAAAACAAAATACTGCGCAGAGAGGTTAATTGTTGAATTACAATAATAATCCAGGTCAGGATACTCAGAGATATATGGCTCTTCCCAGTGAATGGAAGGATGGTTCTGAGTCGATTGAAACTTTAGATTTTCCGGTACCATTATTTTTTTGAAGAAAGTCTGCTGATAGAACAGGTTGCTTTGAATCCCAAACCTGCGATGCCCTAACAGTACAACTGTAAGTTTATTTTCAGATTTTGCACTTACAGATTGCTGAATCCGGCTTAGGGTCTCTGTTCCCAACCTTTCACCAATTAGCAACAGAAAATAGGTGGTCGTGTGATAACTTTGGGTTTGGTGAAACAAATAGATTTCTTCAACCGGGTGTATTTTCAATATCTGTTCGATTATTTGAGACAACTCTTTATCCACTGATGAAGGGTCGGGCTCAATAACGTTGGTTTGTACCTGGGCATTGGATTTAATTTGCCTTTTGAGTTCTGAAAATCGGGTTGAAATTAATTTATGTAATTTTAGTTCCGCTTCAGCAATACTTTCATATAAACTATCATTGAGCCGTATTTCATCCCCGCCCTTTGCTACCTCCTTAGCTTCTTCCAGTTCTGCAACAAGGGAATATTCCTTCCCGTTCTTTTTAACAAATACTCCTTCAATACGGAGAACAAAATGAGCCAGTTGTTTGATTCGCTGGTGTAAATCCATGGAATCAAATGAATGCCCGATACAGAGTATTTCAAGGAAACGGATATTGTATTGATAAATGTTCAGGAAGGAAAGAAACATTCCGGTAAGCGAACCAAGCTTTTGAAAACGATTGGCTTCGGATAACAGGATATCATGGTCGTGGTAATAGTTTTCCCTGTATCTTTTGAATTTCTTTTTAAAGGAGCGCCAGTCTGTATCAGGGCATTCTTTTTCCTCTGGTTTTTGATAGATAATAGCTGACCTCCGGCAATAGCAGGCCATAAAGGGGTTACCTGTACGGTATTCAAAATCCATCTTTTCCTGGAAAATAACATGGAACAAGGCATTGCTCTTATCCCTGCTGTTGCGAATCCATTTCCGGGATTCTATACTTTCAACTTGTCCGGGGCCGGAAGTAATAATAGTAATATGCGCCGGTTCTATTGTTTTTCCGGGATGATAGAAGATGTAATTGATCGGGAATTCGCAGGTTAACTGGTATAGGTTTTCTCTTAACGCTTCATTCTCCACCTTTGAGAGACCTGATTCAGTAATCGTTTTCATATCTTGTGGTTTTTCGGTTCTGTCCACAATTTCTTAAAGGTTTGTGGCATATTGAATTCCGGCATGGAATAAAATATCCCTAAAAAGAGAATAATTTACCGGGACTCAGCTTCCTTCAACCCTTCGCTGGTGAATCTGCCAGGAAGCATCGAGGATTTTACTGATATGAATGTATGGGCTTATTAAATCCCACGTAGGATAATCGGAGAACGGATTTAAAGCGTAACTGACCATTTCAAACAAGGCACGGTTCATCCCTTCCAAGCTTTTGCAGGCATAGGCGTTTTTAAAAACAATCAGCGGGTTTTGAAATTCTTTGCTGCTCAAGAAGCCATAGCAAAGTTTTGTTGATTCTTTTTTAGGAGCATTTATTTTGTATTGCCCCGATTTGCAGTGTATCAGATAAGCTGCCCGGAGTAAAGATTGTAATACCGCAAAGAAAATAAATGTATGATCGGGAGACTTTTTATGATAGATTTTTGGTTTGAACATAAAAGTTACCAGTTCAGTAAGGGTATTCTTATAATATTCGGGTTGTGCAAAATCAAACACGGCATCTATTAATGAGAACGGGCACCGGATTTCGCGGCCTGCCCACGGACTGGCATCCAGCGGGAGTATTATTTGCTTCATAACAAAACGTTTTAAGGTTAGTATAAAGTAATTCACTTAGGGTGACATAATCCAATCCATTACTCAATTAAATATACTGATTGAGGGGATATTTTACCGGATCAGCTTAATACCTCCATTTCTTTTTGTTAACCAAAATTGTTTTTATCTTTGATTAACTCAAAAACGAAAAGAAACTATGGAAGCAAAAGTACATGAAGGCCGCAATGTGAAAAGGTTTCGCGAAATGCTGGGAATTAAACAGGATGCTCTTGCCTATGAACTGGGTGAAGGCTGGACTCAGAAAAAGATTTCACAGTTGGAACAAAAAGAAACCATTGAATTGCCTTTATTGCACGAGATTGCCAATACGTTGAAAATCCCGGTGGAAGCTTTTCAGAATTTTGATGAAGAACAAGCGATAAATATTATTTCGAATACATTTGATAATGGTTCAATAGCATTGAGTTACACTACAAACAACCATCCAATAGAGCAAATAATGAAGCTTCACGAAGAAAAAATTGCGCTCTACGAACGTATGCTGAAAGAGAAAGATGAAATGATGGACAGATTGGAGAAATTAATTACGAAAAAATAGTTTTCACTTTCTCAGCTTTTTTTCTTGATCCTATACTTCAACCTTTACTTCCCCACTATCTTTTATCAAGTAATGATTAACTCCGATTGCTTACAATTGGTTGGTTTACAAATTACACCTTATTCATCACCAATGAATTAGTCTCGTTTTTCACCGAATATTTATCGATAATATTGAAAAATATAACTATTTTTCGGTAAAATCTTGTTACTGTAATCAGTAAACCTCAAATATATACCCATGTTTCTGAGCAAAATTTTAAGAACTTTAAAAATCCATTAGATGAATTACTTTAAACAAAAACTTGGTTTATACACCCAAATTGGTGTTATAACACAAAGTGACAATAGGGAAATAACCCAAGGTCTTGGGTTCCACCACCGTTAGCTGCAAGGCTGAGGAAAGTCAAATGAAACTAATTGCAAAATGAAAGATTCCAATATTAATATTGACAAACTATTTGAAGAATTTAATAAAATCGATGACGAAGATAATATCGCACTCATCGACTTTGTAGAAAAACATTTTGACTTATTCATTAATTTCAAAACAGATGACATTGAAATAATTGAAGACATAGCATCGATTTTCAATGACTATTACGGAACTCTGGGTATTTGTAACCATTGGACACAAATTGCACTAAAAAGAAAACCAATAATTGACTTTATAAACCAATTAAAGGGAAAGTCATCAAAATTTGAAAAGCTTCTTTATGATATTGAATATGTGTTTGCCACTACACAAACTGACAGTAGGAAAAACCTAAAAACAGCGATTCAATCATTAAAAACAATAAATGAAATGTTCCCAAAAGATGAAGAAATCATCTTAGAATTACGTAGGGCTAAGTTTGTTTATCGGCAAAAAACATATCAGATTTTTTTTATACTTGGACTATTTGTCGTTTTGGGGACAATTCTTCTGAGACTTACATATGACAGTAAAGAATTAAAATTAATATCTGGAGTTATTTGGGCATTCTTCATTCTATTAATTTTAGTTCAACAGATTGACAATTATAAATCAAAGAAAAGCCCAGCAGCTAACAATTTGTAATATAGCAGGCGGGGGTTTCAGCGGCCTGACAAGTCAGACCTCGTACCCACTTTCCTGCGGGTCTGACACGATTTCTTTCAGAAATCCCGCCCGACCACATACAAGTGACGGTTACTGGGCATTAACATAGACACTGCATATGAATAAAATTCTTACGATATTAATATTGTTGATTTCAACATTAAACTGCTTTCCGACAGAGCAAATATCTGATTTGCTAGTTATTGAAAACGACACTTTCTATTTGAAAACATTTCCTATTGAGAAGCTCGAATTTGAGAAATCTCCATTCTCATACGGAGAATTTAATTTCCCCCACACTGGATGTTGGAGAGGATATTGTGCTACATGGAAAATTATTGATAATAAACTTGCACTGATAGAAGTTGAAAAAGTTGATTCGACACATCAGAAATTGAACATCATTGACTTCTTTAAGCAAAATGATTATTCTCCAAAATTTGTAAATGGATACGTATATGCAGATTGGTTTAACTCAAAACTCTTGATTTATTCAGCACCGAATTATTATAGATACGCTGGATTATATCTTGTGGAGGAATATGAATGGACAAAGAACAAGAATAATGTTCAATTGGTTTTTGAGAACGGAATCTTGAAAGAAAACAATATTTTAAAATTTGACTCTTACAAAATTGGTGACAAATTAAGTTTTGATTTTTCTCATTTTCCGCCCGGACTGATTAAAAAGAAATCTGTGAATCTGAAGGCAACAATTATCGAACTGAAAAAGGATATGGTTTTGGTTAGTATAGATTCGTATGATACTGAAAAGAAAAAGGAAATAGAGCAGATAAGAAAATATTTTGGAAATATGGTGGATACAGATACTATACTGATTAATCCAAGATACTGGAAAAGGGAAGAATAACGCCCTGTAACAATAAATATACGTAATGAGGGGCGATTTGGTAAATTTGAACTTTAAAGCAATTAATAAACAGCGTAGCGGTTTGATAGTGAAGTGCCTTGAAATCGCGCACTACGCATATTCGAGCCGTTGTAGCACATAAAATTCCTGCTACATAACAAATTGATATTTAAATGAAAATATGCAAAAATTGTCTTCTTGACGAAAACTATCCACAATTAACATTCAATGATAAAAACGAATGTTCTTTATGTTCTTCAAATAAAAGTTTTAGACCGATTGGAGAAAAAGCTCTTATTGAGATTTTTCAGTCAGCCAAAAATAAAAATCGAGAATACGATGCACTTGTCCCTTTGAGTGGAGGAAAAGATAGTACATATATCTTACACCTAGCGGTTAATGTTTATAATCTTAAAGTATTGGCAATGACCTATGACAATGGTCTATTTAGCCAACTTGCTTTAGACAATATTGATAGGGCAATAAAAATTACAGGAGTTAAACAGATATTCTGCAAACCGGATTTTGAAATTCAAAAAAAAGTCTATCAAAATATGCTCAAACACTCAGGAGATATTTGTGGGGCATGTGATATTGCAACTAAGGCAAATGTTTTAAAAGTTGCCAAAGACTTTTCAGTTCCAATCATTCTATATGGGACTTCTCCTTTAGAAGAAGACTCTTTTGTTCCTGATTCAATTCAAGATATAACAAGGTTCAAATACATAATGAAAGTCGCAAACAACCTCACAAAGAAACAAATAAACGAGTTTCTTATCTTTCCAAAACTAAATATGTTTCAACATTCTATATACAAAAAGACAGGAAGATTTAGTAGAGAAGTTAGACCTTTGTTTTTTATCGACAATCCAACAGACAAGGAGATGGGAGAAATCATAAAAAAAGAATTAGGTTGGCAAGACGAAACAGATCGAGAATATTCTAAACACTTAGATTGTATTGCTGAACCATTAACAAATTACATTCGTAATAAGATATATGGTTACGAACGAAGAAAATGCCAATATAGCAATATGGTTAGACGAGATGAAATTACGAGAGAGCAAGCAATAAAATTGTATGATGCAGACAAAATTGAAGAAAAACCATCGAACTATGATGAGGTATTAAAACATCTTGGACTTGCTGATGACGATATAAACAAAGCAATTGCATATAGGCCATTACAATATGAGAGTCATACTTCCAAAATAAATAAGCTTTATGGATACATGATGAAAAAAATTAAATAACAACCGTTAACAAATAACTGAGCTTAAACCCAAATAAAAGCCCATAATTTTTCTTTTAAAACAACCTGTTTTATTGGGCCTCCTCTCGTGCCTCCTGACAGTTTGTTGGGAGGTTGCTTTTGTTCCCCGGAATTCATCAAGATCTTTTCCGAAAATCTTCATGTTCTTTTCTGAAGATCTTCTTGTTCTTTTTCGAAAATCTTCTTCATGATTTAGCGGAAAGTTCTTGAAGAATTTACCCCGGTTGGATTTGTGGCCGGGAATAGCGAGTAAAAAGAAGAAAGAATGGCTGTAGAAAAGCTTGATTTTTCTTTTCTTTGGTTTTATGTTCTTTAGGATGGATTTATATAAATTTTACTTCTGGTAAAATTGTTTTTGAAAGAACCTGGCTTAGAAACAAGTAAACCCCATAATTTTACTTTTACAACTTTCGCTTACGTTGATCTGCGATCAGGAGTGTTCGGAAGAATTGAACCCGTTTTTATCCTGTCTGTTCCTCAATTAATCGGAGACCAGAACATGAGTAGACAGATTTTAGAATAAATACCGAACGCCCTCGGCATCCTTTGATTGGAATTACGTCTTTTTCGTTATTTTTCAAATATTACCCACAACAGTGTGTCTATCAGTCAACAAGTCTTGTTTTGATTCTTTATTATACTAACTTTAAAGTCCAAATAAAAACCGTAGCCGTTGAATACGTACCCTGAAATAGCAGTAAAAAAGATATTAAGCATAATATGTGTTGTTATACCTCCATTTTGGGTGTATAACAACACTTTTCCAGGTGCTACAAGCGATATAACAACAATGATGATACATAGTAGTTAACGGCAAGTTTGAAAAAAATAAATTGGTGGTTATCTAAATCGTTCGTTTTTTGGTTTTTCGCTCGTTTGTAAAGTTGCTGTCACAAAACTTGCAAAGTAAAGTTTGGTGCAATTGCCAATTTTCGCAGTTTGACAATTTCCCAAAACTGTTTTGCAGCCTGAATGTCTAGCACATTTTTAGGAACAGTCGGTGGTTATTTGACAGTTTGATTTCTGGGCCGGTTGCTATCTGGGCTGGAATTAAAAAAATTGGAGGACAGTTTTGTACTCGCATGTTTTCCTCCAGCGGCATAAGTAAGGAATGGCAAAACTCACGTTTCGGCGGGGCAAACCGCTGTTGGTTACCTGCAACCCACAAGCAACTTTGACTTTTGGGGTTGAAAAAAAATAAAAATGCGATGTAGTTATTTGAAACTTTTGCTCGGAAAATGATATTTTTATACTGTTAACAAACTGACCATGAATAAAAAACCAGCCGTTAACAAATTGTACATGGCAGGCGGGGGTTTTAGCGGTCTGACAAGTCAGACCTTGCGCCCACTTTCCTGCGGGTCTGACACTCCCGATTGCATCGGGACCGCCCGACCACATACAAGTGACCGTTATGCACAAGTATAACACCGTCCGGAATAACGGCCACATAATTCAGTAAGTTATGTACAAAAACGACGATATTTTTTTATAAACATTAAACAACAAAACAGGACAATTATGAAAACACTTATTTTAAAAAATTCATTAATCGGCATTTTAACATTTCTAATTTTAGGAGCTACATCATGTAATGAAGAAAATTACACATTGGATAAATCTATTTCATTTTCAATATTAGATGACCATTACGGCTATGGTTCAGGGAATGATACGACATTATATTCATCAAGTCTAATCGACTTCAACATAAATGACTACATATTAGTCGATTCTGTATTATTTACAATTAGCGATTTAACAACTAAAAGCATTACAGATGGCAGCGATATATCAGCAACAGTATCAGTTGAATTATTTGACTTAACGAATAATACAGTTATACAAAATTCAAAGATTGTATCTGATGATATAAAAGCGTCACGATGCAAATTATCAAGTAATCTTCTAAGCTCATTCCCAGATGAATCTATTAATATAGGAATACGAATAATAAATAATGATAAAACAAATTGTTCATGGGAATTACATGCTGCTAGTTTAATCTTAAAAAGAGAATAATTTAGCATTGTTATATTCTGATTTACAAAATTGGGAATATCAGTTCTTTATTTTATGATAACTATGACAATTCTTAAATGACAACTTAAAAACAAATAATACCAGTGCATAACACGCAGTATAGTTAATAAGGGGTTAAGTGGTTTTCGAGGCGTAGAAACCAGCTCCAAATTTTGCTGTAACTTGATTGGTATAAAGCTCGTAATCCCTTACTAACCATACCGCCACCGTTGGCAATAATTAAGAAAGACCTAACAACATGAAATTTGAATTATCTGGAAAATTTTTATCTCTTCAAGACTTTAAAACACCTGAACTTGAAGATTTTTGTGTTATCACGGGCCTCAATGGTTCAGGCAAAACACAATTTCTTGCATTAATCAATACCTTACAAAATAAGATTGAGCATGCTGTAAAAAATCAGAATGAGGATTATAAGATTAAATTAGTCGCTGATAATTTTACTCCGGGCACGATTAGGTATATCCCCTATAATGGATTAAATCCAGGTAATCTTGGTTCCATGAATAAGAAAACCTATGAAAATATTAAAAACACGATAATTCAACATTTAAATCAAAATAGGAATAAAAATTATGCGCAAAGAAATATAGCAGAAAAAATTGCTAAGTCACTTGAAAAACCATATAGCGAACTCACTGAATCGGATGTATTAGGTTATACTCTGACACACGATGATTTAGGTAATGCTGATATTTTTCAAACTAACCTTGGCCAATTGTTCTATAATTATGCATACAATAGAGAACGAAATAATTATAAAAAGTATAGAAACTCAAAGGGGTCTAATTATGAAGTACTAAGTGAGGAAGAATTTAACGAGAGATTTGTTAATCCTTGGGAGTTAATTAATGAGTTTCTAGAGATGTCAAAATCAGATTACTATATTGAAGGTATAAACGAGGAAGATTTTGATGAGAATATGACTCTAAGCCCTGAATTTGTTAATAAAGTATCAGGAGATAAGGTGCAAGTAAATACTTTATCGTCAGGTGAAAGAGTAATTGTTTCATTGGCATTTTGTTTATTCAATATTGAACTGAATGAGAATAACAATTTTCCGAAAATACTATTGCTGGATGAGCCTGATGCACCTCTTCATCCTTCAATGACGAAGGAATTTTTAGATGTTATCTATGAAGAACTTGTAGTTAAACAGAAGATAAAAGTTATTCTTACAACTCATTCTCCTTCAACTGTTGCTTTAACGGACGAAAAATATCTGTATTGCATGTCCAAAGGTCAGGAACGATTTGAAAAAGCCCCGAAAGATAAAGCTCTTAGTGTTCTGACAACTGGACTAAGTACCGTTAGTATTGACTATGAGAATAGAAGGCAAATATTCGTGGAGAGTAATTATGATAGAAAATACTTTGAGAAAGTATATAATAAATCGAGATATTTACTAATCCCAGAAATCTCATTGCACTTTATTTCCTCTGGGATTGATAAAATCCCAGTTTCAGTTGAAGTACCAGATGGAGATTGTAGTAGGGTTAAAAATATTGTAAAGGAATTAGTAAAAGGTGGTAATAAAAAAGTATTCGGTATAATTGATTGGGATGGGAAAAATAATCCAACAGAAAAGGTGTTGGTAAATGGGCATCATCTGAGGTATAGTATTGAAAATTATATTTTTGACCCAATAAATTTATGTGCATTATTATTGGATTATCAAATTATTACACGAGAGGATATAGGTCTAGAAAATAATGAAAACTATTCTGATTTTAAAAATATCTCCGCAGGAAAAATTAATGATATAGTACAATTTGTAACTGAAAAAGTAAAAGCGAAATTACCCGAAGAACCAAATTCTTTAAGCACAAAGACGATTGAATATGTAAATGGAAAAAGTGTACAGCAACCTATTTGGTATTTAGAATATAAAGGACATATTCTTGAGAGAATTATTATTGAAGCTTTTCCTAGACTAAAATCTGAATTTGGTTCTAAAACTAGACTACCTGACATACCAGAAGGATTAAGTGACGAAGAAAAAGAAAAAAAGAAGAAGGAAAATAAAATACTCTTTGAAAATCAATTACTTAATATTATAAAGGATAAAATTGTAAACAAAATAATTGACAATATTCCTGAATTTATTCCTTTAGATTTAATAGAGTTGATAAAAGATATTCAAAAATAACTATTGCCAACAATGTGTATAGTGCATAAGGGTTTCAGAGGTTTTCGAGCGGTATCACCCGCTTCAATTTTGGGTGGTAACTTGAAAGGTTTGAAGCCCGCAATCCCTTACGACACCATACACTCAACGTTATGCCTAATTTTAAAATAAGATGATTTCTGAAATAAACAAAGCTTGGAATTGGAAAGGATTTATCGCAACACAAATAATCCGCTACAATGATTTTGGAAATATAATCTTCAAGACAGATAAAAACGAGTATTGGAGAATTTGCCCCGAGGAATTAAGCTGTGAAAAAGTTGCTTTATCACAAATAGAATTAGACGAGCTATTAGGAGATTCTGTATTTAAAGAAGATTGGGAAATGGGAAAACCCGTAAAGACAGCATTAGATAAGTTAGGCAAACTGGACAATGACGAAAAATACTGTCTAATAATACCTGCTTCAGTTGGCGGTACTTATGAATCAAAAAACATGGAAAAAATAAGGTTTTCAGAGTTAATTTCCGTCAGTGGAGATTTAGCTAAACAGATAAATGACATGAAAGACGGCCAGGCAATTGAAATAAAAATTATAGACTAGGTACACTCAGTAAAATGAAGAAGACTCTGTTAAAAATATTAGTTGTTATCTTATTGATTCCGATTTTGTGGGTCGGATACAATAAATTACCAATTGAAATCACTAGACACTCTGATATCAGGCTTGGAAATGAATTGGTTAGCAAAATTAGGAACTTTCAATCTATGCACGACAGACTTCCAGAGCCTGACAGTTCGCAAGTACTTTTGGATTTGGGATTTAAAAGGGGATTTTTAGATGTCGAACCTGCATACCAAAAAATAAACGACAGTGAATTTGAAATTATATACCTCGAGGGATTTGATGGGCCATATCTACTTTATAATTCTAAAATAGACAAATGGAAAGAAGATTTCCCGACAATTCCAGACAGGTGGAAGGAAAAAAACTAGGCATAACACAGTACATATTGCAGGGCGGGTTCGGTGGTACGCCAACTGCGGATTCTCGTTTCGCAGTTCCGTGTCCTTCGGACAGGAACGCTCTCCGAAATCCGCCCCGACAACATGTACCAACCGTTGTGTTTCATTTAGTGAGGATACAAGCATTAAACGTATGTAACTAATATTAACTAAATCATAAAATCATGTCAAAGAAAGAAGAATTATTTTACAAGATTCAAGTTGAACCGAACGAAGAGTATACAATAATGATTCGAATTGGAGATGCTCAAGATGGTGACCACAATGTATTTGGAACATGTCCCTATGACAAAGAACCTGAAAATGATAATCCTGAGTGGGTTAGTTATTTAGGTAAAGGACGTCAAATCAAGAACAAAGTTTTATTTGTAAGTTCTGCAACTCAAGATAACAACCCAAATACTAACAATGTCTCTGTACGATTATTTATTAACGATGAGCAGATAGAACCTTATGAAGGTGATTATGAATTAACTGTTGACGATAGTGAAATAGCTTATTTTAATCAAAAAATTGATTTTGTATGAAAACTATATTAGCCATAATTGGAATCCTTTTAAGTTTTCAGTTCTCATATGCTCAAGAAACGGCAAACTCTGACATACAAATTCCAAGTACTCCTGGAATGAATATTATTGGAGTTCAGAATTCAGAAATAACCACACCAGGTAACTATACTGGACTTTATACAAGTTTAATATCTCCTATAGTTTCTAATAATGGTACTATACCGACTGATTTGTCATTAGAATTTTCACCATATTATTTAGAATCTAGGAACTTAACATTCAATGAACTGAATAAAACGAATATTTATAGAGATTTAAAGATTTCTATTGCCAGTACAAATGTTATTCGAGAAGACTCAACCAACTTCTCACGTATGGGGATAGGTTTTAAAACAAACTTGCTAAGTGGAAAGTATACTGCAAAATCTGCTGATAAAGATAAAATTACACTTGCCTTAGCTAATGATGTAAATACTGTTGTTGAAAAAATTAATAGTGGCTTATACGGTAATGTTGACACAGCAAAGATTTCTTTATTTATTGAGCATATAAAAGAAAGAAACAATGACCTTAAAAGTGAAATTGAAAGTATTTTTATTGAACATCGAGGTGACAAATCCATACTAATCGGAAAACTTGAGGAATTGAAAGGGCAAATTGAAGAATCAATAGTAGTTGATGATTCTAGATGGAATTATTCTCTTAGAACAGGTAGTTTTCTTGAATTTGCTGGAGCATTAGCTATTGATTTTCCCGAGAACACTTTTAATAGTAGTGAAATAAACAGATGGGCAATTTGGTTTAATTATACATATAGACCTAAAAGAAAGCTTGGAGTATTTGACTTTGGGTCTATTTTAAGAGTATCAAACCATTCCTTTGACCCTGCTGTGATTTTTGAGGAAAAAGCACTTTTTGGAGATGTTGGGGGTAGTTTAAATTTAAGAGTGCCAAATACTAAATTTACAGTTTCAAGTGAATGGATTTGGAAATTTGGAATAACTGATTTAAAAGCTTCGGATGGTGAGAATGAATATTCTTTCAAGAGTGCCACAGAAAACAAATGGAATGTATCAATTGGGTACAAAATTACTGACAACACAATATGGTCTATGTCTCTATCAGAATTAAATGGAAATAGTGATTATCTGAGAGATAAATCCATGCAATTTTTAATGGGCATAAGTGCTTCATTAGTGCCACTTAAAGATTAAAAACGAAACACAACATTTTGTATAAGTAATGGCAGTTGATGTAGCAAAAATTAAAGTTTGTAACCCGCTCAAACTGCGTAGCGGTTTGACAGGAAAAAAGCCCGCAATCTGCCACTACTCATACAATTTACCGTTAGCGCGCATTATGACTCGTCCGGAATAAAGGCTACATAATTCATGTAATTATGTATAAAAATGATCAAGTTTACAGACGTTATTCGGAAAGTTTCAAACTCAAAATTTTATCCGAACTTAGTACCGGTAAGTATAACAAACGGCAGCTCGGACGTATTTATGGCATTCAAAACAGTACAATCAATGAATGGATCAAAAAATACAACAGAACTGACTTAATGAACACTCGTATAAACGTGGAAACTAAAGACGAAATCACCAGAATTAAAGCACTACAAAAAGAAGTTAAAAAGCTCAAAGAAGCCCTTGTTAAGAAAGATCTGGACCAGTTGGTACTGGATTCATATCTTGAAGTATCAGCTGAAAAACTAGGTTTCAAAAACGCCGAAGAATTAAAAAAAAATTTAGGCAAGAAACGCTAATGAAAGCAGTTGATACAGCAAAAAAAACAAAGCTGGCAAGTTGCGAGACGACTTGTCAATGCTTTGGACTACATCGGGATGCCTATTATAAATACAAGAAGAGGAGTGCTGCCCGACTAGAAGTAGAAAAGAAAGTCATAAAGCTTGTCAATTATGAGCGACTAACTCAACCGCGCGTTGGTACTCGAAAGTTGATGATGGCGCTACATATAACATTTAATCTAATGGGATTAAAGGTTGGACGTGATGAACTTTACAGGATCTTACGTAAATACGACATGTTGATTGTACGTAAGAAAACAAGTTGTAAAACAACCGATTCATATCATCATTTTCACAAGTACAATAATTTGATTAAAGACCTTAAAATAACAAGGCCAAATCAGGTATGGGTTAGCGATATTACCTACATCAGAACATACAACGGCTTTTGCTATTTAGCTCTCATTACTGACTTATACTCAAGAAAAATTGTTGGTTACGATATTAGCAACTCTCTTGAGCTGGCTGGGTGTTTGCGGGCTCTCAAAAAGGCCCTGGCAAACGCAAAGCCTGCCAATGGATTGATCCATCATTCTGACCGTGGAGCTCAATACTGCTCTAATCAATATGTCAGAATATTAAAAAACAAAGACTTCAAAATTAGCATGACCGAAGAAAATCATTGTTATGAGAATGCTATTGCTGAACGTGTTAATGGTATTTTAAAAGATGAGTTTTTCCTGGACCAAACATTTGCTAGTTTAAAAGAGGCTAAGCGTGCTACAAAAAATGCAATCAATATTTACAATAACAAAAGACTTCATTTATCTTTAGACTATAAAACGCCTCAAAACGTGTATAATGAGGCAGCTTAATTTAATTTTTAACCTGTAGCCATATTCTAGGACTAGACAGTTTAAAAACCTAAAATAATACAACCATGAGAACAAAAAAAACACTCTTTTTGACAACCATTTTTGTTTCATTTTTTGCTGTAATAGCAATTGGGCAAAATGAAAATCTGGATTTTGAAGTTCAAGAAAAGGAGAATGAGTATGAAGAAGACTTTACAATATTCAACATGAACGATTTCAGAGATGCCTTGATGCAATTGGGCATTAATGTTTATAAATGGAATATGCCTATTCCTAAAGACAAAGATTATAAACTGGAAATTTATGTAGAAGAATATGAACATAGAAAACTCGTCAGAGATAGTGTTCTCCAAGGTGGCTCTTCTATGACTTGGGGATTTAATGATAGTCATCGAGCTGAGTACAAATATTTAAGCAACATAAGAATTATAAGTGAAATGCCTGTTTATCCTACCAAGGTAAATAAAATAAATCTGCGGATTACGTTGTATCCAAGTAAATTTCAATCCATTGAAACTATTTTAACCCGACCAGAATACAATACTTATTTCATCAGAAAATTCGCTGAGACTGATTTTGAGATAAGTAAAAATATTCCACTTTTACTTATTACTGCAGGGTGGGAAGCAAACGTGGAGGGTTTTATTTGTCGTAAGTTTTGTGGTCCCAATAACCCACCAGCAGATTTAAATGATGATTCACTACACGATTCTGACCATTACTTTGTTGTTGGTTACCGTGTGCTTGACGAAGATTTTTATGGACGAGAAGTAAAATAATAAATGTAAATAAAATAATAAAACCAGCGCATAACAACGTGCAAATGTAATGCGGGCGGGCTTGGTGCACCAACGTTTTCGCATTGTTCAACCACCGCCAATCCGTCGTTGACGGATTGGAACTAAAAATAAAATGTAGTGCTACGCCGGCTTGGCTCCGTGCAACCCTGACAAGTTGCCATTTCAAAGCTCCGCACTACACTTACACCAACCGTTACCTGCAATGCTGAAATAACTACAACTTATATAATAAAAACATGCCTATAGACATAACAGAGAAATCCGAAGAACTAAAGGAATTTATCAGCCAGTTTGATACTACAATGTTTCTTGGTGACATTAGTTCTCTTATGCCATATATTAAGTTTGGAAATCCAATGCAAACTTTAAATGGACTTTCATCTCCCCAAAGACAGTTACTTTATCTGGCCGGTTTAAATATTACATCGAAGCAACCAGACCAAGATAAACTTAAAGACCATTTTACGGATGATGAATTTGAACATATTAAAAAACTTCTGAATGAAATTGAAAATGGATACGTAGAATTCTTTTACCCAAAACCAGATGATATAATTGACGAAGATTGGAAAACAAAAAGAATGGCTGCAATGCCAACATTTTTAAGTTATTTCAATCAAGGACTTTTAAATTATGAAGAACAAATAATTGAACGCATATCTGAATATTTCACTCCATTCAATACCGAAATACAGAACCATTTTGGGTTAAATGTCATTGAGTTCATTGATATTTATAACTTCATCGATAAAATTCCTAATGAATTTTTAGAGGAAAAAATCAATCCAAAGGAAGGGCAACAATCTTGGGAAGAGTTTGGGGCAGAGATGGAATCAAAAGGAATTATGCCCTGGGATTGGCAAAAGCACATGCCACAGCATTTTGAAGACCTTTTTAGTTGGATGTATGATAAGGGTAAAATGCAACGCTTCACAAGAAAGAGCCTCATTGACAAATTTGGTGAAGCAAAAGCAGATTCCTTTATTCAAGCATTAACATGCGAAAGACAAAAAACTAACTTCCTTTATTACACTGAGAAAAATCCAATCTACCAGAATCCAATTTTTAAAATAAGTGACGATGAATTTCAAGCAATTGAGATGAATCATATAATACAAGCCATTTATAATAATCTATTTGAGTTTTGTATTTCACAAAATGATTTAAGAGAAAAGATTTATGCTGTGCGAGGGAAAAAAATGGAGGAGAAGATTGTTAAAGTCTTTCAACGTTTCTTCAAGAGTAAGGCTTTTGTTTACAACGGATTCTACACACAAGATGCGCATGAACAAGATTTGCTTTTCTTGTATAAAGGATTAGCATTAATTGTTGAAGCGAAAGCCTCAAAACGTGATGAACCTAGACGTGAACCAGATAAAGCATATCCTTTAATACTGTCTAACTTTGATGAAACTATCCAAAAGGGTTATGACCAAACTTATAGGGTGAAATCAAAATTTATCGACAAGAAAGTTTTGAAAATTTATAAAGACCAAGGATTAAAAAAGCATTTAATAGATATTCGAACAAAGAATTATGCAAATGCTTTTTCATTAATAGTAACATTGGAAAGGTTTGGACAAATACAAACTGATTTATCAATTCTACTTGAGATTTATGAAGATGATGAATTTCCATTAAGTATTTGCATTGATGACTTAGAAACATTCTTGTTGCTTATGGAGAAAAAAGGGAAAAAGCCATCTGACCTAACACAGTTTCTTCTAATGCGTCAAAAACTTCATGAACGATTGCTAACTGCTGATGAACTAGAAGTATGTGGTGCATTTTTAAATGGTAAAATTGACATGAAACAAGTTAATGATGATGAAACTGTGTTTGCACTCACGCCAGACTTAGCAGACATCTTTGATAATGCATACCAGAAAGGTGGGTTAGGTTTTACCAATGAAAAAAATATGGATATCAAAACTAGTGATAAACACCTCCCGATTGGAGGATTTTAATTATAGTTAAAAGTTTGAAAGAAAAAGCACAGCAGGTAACAATTTGTATATGGCAGGCGGGGGTTTTAGCGGTCTGACAAGTCAGACCTTGCGCCCACTTTCCTGCGGGTCTGACAGGATTTCTTTTCAAAATCCCGCCCGACCACATACAAGTGACCGTTACCACCAATTTTGACTCGTCCGGAATAAAGGCTACATAATTCATGTAATTATGTATAAAAATGATCAAGTTTACAGACGTTATTCGGAAAGTTTCAAACTCAAAATTTTATCCGAACTTAGTACCGGTAAGTATAACAAACGGCAGCTCGGACGTATTTATGGCATTCAAAACAGTACAATCAATGAATGGATCAAAAAATACAACAGAACTGACTTAATGAACACTCGTATAAACGTGGAAACTAAAGACGAAATCACCAGAATTAAAGCACTACAAAAAGAAGTTAAAAAGCTCAAAGAAGCCCTTGTTAAGAAAGATCTGGACCAGTTGGTACTGGATTCATATCTTGAAGTATCAGCTGAAAAACTAGGTTTCAAAAACGCCGAAGAATTAAAAAAAAATTTAGGCAAGAAACGCTAATGAAAGCAGTTGATACAGCAAAAAAAACAAAGCTGGCAAGTTGCGAGACGACTTGTCAATGCTTTGGACTACATCGGGATGCCTATTATAAATACAAGAAGAGGAGTGCTGCCCGACTAGAAGTAGAAAAGAAAGTCATAAAGCTTGTCAATTATGAGCGACTAACTCAACCGCGCGTTGGTACTCGAAAGTTGATGATGGCGCTACATATAACATTTAATCTAATGGGATTAAAGGTTGGACGTGATGAACTTTACAGGATCTTACGTAAATACGACATGTTGATTGTACGTAAGAAAACAAGTTGTAAAACAACCGATTCATATCATCATTTTCACAAGTACAATAATTTGATTAAAGACCTTAAAATAACAAGGCCAAATCAGGTATGGGTTAGCGATATTACCTACATCAGAACATACAACGGCTTTTGCTATTTAGCTCTCATTACTGACTTATACTCAAGAAAAATTGTTGGTTACGATATTAGCAACTCTCTTGAGCTGGCTGGGTGTTTGCGGGCTCTCAAAAAGGCCCTGGCAAACGCAAAGCCTGCCAATGGATTGATCCATCATTCTGACCGTGGAGCTCAATACTGCTCTAATCAATATGTCAGAATATTAAAAAACAAAGACTTCAAAATTAGCATGACCGAAGAAAATCATTGTTATGAGAATGCTATTGCTGAACGTGTTAATGGTATTTTAAAAGATGAGTTTTTCCTGGACCAAACATTTGCTAGTTTAAAAGAGGCTAAGCGTGCTACAAAAAATGCAATCAATATTTACAATAACAAAAGACTTCATTTATCTTTAGACTATAAAACGCCTCAAAACGTGTATAATGAGGCAGCTTAATTTAATTTTTAACCTGTAGCCATATTCTAGGACTAGACATTTTGAAACGAAAGACACAATATGAATTTAGAATTAGCACTCAAACTGTTAAATGACTTTAAAAAAGTTCCCAAGAACAATATTGACACGTCATTTTTAGAAATATGCAGCTATCCCAAGCGACGTTTTGAAGAGATTTGTAGCAGGATTCTTTGTTTTTACTTCAACCCTAGAAAAGAACACAGACTCAAAGATTTATTTATCAGCTCACTTTTAGAGTTATTAGATAAACCCGATATACCTTATCAAGAGGAACAAATAAAAATTATCACAGAAGACAACGCTGATGGTAAAAGGATAGATTTAGTAATTTATAGTCCTGACTTCATAATTGGAATAGAGAATAAAATAACTGCGTCATTGTATAATCCTCTTGATTCCTATAAAAAAAGATTGCAAGAATATAATATTGAAAATACTATAAAACTTGTTTTATCAGTAGATAAAATCACTAAAAAAGAAGAATGTGAATTAATCAAAAGCAATGATTTTATTGCAATAACTTATTCCGAGTTTTTCGAAATCCTAAAACGTAATATTGGGGGTTATATTTCGACTTGCAACCAAAAATATCTAATACAACTTTATGACTTTATTCAAACATTAGAAAATATGAATCCATTAAATCCAGCAGACAAAAAACTTTCAGAATTTTTCTTTGACAACTCTTCTCAAATAGATGAATTAATTCTTGCACATGAGAATTATAAAGAACGAATTCTTAGAATTCAGAGAGATAAAATCTCAGAATTGAAAGAACAAATTTCTATCAAAACAGGCAAAGACTGGTGGGCTTGGCAAGGTTGGGATTTAGGATTTGATTCATTTAATAAAAACAAGCCGAGAATTGGTATTGAATCTTCGTTTAAAAATACAAGGACTAGTGCTTTAGGAGAATTTAGAATTTACATAACAACCTGGAATCTAAAGGATTGGGTTTCATATGAAAAAATATTGATGGAGAAATTCCCTAATAACTTCTTAGACAAGGTTAATAATCGTGTTTATTTACACATGGATGTAATTATTGACCAAAATGATGAATTGATATTGGAAAAATTATATGAATACTTCAATTTATTAGAAAAAATTACAGAATAAAAAACTGGTGGTAACAAATTGTAAATCGCATTGCGGGGTTCGTGGTGTGTCGTTCGCTGGATTCTCGCAACATCGTTCCGTCCTGCCGGACAGGAACGAACTCCGAAATCCGCAACGACAACTTACAAGTGACCGTTACCAATAATTTGGTATGATAAAGGGACATCCTTTACAAAGTTAAAGGGACATAGTTTACACTTTTTGAAGTCGTAAATTGATCTAAAAAAAGATCATTATGCCTTGGAAAGAAACAACAACTATGGAACAAAAAATTGAATTTATCTGTGAATGGAACTCTCAAAAATATTCCATTTCAGAATTATGCCGGGTTTTTGAAATTTCAAGACCGACAGCGTACAAACTGATTAACAAGTATGAAAAATTTGGGTTAGAAGGTCTATTGGACGATTCTAAAGCGCCAATACACCATCCCAACCAAACAGACCCTAAAGTGGTGGATAAAGTTTTAAAATTGAAAGAAAGGCACAAGACCTGGGGAGCAAAAAAACTAAGGGTTTTGTTGTTTAACGACTTTACTGAAAATCAAATTCCTTCGGTGGTCACAGTACACAATATTCTGAAAAAAAACGGTCTGGTGCAACCTCAAAAAAGGTTAAGGAGGATAAAGCCTACCTACCCTATTTTTGATCCACAACAGTGTAATGAGGTATGGAGTGCCGACTATAAAGGAAAGTTTAAAATGGGCAATAAAATATATTGTCACCCATTGACCATTGCCGACTCAAGAAGTCGTTTCCTGTTCACGGCCAAAGCTCATTTACATGAAGACTTGAAATCCGTAAAGAAAGAGTTTACAAGGGTTTTCAGGATGTTTGGACTTCCCAAACAAGTCCATACTGACAATGGATCTCCATTTGCTGCTGCAACCTCAATACAGCGTTTCTCGAGGTTGTCATATTGGTTTATTGAACTGGGGATTTTTCCCGTATTCTCGGATCCATCGCATCCCGAACAGAACGGAAGACATGAACGAATGCACCGCGATCTAAAGGCATCTTGCGCTATGCCATCAGCATTTGATATGAAGACACAACAACGCACGTTAAATGCTTTTGTGAAGGAGTATAATAACGTCAGACCACATGAAGCTTTAGATATGATGACGCCGGCAGAGGTGCATATACGATCTAACAAACCATTCCCGGAGAGAATTAAAGAGTGGACCTATTCTCCTGGCATGAAAGTGATGTATGTAACCAAAAGTGGAGCCATAAGATGGAGGTCGTATTATTGGGTGTATTTATCCCGTGCTTTAACAGGAAAATACGTCGCTGCTATAGAAATCGGAAACGATGTTTGGAAGGTATTTTTCAGAAATGTACTTTTAGGATACTTTAATCAAAATGATTTAACTTATAAAGAATCATCAACAAGGTTAAGTCCGAAAATAGTGTAAAGGATGTGACTTTAACTTTGTAAACTATGTGCCTTAACGAACAGTGTGAAATAAACAACTTTAAACCAAAATATGACTTCAAAAATAATTACTATTATCCAACGAGCTCAAAAAGAGAACTCAACTATTTTAAATTTAAATCACCTTTCTTTATTTACAATTCCAGAGGAAGTGTTTGAACTTATAAATTTGGAACAACTTATTATTTCAAATAATAAATTAAGTGAAATTCCAAATGATATCTCAAGACTCAAAAAATTAAAATATATTGACGCTTCTTTCAATTTTATAACAAAGATACATTCAGAAATAGAACAAATTCAAAGTTTGGAAGTGTTAAAATTGAATAAGAACTGGTTGCAGTGCATACCTAAATCCATCTATTTTTTAAACAATCTTAAATCACTGCAAATAGAAGATAATTACGTTTATGAAATTGATAGCTCAATAGGAAACTTGAAATCATTAAGAGAACTATTATTGACAAGAAATAGTATAAAAAATCTACCTAGCAATATAGGTGGATTAAAAAATCTTGTAACCCTAAATATTTCCAATAACAAAATTGAGGATATACCTAGAGAAATTAGTGAATTGTCGAAATTGAAACATTTTAATTTTAGTAATAATAATATAAAAAAAATTCCAAAAGAATTTGGCAAGATAAAATCAATTGAAAGCCTTTTCTATTATAAAAATCCTTTAGTTTATCCTCCAATTGAAATAGTTCATCAAGGGACTTCTTCTATAATTAACTATTTACAGTCAATTTATGAAAATGAAACAATCAAAATCTATGAATCAAAAGTATTAATTGTTGGAGAAGGAGGAGTCGGAAAAACCTGTTTATGTAAAAGACTAATTTATAACAAAGTTAATATAAGTGAGATAACTACAGAAGGCATTGAAATAAACAACTGGACTTTATCTACAAAGAAAAGCGACAAATTCAAAATAAATCTTTGGGATTTTGGGGGGCAAGAAATTTATCATACCACTCACCAATTTTTCTTAACTAAAAGGTCACTTTATATTTTTGTATGGGAGGCTAGAAAAAATGACAATCTTATATCATTTGATTACTGGTTAAATGTAATTAAACTTTTAGGTGATAATGCTCCTGTCATTATGGTACTTAATAAGATGGATGAGCGAATTCTTAATATTGATGAAAAATCCCTTTTAAGAAAATTTCCAAACATTAAAGGATTCTATAGAATAAGTGCTACAAAGAATTTAGGAATAGATGAATTAATTAGAAGTATAATTACTGAAATAGATAATCTACCTCATATCGGAGATGAACTCCCTGTAGAATGGCAAAGAATTAGAACTGATTTAGGACAACTAAAGAAGAGCCATATATCTTATAATCAATATCTAGAAATATGTGCGAAATACGGATTAGAAGAGGAAAAGGCAAACTATTTAGGCATGTATTATCATGATTTAGGAGTTTTTCTCAACTTTCGAGATAATCCAATTCTTAGCGATATTGTATTTCTTGAACCTGAATGGGCAACAAATGCAGTTTACAAAGTAGCTGATACAAGACATATAATTGACAATTTTGGCAATTTTGATTTTCATGAACTCAAACTTATTTGGGATAATTATCCTGAAGATAAATATATTCATCTACTTGAGTTAATGAAAAAATTTGAATTATGTTTCCAAATTCCAAACACTTGCCAATATATTATACCTGAACTGTTACGTCCAGAAATGCCTGATAAAATTGAAAATTGGAAAGATGATGATATGTTAATTTTTGAGTATAGATATGATTTTATGCCAAAAGGAATAATAACTCGATTTATAGTTAGAATCCACGACTTAATAAAAAACGATTTATATTGGAAACATGGGGTTATAATTGAAAGGAGTGAATCTACAAGTCTCATAGTTAGTGAACCTCTAAATAGACGATTAGTAATTCAAATCAAAGGATATAAAAAAAGTAATTTATTAGAAATAATTAGAAGAGAAATCGACTATATACACAAAACCTTGAATTCACCAAACGTAATTGAAATGATACCATGTATTTGTAAAGAATGCAGGTCTTCAAAAAGCCCTTATTACTTCGATTATGAGAAAGTACTAAAAGCTGAAAGTAAACTTAAAACTAAGATTGAATGCCAAAACAGTTTTGAAGACATTGGAATTTCAAATTTATTGCACGAATATAGAAGTTATACTTCAACTTCAAAATCAAAAACAATAATCAAAAACATTAATATAAAAGATAGTAACACGAATTTTTCGGATAATATAAAAATTGAAAATAATTATGAAAATTGACAATCTAAATATTTATGGAGGAAATGTAAATTTTGCTGAGAAGTTAAAAATAGTTACTTATAGTGACAAATTTAAATTAAGTAAAAAGCAGTTTTTTGAAGTACAAGAGTTATTGCTACAAACAAATGCAAAAGATAAAGAAATTTTAAATAATGAATTTGTAAAATATAAAAGTGAGATTTCCCCCGGGAAGAAAAACATTATTAGAAAGAATATTGAAGCTTTTATTGAATCCAATGTTTTGCCGATAGGATATTCAGTTGCCGGTTCTGCTGTATTTGAGATTTTGAAATCGATTTTGTGAAACACCTACTGCTAACACAGTACATATTGCAGGGCGGGGTTCGGTGGTACGCCAACTGCGGATTCTCGTTTCGCAGTTCCGTGTCCTTCGGACAGGAACGCTCTCCGAAATCCGCCCCGACAACATGTACCAACCGTTACCACACATTTTGAAAAAATATGAAACGCTCATATAAAATATTGTTTTGGATGACTTTAACAATTTTGGTAATCTCAAATATCTTTTGGTTTTACAAAACAATTGACAATGCTGTTGGACAAAGTTATTACATGGACAGTTGTGACGAATATTATCAAGACATGCATAAATTCAAGCAGATTCTTGAAACAAAATCGACTAAAAGAGAAGCAATTAATTTTCTTAAAACAAATAATATTGAATATGAGAGTTTTCAAAAAGGGACTAAGTTCATAATTTCATTCGACTCTTTTGCATTGGAATATGACACAGATGGAAAATTAACCTCACATAACAAACACCAACAAGACTAAACGTGAGCAAATTGTTGAACAGAATATTATGCCGAGAAAAACTCAGATTTGAGTTAACGAATGATGATAAGAATCGGGTAATAAAAACATTAAAGAAAATTCTTACTACAAAAGGGTTTAGTATAAACCTATCAGGAAAATTAAAAAATGACAATGAATTCAAACTAACCGATAAAATGACAATTGGAATTTATATTCAAGGAGGTGGAAATCCCGCAATATTAAAAGGAAGATTTTCAAACAATATTGAAAACAATGTACTGACAATTTTTGCCAGAAGTCATATTTTGTTTCCAATAGCATCGATTATTATTCCTGTTTATTTTATTCCTTTCCTACTACTCGATGACTCAAATGGCACAAAAGAAAAAGTGTTTGGAATTCTTTTTGGATTAATATTATCAGTAATAATGAATTTTGGAGGAAATTTTTTAAAACAAAGATTACTAAAGAAAACACTAAACGAATTAGGATTAAAAAATAAATAAAAACGTGTGGTAACACAGTACATATTGCAGGGCGGGGTTTGGTGGTTCGCCAACTGCGGATTCTCGTTTCGCAGTTCCGTGTCCTTCGGACAGGAACGCTCTCCGAAATCCGCCCCGACAACATGTACCAACCGTTAGCGTTCATGTTAAAAGACAGACAAACATCATGTTGACAGAGATTAACCCGGAGGATAAATTTGGAAATAATTACAAAAATCACGAGCTATTTTCAAAATTAGAGTTAATAGTAAAATTCTATGACTCCTTATCTTTTTCTGTATTTGGAATTGTTCGGTTTGGGACAAATCAATTATTTAATCTTGACTCATATTTTTTCTCATCAATAAAAGGCACGATTGATTCTATCCGATTATTGTTGAAAGTTGGAAGAATAAATGATGCCTATTCACTTATCCGTAAATATTATGACTCAACAATAATTAATATATACACAGGACTTTACCTTGAGGACAACTATAGCATTGAGAATTTAATCGTTGAAAAAATAGAAAAATGGAGAAACGGGACAGAAAGCATTCCTGATTACCGTTCAATATCAAATTATATTAACAATTCGCCGAGACTTGTGGAAATTAATAAAATTCTAAAAATCGATGATAGATATAAAAAAATAAGAGACAGATGTAACGATAACACACATTACAATTTTTATAGAAATGTACTCTTAAACGACAATGAGATACATAATCCAAATAGAATCAAATACCTTGATTTAATAAAAAAAGACATCCAAAACTTGTTTATTCAGCACATTGCATATTTGTTTTGGACAAACGATTTTTATATGAGGTCAAGTGATTATGTTGACCATTTAGAGGTTGGTTCAACTCCGCCTGTTGACTCAGAATATTGGGTTGCAAATTTTGTTCAAGAAATATTTACCGAAATAGTAATACCAGTTCGACCAGATATTTATGAATTGATAAAAAAGAATACACAAATGCAATTAATATAAAAAACACGAAACGCTAACAAATTGCAAATTGCATTGCGGGTGCAGTGGTGTGCGTTGCCTCTGCTCCTTTCTTGACCGTCTTCGTCCTACCGGACGCTGACGCTCTTCGAAATCCGCACCGACAACTTGCAAGTGACCGTTATGCCTAATTGAAAAAAATGCAAAGCAAAGAAGAATATTTATTAAAATTTGAGGAGCGACTAATTAATCAATTAACAGACATCTTCAAAAATCAAAATAAAAACCTACTGACAGTTTATGTTTTAACTGGCTTTTATATTCTTTTCCTTTTTGGATTTATAAATAATAGTAAGGTTAATATTTTCAACAATGAGATTACAATAGACATAAATGAGTTAAAGTTATTATTCCCATTTATATTGCTAGTTATTTTCCTATTTATAAATTTTCAAACAATAAGAATTGCAAAAACGATACAAATAATTAAAAACAACAGTTACGAAATCATAAAATTGAATCCTAATTCACGTCCAATTTTAAGTGAAGATATTTTCTATTTTAGTTCTGGTTTAGCAGGATTAGTTCTTGCTTTTTCAAAATGGCAGTTCTCTAGCATAACAAAAAAGAAATTCTTATTTAAGATAAAAGAAGTGTACTCAACCAATAATTTTCTTTTCTTTTTATGGAAACTGTCCAGATATCTTTATCTATTGATTAATTGGTTCTTTTGGAGTTTGATACGTTTTAGTATAATCATATGCTTCTATGTACTTCCTATAATTGTTTGTATTTTAACAATCGAAAATAATGATACAGAAACAGTACTAAATACATTACAGAAATGTATTATTTATTCAGTATTAGGAGTCATAATGTTATCTACTATAGTTTCAGTTTCAATTCTTATAATAATTTATCTTAACGACTTGATTAAAAGCTTTTCAAGTAAATTTTCTGATTTAATAAATGAGATAAAATCTCATAATTTTAACGAGCAATTGATTGCAAGTATATCTAGTTTAAACCAAATATTGATTAAAATACTAATGGGATAAAACAACTAGGCATAACAAATTGTATATGGCAGGCGGGGGTCTTAGCGGTCTGACAAGTCAGACCTTGCGCCCACTTTCCTGCGGGTCTGACACGATTTCTTCCAGAAATCCCGCCCGACCACATACAAGTGACCGTTATGCAACATAATAAAGAAAAAAGCAAATGAAACTAATCTTTACATTTATTCTAATCCTGACTTTTGGTTTTGTCTTTTCACAAGAAAATGAACTGAATGAATCAAAAAAATTAATTGGAGAAAAGAAATACGATTCAGCCTTTATAATACTTGATAAACTTGACCCAAATAATCAAAATTCTGAGATTGTTATTGAAAAAACTACAATCCTTCTTGATTATTTTGTTACAAGTATGATGCATCAAATGTTTGCACTAAAGGATTTAGAAGAGAATGAAAACCTAATGGATATCAGAGGAACTGAGGGAACATATTCAATGTACTACTTTCCTCCTGATTCAATCCTAAATGTTTTGATTGAGCAAAATCCAAATAATTTCAAACTCAGAAAAACATTAGGATATTTCTATCACGAAGTCAATCAAAAATATGGAGGTAATTGGCTTGAGCCGGATTCAATAATTTTCAAAAGAATAATTGAGAATTATGATTTAGCATATAAAAATGGAATATCTGATTATTGGTCATTATATGGAATAGGTTATGCCTACTTGAACCAAAATAAAATTGAAGAATCAATTCCGTATTTTACTAAATCAATTGAATTAAATGACACTTATCCATCAAGTTACTATAATCTTGCATATGCGTATTTATCAATCGATGAAAGAGAAAAAGCAATTGAAAATGCTAAAAAAGCATTGGATTTATATGAATACGCAGATTATAAATCTGACGCAGCAAATATGATTGCCATAATTTATACAGAATTGAATGATTTTCAAAACGCCCTAAAATATCATCAAGAAGCAAATTCAATAACACCAAACAATTACTATGTATTAAAACCACTTTTAGCATTAGAAGTAAAAACAGAATCAAAAGAATATAAAAACAGAACAATTGAATTTTTTAACATCGCGCCTGGAAATCCGACCATATATCAAAACCTTGAAGAAATTTATTGGACAAATGGGAAAGAAAATGATTTGTTAAACTTTTTAGAGAGTCAAAAAACAAAATTTGACGATGATTTTAAAGTTCTTGGAAATCTTAATTTTTATATTGCAAGAGTTTATGACGGGAAAAAAGATATTGAAAACGCTAAATTAAATTTTGAGAAAGCACGAGAAATATTTAAAAAAGTATACGAATCAAATCATGCAGTATTTGAAATAATTGATACTTACTTAAAAGAAAATTAAAATTACGTTGCATAACAAAGTACATATTTCAGAGCGGGGTCGGTGCGGTTAGCAACTGCGGATTCTCGCATCATCGTTCCGTCCTCGCGGACAGGAACGAGCTCCGAAATCCGCTCCGCAACATGTACCAACCGTTGTGTGCAATATTAAATAAGCTGATGAAACTATCTATAATAATATTACTTTTAATCTTAAACTTGAATGTATTTTCCCAAGAAAATGAGGAGATTATTGACCCAATTTTAATCCCTTGTTATAATTTAAAACATGACAGGAGAATTGAACCAATAACACTTGACGGACACTATTCTGGAAAAATAATAATTGAAGCAAGTTGTGATACAGTACAACTAAAATTGATAGATTTTAAAATAAAGTTTGCCAAACTTTTCTCAAATATAGATATATCAGACAGCATCGAAATTCGATTAGAAAATAGACGAGGAAATTACAAGTTCCTTGATGACAATTTGTCCAAAATAATTAGCAAAATAGAACCAATGGAAATAGTTAAAACTGATGTTCATTGTGATTTTATACCTGAATTTAATATTCCAATAAAAATTGAATCAAAAAAATAAAATACTGCACACAACACATTGTATATGGCAGGCGGGGATTTTAGCGGTCTGACAAGTCAGACCTTTCGCCCACTTTCTTGCGGGTCTGACACGATTTCTTCCAGAAATCCCGCCCGACCACATACAAGTGACCGTTGGCAGTAATTTAAAAAGACATGGTAGCAACAAATGACTCAAAATGGAGCGATAAACTTAGTGACAGGTATTCTGCCGAATGGGAAAATGCGATTGACATTGTGAGAAACCGGTTTAAAGAGCGGTACTTTGCTCCAATAGACGAAATGATTAAACATGAGAGAAAAGAAATCCGGACACGAGTTGGTTTTATAATAATGTCCGTCGATTGCTTACTAATTGAGACTCTTAATCAATTTTTCTTTGGCATTGAAGACACCAATGCAAAATACTATCTCTCTAATCCTGACAATAACTTTAAATATAACTCCCAAGCCTTCCGTGACTTTTTCAACTATAGCTCCTATTTCCCTTTATTTAAATCAAGCAATGGACTTTCAAAAATATTTTATGACGAGATAAGATGTGGGTTACTCCATCAAGCACAAACTAAAACTAATTCTCTGATTAATATTAAGAACTCTGATATGGTTCTGCCAGTTGACAAACAAGACTTTAATAATGGCATTGAAATTAACAGAAATCTATTTCATTATGCTCTAGAGAAAGAGTACGATAAGTATTTTATGGACTTGGAGGACCCTGAATCAAAAAATTTAGAAGGTGATTACCTTCGAGACATGTGTGACAGAAAAATGAAAGAATTAATAAAATAAAAACTACTGCCAACAAATTGTATATGGCAGGCGGGGGTTTTAGCGGTCTGACAAGTCAGACCTTCTGCCCACTTTTCTGCGGGTCTGACAGGATTTCTTCCAGAAATCCCGCCCGACCACATACAAGTGACCGTTAACAACCAGTTAAACAACATACCTATTCACTATGCAAAAAACAATAAAGCTAACAACCATCTGAATAAAAAAATCCCTATGAAAGGAATTGACATACTATCCATAATTGGGTTCATTGGTGGTATAATTGCAATTGTTCAAGCAAGTATCAGCCTCCGCAATTATTTAACATCCAAATATCAAAGAAAGAATAAGCTTTATCGACTTGGTTTCGATTCTGAAAACACACGTGACTTGAATTATTACATAAGACCTACACTCATTGATGTAAATTCAAAAATATGTTTTAACTCTAAACTTAAAATTCAAAATTATCTTATAAATAGAACCAAATACAAAATTACGTATCTCATTGGAGACGCAGGAATTGGAAAGTCTCTATTTTTAGCATATTTAGCAAAAAATCAAAAAATGCTAGCCTTCACTCCTCGAAGAACTACGCTAAGAAATTATTCATATGATGAATATAAAAACCCGCCTGCATGTTCCATTCTTTTATTAATAGACGCAATTGAAGAACAAAGTGAAATATCTATATCCGATTTTATCGAATTTGAAAAGGAAAATTTGTTGCGATTTGGGAAAGTTATAATTGCAATGCGGCAAACTCCACCAATAAACCTAAACTCAATGATATCAAAACATATTGATGTTTTTAGTTTATCTCCATTTAATAGCTATCAAGTAAAAAGATATCTTCTCAAAAAGTATGGTGTCAACTTTTTTAAAATAATAAGTGCCGTAAGAACGATTAATATTAACCAAGAGCTTTTTGGCATACCCCTTTTTTTAAAATATATTGATAAATTCTCTAAAACTAAAAAGTCCTTCTTAAATAAAAATGATTTATTTGATGAAGTCATAAAATCATTTTTGGATCAACACGATAAAACGTTAGTAATTAGATCTATCGAAATCTATGAAGAAATCGCTATTTCCATGTATAACTCAAAAGAGTATCAAATAAATGAATTACAACTCAATAATATTGTTAATTCAATTTATCCATCTTTGAAAATTCATAGTTTGGAATTACTTTACCAATCGAACAATCATTTTCATTTTATTCATTTTTCCTTCTACGAATATTTTATTGCAAAAAGTATAATTGAAAATAAACTTGAGTCCAAAGACGTAATTATCAGTGAGAATATTAATGAAAATATTATACAGCAAAATTTCAACTTTCTTTTTTCAACAAAAGGTAGATTTAGAATTAAAGACAGCAAGGAGTTTTTATCAATTAATGAGTCCCTTGATACTGAAAATATCAATAATATAACAAAGCTTTACATACGTCCATTTGACAAAAACATTTTCAAATTCGCATTTCTTGGAAAACTAGATCATCTACACGAAGTCTTTCTGATACATGAATACTATACATTTTATTTGCTTAAATTTATACTTTACCAATCAAAAAATAATAAAGACATAGTAGCTTCAGAATCAATAGAGGTAAACAATTTAATAAATAACCTAATTGAATGTACACCTGAATTTCTTAGACAGGTAGACAGCTATTATCATACGAATGTAATTGTTCGTGTAAAAGCTTTAAATGCTTATTATATTATGGGCTTAGCTAATATTTTAAGGTCTAATAAATTAATTAGAGAAGAAACTATACAATATAGGCAACATTTCTTTGTTAATGATTTTCCAATTTCAGAAACAGAAACTAGGGTTGCTCTTGAATTTTCAGAGAAAATAGTTGAATTTAAAGGGTGTATTTCAAAATCCACAAAATTGATTTTCTATAATACTGATAAAAAAACAAAACCGGTTGTTAACACTTTGTATAAGTAATGGCAGGCAAAGTGCTAAATATTAAGGTTTGGAACCCGCTTCAACTGCGTAGCGTTTTGACAGGAAACTACCACGCAATCTGCCACTACTCATACAATTAAACGTTAGTTGCAATTTTGACTCGTCCGGAATAAAGGCTACATAATTCATGTAATTATGTATAAAAATAATCAAGTTTACAGACGTTATTCGGAAAGTTTCAAACTCAAAATTTTATCCGAACTTAGTACCGGTAAGTATAACAAACGGCAGCTCGGACGTATTTATGGCATTCAAAACAGTACAATCAATGAATGGATCAAAAAATACAACAGAACTGACTTAATGAACACTCGTATAAACGTGGAACCTAAAGACGAAATCACCAGAATTAAAGCACTACAAAAAGAAGTTGAAAAGCTCAAAGAAGCCCTTGTTAAGAAAGATCTGGACCAGTTGGTACTGGATTCATATCTTGAAGTATCAGCTGAAAAACTAGGTTTCAAAAACGCCGAAGAATTAAAAAAAAAATTAGGCAAGAAACGCTAATGAAAGCAGTTGATACAGCAAAAAAAACAAAGCTGGCAAGTTGCGAGACGACTTGTCAATGCTTTGGACTACATCGGGATGCCTATTATAAATACAAGAAGAGGAGTGCTGCCCGACTAGAAGTAGAAAAGAAAGTCATAAAGCTTGTCAATTATGAGCGACTAACTCAACCGCGCGTTGGTACTCGAAAGTTGATGATGGCGCTACATATAACATTTAATCTAATGGGATTAAAGGTTGGACGTGATGAACTTTACAGGATCTTACGTAAATACGACATGTTGATTGTACGTAAGAAAACAAGTTGTAAAACAACCGATTCATATCATCATTTTCACAAGTACAATAATTTGATTAAAGACCTTAAAATAACAAGGCCAAATCAGGTATGGGTTAGCGATATTACCTACATCAGAACATACAACGGCTTTTGCTATTTAGCTCTCATTACTGACTTATACTCAAGAAAAATTGTTGGTTACGATATTAGCAACTCTCTTGAGCTGGCTGGGTGTTTGCGGGCTCTCAAAAAGGCCCTGGCAAACGCAAAGCCTGCCAATGGATTGATCCATCATTCTGACCGTGGAGCTCAATACTGCTCTAATCAATATGTCAGAATATTAAAAAACAAAGACTTCAAAATTAGCATGACCGAAGAAAATCATTGTTATGAGAATGCTATTGCTGAACGTGTTAATGGTATTTTAAAAGATGAGTTTTTCCTGGACCAAACATTTGCTAGTTTAAAAGAGGCTAAGCGTGCTACAAAAAATGCAATCAATATTTACAATAACAAAAGACTTCATTTATCTTTAGACTATAAAACGCCTCAAAACGTGTATAATGAGGCAGCTTAATTTAATTTTTAACCTGTAGCCATATTCTAGGACTAGACAGTTTAAAAAAACAAAAAAATGGATAGAGTAAATAATCTCACTTTCTTTTCATTATTAGTTATTTTCTTAATTCTTATTTCATGTAATCCGAAACTTGAAAAAAAGAATTCAGACCACACTATCCATTTAGATACAAGCTATTATTTCTATTTAAATCAAGACACTTTTTTAATATCGGTGCACAAAATTACAGATAGCATTAATAATATAGATTATCCGCCAATTAGATATGGAGAATGGAAATATTATTATCCTAATCACATTATAAAACAAATTGAGAAATATAATGAATATGGAAATTTATTAAGGAGGTCACAATATTATAAAAATGGAACTCTGAGTTATGACTTTATTTTAAATCAAAATGACTATTCTTCAGTTGCAAATGACACTTCATTTGTTTATAAATATTTTGAGACTGGGAAAGTGAAATATTTTGAAGTATTTTATTCGACTCAACAAAATGAAAATTTCGGCACTCTAAGAATAAAAAAATACTTTTCAAAAGATGAAATACTCGAAAGGGAAATTATTGACAGCATAGACAATTCTGTAGAAATTAAATACTATGTAAACGGACAAAAATCGAGTTACAGGGAGCTTAGCCCTTATGAAGGTTATCAAGGAAAAATAATGGAATGGGACACAACAGGTAATTTGATATTAGATACCTCAATTCACCGAGAGAATATGATATATTATTAAAATTGAAAAATAAAAAACAGCAACTAACACGGTACATATTGCAGGGCTGGTTTCGGTGGTACGCCAGCTGCGGATTCCCGTTTCGCAGTTCCGTGTCCTTCGGACAGGAACGCTCTCCAAAATCCGCCCCGACAACATGTACCAACCGTTATGCACAAGTGGAAAAAACATCCTGCCCAAAATAAAATCAAAAACTACTCGACAATTTGAAAATATATTCTATATTTGTAGAGCCATGTTTTAAATAATAGAATAATGCAATTGACAAACGCAGAAGAACAAGTGATGAGACATCTTTGGAAACTGGAGAAAGCCTATATGAAAAATCTCCGTGATGAATTTCCAGACCCCAAACCTGCTTCAACTACACTTGCAACTTTATTAAAAAGGATGATTGATAAAGGGTTTGTTGGATTTAACCAACATGGCAGTAATAGAGAATATTATCCATTGATAAAAAAGAACCAATATTTTTCAAAACAAATTAATTCTTTAGTGAAGGATTTCTTTAATAATTCTGCTTCTCAATTTGCCTCCTTCTTCACAAATGAAACAAACTTAAGTACAAAGGACTTGGAAGAATTAAAACAAATAGTAGATAATAAACTCCAAACCAAGAGAAAACAAAAATAATTATGACAGAGTATATTATCAAATCTACAATAAGCCTTACAGTATTATATACTCTGTATTATTTTTTTTTAAGAAATATCAAATCATTTGAATTCAATAGGTTTTATTTATTGTTTGCAGTAATGTTTTCTTTAATAATACCTTTTATTCAGATTTCTATAGGAATTGACTTAATAATTAATCAAAATACTATAGATTATTCATCATCAATAAATAACATAAACATACAAGGGACAATTGTAGAAGGACAAAAAAATAGTGTTTTTAATATTGCTGATTCATTAATAATTATTTATACCTCGATTTCTGCGATTTTTTTGATACGATTTATTTTCAATCTCTGGAAAATCATAAAATTAATTAACAATTCCAGCAAAGATTTAAATAGCTATCCAAGAATAGTTTTATCACAAGAAAAGACCCTACCATATTCATTTTTCCAATTTATAATTGTGAATAAAACCGAGTATGAGAAAGGACAAGTTGATTATGATTTGATAACTCATGAACAAGCACATTGTAATCAATACCATTCATTTGATATAATATTCATTGAGATAGTAAAAATAATATTTTGGTTCAATCCGATAATTTGGATTTTGAAAAAAGAGATACAATTAAATCATGAGTATTTAGCTGATAAAAAAGTTTTACAGACACAAAACATAAAATCATATCAGGATATTTTACTAAATCTTGTATTCCGGAATAATTCAACATACCTGGCCAGCAATTTTAATTATTCATTAACAAAAAAACGATTGATTATGATGACAAAAAATAATTCTTCAATGAAATCAATGGTTAGAAAAATTACCATTGTGCCTTTTGTTTTGATTTTGGCTGCATCGCTTACTTTTAGTCAAGAGAAGTTGACCAAAGAAAATTTAAAAAACTTTGATAAAGAGTGGTGGTACCCAATAATAGAGAAGCATAAAATTGAACCACATGCCTTCAATAATTTTGAAAATGTTTTTGAAATGGGCTCTTCAAATTCAATTAAGAATAGGACTGTTACTCTAACTGATGCTCTTTTTATCATCAAAGAAAATGATGGCTATTGGATTTTAAAATCACCTTTAGCATATCATGATTTGGATAAAAACACGATAAGCGCAGATGAAGGCGTTGTAGAAACATTTAAATATGACTCCAAAAACAACAGTCCAATTGAAATAACTTCGTTTACGAAATTTGTATTTAACTTGCAAAAAGATAAAAGTGTTGTTATTAAAAACGCTAAGGAAATAAGAAGAATAAAATCAAAGGAATAACCACCAGTGCATAACACAGTACATATTGCAGGGCGGGGTTCGGTAGTACGTCAACTGCGGATTCTCGTTTCGCAGTTCCGTGTCCTTCGGACAGGAACGCGCTCCGAAATCCACCCCGACAACATGTACCAACCGTTGTACACCATTTTAAAAAAGAGACTATATCAATGATACAAAGAATATTAATTACAATTTTTGCAGTCCTATTTTATAATCTCACATATGGACAAGTCTTTCCATCAGATTCAATAAAATTCATAAGATATATTGACGATACGGAAGAAAAAGTAAGTATTCCATTGACAAGATTGTACTTCCTTGAAAATACTTCGTTCAAGAGCAAATTCGGTTGGATTTTGCAGGACGACTTGAAAGCTGATAGCACCAAAGATTTTTTGTTAATTGATATGAATACCAATGGAGTTCCTCCCGGAGAATGGAGTGAATATACCCCAGGTTCATTTCTTCTTGCTTTTCAATTGGATAAAGGCACCAAAGAGATTCTTTTAGACTCTATAAATGATAAAATATTACTATTAAATAATTATGCCCGAAAAGGAGTTAATAATCCGATAAACACAACGACTGGACTATTAAAATTTAAAACATTAACAAATGGACAGGTAAAAATTGATGGGATAATTACAGTAAAAAGTACAAAACCAATAACTAAGCACGAGATTATATTTAAAAATGCAACAATCCCGACAACTGATTATGACAGTTTTGCAAAAATAGAGATAGAAAAAAGAGAAGAGCAACGCAGACAAGAAAGAAAGATGTTTGATTTAACAGATAGAATTGCTCAAACTGAAACGAATTTTTATGATTCTCTTTTTAATTATGAATTATATCCTTCTAATAAAATTAAGGCGCAATTTAATGGCAAAAAATCTTTTGAATTTAAACTTGACCGAAGTTATATAGTTGAAGGTACAGATATAAGTGAAACCCCATCTGAAAACTTAATTGATTTACTTGGTAGTAATATTTACTATCCTGTACTAGGAGAATCTGTGGTAATTAATTTGCATCATTTCTTCGAAGGTAAAAAGAACATAATTGATGATGAAACTAATTATTCCCTGCTTATTGCATTACCCAACATACAACAAAAAGAATATTTGTTTGATAAAAAAAGTGATTCAAAAGCAAAACTTGCTTATTGGCATTATGGACCAACAGGACATATAATTGAATCAAAGTCAGCTACTGGAACTTTAATTATAAAAAGCATTGATAATCAAGCTATGAGAGGGACAATGAACCTTGATTTTAAATCAACTGACAAAAAGAATTTTAGTATTAATGGAGAGTTTCAGTTACCTATTATTGACAAAGCTGAATTTTCTAAATTAGGACAACAGATTGAAAAAATAATAAATGAATAAAAAACGGTGTACAACACAGTACATATTGCAGGGCGGGGGTCGGTGGTACGCCAACTGCGGATTCTCGTTTCGCAGTTCCGTGTCCTTCGGACAGGAACGCTCTTCGAAATCCGCCCCGACAACATGTACCAACCGTTGTGTGCAATATTAGCTGACCACTACAATCTTGAATATCAGAATAAAAAACTATGACCACAGATTTCAAAAACGCCATGTCTCAACGAACAGATGAAGAATTAATAAAAATTGTGACCATTCTACGGAATGACTATCAACCGATTGCAATTGAAGTAGCCGAAGACGAAATCAAAAAACGAGGCTTAGACACTACAATGACAAATAATATGCAAGCTGACCTTGAAGAAAAAATTGAAAAAGAAAAGGAATTTAATTCGAAAAAAGTTAGCTCTTGGATTAGATTAGCAAATTATGCAATTGATTTTACTGCTTCAATTGTTCTTTTTATAATTCTCGGACTAATTGTTGGACAATTCTATAATATTGAAAATGAATATATAAGTCATTATGTTATTTATGCGCTGCTGGTTATTACTAATCTTAGTTATTATATTTTTATGGAATATAAGTATCAAAGGACTTTAGGGAAATTTATAACAAAAACAATAGTGTTGACAAAGGATGGCAAAGAGACAAGATTTAGCGACATTTTAGCTAGATCTTTTTGTAGACTTATTCCATTTGATTGGTTATCATATTTTTTTACATCAAATGGACTCCATGACAGATTATCTAATACGACCGTGATAAAAATGAGATTGAAAAGTAAAAATACAGCACACAACAATTTGTAAATTGCATTGCGGGGTTCGTGGTGTGTCGTTCGCCGGATTCTCGTTTCGCAGTTCCGTGTCCTTCGGACAGGAACGCTCTTCGAAATCCGCCCCGACAACATGTACCAACCGTTAGGGCACCATATTGACAAAGATAACATGGACAAAATCGCGGTTCTTTGTCAATTTTGGGGAATCATCCGGATCGGGACAATAAGACTTTTCGGCGAAGCAGTTCAATGCCTACCCTCCCATACATCTGTCGTTTAATACTTTTAATTCTGCTAACATGCCCTTCAACGGAGCCATTGTTCCATTTCAGTTGTATTGCATTTTGAACTGCTTTAATATCACGTTTTAGTCCTCTTGCAAAAGTCTTTAATCCTGGTAATTTGGATTCCTCAATTGATTTGATCCACTCCTGAATCTGCCCTTCTCCTGTTTTTAGTATTTTTTTGAATGCCACGCTTGTCGGTTGACATTGATTTAACATATTTACCTATAGATTCCTGAACTGATGCCTTAAAGAATATACAAGCTGGTTAGGTAGAGTTAAAACTAATATCGAAAAAAATATTCCGAGAATACGAATAAATCCCGTTCCTATAGATGAAAAAGGACTATTCCTGTGAAGCCAAATTGGACTTACGAAAAAGCAAAGCCATCGGTCAAATGCCGAAGGCTATGCTTATTCCATGGTTACAAAATTTGTCTAGTCCAAATTCTATCGAGAATTCGTCGATTATATAGAAAATTTCAGGAAGTAAAAGTCAATAAGTAAAGTTCTTTTAATGTGAACCAAACAGTAAACTCTTACTTCAATCTTTTGATTGACTCTGCAACTGCAATTTTCGAATCAGCGGTGCCATAATACAACAACCACTTATTTTTAAAAAATGCCAGTCCCTCAACAAAACAAACATTGTTCACCTGCCCGGTAATTTCAAAAGGTTGATCTGGTGTAATAAACCAGCTGTCTGTACGATGTAACACCTTCTGAGGATCGTTTTTATCGAGAATTATTTGCCCGGCAGCATAAGTTCCAGGAGCCAGGTTTTTATCACCAAAAACCGGACTGTTTTTACTGTTGTAAATAAAAAGAATACCTTCTTCGGTGATTAAAGCCGGTGGCCCTGGCTCAACCAACTCACTATCAAATTTTCCTTTGCGGGTAGAGAACAAGCTTTTAAAAGCTGTTGTATATTCACGCATTGTATCCAGCTGCATCTTTTCGGGATCGGTTTCGAGTATCGGGTTCCAATCGATCAGATTATCAGAGGTAGCCATATAAATATTAGATTCCCCCCAATACATCCAGTACTTACCATTTATCCGGGTAGCAATCATACGTCCGTTTTCCATACGACTGACAATTGATCCGGCTTTCGACCACATAGCAACATACTCATCACCTGCGTTTTTAAATACCGAACCATGTTTCGTCCAGTTTCTCAAATCGGTTGAAGTGGCAACAAAAAGGCGTGCTTTGTCTCCATCATAAGCGGTGTAAGTTAAATAATAAGTACCGTTCTCATCTTCTACCAGCCGGGGGTCCTCACATCCCCCCTCCCACTCGTATTTTTTATACGCATCATTATCGGGAAATAAAACAGGTTTCTCTTCTTTCTGAAAATGATAACCATCCAGGCTATAAGCCAGCCCCAGTCGCGATGTTCCGTTATACTTCCCAATGGTGTCTTCGGCCCGGTAAATAAGAAAAACCGTATCTGCTTTTACTGCACTGGCCGGATTAAAAACATCCTTTTCCTCCCATTTTACCACGTCTTGCCTTACCGGGCAATAAAATGTTAATGCTTCAGAAGGATTTAAACAAGGATTAATCTCTACGTTCTTTGAAAACGGCACCAGAAATTCAGGAGAATTGCCGTTATCTGCTACCTGACATTGAGTGAGCAATACAATGCTTACTAAACTAATGATGGCATTCCTAATTATCATACTTTTCTATTTTTATTAAGGTATGGTTTCCTGCCTTAAATTTTAAGAAACCATACCTTATAATTTACTATATCAAAACTTTAACACACAATTAAATAACTAATAGCCAGAATTTTGATCAATACTTCCGCCTGATTTATCAATATCACGTTGAGGAATTGGATAAAGGACATTATGATCCTGATAGTTTTTTCCTAGAGCGGTAAGTACCGTTTTTGCATTTCCCCACCTCTTCAGATCATTAAATCTCTGAGACTCGAATCCTAATTCAACTCTTCGTTCATGCATGAGCCATTCCATCACTTCTGTTTTGTCCGAAGAAGATATTCTGTCAGGTAAAGTTCCTTCCGGGATCACCGAACCATCGGCAGCAGGAGTTGTTCTTGCCCGTTCTCGTATTTGATTAATTATTGCAACGGCGCCGTCCAAATCTTCGGTTTCGATAAGCGCTTCTGCTTTCCATAACAAAACATCGGCATAACGAATGTATACTTTGTTACCCGGAGCATCATCATTCCCCATGTATTCAGTAGTTGACCCAAGAATTTTAGAAGCATGCTTGTTTTCAATATCAATGGTATACAATAAGCGTGGGTCATTCGGTTCAAATGCATTAACAAAGTCGTCGGTTGGAGAAAAGAATCCCCATCCGGCAACAGCTCCAAGGCCATTTCCATTACGGGGAATTTCATCGGAACGGTGATCGTAGGCAAAAATTACCTCATTATCAACAAATTCAGTGGCTACATCAAAACAATCAAAGTAGTTTGCATTAAGACTGTAATAACCAAGAGCATCGAGTTCCGTCACCAGACTTATTACCGTTGTCCATTCCTCGTTATACAAAGCTACTTTTGCCTGCAATGCTATAATGGCACCTTTCGAAACTCTCCACGGTTCTGTAGCACTGGGGTATTTATCATTAGATGCAACTGCTTTTGCCGCAGTTAAATCAGCATTTATTTGCTCCCAAATCTCAAGTGCCGACGCCCTTACCGAAACACTAAAAGCTTCTTCAAATGAATCGGGAGATTTGAGTATTAATGGCACGCCGCCAAAATTATTTACCAAATCGAAATAATAATAAGCCCTTAAAAAATAGGCTTCAGATAATAATTGATCCTTGCGACTGTTTTCTATTCCTGTGCTTTGAATTAAATCAGTGTCCGTAAGAAAACCTATTGCCAAATTCACGCGGCTAATCCCTTCGTAATCATATACCCAAATTCCATTAAATGCTGCGTTTTCAGAAGTAAAACTAAAAGCAGCAATTTTATCCATCCAGGGTTGATCTCCATCAGGATTCCATTTTTTATTCATGTCGCCCGATGCAATATCCTGCAATATAATGTCATTCCGGAATATAGTTCCCAAGTCCCATCTCCAGCCATCAATTATGCCATTTAACGTATTTTTAAGAGGTAAGTATGCCGAGCTAACAGAAGATTCGATAGTAGCTGCTGTAGGTTCTGAGTCAACCTGCTCCATGGTTAAAAGTCCAATTGGATCTTTATCCAGGTTATCTGTGCAACCAAAACTTGCTATCAGAACAAAAATTACTAATATGATTCTATGTATCTTTTTCATTATTAATGCTTTTCAATATTAAAACTCAACATTCACTCCAAACAATAAAGACTTTGACAAAGGATAGGTTCCTTTATCCATTAAATCAGTAGATTCAGGATCTAATCCTGAATAAGATGTTTTGGTAAACAAATTCTGCCCCGAAACATACAATCGTATAAACTGAATTCCGGGAATAGAGTTAAAAGTATAGCCTAGTTCAACATTTTTAAGACGGAAATAAGAAGCATCTTCAACAAAAATACTCGATGTTTTACTGCTTCCATTATCTTCAAAAGCAACTCTTGGTATTGTATTGCTTGTACCTTCGCCATCCCAGGCATCTAAAACCCTTGTGGTGTAATTAAACGGACGGGTGTCGTAATCAACAATTTTTTTCCCTTCATTGTACCTGTCTACCCCCGAAACTCCCTGAAACAATATTGAAAGATCGAACTTTTTATACGATCCCGAGCAGTTGATTCCGTAGGTTAAATCAGGTATAGGACTTCCTATAAACTCACGGTCTTTATCAGGACTGATAATACCATCGCCATTTATGTCTTTAAACTTAATGTCGCCCGGTTTAACGCCAGAATTTGGTGTTCCGAATAAATGCTGGCCGATTTCTTCCTGGTTTTGATAAATCCCCACCATTTTGTAGCCATAGTAAGCATTTAAAACATTTCCTGCTTCAGTGCGTGTTACCTCAGTTGTTATGTTTGGTAAATTTGGATGTAACTTTTCAACATTATTCGTTAGTGTTGCCAAATTTGCATTAATACTGTACTTAAACTCATTGTCAGCATTTCTGTAATTTACAGAGAATTCATAACCTTTATTACTCACCTCTCCTGCATTTAAAATTGTTGGAGAAACATCGCCGACAACCGACGGCAATCCGATTGGCAATAATATATCTGTTGTATTTTTCTGAAAATATTCGACTGTAACAGCAAGTTTATCTTTAAACAATCCCAGATCAATACCAATATTGGATTGAGTTGAGCTTTCCCATTTCAAATCTTCGTTTCCAAAACGGTTTACTTTAACAATGCCGTCAACCTGGCTCACTAATGTTAAGTAAGCATAATCGTCAATTTCCTGGTTGCCCAGTTGCCCCCAGCTACCTCTTAATTTCAAATTCGATAACCAATCTACATCATTAAGAAAATCTTCCTGGTTAATTTTCCACCCGGCGGAAACAGACGGGAAATATCCCCACTGGTTATTTTTAGAAAACCGCGAGGAAGCATCAGCTCTGAAATTAGCCGTTACCATATACTTGTAATCATACACATAAGAAAACGAACTAAACAAGGAAAACAAAGCCCATTCTGAAGCACTTCCACTGTTCCACAAATCAGTCTCCGAACCACCATAATCCATGTACCTGTAATTATCGTCGGAGTATGGGAAACGTGCCCTGCTTGCACCAATCGAAGAAGCATAGTTCTCAATATACTCAGTGCCGATCATAACATTAAAGTCGTGTTTCTCATCAAAGGTCTTTACGTAGTTCAAAGTATTGTTAAAAGTAATGGTACGGGCCTCTCCTCTCTCTTCACTTAAACTATTTGGCCTGTTTTGGCGTCCCAATCCTTTATCAATCTCATTTCCCCCTCCATCATCGTCGCCGTAATTTTCGTTAAATGTTTTGTTATGTATAAAATTCAAATCAACACCCAGATTTGTTCTGAACTTAAGCTCCTTGTTTTTCAATATAGCATATTCACCATAAATATTTCCAAAGGTTTGGTAAACATTTCGTTTGTCATCAGTAAAGTAGGCTTTTGCTACTGGATTCCCCACCATTTCATACATGCTTCTGTTCCATGCCTCATCGTAGCCGGTTGCGGTATAAAATGGCATATCAGTAAATGGATCGCTCTCCGAGTAAGTTGGATCGCTTACATCTTTATATACCGGAATAACCGGGGCTCTTAACAGAGCATAGCGAATCAGGCTCTCGCCTTTTGCAGCAATTTTATCTTGAGATGAATAAGCTAACTGCAAGTTTGTTCCAATTTTTATACGATCGGTTATATCGACATTAATATTGGTCCGGTAGTTTGTTCTTTGGTATTTATCGTTATCATATATAACAATACCATCCTGACCATAATACCCCAACGATATTAAGAATTGTAGTTTTTCATTTCCTCCACTTGCCGTAAATTGCAGGTTTTGAGATTTTCCTGTTTCAAACAATTCATCAAGCCAGTCGGTGTCGGCAAAATCCGATCTTCCTTTATCTGCCGTATATGGGTTTGTACCGGTTCTTCCCGAATTATTCCAGGCTTTCTCCGTAATATCCATATACTGTTCGGCATTTAACATTGTTGGCAGGTCTGCTACATTCTGAATTCCCCGATAATAGTTTACATTGAAGCTCAGTTTTCCCTTCTTTCCACTTTTAGTAGTAATCAGCACCACTCCTCCTGATGCCCTTGATCCGTATATAGCTGCTGCCGCTGCATCTTTCAATACAGTCATCGACTCAATATCGGCCTGGTTTAAGAAAGTAATATCACGAGATGGTATCCCATCAATAATATACAGGGGATTATTATTTCCAATTGTACCTTCTCCCCGAATACGTATTTGTACCGGATCGCCAGGTGCCCCCGAGCTTGAAGTTACCTGTACTCCGGCAATCTGACCTTGCAAAGCCTGCGAAACATTTGGGATTCTTGTTTTTTCAAAGTTTCCCATTTCTACCGTTGATATGGCTCCGGTTACGGTCGATTTTTTTCTTACAGTATAACCCACAACCAGAACCTCATCAATATCAGTTTCATCTGATTTTAGTATGACATTAATTGTTTTTTTATCGCCTACTGCAACCTCTTGCGTTTTCATTCCTACAAACGAGAATACCAGAACAGGGTCACCGGTAACATCAGTCAAAGAATAAGTTCCGTCAGCAGCAGTAACTGTTCCTTTTGTTGTTTCTTTAATAAGAATAGTTACTCCCGGAAGCGGTTGATTTGACTCATCTGTAACTATACCGGAAATAGTATTTTGTTGTTGTGCATAAAGATTATTTTCTGTTGCCGGTTTCAGAAAAATCAAATTATCTTCCAAAACTTTATAGTTCACATCTTGATCTGCAAATACCTGATCTAATATTTGTTCCACAGTCAGGTTATTGACATTAACAGAAACCCGACGCTCCACATCTACCTGTTCGTTCTGATAAAAAAAACGGAACTCACTGGTTTCTTCAATAAAGCGAAGAACATCTGCAACCTGTTTATTTTCTGCACTAAAACTGAATTTGGTAGACTGGGAATAGGCTGTTGCTGAAACCTGCATCAGACAAACAAAGTAGAGTACTGTCGTTAGTTTCATAATTCGTAATACTTTTGGCCAGTACAAATTCCAGGGAACCCGCACTTTTTCATTTTTTTTCATAGATTTGATTGTTTTTTTAGTATTAAACATTATTGGTGTTACAGCACCAATTCTTAATTTAAAAGCCGGTAGATGTTACAGCATTCACCGGTTTTTTTCGATTTTCGATTTTTTAGTTCATTTTGTTTTCTTGTTAATCATAGTAGACATTTTTAGTTAATCTTATTAGTGTTTTTTTCGAATATGAATTACCTGTCCATCAATGTCATAATCAACAGGCAAGGTATGTTTAACTATATTCAGAATTTCGAGAATTGATTCATTTTTTATGGTTCCCGTATAATGGTATTTTAAAATATCAGGATTATCTACTTTTATTTCCACTCCATATTTTCGCTCTAACAAAACAATTAAGTCGCCAAAACTCATTTTCAGGAACATTAATTTATTGTTCTTCCATGAAGTATATAAATTGGTATCAACTTCTTTTATATTTATATTTTTCGAGCTTTTATTATACACTAGCTGTTCTCCGGGCTGCAATGTTATTTCATGTTCCAGCTTGAAATTTTCAGACGAATTGATTTTTACCTCTCCTTCTTCCAATGTAGTTGTGATTTCATTATCCGATTGATAAGCCTTTACATTAAAATTTGTACCGGTAACACGAACCAGATAATAAGGGGTATGCACAATAAATGGCCTGTCAGAATCTTTTTTCACATCAAACCAGGCTTCCCCTTCTAAAAATACTTCTCGTGTCTTTTCTCCTTTTCCAGCAGAATATTTCAGTTCTGATCCGGCGTTTAAATAGACTAATGTACTATCAGACAGCATCATTTGCGACACTGAGCCTTTAGGGGCAAAAGTAGTCATATAAAGAGGCTCCTGTCTTGTGGGATATTTAATTACAAGACTTCCGATTAAAAAACCAATAACCAGAATGGCAGCAAAACGATAAAACATTTGAAGGTTTGTACTGAAACTAAAAATATTAGATTTTTCAGGCCTGTGAATTGTATAAAGAAACTTAGACCACTCTGTTTCAGTTTGTGCAATTCGGGAAGCATCGGCAATGGAAGCCTCCCAAATATCTTTGACATTCGCATAATACCGTGCATTCTCCGCTGAACGCGAAAGCCATTCATTGAGCCTTTTTAATTCCTCAACATTTAAATCCCCGTCTAAATGGGCAATAATTAAACTTTTAATCGATTTTTTAGAATCCATTTATATCCTTATCTAATAGGTAAACACTTCAGGATGTAGTTACCCTACCCCTGTTTTCAGATTTTATAATTCTTTGAATAAGACCAGAAGAATAAGTCCCAGGTATTCAGAAAGTTCAACGCGAAGAATAGTCAAAGCTTTTGATATATGCTTCTCGACCATTTTTACTGAAATCCCTAACTTATCGGCTATTTCTTTGTTTTTTAGAAGACTATAGCGGCTCAGTTTATATACTTCGCGACATCTTGCGGGCAATGATTTTACAATACTCTGAACCTTTTCTTCCATTTCCATCTCAAGTAAACTATACATCGGTTCATCTAACCCGGAATATACCAATTGCTCTTGTGCATCAATCTTTGACGAGAGCTGTTCTTCAACCGATTGTTTGATACTTATATGGCGATGATGATTGAGACAGTTATTACGAACGGCTTTGAATAAGTATGCCTTTGGTGATTCAATTGTTGACCGAATCTCTGCTTTTTCCCACAATTTCAGGAATGCATCTTGAACAAGATCCTGCGACACCTGAATGTCTCCGGTAAATTTATTGGCAAACAAGACTAACCTCCCGTGATATTTAAAAAACAACTCCTGAATAAAATCCAGATCCAGAAGTTCCTGCTCTGGTTTTCTTGTTTGCCTTTTTACCTTCATAGGATAGTTAGAAAAAACAAACATAAACAAATCGGGTAATACCTGCAACTACTTTGCTTGTATAACATAGCATGTCTCATAACCAGTTTACACTAAAAATTGCCTTGATTTGGGTAGCAGTGTTCAGCGATGAAACATTCAAGCGGATCTTACGTTTTTCTTTCTAGAAGCCTACCGTATGCTGAAAATTTCTATACAAATATATTTGCCCATATATTCAAATTAATGCAGAACTGGAATGGGAAAAGTTAACAAAAAGGATTATTGCTTCTGGTACCGAAAAATACATTTGTTCCTCTTTTTTCTTCTCTGCTTTCTTTTTTCGATACGCAGTATCACTACAAATTTTGCAACAGTAGACCGAATTTACTGTTTTCGGAATAAAAAGGCTCTTTACAAACCTCACAATTCTTTTGAATTTTACTTATCACCATCTTTACCTGTATTTAAGTACTCATAATTTGTCACAAGTTCCACGTATACGCTAATTAAGTTCCGGCACAAATATGGTACTAATATGTGCGAAAAATACATGAATAATAAGTTAACAAAATCAAGTAACCACAAACAAAAAACGCAGTAAGGTCGGAACTTACTGCGTTTTACTAATTATTGATTATCCTTAATAACCGAATCCAATTTCACTTCTTCAAAAATAACACACCTGAATATCAGCCACTAAAAAAATACTGGAACAAATATTGGAACCACACTCTAATCAATTAAGATAACCGATGTCACAAGATTTATTTAAAGATACAGTTTTAGTCCTCATTATTCGAAATCCGAAAAGTTCAAATAATGGATATAGTTTAAGAATAATTTGTCTGCCCATTTAATTAGATTTTGATTTAACTTTTAGACGCTTCATTTAACTAGTAAAGACAACGAATCTTTATAAAATAACAGTCATTATCGAATGAGGTAAACTCTCCAGATCGGCTGATTTACCATTAACCAACAATTGGTAGTTGAATTTTTCTTCAGACCTGTTTAGAACGATAACAGCTATTGAACCATCGGTATTTACAAAGGCAGTTGCCTGCAAATCGGTACGACTCGACGACGCAGCAATTCTTTTTGCACCCTCTTTTACAAATTTCGAAAAGTGTCCGATGTAATAGTAGCTGTTCGTAAAAATCAACTCTCCGGTTTGCGTATTGGCGTGTATTGGCGCAAAGCATAGGTTTCCTACGTGATTCGGGCCACCGGTTTCGTCAAGCAGAATATTCCAGTCGGTCCAGGCAACGGTCCCGCTGTTAAAATCATTTAGCATTGAATAACCATAACGTTCGCCCAAAGCCCAATCGTCAACACGATTTGCGTCAAAAGCTTCAACACAACCTTCTGTAAAAATGAGTTTCTTATCGGGGAAAGCGTCGTTTACAAGTTTCGTATTTTCAAACTGCATATCGCCTCCGGTCCATGGTTCATACCAATGAAAGCCAATTCCCCAAACATATTTTGCAGCTTCCGGATCGCTTAAAATTGTGGTAGCACGCTGATAAACCTGATCGCGGTTGTGATCCCAGGCAATCAGTTTTTTACCGCTCATTCCGTTACTGTGTAATGTTGGCCCGAGGTATTTTTTTATGAAGTCACGTTCCTCATCGGCAGTATATACGCACGATTCCCAACGCTGAACAGCCATAGGTTCATTCTGTACAGAAAGTCCCCAAACTGGAATACCATGTTTCTCGTATTCTTCAATAAATTTCACGTAATAGTTTGCCCAGGCCGGTTTATACAGCTCCAAAAGTTTCCCTCCGCGCAAAACGTTATTATTACTTTTCATCCAAGCTGGAGGGCTCCATGGGCTGGCAAACATTTTTAATTCGCCACCGGCAGCCTCAATTGCTTCTTTTATAAACGGAATGCGGTATTGCTCGTCGTGCTGAACACTAAAAGTAGATAAGAGAGAATCGTTTTCTGCAACGTAGTTGTAAGATGCACTTGAAAAATCGCAGCTGGCGATGTTTGTGCGAGAGAAGTTATAGCCGATTCCTTTTTCTGAATCAAAAAATGCGGTTAAAATTTCCTGCTGAACATTTTTTGACATCTTATAAAATGTTTCGGCCGAAGCATCGGTTAAAGCCGCTCCTATTCCGACAATAGTTTGAAACTGCCTGACCGGATCAATCAGCACAAAAGGTTGTGTTTCCAGAGGCTGATCGGCAGTTTGCAAGCTAAACTCGCCAACAGCATCTAAACGAAGATCGGTGTCTTTTGCTGTTACATACACATTTACTTTTTCGGGATGTACAACTATTTGCGGTTGCTCAACTCCTTTATTCGCTTCTTGCTGGCTGCATCCGGCCATAAACAATCCAGCCACAGCGCAAACACCAACCACGTTTTTCAACATATTCTTCATGATTTTCTTTTTTTGCGTCCGCCCAGCAGCTCAACAACAAATGCTGAACGGCCCATAAAAAAGGCTATGAAGATTCCTTTAACAGGATTCTCCACAACCTTTCTATATCTACCCTCTCTCTAATTATTTTTTGTAACTGTTAAAACTGCCTGATCGTTTCCTGCTGAAAGATCAACCGTAAATACATAAGTGGCACCGGCTTCCAGCGTAACTCCATCTAGCAGCCCCAGGTTACCACTGTCGCGGCCATTTTCGCCGTCGCCAACAAATACAATTTCGCTGGTTGTTGTAAGCGCATCAGAGCCAAACTCTCCTCCCCAACCTTTTTGGTGGAAGAATTTAAAATTGATACCATCGGTACTGATATTTGTACCTCCAACTACAGTCAACTGATATTTTTTACCACCAATTGGCGCCATACATAGGCCATTTTCAGGTGTCCAGCCAACGGTGTTGTCTGCTAATGACGGTTTACCAATATTATCACCAATCACCCAGATAGCTCCTGTACCGTCGGCATTTAATGCTGCCGGAGAATTTCCATCCAGTGCCTCAATTCTGAAATATTTTAATGCCAGGTTTGCATAAACACGGTATTTCCCGGTAATCGGTACAAACGAGTAAAGGCCGTCTTCCTGAGTTGTTAGGTAATCGGCATCAGTCCACCAATCTGCAATATCAGCCAGTCCTTCAACAGTAATATCCTGTCCTTGTGTCAAATCGATATCAATTTGGTAATTGTCTTTATCAACCATATTCATTTTCTGTCCACCAAACAAGATTTCGAAGAACGGCCCAGCCACATATGTTTTCGTATTAAAAGTTACCGAATAGGTTCCTCCAACCGGACTTACAAAAGGAATATTTGCTGAAACTCCATTTGTAACAGCCCCCGCTTCCCAACCAAATACAATCTCGGTTCCTTTATCGTCAACCACCGGCGTTTTTATGTACGCCGGCAAATCAGTCGAGGGAAAAGCCTCGGTTGCCGCATACTCGTTTTCTTCGCCGGTTGGCAACATCGGGTACGATGCATTTTCGGTTACCAAAATCAAATAAGGATATTGTGCACGGGTAATTGGCACATCAAATGCTTCAGTAGTAGTATTCATCGTAGTATTCCGTAGCACAAATTCCAGAGTTGCTGTTCCATCAGGAATATCTTTCTCGAAAGGTATTTCTATTGTTCCTGAATATTCTCCGTTCTCTTTGGTACGAATAATTGTTCTTTCCACCTCTTCTTCGCCAAAATAAAGAATGGCAGTTAGTGTTGATAGCGAAATTTCGTCGCTAACCGAAACAGTAAACGGAAGCACATCGCCGAAATGTACATTTGAAAACTGGTTCTCTATCTCCATGACGGGATTTCCCGCCGGTTCGATTTCGCTGATATCATCAGAACACGATAAAACAGCCAAGCCCAAAATGCTTAATATCAAATATTTTAAGTTCTTCATTGCGTTAGTTTTTATTTTTTCCATTGGTATGAAATAACCGATTTAGCAGGCACTTCGTAACTGAAGTGATTTGTGCCATCGTCGAGTGTGATCATTTTTGAAGCAGAATTGCTGTTCAATAAAACCACAGCATAAGTTCCGTCGGTGTTTTCGAATGCAGAATAGTAGAATCCGGCATCGGAAAAACCTGACGTTCCGATACGCACTGCTCCGGGCTTAACAACCGATGACAAATGCCCTATAATATAATAATGTGAGTTGCGCGTAATCGAAGAATAGTTGGCTCTGTCGATATCCACTGCACCGTAGCAAGTTTGACAGCCGCCTTCGCGGTTTGGCCCTCTGTCACTATCCAGCATCAGGTTCCAAACAATAACACCTTTGCACCAATTATTAACTGTTCCCAGTGCCACTTCGCGCATATCTTCAATTAATCGGGTTTCCAAATTCTGGCCATTATTCCAGGTGCCGATAGATGTTTCGGTGAAAATTAACTCTCTGTTAGGAGCTTTTTCGTGTACATCAAGAAGTTCTTCCTTATTTCCCCCATAATTGTGAAAGGCTGCTCCGGCCACCATATCTTCGTCAATTCCGGCATTGTAAATTTTCACAGGGTAATCGTTCTGCACACCCATGTTATCGTAGTTGTAATTGTGATCGAACAAATAAATTTTTGTGTTCAACGATGCTGCTTTAAAAGCCGGCACCAGATTGTTTTTTACAAAATCAAGTTGTTCTTCCCAGCCCATATACAACGACGCTGAATTGCCTCTGTTAAGCGGTTCGTTTTGCGGAGTAACCGAGTAAATATTGATTCCGTATTCCCTTAATGCTTGAATCCATTTTACAAAATACGTGGCATAATCGGCATAATAAGCTGGATTTAACTGACCGCTCGTCCACGAATTAAATGACTGTAAATCAATCAAATTATTTACCTTCATCCAGCGCGGGCTTGTCCATGGCGATCCCAAAATTTTAAGTTCAGGATTAATTGCCTGAATTTCCTGTAAAATCGGAATTACGTAATCGGTTTCCTCCGAGGTGAGACCGAAGTTTTCAATTCCTTCGATATCGCAACAGGTGTATTCGCTAAGTGAAAAATCGGAACAACCAATGGAAATACGAACGTAACTATAACCCATTCCGTCTGTTGGCGAGAAAGTTTCTTTTAAAAACTTCTCACGGTTATCTTCTGTCATCTGTAACAAATTATAACAGGTTGAACCGGTAATTGCCGCTCCAAAACCATCCATTGTCTGGTACTGTGTTTCAGGCTCCAAATTAATTGTAGATGGCGACATGTTGCTTTTATCGCTAAAGTCAACCGCTCTTGTTGCAAAATCCTGCGACCGGGTATTGGTAGTAATGTAAAGTGTAACATCTCCTGTTTCCGGCTCCGGTTTTTCAGGTTCGTCAATTTCACCATTATTATCATCGCTACAAGCCCCAAAACCAAAGCAAAGCAGCGCTATCAGCAGGATAAATTTTATATCGAATAATTTCCTCATTGTATTAAAGCGTTACTTTTTCAATGTTTACCGTGTTATCGTTTAAGTTGATTGTAAAACGATAGTTAGCAGACTCAACCACCGGATCTTCATCTCCATTCGGAATGGTCCAATCGTTATCGCCGGATATAATCTGCTCGCCTGTAAATGCAAACTGATCTGCTTTTTTCTCATTTCCCCAACCGGTGTTTTCAAAAGGTTTGAATCCTGCGAAATGATCGTGATCACCAGGAGTGAAGAACGTTCCCTGATAAACTCCATCTTCGATTTGCCGTAACAGCACGTAATTCATTATATGGCCAAACCCCCAATCAGTGTGCACCCTGTGATGTCCGGGATAAACTGCATTTATCTCATCAGAAGTAACGTTTGTTGGATAGCCTAAACCGTAACCACAAGCTAACAAATACTGTGGGTATGAAGGATTATCAACCCCAACAATAATATTCTTACGTACCGGGTTGAAATAAATGGTGTATTCGCCGGTTTCTCCAAGGAAAGTAACACGGTTATCCGAAGTTCGTTCAAAAAAATCCGGATTGAATATGTTTTGACTATCCGCCAAATTACCAAAAACTGTATACGTTTTTCCCTGCTCAAAAGATCGGGTTAGTGTGCGGAATGTTTCTCCATAAATATCAGCAGTTCCAAAAGCTGAAAGAGCAATATCATCTTCACCCAAAAGGCTTCCGGTAGTTCCTACATTAAAAGCATAGCTATCGAAAACAAGGCTTTTTGTATAATCGGCATCCGGAGTGTAAATAAAAGCAGATTCGCCACTTTCGTCGATCATTGCAATTTTACCGTTTACATTACCAAAAACAGCGCCGCTGTAGTCGATCGTATTATCGGCATTAAGCTTTTCGGCTAACTTAAAACGCAACGAAGTTTCAAGTGTTAAATCAGTTCCTTCAAATTTGTTGATGTCGCTGGATTGCGGTTCTAATTCGACAACACTACCGTCTTCTGCAACCAGAAAAAGACTGCTGAATACCGGACGCGTTCCACTAAGATCTGTAATCTCGTAATATGAAGTTCCTTTTAACACATTGTGTGCTGTAAGACTCACCTGTACACTGGAATTGTTTCCCTGGTTCACTAGCAATGGAACAAAAACACTTTGTTCAACGACTGACTCTTCTCCGGCAATTGGAATTTCACCTGCAGCAACGATTCTGCCTTCTGAAACCACTTCGTAATCCAGAGCGGTAAGCATTGTAGCCGGATCGGTAACCCTTGCACTAATTGTTATAGAATCGCCAAATGTAAAAGTTAACGGACTAACAGATGCCGACTCAATAACCGGAGTCGATTCTTTTCGCGCACCATATTCGTCTTCGCAAGAAGCAAACAGCAATGCAATAACCCCGAATAGAATAAAAAATTTATATATCGATTTCATATTGATCTCTTTTTAATGTTTTCCTTTTAGCTATTAGTAACCAGGATTCTGAACGAGGTTTGGGTTCTGATCGATTACATCCTGTGGAATAGGTAAAATATACGAGAGGTTTGTAAACGGATACACTTGAGCCGGACGTCCTTCATCCTTGTCATAAACTGCATTCATCACTTCCTCAACTTTGTCTAAACGCACGAGGTCGAACCAACGCTGGCCTTCCATTGCCAGTTCTAAGCGACGCTCTTTCAAATAAGCATTCATAATAGCATCTTGCCCAGCTGTTGCTGATGAAGGTAAGTTGCTTAGACCTGCACGACGACGAGTTTGATTGATAATCTCCGCTGCTCCGCTATAGTCGCCTTTTCCGATAAGTGCTTCTGCTTTAAGCAAAAGAATATCAGCATAACGCATTTTTATTGTACTGTTGTAGGCACTACGACACTTGTACATAAACGCATAATTATCAGCCGGATAATAGATATTCCAACCACAACTATAAAAAACAACTGTTTCGGCGTAGCGTTTGTCACCAACTTCGCTGTTAAAAGCTTTAATCAGATCGCGTGACGGTGTGATCCACTTCGCCCACGTGAAATAGAAAGTCCAGTCGTTAAGCGGACGACCATACATCCAGGTTGCCCAGTTGGTATTTCCTGGAAAATACTGTGCTTCGTAAATGGTTTCCTTTGTATTACGTGCTTTAGCATCTATCGCTTTGTTTTCCTGAGAAACAGGTTGGCTTGGATCGGTAAGTACCACCCCAAACAAATCGTTGTAATCGTCCACCAATTCAAAACCATCGGCGGCAAGTTCATCAGCATACCTAATTACTTTGTCGTAATCGCGTATCGGTTTTTCGGCATAAACTTTTGCCAGGAGAGCGCGCGCAACAGATTTTGAAAGCTGCGTTTTATCCGACGGATCATTGTTAGGTGCATATTGCAATCCTTCCAGAAGATCAGTTTCTATTTGCTGATAGATTGTTAAAGCATCAGTTTGAGGTGGGAAATAGGCAGGATATACATCTTCAATAGTTTCTGAAGTAATGTCGCCAGCTACTGTTGTAACCAGAGGTACATTTCCCCAAATTCGAACCATGTCGAAATAAATCATTGCCCGAAGAATTTTTGCCTCTGCTTTAAACTGCAGTTTTTCGGCATCCGTTAAAGCCGGATCATCAACATTATCAATATTACTGATCAGCCGGTTGGCCTGAGCAATATTTCCCATGTGGCTATTCCAGTCTCTTCTCAGGTTGGTATTCGAACCTTCAATAGAGTTTACTTCAAAAGGTGTAGTTTCAGCACTTGGCGAACCCGCATATGCATTATCAGAGTGCGACTCGGCAAGTAGTAACATATCCAGGTACCAATGCTCCTGTCCGTTTTTGTATAAATTCAACAGTGTCTGCCTGTGTGCCAGTACGTCAGCTTTATCTTCAAATACCACCTGAACGCTGTCCTGGCTTACTCCTTCTGTTACATCTGAGTAAGTATCTAAAGGTTCATAATCCAGAGAGCAGGCCACAAATAGGAAAATGGTTAGAATGGATAAAATATGTTTTGTCTTCATTATCTTCTTATTTAAAATTCAACATTCAACCCAAAAACAAAAGTCTTACTATGTGGGTATGTTCCCCAGTCGATACCTTGAACAGCACCGCTGTTTCCCCATTGATTTACCTCAGGATCCATTCCACTATAGTCGGTAAGCGTTAGCAAGTTGGTTGCTGTAACATAAGGTTGCAAACGCGAAACGCCTAATCTGTCAAGAATTCCACCACTGAAGTTGTAAGAGAAAGTAATATCTTTTACGCGCAGGTAGCTGCCATCTTCAACAAAATAACTTGAAGGCTGCATGTTGAAACCAGCTTTCGGCACATTCGTAATTTGTCCGGGAGTGCGCCAGCGTCTAAGCACCTCTGTTGATTGGTTTTTCAGATCATACATCCCCATAACGTCGCCTTTTGAAGCATTAAAAATGTCGTTTCCAACAGCTCCCTGAAGAAATACATTCAGGCTAAAACCTTTGTAAGAAAACGAGTTTGTCAATCCAAAAGTAAACGCAGGATTCGGATCTCCGATATAGGTTCTGTCAGATGCCGTAATTTTGCCGTCTTCATTGATGTCTCGGTACATCAGTTCTCCTGTTTCCTGATCAACTCCATCACTTATGTAGCCAAAAAATCCACCAAGAGCACGCCCTGGCTCGTTACGTACAACACGTATTTGATGAAAAGCATCAGTTGTTTCAGCATCGTAGTAAATCTGCTGTAGTTCCAGGCTTTTCAATTCGTTTGTATTGTGCGAAATATTAAAGTCGGTGTTCCAGCTGAAAGCACCAGTAAAGTTGCGGGAACTTACCGACAATTCAACACCACGGTTCATCATTTCGCCCTCGTTACGCACAATATTGCGGGCTGCTGCTGCACCTGCCGGCAACGAAACATACATTAGCATATCCTTCGTATTTTTCGAATAATAATCCATCGCAACTGTCACGCGGTCAGAAAACATAGTCGCATCCAGTCCCAAGTTAACCTGCGAAGTAGTTTCCCACTTCAGATCGGAGGTACGAAGATTTGCTTGTGTAATAAGTGGCAGCGCATCTTCCTGACCGGTTTCGAACCACGCCTGACGTGTAATGTTGTAACGCTGCAAATAGGCATAGTCGCCAACTCCCGACTGGTTACCGGTTTGTCCCCAACCTCCTCTTATTTTCAAATCGTCGAGCCAGGTAAATCCTTGCATGAATTCTTCTGAAGACATTCGCCATGCTACAGAAAATGAAGGGAATGTTCCCCAACGGTAATCGGGATGCAGTTTTGAAGAACCGTCTTCACGAATATTAAATGTGAAAAGATACTTGCTTTCGTAATTATAGGAAAAACGTCCGAAAACAGACATAATGCCCCAATCCGATGCATTAGAACCTGTATTATCCCAGGCAATTTTATTTGCCGCATTTAATGTGTGGATGTAATCATCTTTATAGTGTGAGCCATTGATGTAGCTTTGCGACCACTGCGAATCGGTCCAAGAAGAACCAACCATTGCTTCCACATTATGCTTCTCTGCAAAAGCTTTCTTGTAGGTCAGTACATTGTCAAAAACCAACAACGTGTTTGTACTCCTGGTGTCCCATGCATTTCCCCAGTCGTCTCGGTCAACACCATGAACAGGTGGTGTAAAACCAATTACTTTTCCGTTACGACGATCTAAAGTAAACGACGATTTCAGATTCAATTCGGGCAAGAAAGTAATTGTTGAACTACCTGAAGCAATTAAACGATTCTCGTTGCTTTGATTGTTTCTTCCGTTTTCGATCGACTCAATCGGGTTTGCTATATTTTGACCAAAGAATGTGCGGTTATACAGGCCTGTCTCCTGATCAATAATAGTTGAAGCTGTAGGAAGATTGACTACCGCCAGAACTACACCTCCGCGGTTAGATCCTGCTCCTGTTGTAACACCGTTGCTTGTATTGTCAGAGTATGACAGGTTTAAGCCCATGTGGAACCATTTACGCACCTGGCTTTCGATATTACTACGAAAATTGTAACGACGGAAAAATGCCGAACTAAGCACTCCTTTTTCATTTAGATAACCGCACGACACAAAATAGCGGGTTTTCTCGTTTCCGTCAGATATCTGAAGCTGATAGTTTTGTGTAATTCCTGTCTCGTAAACTTCGTCAAACCAATCGGTTCTGTCCGTTGTCCCTTCAGGTATCGCCCCCGGACGAATCTCGTCTATCAGTTGTTTGTACTGGGCAGCATTTAACGATTCAATTTGATTGGCAACACGGCTTACTCCATATTGCACATTTGCTGCAATTTTTGCACCACTACCTGCTTGTTTGGTGGTAATTAAAACAACACCGTTTGCAGCACGCGAACCATAAATAGCAGCCGAAGATGCATCTTTCAGAATTTGCATACTTGCAATATCCATTGGCGACAAAAAGTTAAGATTATCAACCGGCACACCATCAACCACATAAAGCGGACTGTTGCTTCCATTAAACGAGGTGGTTCCGCGTACGCGAATTACCATCTCTCCTCCCGGAGCACCATTGGGCTGATAGACATTAACACCGGCCGCTTTCCCTTGAATAGCCTGAGCTGCGGAAACAATAGGACGTTCGTCCATATCTTTCACCGAAACAGTTGAAACTGCAGTTGTAACATCTTTTTTGGCTACTGTACCATAACCAATTACCACAACTTCATCCAGTTCTTTCTGATCTTCTTCCAGTGCAACATTGATTTCACTGCGACCACTGATTGCATGTTCCTGAGACAGATATCCGATGTATGAAAACACCAGAACAGCGTCGTCTGAATTTACAGTGATCTGATAATTTCCATCAAAATCCGACACCACGCCTTGCAGTGTCCCTTTAACTACAATATTTACTCCTGGTAATGGCTCACCTGAAACATCGGTTACCACACCTCTTACATCTAAGTTAGTTTGCGCTTGCAACGACCAATTAAAGCCAACAACAAGCAATAAAAAGATAAGAGGAATTTTTAGCTTAAAGAATTTAGTTCCCATAAAATAACATTTGATTAGTACCAATTCAATCATTCAGAAGCAGAGCAGAAATTACCCTCCTGAAATCAGGATTATAATTTGCCTTTACTATAAAAGAACTCTTTTTCAAGTTGAATTCTGAGCTGAATTTTAAGACAGTAAAGTCTGTTCTGTTTTCTCCAATACAAATGTATTGAATCGATTCAGCGCTAAAATGGCAAGGGAAATTAAAGTGGACAACAACAACAAAACAAAACACACAAAACACTAATAATCAAAATTATATACAAAACCACATACTAAACAAAAGTGGATGAGATGGAGAAAAAGTAGACAATTTTCTTAAAAAGAACGCGCAAAGTAATACGCTTATCGCTTCCTGTAAATTTTGAAATCCATCTTATAGGCGCACAAAATTTTCAGTGCTCAATAAACCGGATTAAATCTTTTATGAAATTGATTTTACCGAATCTGAACAAGTAAGTCTTCGAACTCGTCTCTCGAAATAGCCCGGCTTTTTACTTTTGCCCTGTAGTTATAAATTGTATTTACCGAATAACGAAGAAAATCCGCAATTTGAGAGCTGTTACTTATCCCCAGACGTATCAAGGCAAGTATTCTTAGCTCTGCATTGAGCAGCTCGTCTTCTTTCAACACAATTTGCTCATCTTCTAGAAGCAACTCGTTTACTTTCTCAACAAAATGCGGAAATATTCGAAGAAATGCTCTGTCAAAATTACGGTAAAGTTCTTCAATCTCATCATCCATCATCTCTTGCGAACGAGTGATAGCGTGTAACTCTGAGACTTGTCCGGCAGTAAGCTTTTTATTTACCATCCGACGAAAACCATCCATCTTGCCAATATAGGTAGAGCAAAGTTTTATAAAATGTCCGATGTAAACTTCTTTGATATGATCAGACTCTGAAAGATCAATATTGACAACTTGTAACTGGTTATTCACCTCTTGCAACTCAGAGTTCAAATGCTGAAGGTTTGTATTTGCTTCCTGTAAATATTTTCGGATTTCTGCCAGCCGCCTCATCTGAAAATAGATAGAAAAAAAGGCAATGGCAAGCAAAATTCCAAGCGCTGTGCTAAGAAACAAGTAATTCCGAAGCTGTACATTCTTTTTCTCAATAGTTGCCTGATAGGTCATTTCTATAAGCGACAAAATACCTGCACTTTGCAAACTCCTGAGCCGGGCATTGTAGAATGCAGTTTCACTCCAGGAAAAACGAATGTAGCCATAGGCACGCTCGATGTCGCCTTCCCGGTACAAGATTTCTGCTAACATCCATAAAGAAGCATGGTCTTTTGTTGCCGACAAGATATCGGACAAAGCAGACTGCGCCAGATAATACTTTACCCCATCCGTATCCTGAACTTTTCGATAGGTTAGCGAACGATTATAGCTGGCAATTGCAAACTCACGGGTACCCATCGAACTGTTGGCCAGAACAGTATCATTTACGCTAAGTGCTTCCTGTATCTTTCCTGCATTCCTCAGGGTTTCCTCTTTCAAAGCATAATACAAATCGCTTGTTGAAGAAAGTACGTTGTACAACGAATCAGCGTAAAGGTTTGATATCTTCCAGTATCGCTCCGCGCCCTTTTTGTCTTGCGTATAAAAAGCTAATTCAGAATATACATGCCTATACGTATCATAATATTCGCTCAGTAAATTATCAGGAACTTTCTTGCTTTCAATTGAAGTAATTAAATCGACAGCTTCAAGATACATCCCGGTTGATGCCATCAGATAAGCCAGGCTAAGCTCGCTTTCGTACAACAGAGCCGTATTATCCACGTATTTGGCAACATCTATATTTCTGTTTTTGTAGTGTATCGCCGAATCACAAATGTATGGCCGATATTCATCGTACAATTTCTCGTTCAACCTATACTCCTCTATGGTATTGGATGAAACTGTTTGCAACTGATTTTTCAGCGCCTGAATCCGATCTTCTTTCTGCTGTTGATAGACTTTATGATTTTCGATTGCAACATCCAACCGATTCATAAGTGAATCCAGATCCGACTGACCGAACACAACGCCGGGTACAAACAATATCATGCGAATGAATATTTTGATGAATTTCATAGGTTGGATACTCTGCTTTCTAAACATCTACAAAATAAATATTTTTCTTCTCAGTTTTTCAGCATTTTCGGCTTAAAATCAAGTGGGTTAAGCTATTTTTAAGCCAGATAATCCAAATACGAAACAAAAAATTAAAAACCATCTGTCTCCTTTTCCTCTTCCCGAGCCGTTTTATAAATCAAAGTATTACTGCCCCAGTAGCAGTTTTTTAGACAGACTGCCGTTATAGGCAATAGATCAGAACCAGAAAAGAAACAATTATGCATACTCACGCGGACAAAACACAAGACATTAAAAGCCAATCAGTGGCGAATACTGTTTCTCAAAAGAAAAGTGGAACTGAGTCTACTTTTTAATTTGTCGACAATCGACCAGAGGCTGTCCTCCAAAGAAAGCTACAACAGATGGCCAATACGCATACATCTAATCATCACTTGATGACTGATGAATGCAACCAAACTGAAGTAATACAGCGGGTTCTAATCTATAAGAAAGACCAATATAAAAGCATGCAAGACTTAGCTTAGTCAAACAACGGGGCTTACGAGGCTTATATGGCTTCCAAGACTGTAGATAAAAAAAAGCTTACAGATTCTAAGAATGCTTACAATTTGGAAGATGAGGACTTAAAAAAAGTAGAGGGCAGTGTAAAGAAAACAGAAAGTGAGTTACGGAATGAAATTGGAGCAAGTAGATCAAAAGAAATTAAACTTGAAAAGAGAATCGAGGATTACCCCAAAGGAGCTACCCTTTATGCACCAATTAATAAAGCTATCATAGTAATCAATAATGGCCAATACCAGTTCGTTGGTACGAGATTTGAATCATTTTTACGTGAAACTATATTTGAAATGAGGGAGGTTAACCTTGAATCTTATTGCCAAACAAATGCATTCCCTCAAGATTTTGATATTAATAATTTTAAAGAATTTTTAGAATCACATAAATTAAATTACTATCATAAGAACACTCCTGGTCACAGATTGTATCAGGCATTTTGGAATTATATAATAAATGTTCCAGATGAACCATATATAAAAAGTATTTATGATAATATTAAAAGCAAGTTAAATGAATAGCCAACCCAGTTTGCAAGCACATTGCCTAAACCCCACAAGCCATCGCTCAAGCCAAAGCTTTGTCAAAGAGCTTGCAAAGCCGACCCGAGCTGCCCACAGACCATTAGGAAGAACTGAGCTAAAAAGCAAGTTTTTAAACAAAAATCAGGCAGCAAATTTATCCAGATCAACTGAATTAGTTTTGATTTAATCTTTTATGCTGGTGGTGTGAAACATACGAACAATATTAAGCAATTCAAACCCTATTACAAAATAACTACATTTCCGAAAAACAAGCCCTGCGGGTTTTCAAAAGCTTCCGGCATAAAGCCATTCATTCCTAAACCGGAAGAGTTAACTCTGGCCAACAACACTATGCCAATTTCAAAAGACTTAACCTCGTATACTTCGGTTAATACTTTTTGAAATCCCACATCAACATTTCCGCTTTTTCCATTCATTTTTTATTCCTTTTCCTTTTGAAAATCTTTCGGAAATGTTGCCGGTGGTGTTTACAGGTTTGAATCAGGAATCGCTGTTACTTTCTCATAACAGAACTTCCATCGCTTCATCAACGAGTGAATTATCAAGTTCTTTCAGGTAAGCCTGAGTAATTGCCAAATTTTGATGCCCCATCGATTCACTGATAATATCCGTAGAGACTCCTTTTTGTTTTAAACTATTGGCATAACTGTGCCGCGCTACATAGCTTGAAACATTCTTTTCAAATTTACACAGTTTTGCAATTTCCTTCAATTTTTGGTTATACCTTGTTAAAGTCTTTTTCTTTCTGTTTTCTATCTGAGTAGGTGACATATCATCTTTCAGCAAAATCGGGAATACGTATTTAGAGCCGTTTTGATGTTCTTTATAATAGTTCAAAATTTTCTGAACTGGAGGTAGTATTTTTATTCGGAAGTTTGCTTTAGTTTTTGAACGAGTATAATAAATCTGGCCATCAATCACATCCTTCCACTCCAGCTTCATCATATCTGCATAGTTCATTCCCCGGGTATAAAAACTGAAAACAAAATAGTTTCTGGCATCTACTAATTCTGGATGCTCGCCCAAATCTTTGTTAACGATCTTTACAACATCATCATAAGTTAATGCTCTTTTTGCTCCTTTACCTTTCAATTTCGAAATTCGATATGATTTGAAAGGGTAATTGTCTGGTTTAATCAAGCCTCTCTTTATCGCAAAATTAAATAAGGCTCTTAGCGTTCGCATCCGTACGCTAATCCCACCATCCGTTCCATTTCGTGATCTTAAATACACTTCATACTTATCCAGAAAAGTTGGTGTAATGTCGTTAAAATTTAATACCTTTTTCTTATTATACTTTTTAACCGAGTTGTAGGTGTCACGGTTAACCTGAGCATTTCCGGTCCTTCCAGCCTTTATCATTTCGTCAATTAATTCGTCCCAAAATTTATAGACATTTTGATATGCAGGATTGGATTCAACCCGAATAGCTCTTTCTACATCTGTTAAGGTATAGCTACTCTTCTTTTGCTGTAGCTCTGTAACAACGTTTGTGGCCTGGTCGATTAACTTAAATAGTACCCTGTTTTTGTTTAGGTAGTTCGTTGCATTTTGCTTAAATATTCCCTTTTTTGAATCCCATTCTTTCGCTTCGGCGGTATACGGAGTACGAAAAAATATCGACTTACGATCTTTGGAAATACGCAAATAAATAGGATATTTACCATAAGATAGTTTCTTGCTTCTCAGAACATTCTTAAAACTAATCATTTACATTATTTTTGGGTACAACATAGGTACAACAAATGGACATTTAAAGGTAAATAAATGAAATTTGATAACAAACTAAAAATACGTATATCGCTGATTATGAACATATAAGATAGCAAATGAAAATAAATAAAATCTAATTTAAATGTTTTGGGAGCAGGGGGTCCCAGGTTCGAATCCTGGTATCCCGACTAAGAGGAAAATCAAAATCCATCAAAAGCCTGTAAATCAGATGATTTACAGGCTTTTTTGTTTTTACGATGTCAAAATACACCATTTAAAACCGTTGTTTATGTGAACAATACGGTGAACCAAAATATTTTTTAGATTTGGTTCACCAGAAACACATAAACACTTATTTTTTCAGAAGGTTACAATCGTAGTTTTTGGTGCCGTTTAGTTCAATTTGGAACCAGTTTTAACATTTTCTGGTGAACCAAAAGTGAACCAGAACTAAACAACATTAAAAATTATGAAGAAGATGAACACTTTTGGAATTCAATTTGTAATCCATAAACATCGGATTAAAGACGACAAAGCTCCTATTTATGCCCGTGTAACAGTTAATCGAGAACGGGCTGAAATATCATAAAAAAAAAGAATTCATGTCGATAACTGGAATAATGGACGCGGCATGGCAAAAGGCAAGTCCCCTGAAATTAGTAGGCTTAACTCTTATTTAGAACAAATCAGATATCAGCTTACTGAGTGCTACCAAGAACTGGTGGTTACCAAAGAAACAATAACACCTGAAGCAATTAAAAACAAATTTTTGGGAGTTGAAGATTCTGGAGAAACACTTAAAGGACTTATTGAATACCACAATACCGGCATGGATTCGAACCTTAGGTGGGGAACATTAAAAAACTACAAAACTACCGAAAAGTATATCGAGAAATTTTTGAAGCAGAAATTCAAACGCAAAGATATCGACCTGGTAGAATTAAATTACAAGTTCATTACTGATTTCGAGCATTTCTTGAGAAAATACCAACCTCGCCGTAAGACTTGGATGGCTTGACAAAGATCCTTTTGTGGCCTATCGATTGTCGTTTAAACGAGTAGAACGGGAATTTTTAACGCAACTTGAACTGGATACCATCCAAAAGAAACAATTCAAAATTGAACGCCTTCAGTATGTGAAAGATTTATTCGTATTTAGTTGCTATACCGGTCTGTCTTATATCGATGTAATGAATCTTCAACCTAATAACATTCGAATTGTAATTATACGGTAGGAACTGAATTATTACACAAAGAGAAAAAACGACGACACCAGTACGAATTCCAATATTATTCCAGGCCCAGGTTTTAATCGACAAGTACAAAGACCATCCTCGCTCCGCTAATAAAGGAACAATCTTCCCAAATATTTCCAATCAAAAGTTGAATAGTTATCTCAAAGAAATTGCAGATGTTTGTGAAATTGCCAAGAACCTTACTTTTCATGTAGCCCGACATACTTTCACAACCACAGTAACGCTTACGAATGGGGTTCCGATTGAATCCGTAAGCAAGATGCTGGGGCATACCGATCTAAAGACAACACAGATTTATGCAAAGGTTGTAGAAAAAAAGATCAGTGATGATATGGCCAATCTAGAGGCATATTTATCTGGTGAGAAATCTCAAAAGAAAAAAGCAAAATAGTTACTATCTATTTTCTAAAATACAAAAAGTTCCCTTTTGTGAAACTTTTACTAACTTTGCAATGTAGAACAATGAAAGTTCATTTAATAAAAGTACAATCAATCGAAAGCGATGTAAGTGAGAATGTCCAAAGCAAAAGGGCTTTTGAAATGTGGCTTTCGATTGTAAAACATGCAAATTGGAATACACCTCAGGATATTGTGAGAACGTTTAATTCTGCCGATATACTGGGGAAAGGATCAAACAGAGTTGTTTTTAATATTGGAGGAAACAAATATAGGATCATCTGTCAATATTATTTTGGAAAGCAGAAAATACACCTATTTGTAAAATGGATCGGAACACATGCTGCATACACCAAACTCTGCAATAATGAAGAACAATATTCAGTAAATACCTATTAGCCAACGAGAAATGGGAACATTAAAATATACAGTTATAAAAACGGAAGTTCAGTACAACAACTATTCTAATATCCTTGAAAATCTTCTTTCAAAGGCCTCTCCTGCCCTAGATGATGAAATTGAGCTGATAACGCTACTCATTGAGAAGTGGGATTCGGAACACAGTACATTTAATGATCTGGATCCTGTTCAAATTATCAAGTCATTAATGGAAGAGAACAGCCTAAAAGCAGTTGGATTGGCAAAACTCCTTGGATTGTCAAAAGGAACCGTTTCAAAGATTCTGAATTACCAGAAAGGCCTGTCGAAAGAAACAATCCGTAAGCTGTCTGAAAATTTTCATGTTTCGCAGGAAGCCTTCAATCGTCCTTATAAACTGAAAAACGAGATTAACAGGCAATTTCGTGATGCAAGCTTAATGAATACAAAGAAGGATTTGGGGGCTTCATTAGCAGTATAATCAGAATTTCATGGAAAGAGAAGCTGATTTACTTTTCTTCTTTTTAGGCTTAGGAAGCACCGGTTTAGGATTCGAATCCTGATGATCCAGAATATAATCAACAGCTTTTTGAGCTAAACCTGAAGCCAATACAATAAACTTTTATCACTTTTCAACTTCTTCAACCAGCCTTGGATGTAGGCAGCACTGTTATCAATTGTAGCATTTTCAATGCCACAAATACCACAGAGGTAAGCAGCACCCATCTCTGCAACAAGTTCTTCTTGCGAGTAATCTTTACTTGCAAAATTAAGGGAAGAGAACCTTTCGTGGCGATTTAAGCGTTTACGATGACCTGTCGAGTGCACTAACTCGTGAAAAATAGTGGAATAGTATTCTTCATCCTGAAAAAAGGTTCTTGCACCAGGCATGTGGACTTCATCCAATGAAGGTATATAACAGGCCTTTTTCTGATCCAGTTTAATTACCGGAGAATCGGACCAGAACTGGATAAGCTGTTCACAGGAAGCAATCGGATCGAAGTCGTGATCGTGAGCAGTATTCTCAGGTATCTTGTCAGGATCGATACCTTCAATGTCATCAATATGAAATACCCGGTAATAACGAAGCATTGGTATTTCCTTGGTTTCATCATCCTTTTTGTATTCTACCATTTTCCAAAATACAATCATGAATGATAAAGAGCCCTTTTTAATCTTTCCACCAAGATCTTTAACCTGTTTGAAAGAAAGAAAATAAGGCCTTTCGAAACCAAAGCTAAGCAGGTACCAGAAGTTAAATCCCCGGTAAGGCTTTTTAGAAACCAGGTTACGCGGAATAGTACTTGCGGTCTTCCAAGGCATATGCCATGGTACTACACCTGCTTCCAGGCGTTCTACAATCAGGTTCGTTACTGTTTCATAAATATCAAATTTACTCATTGAATCCACCGCTGCCCTGCGGGTTTATTTCGGCTACTGGCACGCCATTAAATTTTGGCGCATGCCATTGAGCGGGATGGATTCTTGTCAAGGGGCTATGTCAGTTTTCATGAAGTGAGCGGAATAAAAACTGAACAGCTTCGAAGGACGGCTGGCAAAAAAATGGGCAATATCAGCCGCCATTGATTTTTCCAGACGGCGAAGTAACTTTGGCGGGATTTATGGCAATATTCTACTAATGCAGATACTAAATTGAATTTTGAAGAGATTGAGGATCTCAAGCAACTTTATATTTGATAACATCGATGAAACAGATCTGACTTCATAGGGTTTTAACCATCTTTTTGTGGATTGATAGTGATGGGCAACGAAGAGCTGTTTGATTTCTTTGATCAGATCGAGTTTGAATTCCCGAAGATCGTCGGTAGTTACAATCTCTGTTGGCATAACTGTTCAATTTTAAATTGTTCGTTCGAAATACGACCAAATTTGCAACTCCGAAATTTTAGATGTTATCAAGTTGTTGTCAGCTTGGGGAATTATTATTGTTTACTATTCACCTACGAAAGGTTCAAAACAACTCATTTTAAAATGTTTTGGTCAATGTGCTGTTGAAGTACAGATTGTAAATGACCAATAAATTTGGTTTGGTCTATTTTTCGTTGTTGAATTTCAATAAAGTACCGGTAAACATCATTATTAAGTTCTACATTAAAAATTTGCCCGATCAGTTTTCCCAGTTCTTTAATAGTAATTTTTCCGTTATTGATCGCTCTTGAATAATAGAGGGCATAAACCAATTCCACCAGATCAATTTTATTTGCAGTCCAGTCAATCTGTCTAAATTGCTGCAATTCGTCCGATTCTTGGGGATTCTCGAGTCTTGAAATTTCCGTACTAAAGTATTTCAGTAACATCTCATTTGCCTGGATCACTGAAAAGTTATAATCCTGCCAGGTATTAAATTCCTCGTCCAGCAGATAGTTTTCTCCTCTCAACTCAACAGGAATTTCTTCTGTATTACGAACAAAATAGAATCGATCCAGAAAAGTATATCCACAATGATAATACTGGACCGTTTCACGATGTTCCTCCATATATCTCTGAATTTCATTGAGCTTGTTTTTCAAGTATTGTTTCATTGCTTCTGCCCTCGTTGACCGGAAGCTTTCCATCTCAAAGAGGGCCTGATTAAATAATAAATAACTATAGGCCATGGGTTTAATTTCTTTGAAGAACCGGATTTCGGATGATTGGTCTGGAAAGCCATGCCTGATTACAACCGATTTTAGTTCAACCAGGGCAAACCTGCATCTTTTAATCGCCAGCTTGGAGTTGCTAAGCATACAGCCGGAAGCGATAGTTATTTGCCGTAAATTTTCTTCGAGCTCAAGAATAACATTAGAATAGTGTTCCATACGCAATAACAGTGAATAAATTAAATCGAAAAAAAATCCAATCATCTTCCTGGAAATGATTGGACAAAATGGGGTTTTAACCAACGGACTCGTTGGATGAGAAGAGTATCAATTATAAGAAGGTGTCTATTTGAAATTCGGGGGTAAGTACGTTTCAGGGTTCTGACATCATTAACAAAATAATGACAGGATGAAATACAATAGAAAAGCTTCCTGTAAGCCGTTTAAATTGAAAATAGCTTTGAAGGGGTGATAATAAAAAAGTACAAGCAAGAGCCAGCCGGAGAATGACTACAATGTATTCAAATTGTGTAGAATCCTGTCTTTTAAGTCATTTCTTACACCGGCGCGGGTAGCATAAGTATTCCATGAATGAACTGTGGAATTTATCTACATTAACAGCCAATACCACTTAGAGTATTTGCAAATCCCAGAATAAATACTTCAAAATATATCTCAACAAAGATATATTCGGGCTGAGCACAAAGGAGCGATTACAACCAGCACTTTGGAGTAAAGATGTTTTGATCATTACCAACGGTAGGCTTAATGAAAAATGCCAGCTTTTGTATATACATTATTCTAATTGCATGTTCGGTTTTCCATTAATTGCTCGACTACTCGTTCTAGTCTTTCTATTTTCTTCTCTTGGTCAATTGAATAAAGAGTCAATTCTTCAATTTTCTGTAATAGTTGCGAGTTTAACTCTCCTAAGTTTGTTCCGTCTGCTTCCATTTCGGCTGCTGATTTAACATTTGGTAGTCTTTTATTTGCTTTTATAAAATCTTCTACTTCTTTTAAAGTTCTTAACTGATAATCATCCTCAAAAACAAAATCACAACCGGTTAAATCAACTTTTACCTCACTTGCCCGAATTGTACCACAAACATTCAATTTATAGTTCCTCGCATTACCTGTTCCAATAGCAACATTATTACTAAAGGTAAAATTACCCCATCCATCTGTTTTGATATTTCCCTCATAGGTATTATCTGTCCGAATCGTTTTATAAATGATTTTAGGATTGTTATTTACATTGGAAATATACCCTCCAATTTTAATATTTCTGTTAAACCCGAAATTTCCAAATCCATCCGAAGTAATCGTACCTTCCCAGGTGTTATCGGTTCTTATTGTTCGATAAATTATCTCGGTTCCATTATTTATCTTTGAAATGTATCCCCCCAAATTGATATTTCTACTAAAACTAAAATTTCCCCATCCGTCTGTTTTGATATTTCCCTCATAGGTATTATCTGTCCGAATCGTTTTATAAATGATTTTAGGATTGTTATTTACATTGGAAATATACCCTCCAATTTTAATATTTCTGTTAAACCCGAAATTTCCAAATCCATCCGAAGTAATCGTACCTTCCCAGGTGTTATCGGTTCTTATTGTTCGATAAATTATCTCGGTTCCATTATTTATCTTTGAAATGTATCCCCCCAAATTGATATTTCTACTAAAACTAAAATTTCCCCATCCGTCTGTTTTGATATTTCCCTCATAGGTATTATCTGTCCGAATCGTTTTATAAATGATTTTAGGATTGTTATTTACATTGGAAATATACCCTCCTATTTTAATATTTCTGTTAAACCCGAAATTTCCAAATCCATCTGACGTAATCGTACCTTCCCAGGTGTTATCGGTTCTTATTGTTCGATAAATTATCTCGGTTCCATTATTTATCTTTGAAATGTATCCCCCCAAATTGATATTTCTATTAAAACCAAAATTTCCCCATCCGTCTGTTTTGATATTTCCTGGAAAGGTATTGTCAGTCCGACTCGTTTTTAGAATAATTTGGTCTGAATTAGCTTTACGATAAAGAACTGAATTTGTATTTAAATCCCATTGTGAAAATCCCACCGTACAATTAATATTCAATAGGATTATCAATAAAATTTTAATTTTCCTCATTTTAATACAATCTTAATTTATATTCTACAGGTTTATTGCAATTAAAGGTAACTGTTTTGCGGTATGAAATCGTTTGGGAGTGTGGGGCGTCTATGTCCATTTTTGCAGAAAGTTGGAGCGACGCAGGGTGCCCGAACACTCACTGCCCCCCATACGTTTCATGGTTACCTATTGTAAATGATTGATTTGTTGCCATATATTTATCTTTGTCTTTAGTGATTCATTTTCTTTCTCAAGCTTCTCTATTCTTTTATTTTGTTCAATCAAGTATAAAGTAAGTTCCTCAATTTTTTGTAATAGTTTTGAATCCATCTCTGCAACGTTTATTCCATTTTTAATAACCTCTTCTTCTGTAGGTATATTAGGCAAACTTCTATTTTCCTTTATATAATTTTCTAGATCTTTTAATTCCTGTAATTTATATTTATCATCAAAAACATAATCAGACCAACTAGTAGTCTCCACTTTTATTTCTTTTGCTCCAATTGTTCCATTTACCGCTAGTTTATAGTTATTTGGATTTGAGGATAAATCTGTGCCTATTCCAAAATTACCTGAGACATAAGACTTATAGGTTGGTTCAGATATAACAAGTTCTCCTGAAGCGTCATTAACTTTTGGATCTCCCATAATGACATTAACAGAACCTTCAACTTTTTTTAAAAGTATTCTCATTGCTGTATGGTAATTAGGACAATTTGCTGTCAAATGAAATTCTAAATCTGATATTTTCCTTAATCGTAGAATAATATTGCTTGTTTCAACTGCTTGAATAAGTCTATAACTAATTCCACCAGAAAATTTCACATATAATGAGAAATTGCTTACTATTGGTAGGTTATAACCCCAATTTCCATTATTGTCTATTACTTGTCCAATAATCTCAACACCGTTATAAGGATAAGTGGCTACTGTTTCTGCATCTAGAATTGCTACAATTCTTTCTCCGGGATTATTACCTGTATTGTCAACGTCCCACTCAAGTTCCTGTGCCTTAAGAGAAAAGATGTTTGTCGTAAAAATTAAAAATAGAATAATTTTTTTTTTCATTGTTTATTTATTTTGATATTATTTTTGTTTTTATTTGCCATTGCATTTTACTTCTGTTCATCCAGTTGGCTTTTTAAGCCATCAACTTGTTTTTGTAAATCAATAACATAAAGTGTCAATTCCTCTATTTTCTGTAATAATTTAGTATTCATTTCTCCAAGATTCACTCCATTGTCTTCGACCTCTTTAGCTGTTGGGATATCAGGCAGGTGTCTGTTCTTTTGAATAAATAACTCTATATCATTAATACTTCTCAAACTATATTCTTCATCAAATACGAAATCAGCCCATCCTGTTTCAATTTTTATTTCTTTTGCTTTAATCTTTCCATTTACAGAAAGCATATAATCTTCAATTGTTGATGTTCCAATGCCAACTGCACCATTGTTCTCAACAGTAAGTTTGACATTAACATTTGGAGATGAAGTTCCACTTGAAAGTCTTAATATTGGCCCAGTTGAAACCTGATTCACATATACCGCAGCACCTCCCACATTATTACGAATAAAATGATGATAATCTGTATTATTCTCAATAGTTTTATACGCACCTGATTTAACTATTCCATATATATCAATATTACCATTTTCATGAATTCTCATTCTTTCGGTGGCATTAGTTCCAAACCGAATATAACGATTTTCCCTATTCCAAATCACACCATTCCCAGCTGTTTCGATGCCAACAATAAAACCATTTCCTGCTCCTACATCAGTATTTAAATTTCCGTATTGTGTTGTCACTTGCGTTGCATCAGTTTTATACAATACTAATTTCTCCGTAACAGTAGTGGTTCCTAATCCCAAATATCCATTATTTTCAAAAGTGAATTTTATGCCTTGTCCTGCATCATATATACCACTTGATAATCTCAAAATTGGACCATTTTTTGAAACTTGATTTATATAAACTGCTGCACCCGCTGAGTTGTTTCTTGTGAAATGATGGTAACCAGTATTTCCATTTGAAGTTTTAAATAAACCAGTATATTTTGTTTGTGCTTTGATAGTATTAAAACTAGAAACAGTTAGTGAAATGATTATTACAAGTTTTACTTTATTCATTTTTCTATTTATTTAGTTTGTTAATATCTCCATTTTAGAAAAAATCATTGAATCAATTGCTTACAACAGCAGCGTGCCTAAAAATCCATTTTCGAGGCTATGTAAAAGAAGTATATAACATGTTTTAAGAAGCGTTTTATAACAGGTTGTTTCTATTGTAATTCTGAGTATTTGGTTTCTGTGGCTTAAAAATAACTTTTAATATCAATAACTGAATATAATTTATAAAAAATACATGGAGTGTTTTTGGCTCTTTTATGCCTTGTTCCAATTATACATTGTTAAAATTATTGCCTATTTTACTGCTTCTAATTTTTTAACTTTTCCCATAAGCTCTGAATTTTCATTTTTAAGAGCTTTCACTTCTTTATTCATATCAATCATATAAAGTGTCAGCTCTTCAATTTTTTGCAAAAGTTTTGCATTCATTTCACCAACTTGTACTCCATTCTCTTTAACTTCTTTTTCAGAAGGAATATCAGGCAAATGTTTGTTTTCTTCTATGAATTTTTCAACTTCTGCTAAGCTTTTTAGCTTGTAATCATTATTAAAAACAAAGTCAGACCAGATATCTGTATTTACGACTATTTCACGTGTCCCAATTATACCATCAACAGCTAATTTATAACCATTTGTTTTAGTTGTGCCAATACCTACATTTCCATTTGGAAATATTGTCATTTTCTCTGTCGGAGCTACAATTCCCGCTCCCCCAGTTTCAAATATTAAGCGACCATCTCTATCTTCGCCAATTATAGAATGTAAATAGTTCGTGTTGTTATTATTTCTTACTTGAAAATGAATCCCAGCTCCATATTGACCAGTCGAAGATGTACCACTTACACCTACACGTGCTCTATCAAAATGGTATCTATAATCATTTACATAAGATTTTCCAAACCAAGCATTACCTTTAAATACCCCCTCACTTTCAACATGTAGTGCTGACAATGGAGTACTTGTTCTTATACCAACATTATTATTAAAACTTACAGCTCCATTGCTATAAAATATTGTTTGCTTTGCCCAATCCCAGTTTCCATTAAGTTTTGGTGCTATATAAAGGCTTGTACGTCCATCATCTGGAGTATGAATAATCCAGCTGTTTGCCCCCCCACTAATTATATCTTGAGAAAATAAATTTGCAGAATGAGCAATGATAAATAAAAATGTAAAAAAATAAAACTTCTTATTCGATTTCATAATGCTATTATTAGCTTTTTAGTAATTAAAATTGATGATCTTTTGCAATTGTTTATTACGGCAGTCTGGTCTAAAAACCCCTCTCCGGGGCGATATAATTGAGGCTTATAAAACGTTTTGAGAAGCGGTTTTTATAATAGGTTTTCATAGTCATTCTGAGTATTTGGTTTCTGTGGCTTAAAAATAGCTTTAAATGCGTAAAAATTGAACAGAAATCAGTAAAAATACTTATCATATATTTTTCTAATTCCGTCATGCTCACAATATTGATTATTCTTCTGAGGTTGTAGGCCGTCATAATCAAGCCAAAGTCGGCTTCAGCCCTTTCGATATACTTTTTGGTGATAATGTAGCAGAATCCCCACTGACGTTTAATGGTACCGAAGGGATATTCGACAATGGCTTGCCGTCGTTTGTATAGCTTTTCGCTGTTCTGAACGCGTTTTTTGTTGTTTTCAATGTTGTCGGCAAACTCACTTCGCCTGACCTGTTTTCCATTTACTGTCGATTTTGTGCACAGGGGACCGACCTCACAGCTTTTGCATTTTGGTGTTGTGTAGTTGCGGAAACGATAGGCTGTTTCTCCGGCACCATTTTTTGCATGGTGCCAGTAGCCGGTAGTTTTTAGGGTGTGTCCTTGCAGGCAAGGGTAGGTATCAGTTTTCGGGTCGTAGTAAAATGTTCCACATCGTTCCTGATGTCAGAAGCATACGAAGCTCCTGAAAACGGGGGAATGGTAACAATTGCCGGTATACCGGGCATATCGGCTATGGCAAGTTCGCTGCCTGCGTGGTAGCCTTTATCGTAAAAGGCAGTAAAATCGTTGTGCCCCAGTATTGTTTTTGTCCTCCCTTCCGAACCGCTACAACCGAATTTAAACACTAAAGTTAGAAGATTTCACTAACCCTCAAAACCTGAGGGCAAAATGCGCTATGAACTTTTAATTTCCTTTTATGGCTTTTATTTCTTCTTCTAAAGCTAAATTCTTCTCTTTTACTTCGGATAATTCTTTTTTCATCTCAAGCAGATATAGAGTTAATTCTTCAATTTTCTGAAGTAATTTAGCATCCATTTCACCTAAATTAATTCCTTTTTTTCCAACTTCAGCTTCACTTGGAATATCTGGTAGATGCTTATTGGCAATTATGAATTTCTCTATCTCATCTAAACTTTTTAATTCATATTCTTCATCAAAAACAAAGTCTGACCAGCCTGACGACTCAACTTTTATTTCTCTAGCTCCAATAGAGCCTTCAACAGCTAATTTATGTGAGCCAACTTTTGTTGTTCCTATACCTACTTGTCCACCTCCTGTTGAAAGATATGTATTTGAATTTACATAATGACCTAAAAGGATAGCATCTCCATCGCTAGCTGGGTCTATGACCATATTTCCATTTGAGCTGCTATTTATAGCCTTTATTGTAGCTTTACCTCCGATTCGATCTAGAAGAAGAGAATAATTATTTGATGACGGTATAACTCTAACAGTTCCTCGCACATCAAGCTTTTCACGAGCAGAAGAAGTACCAATTCCCACTTTCCCACCTCCTGATGAAATATATGTATTTGAATTTACATAATGACCTAAATAAATAGCATCTCCATCGCTGGCTGGATCTATAACCATACTTCCATTTGAGCTGCTATTTATAGCCTTTATTGTTGCTTTACCTCCAATTCGATCTAGGAGGAGAGAATGATTATTTGACGATGGTATAACTCTAATTGTTCCTCGCACATCAAGCTTTTCCAGTGCAGAAGAAGTTCCAATTCCTACTTTTCCAGCAATATAAGCATCACTTCCTAGCCAAAGACTTCTAAATCTCCAACCATTAATTCCTAAGTCCTGTTGATTATTTGTACGGGAAATTAAACCTGCTCCTGCTACATGTATATAGCTTCCAGTCCCACTTAAAGCTAACCCAGCCGTTCCTGAATCATCACTTTTTCTTAATTTTATTGAACTCTTAACTGTTAGATTTCCATTAATAGTTTCATCTTGTGCTTTAATATTGAGAGTAATTCCAAGTATTAATAATAGAACTAAAATTGCTTTTTTCATAAGTTTATTTATTTATACTATTTTTTCAGCTTGTGACCAGAGTAAAACCTATGCCCAGTATGCCTATGTTGCGCCTCCGGTAGGCATATTGGGTGTTAGCCATTGTTATTGTCTTTCATTGCGTTCTCAAAGTACTCATTTCTTTTTCCAATTGGTTAACTCTTTTTTGAAGTATTTGATTTAATTTATTTTGCTCAATTAAATACAAGGTTAGCTCTTCTATCTTTCGAAGCAACTTAGCATCCATTTCCCCAAGACTAATCCCCTGATCCTCTACCTCTTTTGAAGAAGGAATACCAGGCAAGTGATTTTCTTCATTTATATAATTTTCAACCTCTTGTATTGAGCTTAATTTATAATTATCATCAAAAATATAATCAGGCCAACTAGTAGTCTCTACTTTTATTTCTTTTGCTCCAATTGTTCCATTTACCGCTAGTTTATAGTTATTTGGATTTGAAGATAAATCTGTTCCAATACCAATATTTCCATTATCTTTAATTCGCATTCGTTCAATAGAATTATCAGAGTTTGCTGTTGTTATAGCATTTGTCGTATAAAAAACTAAATCAGTACCTTGATATAGCCAATTACAGCAAACATTTGTTCTTTCTGCGGAAATTTTCGCGGAAGTTACGTTCGATATTATATCCCGATAACCATAAAATTTAATACTGTAGCTTCCCCCATCTAATCCAAAATTATCATTTGGTTTTCCAATAAATATTCCATCATTCTCATTAGATCCTACGTGCAATTTTGCATTTGGCGAAATATTTATTCCTAAACTGCCACGGTTCATTACCATATCTCCGCTTCCCGTTTTCCAATGAGTAAACCAATTCCCATCATCAGGACTATATAATGCAAATGCGTAATTATGTGAAGGTTTAGACATAATCCAATATCTGTTTTCATTTGGAATATTAAATTGAATTTGATCTTGATTTGAAATTAAATATATTCTTGAAAATATATCTTGAGATTTAACATCCATCTGATGGGTTAAAAAAACTAATAAAATTAAGAATTTAAATAATTGTTTCATGTTTATAATTATGCGTTGTTACAAATTGTTGCTTATTGCACTGCTTCTAATTTTTTAACTTTTCCCATAAGTTTTGAATTTTCATTTTTAAGAGCTTTCACTTCTTTATTCATTTCAATCATATAAAGAGTCAATTCTTCAATTTTTTGCAATAGTTTAGTGTTTAATTCGCCTAAATCAGCTCCTTCTTTATTCATCTCGTCTGCAGAAGCAATCTCAGGCAGTCGTTTATTTTCTTTAATGTATGATTCAACTTCATTTAAAGGTTTTAATCTGTAATCTGGTTCGAAAACAAAATCAGCTCCATCTAAATTAACTTTTATTTCATTTGCTCTAATAGAACCTGCTACATCTAGCTTATATTTAGAATTAATTTGGTATGTTTTTCCTACTAAAACATTTCCATCTTTAGCTATTCTTAATCTATTATTTCCACCAGTAAATAAATCAATGCCAAAATAGCCTGACACATATGTATTTATGCCATTTTGGACAGTAGATTGTGTATATTTATGAAACCCAAAACCATAATGATTTATATAATCTCCATCATATAAAAAATCGTCATTACTAAGACAAACAATTCCTGGTGAATTATTATCTGTACTATTTGCAGTTGGAATCTTAATTAGGCCATTCACATGTAAGTTTTCAGAAGGATTTGTAGTTCCAATTCCAACATAATTTGCTAAATAAATTGGATACCTTGTACTTTTAATACTAATCACACGTCCTGAAGTAGTAACTTTACCCTTTAAGTCATCAGTTGGATTAAATATTGGATTATCCAAGATTGTTAAATTGGTTCCATCTGTTTCAACATTCAAATTACTTGGAGTAGTTATATATTCAAAATACACATCGAGTACATATTTGCCATTACTACTACCTCCTCGAATCTCTTTAATGTGATTAGAGTTGTAATATAAATTATTTATGATATTAATATTACCACCTTGAGAATATGCCATTAAGGAAACTTCCATTGTAATATTTGTTGCTCTGTTATTTCCGCTAGTCCCAGACAATCTTAAAATACCGCTTGCTCTAGTTGTCCCTTCTAAAATTCGGTACCATCCTTCCCCTGATGATAGAGTTAAAGTTTTTGTCGTCTGTGCTAATAAATTAGGAAAAACGAGTATTATTAACAGACATAATAATTTTATTTTTTTTGTCATGTTTTTTATATCTATTTGGTTTAACAATAATTCAATAGTAAATGAGAGGCCTCTGTGCAACTGCTTACAATGGCAGTCTGTCTAAAAAGTAAAATTAACCGGTTGAGGTTTCAATATTTCATTTCCTTCAAAGTAGCTAATAATTCATTCAAAAAATTAGGTCTCAGACAGTCTTACAGTTGACAATACACAGAGGTAGGGATTTTGAAGCTCTAAATTATCAAACCATTGCGATTTTTGGGAAACTGTACAAGAGTTAAACTCTCCCACACTTCTCTGCTTACAGATATTGAGTGTTATAAAATGTTGCTCTTCATTTGAGGTCATTTCGTTGAATTATATCTTCTAAATCTTTTATCTTTTTATTCTGTTCAATTGTATATAAAGTCAACTCCTCAATTTTTTGCAATAGTTTAATTTGAATTCATTTATATTTAGTCCATTCTCAATCATTTCTTTTTCAGTTTGAATATCAGGTAAATGTTTGTTTTTTTTAATAAAATTTTCTAAATGATCTAAATCTTTAAGCTCATAATTGGCTTTAAATACGAAATCAGCACCGGCATCAATTGTAACTTTAACTTCTCTGGATAATAACTTTCCAGCTACAGTTAAATTGCCATTTATTTGTTGATTACCATTATCATTTAAAACTTTTGCCCAAACTCCCTCGCCGGATTCAGCAGTGCTTCTAAAATACATAGTTGGCGAATCATAATCATTCTTAATCGCAATTTGACCATTATGTTTATGTGTGGAACTATTACCATTATGTCCCATATTTATGCCCCAGAACCATCCGCTTGATTCAGGTGCATTGACGATATTATATCCTTGGTAAAAGCCACATTGCCACAGATTGTTCCAATTGTCTATATTGTTTGGGTCATTTAGGAGTAGGGTATTACCTGTTAAACTAGAAAAATCTCCATTATTTATCAATAATTTTGCCCAATCACCTTCTCCATCTTTATTTGTACTTCGGAAATACATTGTTGGCGAAGTAGGACTATTTTTAATCGCAATTTGACCATTATATCTATATGTAGAACTATTACCATTATGTCCCATATTTATGCCCCAAAACCATCCGCTTGATTCGGGTGCATTGACGATATTATATCCTTGAAAAAAGCCACATTGCCATAGATTATTCCAATTGTCTATATCGTTTGGATCATTTAATAATAGTTTGTTTGATGTAATTAATCCTGAAGATAAATTTAAATCACCATAAATATTAAACGATCCATTTAATCCCAATATTCCATTATTGGAATATAATCTAATACTGTAATCATTAGGATCAGAATTCGTTTCGTGAAAATCAATATATTTTCCAATTTCCATCACTCCATCACTACGTATGGTAGCTGATTTGTTCCAAAATCCTTGTCCAAAAGTAGTTTTAACCACTAATAAAGTTAAAAGAATAATTAATAGTGTTTTCATGTTTAGTAACTTTTATCCTCTGTTTCTATTTGCAGCAATGTTCCTCGACTATTTTTTATAACGGATTGAGCATATGAACTGTACGAGGATTGAAATAGTACGCTCTTTTTCAGAACACAGATGCCTAAAGACAGGGACTAAGATTAATAATAGATAGCTTCCTAAAAAAACATTGGGCAGTTATAGAATCACGGCAACTTCACATCCCAAAACCCTCATATTTTATTTTGCCGTGTTATGGTCTTCTATTTATCATCCGCTTTTAATAATCTAATTTCCTCTTTCATTCTTTCTATTTCCTTATTTTGCTCTATTAAATACAATGTCAACTCTTCAACCTTTTGCAATAGTTTTGCATCCATTTCTCCAAGGTTAATTCCTTCTTTAGTTACCTCTTCTTCTGTTGGTATATTGGGCAAACATTTGTTCACTTTTATATGATTTTCTAAGTCTTTTATGTCCTGTAATTTGTAATTATCATCAAAAACATAATCTGACCAGCCTGACGACTCAACTTTTATTTCTCTAGCTCCAATGGAGCCTTCAACGGCTAATTTATGCGAGCCAGTAACTGTTGTTCCAATTCCCACACTTCCATTAGATTCAATTGACATTTTAACATTCTTTCCTGCTCCTCCATTTCCAATATCTGTAAAAAATCGAATAGGTGCATTATTACTAACAATTCTAATCCAATGTCCAGAAAGATGTGAGTATAAGCCTAAGTCTGTTGTAATTATTATAGGTGTTCCACCACGTTGAATTACTCCATTATTTAACATCAAACTTCCATTTATATGCAATTTAGCTTGAGGATTAGTCGTTCCAATCCCGATGCTTCCATTTTTATAAATAAAATCGTCTTTAAGTCCTACTTCTGTTTGTATTTTTTCCTGTGCTTTTATTCCAAAACTTATTCCGACTAGAATGATTAATAATATCTTCTTTCTCATATGTTTATAATTATGCATTGTTACAAATTATTGCCTATTGTGCTGCTTCTAATTTTTTAACTTTTCTCATAAGTTCTGAATTTTCATTTTCTAGTTTCTCAATTCTTTTATTTTGCTCGATCATATATAAAGTCAACTCCTCAATTTTTTGCAATAGTTTTGCATCCATTTGCCCAAGATTCACGCCATTTTCTCTAATCTCTTTTCCCGAAGGAAAATCTGGTAAATGTTTGTTCTTATTTATAAATAACTCAACTTCGCTAATTTCTTTTAAATCATAATCTTCATCAAAAACAAAATCAGCGGTTGGTTGTAACTGTACTTTTATCTCTTTAGCCTCTAATTTTCCATATATTACAGCATCTCCTTTCGAAGTAATTCTCATTTTCTCAGATCCTCCAAGTAAAAATTTAAGATTTGGATTAAATGAAGCATTAGTTGAAACCCCAATAAAACCATCTGCCGTGCCACTTGTAACTCCTACTGATATTTTTCCAGCATCAGTCTGATCAACTGACATTTGGACATAATCACTTGATCTTGCAGTAATGTTTCCGTTCACTTCTAACCTTTGAGTCGGAGCACTTGTTCCAATACCAATATTTCCATTCCTTGATATTCTAAGCTTAGGGTCACCCCATTCAATATCATTATCTTTTCCAGTTGATAGCGGAGAAATAAGAAAATCCATAACGCCTCCATTTCCGAAAAACATCACGGCCCCTGCACCACCAGAATAGTTCCCTACATCATTTGCAAATTTAGTGTTACCCAAAGATTCTAAATTACCATTTACGAATGGTGAACTTGGATATGCATTAAATAGAATTCCATGCGAACCAGACCAATTATTATAGGCAAAAACCATTCTTGTATACGCAGTTCCGCCAACGTTAAGAAATCCATTTACATCTAATTTCTGACTAGGATTAGATGTTCCAATCCCTACATTTCCATTTCTATTAATATCACCATTTACATCAGAACTACCATTCCATTGTTGTCCTTCTACAATAGAAACTGATGCAATCAATAAAATAAAGATCAATACCTTTTTCATTTATTTATCTATTTAATTTAACAATATTTTTCAATTCAACTACAATGATCTGGGACAAAAGCTTACTACAGCAGTCTGTCTAAAAACCCACTTCTGGAGCGATATTAAAGAAGTATATAACACGCTTTGTGAGGCGTTTTTTGTAATAGCTTGTTTTCATCGTAATCTTGAGTATTTGGTTTCTTTGACTTAAAAATAGCTTTAAAAGTCAAAAATAGAATACAATTAGAAAAAACACTTGTTTTGTTTTTGTTTCTGAGCATTGTCTCCATAGCCTTTTTATCATTCGCATTGTTTATCTTGTATCCGATGGGAATGTTGTTTTATACATCGCCTGAGGTTGGGACGAATAGACTACCTTGGTAATATTGTTGCGCATAATCTGGCGGCGGGTGTCAGTATCGGAGGTTGAGATTTGTCTTTGCCCCGATTTAATGTTGGAACTATGGTGGCATGAAATCTCAAGGAGTGGAACGTGACCTAAAAAACTACCTACATACCAAAAATTCACACCCCGAATCATGAGCTTTTATTTCTTTTCCAGAGAACTAACTTTTTTTTCTAATAATTCTATTTTTTCTTGCTGAGTCTTACTTAATTTATTCTGTTTAATTAGATATAAAGTTAACTCCTCAACTTTCTGGAGTAAAACGTTATTCATCTCTGCAAGATTCATATCTTTTTCACGAAATTCCTCAGCAGAAGGAACATCTGGCAAGTGCTTATTGTCGTTGATAAAATTCTCAACTTCGTCCAATGGTTTTAACTCATAATCATCATCAAATACCCAATCAGCAGCATCAGCCAAAGTAACTTTAACTTCTTTTGCCCAGATAGTACCATTTACAGAAAGCCTGTTTTTAGGGTCAGCTGTCCCAATACCTACATTTCCAGAGCTTTGGATGAGTACTGGCTGATGTCCATCAACCAAGTCTGCATCCAGACCGGAATTAGCACCATCAGTATTGGCCGTCCAAATTTGGTTCCACTCAGACCATCCTTGGCAACAGTCTCTGAGAAATCTTGTAAAAAGCCTCCCATTTGTCCAACCTGCCCAAATTTCAGCAGTGCCAGATGTTCCTTTTCCAAAACCTATTGCAGCTCCAAAGGAATCAGATGGTTCTCCAACGGATGAGGCATAGTTCCACCAACAGTAAACACCTTCCGAAATGCTAGGAGGCAATTCTCTATATGAGGGGTCACCAGATTGTGCTGAAGTACCTGAATTATTCACTCCGTGAATATATTTACCATCATATATTCCATCTCTGTATCGGGCAATGTATTGGGCATTAATGGAATTAAAAATTCCCAGTAGCATCATTAATAAAATTATTTTTTTCATTTTAATTTTTATTTAATTAATATTTTTTTGATTCAATTAGAGTTTGTTTTTTGAAACAATCTCTTATAGCATTTCTTTTAAGAAGCATTTACCGGGCAATAAGATATAGCTTTATAAAACGTTACAGAGAAAGGATTTCAGTATTGGTGGTTTTCAATATTTTGTAGGATATTCGGTTTTTATTCTCAATATCCATATAAACAACATAATATTGACTATTCGCTGAAGGTCAAGATTTGTCTTTGTCCCGATTCTTTTAACTCTTGTTTTATTTTTCATACTCCACCTTTCGTTGGTTTTGCTTTTCAATTTCGTTTTTAATCTCTTGCTTTTTATCGCCATCGCTTTCGTCCAGTATTTTGCGGTATTCGGCCAGTTTGTTTCCGATGTATTCCAGGTGCCAGTCAATCTTTTTCCTGGCAGTAGACCGACTATGTACGTTGAGTGCACTCACACTTTCCAATCGCTCGAAAGTATGGGGTTGTAGAGTCATTTGAAAAGAGCTCGTAAGCTCATTCACTATACATTTGTTATATTTCTTTTATTTCTTCAACTTTTGCAGTTCCTTTTTTACATCCTGTAGTTCTATGTTCTGTTGTTCGAGTTTTTCCATCAGTTCAATCTGATAGAGCGTAAGTTCCTCGATCTTCTTCAAAAGCCGCATATTCATATCACTAAGTTCGACCCCATTTATCTCCATCTCTTTTGCTGATGGGATTTCAGGAAGATGTTTATTTTCGGTTATGTATTCCTTGGTTTCGTGAAGAGTTCGTAGTTCATAATCGGGTTCGAAAACATAATCCGGCCCTTGACTAGCAGCAAGTTCAACTTTTACCTCAGTTGAATAGATCGTTCCTGCGACTTGAAGTTTTTGAGTTGGTGATGAAATACCTATTCCTACATTTCCATTTTTTAGAAGTACGAAAGCATCTGTAAAAGTATGATTTCCATAGGTGGTTGAATTACCATTTTGAATTTTGAACCCTTGATTTCCTCCTTCGTAAAAACGAGTTGCATAATAATTATTTGCAATACCAGTCCATCTATAAAATGTTTGATACGGGTTTGCTCCTGTGCCTTCATTCTGAAATAAAATTTTAGGATCATTCCCATATCGACTGTCCATTTCTATTAAGGTATTTCCATTCTTAATATGTAGCTTTTCTTGTGGTGCTGTAACGCCTATCCCAATATTTCCAGTATTGCTACTAATGAACATCCTTGAGGTTGTAGCATCAGTTAGAGTACTTACGCTATTTGTCCTAAAATCCAAACCGTAATCACCATTATAACTGACCTGTCCGACATATGCTACGTGAAAATAAGTTGAGGAACCACGCCATCTATGAAACTTGATTCCTGCGGTACCAAACCCTGACCAAGCTCCAAGTTGAGCCCCGATTGGGTTTCCTGAATAATGATGGTTGGTTAAGGAAACTGATACAGGTTTATCATCCCCTTTGATACTGATTTCATTAGTTGTAAGATTGCCATTGTCAGTAATCGTCTGAAGGTTTTGTGTATGTCCAATTGAAACTGAACATACTAAAACCGCTAGAAGTGTTATTTTTTTCATTTGTATCTGAATTATGATCCATTTTCAAAATTGAGTTCTTCCCAATCAAGGTTTTGAATTTTTTGTATTAGGTTTTCCATGATAGATTTTAGTTTGTTAGTGGTTTAATGCATAACTATTGTGTACCCCAAATGATGTCATATTCATTATATCAATTTTGAAGTGTTGTTATCCGCCCAAAATGGAGGTATAACAACACATATTATGCTTAATATCTTTTTTACAGCTATTTCAGGGTACATATTCAACGGCTAAGGTTTTTATTTGGACTTTAAAGTTAGCATAATAAAGAATCAAAACAAGACTTGTTGACTGATAGACACACTGTTGTGGGTAATATTTGAAAAATAACGGAAAAGACGTAATTCCAATCAAAGGATGCCGAGGGCGTTCGGTATTTATTCTAAAATCTGTCTACTCATATTCTGGTCTCCGATTAATTGAGGAACAGGCAGGGTAAAAACGGGTTCAATTCTTCCGAACACTCCTGATCGCAGATCAACGTAAGCGAAAGTTGTAAAAGTAAAATTATGGGGTTTACTTGTTTCTAAGCCAGGTTCTTTCAAAAACAATTTTACCAGAAGTAAAACTTATATGAATCCATCCTAAAGAACATAAAACCAAAGAATAGAAAAATCAAGCTTTTCTATAGCCATTCTTTCTTCTTTTTACTGCTATTCCCGGCCACAAATCCAACCGGGGTAAATTCTTCAAGAACTTTCCACTAAAACATGAAGAAGATTTCCAAACTTCATGAAGAAGATTTTCGAAAAAGAACAAGAAGATCTTCAGAAAAGAACATGAAGATTTTCGGAAAAGATCTTGATGAATTCCAGGCAACAAAAACAACCTCTCAACAAACTGTCGGGAGGTTGTGATCGAGAAGGATTAAGTGAATACTAGCGGGCTACAAAGGTTGCATTAGACAGCGCCTCTTTCATCTGTTTTCCGGGGCGGAAACGGATGTTTACCGATGTAATTTTATCGGCCGTACATTCCGCTTCGGTATCCGTGCCGGTGCAGTTATACGTGAGCTGAAACGAACCCCAGTCGCCCATTTGCACCGAGTAGCCATCGAGCAGGGAATTCTGGATCACCGCTTGCAGCTCATCTAAAACCAGGACTGCTTCACCACGGCTTAAAGTGGTGTTTTTACTTAAAGCTTCAGCAATCTCCTTTTCTGTTTTTTGTTCCACGCGGTTGGGTACCAGGTACCATTTCCGGTCGGCTTGTGGGTTGCGTGGGTTTACCCGTTGAATTTTTGAATATAATATCGACATAATTTGTTGTTTTTTAATTGATACAAATCTCCCCGTACCGCCGGGCCTCCCCAAAAACCAGGCAATACCTTCCTCGCCTCTGTTCGAATCCAAACAGCGTGAAGTGAAAAAAGTAGTATCCGGTAAATTGATGGGGTAAAGCCGCAGCTGCGGCAACGTGGAGTGAAAATTGAAAAAAAATAATGGATTATCCCCTGCGCAGGACTTCTCCCGGCAAGGGCCTGGCCGCAGGTTCTCCGCTTGTAACAAGCAGGTACCTCGGAAGCACCCGCCAAAACTGTTGCAAGCGGAAATTGGATTTAAAATGATAATACATGGATAAAGTATTTTAGTCCGGTTGAATTACCAGAACAATAAGCCTTTTAAGTATTTTGAGACTGTCAGTTTTAGTAAAATTTTGAGAAAAGCAGCTAATTTCGATGATGTTCTCAAATTATTCCTAAATTTTCTATCACCAATAAAAACGCTTTACACATTTGGGAAGTGGGGTTAGCCATGACACACGCCAATAATATGCAGTATTTATCCTGCAATCTGTCTATTCACTTTCCGGTCTCCGATTATTGGGAAACAGGCGGAAAAGAACGGGGTCAATCCGGCTGAATTGCACACTGATCGTTGAGCGGAGTGCAAAACTCAGGGAACTTGGATATTCGACCTTCATATTTATTTTTAGTACTTCGACCTTTTACTATTTTTTCTTCTTGAACTACAGATCCAATTCGAATAATGATTGAAAATCCAACATCAGGCTTTTCCATATAGTCCTTCTTATTCTCTTTGCTTAAAACAAAGTTATTTTCAAAAAGCTGTGGATTGTTATTTTTAATCGCACGATTGTATGCTGAAATAGACGCTCCACCGTTCTCTGTTTTAGCAACGAAATTTTCTAGAAAGTCTATAGTATAGTCTAACTCTCCAATAAATTGATTTATAAAAAAGCCCATAAAAACTGGTTGTTTGATATTGTCGTAATATCTAATTTTAAAAGCGTTTTCTAATATTTCTAAGAAAAAAGGATCAAACTCTTCAGTCACATCTTTATTGACTTTACATAAAAGATCTTTCAGTTTCTCAAATCTGTCGAAATGATAATGATATTTTTCTCTTTCTTTGATATTAAATACAATTAGTGCCTTCAGATATTTTTCTACTGAAGTACTCGCAAGTGTAAGTCCTTGAACTATCAAGTGATTGTTAAGTAATACGCGAGCAGCAATATAATCGCGATAACCAAGGCCCATTAGCCAATGTCCTTTATAAAGCTTTTCCGTCCATGTAATTGGGTTGTCCATAATAATTACTACTGACTGTTGGTACACTTTGGCGTTGCGGATTTCGAAGAGCGTTCCTGTCCGAAGGACACGGAACTGCGAAACGAGAATCCGCAATTGGCGTACCACCGAACCCCGCCCTGCAATATGTACCTTGTTGTATGCTGGGCTTTATTTATTTATTTATTCATTTGTATATTTTCATTATAACTCCTTTGGCTTCTGAAGAAATCTCGACAAAAGATGTCGTCTAGCTTTATACTTAATTCATTGATAGATGATGTATGCGCGAAGCTTTCATTTTAATCTAAAAGAATAATCACGTTTTGTGCGATAGAACATCCTTTTTGTTTGAATATAAATATTATGATACTTTAATATTTAATAATGTTCCTTATTTATTCGAGCAATTAAATATTCAATTTGTCTTTGTTGTGCTTCAGTTCTTAATCTCTCTGTTCCCCGCTTGATTTCATCTGAGCGGTCAATATAATGGCTTGAGAATATATCATTATTTTTTCTTGATTCTTCGAGTTTCTGTTTTTGCTTTCTGAGCATACATTCGCAAAATTTATTCCCATTCAATAGACTTGCATTTTTTTCAATGGCAGAACGTAATAGAGATGGAGTTTTGGGATGCCATTCATCTCTATTCATCGACATTATTGATTTTATAAATAACAGATTCATTGTTATAACAGTATTTTTGGCATCTTCTTCTTTAGAGTTTTCGTCGAAAAAAACTCCATTGCAAATCGAGCATTTAATTGGTGTCATTTTTCTACATTTTTATGATTGGTTCAATATATCTATTATTTCAGCCTTGCATACAACTGGTAAGCATCATCATTGTTGTTATATCGCTTGTAGCACCTGGAAAAATGTTCTTATTCGCCCAAAATGGAGGTATAACAACACTTGCTGAATATATTTTTATTGTTATTTCAGGGTACGCAATCAACGGCAACGGTTTTTATTTGAGTTTTAAAGTTAATAAGATAATAAAAAAAGACGACACTTCCTAATTGATAGTCAAGCGATTGTAAAACAGTCAGCGAAAAAATAAAAAAGCCATAGTTCAAATCGAAGGATGCCGGGTGTATGTGGTATTTATCCTGCAATCTGTCTATTCATTTTCTGGTCTTCGATTATTGGAAAACAGGCGGAAAATAACGGATTCAATTCTGCCGAATTGCACACCGATCACATCCCTATGTTTCGGGAGGCGCGAGCGGAGTTGATGAATTCCAGGCAACAAAAACAACCTCCCAACAAACTGCCGGGAGGTTCTGATCAAAAAGGATCAAGCAGCCACTAACGAGCCACGAAGGTTGCATTAGCCAGCGCCTCTTTCATCTGTTTGCCAGGGCGGAAACGAATGTTGACCGAGGTAATTTTATCGGCCGTGCATTCCGCTTCGGTATCCGTGCCGGTGCAGTTAAACGTTAGCTGAAACGAACCCCAGTCGCCCATTTGCACCGAGTAGCCATCGAGCAGGGAATTCTGGATCACCGCCTGCAGCTCGTCTATTACCAAGGCCGCTTCACCACGGCTTAAAGTGGTGTTTTTACTCAATGCTTCGGCAATCTCCTTTTCTGTTTTTTGTTCCACGCGGTTGGGTACCAGGTACCATTTCCGGTCGGCTTGTGGGTTGCGTGGGTTAACCCGTTGAATTTTTGAATATAATATCGACATAATTTGTTGTTTTTAAATTTATAAAATCTCCCCGTACCGCCGGCCATCCCCAAAAAACCAGGCAATAACCTCCATACCTCTGTTTGAAACCAAACAGCGGGAAGCGATAAAAGTAATATCCGGTAAGTTGATGGGGTAAAGCCGCAGGTGCGGCACAGTGGAGTGAAAATTGAAAAAAATAATGAATTACTCCCTGCGCAGGACTTCTCCCGGCAAGGGCATGGCCGCAGGTTCTCCGCTTGTAACAAACAAGTACCTCGGAAGCACCCGCGAAAACTGTTGCAAGCGGAAATCGGGTTTAAAAAGATAATACATGGTAATAAGTATTTTAGTCCGGTTGAATTACCGGAACAATAAGATTGTGGTAGTTATACTAAAATCGACTGATTCATATCTACTTACTCCTATTATTATTGAAGGTGGCTGCTGTTTGTGTTCTTGCCGAACATATAATAGCTATTTGTCATTATAAACTACGGCCAGCTAGCCCCTGCGCTGGCGTTGTGACTAGAACCAGGTGAGGATTCTTTGTTCCAAGCAGGCATGTTTGGAATAAAGAATTAATTCCACTTAGGTACGATTGTGAGCCGAGATCGCATTCATGAAAGACGGGCAAACCATATTTCAATATCACTTAGGTACGATTGTGAGATCTTATCATCGAGGAGTGTAAGGCACGAATGAAATTTCAATTCCACTTAGGTACGATTGTGAGTTGTGTTTATGTCTGGTCTTAAATTATTATTTATATTTCAATTCCACTTAGGTACGATTGTGAGCAAAACTTAGTTATGGTGCAACGCCTACGGCTTCATTTCAATTCCACTTAGGTACGATTGTGAGCGGTGAGGAAAAAACCTTCGCATGGTACGAACAGAAATTTCAATTCCACTTAGGTACGATTGTGAGTGTTTCCCTTTCTTCATCGGTTCGAGAATATTGCATTTCAATTCCACTTAGGTACGATTGTGAGATGTAGATGGTGATGTTGATGGAGACAATATTGTATTTCAATTCCACTTAGGTACGATTGTGAGGTTCGTGCAAAGGTGTTATAGCGGTTTTTGCCGAATTTCAATTCCACTTAGGTACGATTGTGAGAATATTGCTGCAGAAGGTGGAACACTGAATAATAGATTTCAATTCCACTTAGGTACGATTGTGAGCTTCAATAGCATTAGCCTCTGTTAAATATCCATCACTATTTCAATTCCACTTAGGTACGATTGTGAGACCATGTTTTTACCCCCGCCAATGTAGCATCATTATTTCAATTCCACTTAGGTACGATTGTGAGACTGAGAACGTGGATTGTATTGTGGTTGTATAGGTGTATTTCAATTCCACTTAGGTACGATTGTGAGTATAATTCCGGGCTGGTGACGACCGGGCTTAACACCATTTCAATTCCACTTAGGTACGATTGTGAGTTCTTTGTCAGCTAAGAAATCTAAAATTTCAATTTCTATTTCAATTCCACTTAGGTACGATTGTGAGTTCGGATAGTTTAAATGCCGTAAAAATCCAAACACTATTTCAATTCCACTTAGGTACGATTGTGAGTATAAAAGTTTCAGTAGTATATACACTCCCTAATCTATTTCAATTCCACTTAGGTACGATTGTGAGTTTGACGGAGCGTACGAGCGGTTTATGGAGCGGATATTTCAATTCCACTTAGGTACGATTGTGAGATCGGCCAAATATTGGTTTAATTGATGATATCGAATTTCAATTCCACTTAGGTACGATTGTGAGGCAATAAAAAAGGGAAAAACGAAGTAGCTTTAATTGTATTTCAATTCCACTTAGGTACGATTGTGAGTATAAACCATTCATCAATGATTCGGCAGTACTTTATTTCAATTCCACTTAGGTACGATTGTGAGAAATTAGCCAATTACATTGGTCTATTGTTACACCTATTTCAATTCCACTTAGGTACGATTGTGAGAAAACGTCCCGATCAGCAAGATGGACGCTTAAGGGATTTCAATTCCACTTAGGTACGATTGTGAGGTTTGTCCTGAGCGGTTTGAGCTAACAAAAGCATTATTTCAATTCCACTTAGGTACGATTGTGAGTGTATGTCAAAATTGCCGATAAACTCATAGACATATTTCAATTCCACTTAGGTACGATTGTGAGTTACAGTAATAAGAAGGGAAGAAACGAAGTAGCTTATTTCAATTCCACTTAGGTACGATTGTGAGAATTCCGATTCTATGTGAGGAAGTAGTGCCAGGCGAATTTCAATTCCACTTAGGTACGATTGTGAGAATATTTAGGCGGTGGAAAATCTCCCGTCGTTATATCATTTCAATTCCACTTAGGTACGATTGTGAGGAAATTCTGTTCGCAATTAGCCCAACAAATTACGATATTTCAATTCCACTTAGGTACGATTGTGAGGAGGTGATTGTAAAAGGTTCGGCTGGGTATAGTGTATTTCAATTCCACTTAGGTACGATTGTGAGTTATCGGGAGTTAGTATGTTGATAGACGCAGATGTATTTCAATTCCACTTAGGTACGATTGTGAGGTGCTGACAATAATGTTTTGTTAACAACAGAGAAATTTCAATTCCACTTAGGTACGATTGTGAGACGATGATTTGACTGAATTGGGTGCAATTTTCTAATTTCAATTCCACTTAGGTACGATTGTGAGCCGGTTTAACCACGTAATTACGCGTAATATCTTCCGAAATTTCAATTCCACTTAGGTACGATTGTGAGTATCGCACACGCGTAAGTTTAGTATGAATATGGGATTTCAATTCCACTTAGGTACGATTGTGAGCTCAATTGGTTTCAATTCCGTTTGGTTATTCTGTATTTCAATTCCACTTAGGTACGATTGTGAGTCGTACAAGTACTCGAAGTCGATGAAGTTTTTATATTTCAATTCCACTTAGGTACGATTGTGAGTTTACCAAAAACATGATAAAAATCATATTTCGGTAATTTCAATTCCACTTAGGTACGATTGTGAGATAATTGACAAGTTTGTATTTATACGTTCATATAAAATTTCAATTCCACTTAGGTACGATTGTGAGCACTATTCAATTAAACATAACGCGGCTTAAAAACCATTTCAATTCCACTTAGGTACGATTGTGAGGCCTACCGGAAAAGCTTTAAAACCTTCTATTCGGAAATTTCAATTCCACTTAGGTACGATTGTGAGGCATCAGAAAGAACACTATCAATACCACCAAGATTAATTTCAATTCCACTTAGGTACGATTGTGAGAATTCTTCTCTGTTTTGTGTAGTTATTTTTACACGAATTTCAATTCCACTTAGGTACGATTGTGAGCTGCCGGAAAACAATATCCTACCTCGATAACTATATTTCAATTCCACTTAGGTACGATTGTGAGAATTTCACTCTTTATTTTCTTAGTATTCTTTACATTAATTTCAATTCCACTTAGGTACGATTGTGAGATGCTAAATTAAGCCTAAACAGATCAACTAGCCTACATTTCAATTCCACTTAGGTACGATTGTGAGTCACAAAAAGGGTGCAGGCGAAGCAAAAAGAGATATTTCAATTCCACTTAGGTACGATTGTGAGCACATTGGATACTTATTTCAGTGACCCGAGTGTTGTATTTCAATTCCACTTAGGTACGATTGTGAGAACTATTAGGATTCTTGATACGGTTGACCCTAGGTAATTTCAATTCCACTTAGGTACGATTGTGAGGTACCATAGTAAAAGGTATACCATTCTCAAGTAGATTTCAATTCCACTTAGGTACGATTGTGAGTTCCTTCTAATAGTTCAGAAGCGTTTCTTAATCTATTTCAATTCCACTTAGGTACGATTGTGAGTAACGACGGCAACGTTTACCAAACCATTGTAATAAAATTTCAATTCCACTTAGGTACGATTGTGAGTAGAGTTTAAAGCAATGCCGGCCGGTTATCGTGAATTTCAATTCCACTTAGGTACGATTGTGAGCATGTAGTTTTTCTGGAAGTAGCAAGAATTACCAAATTTCAATTCCACTTAGGTACGATTGTGAGAGCGAGGTATCCGCTTTGCCGTTCCGTGCATATACGAATTTCAATTCCACTTAGGTACGATTGTGAGTGCATCACAGGTGCCAACATTGGAGCAAATCTCAATTTCAATTCCACTTAGGTACGATTGTGAGCATTTTAGGAACGTGAATTTCCTCTTCCAAATTCATTTCAATTCCACTTAGGTACGATTGTGAGGGCTTAACCACGTAATTACGCGTAATATCTTCTGTAATTTCAATTCCACTTAGGTACGATTGTGAGCAAGGTCTGCCTGTGCAGTCTGCTGTCTAAGGCTTATTTCAATTCCACTTAGGTACGATTGTGAGGAAAAAGTCCACCATTAATAGGATTGGCCACAGGTAATTTCAATTCCACTTAGGTACGATTGTGAGTTATATTTGAGTATGAAAAATCGAATAAAAAGACTTATTTCAATTCCACTTAGGTACGATTGTGAGTTGGTTGTAGGCCGTATTGTGCATGAGTTTGACGTATTTCAATTCCACTTAGGTACGATTGTGAGACCTGCACCGCTGTTGATTGGGAGGCGCAAACAAATTTCAATTCCACTTAGGTACGATTGTGAGCGCTAACGCCTATGTGATATGGTTGCCCATACATATTTCAATTCCACTTAGGTACGATTGTGAGTGAATAAAATATTACCGATAACTACGGATAATCGCGATTTCAATTCCACTTAGGTACGATTGTGAGATGTAATAATATTACATGAGAAAACTAATAGAAAATAAATTTCAATTCCACTTAGGTACGATTGTGAGGATTATTCAGATTACCTGATCGCCGGCCAAACAAATTTCAATTCCACTTAGGTACGATTGTGAGAATTGACAAGTTTGTATTTATACGCTCGTATAAAATTTCAATTCCACTTAGGTACGATTGTGAGATCTGTTTCAATGGGCGATGATGCAAAATTAAACCTATTTCAATTCCACTTAGGTACGATTGTGAGCCAGTTTTTTAATAAGTTGCAGAACCTTTTCTTTATTTCAATTCCACTTAGGTACGATTGTGAGTGCAAACCCAACAATGGTTAAAGGTAAGTATAGAAATTTCAATTCCACTTAGGTACGATTGTGAGTAATGCAAAAATTCACGTTTTCCATTTATCAACAAAATTTCAATTCCACTTAGGTACGATTGTGAGGTTGGTTATTTCAGTTGGCCCGATTGGAATATCAATAATTTCAATTCCACTTAGGTACGATTGTGAGGCTGTGCCCGTCCAACTCTTCGGGGTTTAGTATTGTAATTTCAATTCCACTTAGGTACGATTGTGAGTCAGCTGCGAAGACTTGATCTGTTTCATAAGCGTATTTCAATTCCACTTAGGTACGATTGTGAGCCATCGCTAAATCGAACACTATAGGCTTCATCCCAGATTTCAATTCCACTTAGGTACGATTGTGAGAAACCGGTATGGGCTTCTTCGGTACTTCTTATCAATTTCAATTCCACTTAGGTACGATTGTGAGTAATAAATCATTTGATTCATCTTTATCCCAACCACATTTCAATTCCACTTAGGTACGATTGTGAGTACAAACGCTGACGAAACAGACCAAGTCTATTCAGCATTTCAATTCCACTTAGGTACGATTGTGAGCCAAGATTAAGGCAATCATAATGCCCTGATACATATTTCAATTCCACTTAGGTACGATTGTGAGCCGTTCGACGACTCAAAAAAAATAGTTCATTTTCAAGGAACTACGTTTTTCAAAAATAGTGTTTTAATATGATTTTGTTGTCGATCCTCTAAACCGGATTTTGCCCGGAGGATCGACAAGTATATATAATTCACTTATTATCAACATGTCAAAGAACCTTTTGCTTATAATCCATTATAAAAAAGGCCAGATAAAAAGGAAACCTCAGACTTCGACAACTTCATTTATAGAAATGTGTCCAAATTTTGCCGCTCTTTCCCTACAATTTCTTTATCTAGCCACTTTTCCTGACGTGTTTTAAAAATAATCAGACTGTCGTCTTCTTCGTCCATAAGCTGTATAGCTCTGAATTTGAATTCTTCTAATCGTGCCTCGGTAATTTCGCCTTCAAACACCGAATTCTGGATCCAGTTCAGGTATCTGCGGCATAATTTCAACATCTTTGCCACTCGCTTTTGACCGATATCATATACTACAATAACATACATTACCACCACATTTTAAAAGGTTTATACTCTTCAATGCCAAGCAAATGTTTTTGCAACTTATAACACTCAAGTTTTACCAGGTGCTTATAACTGACTGAGCGATTCAATGTGCGGTGTTTTATAGTTTCTTTCAGGCGTTCTTCAAAAGCCTGCACATAAGTCTTCTTCCCGGCTGGTTTCAAACTCACCCTGTTCAATTGATCTTCAAAATGGTGAGATTGAATCATTTTTTTATTCATCACTTTAAAAATTACTCGGTCAACCAACAACGGTTTAAACACCTCTGCCAAATCAAGCGAAAGCGAAAACCGCCTTTCGCCAGGTTCATGAAGAAAACTGACAGTAGGATTGAGTTGTGTCTGGTGAATTGCCCGGAGGCATTGGCTATAACACATCATATTTCCGAAAGAAATCAAGGCATTTACTTCATTCTCGGGCGGACGATATGAACGCCCACTCATACTAAAATCGTTAATAATCAATTCAAATGCCTCATAATAATTTTTACGGATGTTACCTTCTATTCCCATCAACTCGTCAATAGCAGTAGTTTGCCTGATTTTGGAACTTAATACTTCAATAATATCGATAATGGGTTCGAGGTCTTTTCCGCGACTATTGTAATAACGCAGGTTTTTTACCATGTTAAAACTTGCACCGTCAAGGATTCGCTGTGCAAGATCAATGCGTGATTTTCGGTTCTGCTGGCATTTTACCTGGGCAATCAACATTTTACCCGATATAAGTGCTTCCCTCGGCATAAACGAGCCGGTATAATTTTCGTAGTAATCAAAAAAATGAATGGGAATCTGCTCCTGTCCCAGGAAATTATAAAGGGCTGAATTGGCATCCAGGTTTCCGAAGCAATACAATTCACGCACATTTTCTACCGGCAAAAAGCGGGGCTTTTGTTCGTTACCGTCTTCGTCATACGGTGTAAATTTCAGCGTGTTGTCCCGGCGCTGCAACCGCCCCGGATTAAAAAGGTAATACGTTTTTTTCATTATCAGGTTTAGGCTTCATTAGAATAGCAAAAATCAAAGTAGCTACAGTTTTTACATTTTGGTTTATTTAATAATGGCGGACATTTTTCCTGATGAATCAACTTGTCAATTTCAACAAGAAGTTCTTCTATATAAACCCGGTCGGGTTCGCTTAATAAAACTTCCTCTGTTTTATGTTCTTTCGGATATTCAAGAATTCCTGTTACACCTTTAATACCTGCTTGCTCGAATACATAGATGTAATATTTTACCTGCCAAATATGTGAATTAAGCAGTTTGCTTGATTTTTTGATTTCATGAATTACTTTGTTCTTTTTATCGAAGTAATCAATTTTAACTGGACCCAGTTCAACCTCTTTAAATCGTTCAGAACGCTGCGAGTAAGATGTTTCATGAATCAACTTTCCTTCGTAAACCGTATCGCTGGTTTGTTCCATATTAATGCCATTGGCAAACAACCACAACTGCCGGTGACAATTGAAAAAATAATGAATGTGTGTTCCTGTAACTTGCATATATCAGTTAATTTCTGAATAGATTTATAAGCACTGTTCATCAAACGATACTGCTTTTTTTTGATAACCAATTTTGGAATCATAAATAAAGTCATAAGCTACAATTGTATTTCTTTGTTTATCCAAGTTGAAAGCTGTAGCTTGTAACTCATAATAATAGACATTAACTAGTAATTGGTTTGCCTCAATATATCTTTTCTGATCTTTTAATTTATCAAATTCAGGAATTAAATTCTCACATAGAATTTCAACTTTTTGATTATTTTCTTCCATAATACTATCTATCCAGTCATTCCAATCTCCTGCAACCCATTCTTCTTCAAATCTTTTTATAGTAGAATTATTTAATCCCTTTTCAAAATCACGCTGTTGTACATCATTATATCCGGTTGAATAAACTGTGTTACAAATCTCCACAAGGTCATTTTCTGAAAGATCTTGTTCATGAAATGGTAAAAGATTATTCCAAGTAGCTTTCAACACATTTTCATCATAAAAAAATTCTGTGTTTCCAATTATTTCTTCAAATAAAAATATCGGAGCAACACCCTTTTTCCCTGCACGATTTACTCTCCCAAATCTTTGAATTAATGCATCAATTGGTGCATTTTCAATAAGAGCCAAATCATAATCAATATCCAAACTAACTTCGACAGCTTGTGTAGCAATTAATAATCTGGGGCGTTTGTTTATATCCTTGTCAGTTATTCTTTGCTCAATATCAATTCTTCCTTTTTTGTGAAAACCACTATGGAGTAAAACAACTTCATCAGCGTCTTCAATCAAAATTTCAGAATAAAGTTGTTGAGCAGTTTTTACGTTATTAACAATAATTAAAATGCTGCAATCCTTTTCTAAATAATTATTTATAAGGTCAATTTTATCTTTAATTGTAGATTTTGACTGGCAAAACAGTCGATGGCGCTTTCTTCCTATAATTTCCTTGTCACTGTCAACAGCGGGATTTGGACGAATCAAAAATTTTTTATTTCCGTCAAAAACGTATTCAATAATGTGGTCCAGCATAAAGTCTGGAATGGTTGCGGACATAAAAAGAAATTTAGCACTAAACAAATTTTTAAACAGTTTAATTGCAGACAATAATAAACCAGTAAGTAATGCATTATATGTGTGGAATTCATCAATTATAAATAATGCATTTTTACAGTCAATTATTCCAAATTCCCATCCTTTCCCCTTCAATGCTATTTTTAATATTTGATGAAGGGTTGCAACTTTAATGGAATGAAAAATTTCTTTTGAAAAAGATTTTCTATCTCTGGCTTCCTTTTCTAATTTATGATAGTCGGTTGTCTCCTGAATGGACTCCTCATTAATTAGCATATCGTAAAAGAAATCCAAAGTTTTTGAATGTAATGCGGTTACATTTTTCTGTCCAAATATATTTTGTAACCGTAAAACCATCGCATTAATACTTGCTGTGTAGGGTAATAAATAATATAGTCGTGAGTTTTCTTCCTGATTTGCCCATACCCATCCAAGTGCTGCTTCTGTTTTTCCTGAACCTGTTGGCGCGTGCAGAATAACATCTGTTTTGATTGATTGAAGTTGTTTTTGAAAGTTCCTAAATTCAAAGTACATCCCATCTTTAATTGGTTGAAAATCTTTGATTTCAATTTTTTTATATGTTGGTATTTCTCTTTCATATCTTGCTGAACCTATATGATCAGAAGACATTAATAATGTACGCATCAACGATAGTTCCTTTCTGGTATTAATGTGTGGTAGAATTTTTCGCTGATAGTTATATGATAATATTTTGATAGAAAGTGGTGAGATTTCAGTATTCAATTTTTTTTCGACGGTATTTATCCCAATATCAAATTTTTTAAGCCATTCTAGTAAAAATTTTTGGGATAAAATCTCTTTGTTCTCAGCAAAGAAATAATTCATGTGTTCTTTTAATGTTTCCCATTCAAGTCTTTTTGCTTCCCCTGTTTTAACAATTCCCTTATGATGTGTTGCTATTGCAAACAATTCATCAATCGGGAGCTCTAAAAAATTTTCGCAAAACCAGAGAGAAATTATTTCATGTCGAATAGATATCGAACGATCCCCATTTAAACTCTTTTGAAACTCAGGAACAATCTTACCTAAATCATGCATAATTACACATCTTTGTAATTTAGGCATCCAATATTTTTTGTCTTCATCTGTAAATGGCAATTTATTTAATAATTCTACACTTGCTGTTAACACGTGGTTTGTATGCATTTCAAGTGTAGTTCTTCCATCACTTTTTGCCATTATTTTGTCAAGAAAATCAGTCATGAAATTTATGTAAGTAAAAACTATTTACAGGAGAATCAATTGTCTGATACAATTGGTTGAATGCTATTTCAACATTGTTATCGGCAGGAATAGAAATAAAAATTTTCGATTTTGTTTGTGTTCTACCGCTACCTATCTTATCATTTTCGTTATAAGACTCTGCCAATTGGATTAATTGACCTCCAGTCTTAATTGAGGGATCATACGGGAGCATACATCCTGATATTTTAGCCTGTTCTACCGGTTTAACTGCTACTATTCTAACCTGCTCAATTTTTAAAATATCTTGTGACCGCCCAAGTGATGGTGTTCCGATTGGATCTTCAAAATATTCTTTCCAATCTAAACGATTAAGCCATATTGTAAGTTGAGGAGAAGTATGAAATTCCAATTTATAAGGATTTGTCCCTTTTTGATTTATTACAATTCCTTTCCCTTTATTCTCATATCTCTTTCTTGTTTCAATATCTTTAGCTATGGTATCATAAGAATATTTAAACCCAACTTCAACTTCTTTTGATTCGATGAAATGTCCTAAACAGCAGCCTATAATACCCATAATTATTGAATAGCTGGGAGTTGGCATACAAATAGAACCACCATCAGATCCTCCGGTAATAATAAATGGCATTCTCGGGGTGGCAGTCCATCCCGAGAATTTTACCTCAAGTAATTTATTCATTTTTAAAATAGGTTTCATTAAACTGATTAACAATACTTATGGGAGAACCGATGCTAAAACCATCACCTAATTTTTTTACATCTTCTTCATTTTCCAGATAACCGGTACGAATCCCAATGAAAATAGGAGTCGCGAGTTTATTTTTGTAGTCATCTGCAATCTGTTTTAGAGCTGCAATGTTTAAGGTAGGTTTTTCTCCTGTTCCAATAAATAGATTATTAAAAACAGGATTAGCAGATTCCATTCCTGCTATTATCAAAACTTTTGGAGAAACATCAGCGCCAAATGCAGATTGTTTTGCCCCTCCTCTTAAATAAGCTAATCCCTTTAAAAGGCCTGATGCATTTTCTTTTCTTCTTTTCTCTGCATCCTTTAAAGAATAACGTTTGTGATTTTTATTACTTAAATCAGTAACATCAAATTTATCTTTATGTTGTTCAATCAAAGCCATGGACAGTTCTTGGTGGCTTCCCAAATTGTCATAAACCCCTAATCGATAATATTCCAAATTGAAGAAGCCTTCAAGATGGGTTGAGTAAAACCGAGTGGAATAGGGTAATGGTGAACCCTCCTTGAGATGAACAAATGCTTCGTCGTTATTCAATGTTCGCATATTTCGTATACCTTTCAGGATAGAACTCTTAAAAGGGGATGTTCTTTGGATGCTCTCTTCCTTGCCTTCGCCACTTTTCATATAACCAAATAAATCATCCTCAGGAAAATCTATTGGATTTAATTCAGTGGCTATTTTGTTCGTGGAACCAGTTGCAGATTGCTTTATTGCTTTTAATTCACTTGGGTTCCACTCGTTTTCCTCATTTGTGGTATCCCTCAACCACCTTCTCCAGGATTGTGCAGAAACATAAGGGACTTCTTCTGCTCTTCCATTTACTTTTTCACGAAATGTTTTTGGAATTACCTTATTTTTGTCTTCACCAACACCTAAGCCTGCACCATTTAAGAATGCTGCTGTTGCATCAATTAATAATGCACCTGAAATGTTTTTTAATTTTGCCATTTTGAAAAAGTTTTAGTTATTAATTATTTGAGTTAATTTATTTACGGTATGATAATTTTTAAGTAGAGTAAATTTAATAACCAGCTTTGCAATACTTAAATTGAACTCACCATTTGGCAAGTAAAGCAATGCATCATTCCAAATTATAGAGGATTTTGCGATTTCCTTCAAATAGTTATTAGTATTTTCAATAGCTTCGTAAAACCATTGAAGAAATTCATTATTGGAATTAGGAATGGATTTTAATAAGTTTAAAAATTTGTTATAAGGATAATCACCTGTTTCCTTATGTTTATATTTGTTTAAATAATAACTTTTGTAATCTTCAGTAAAAGAGTTAATCTCTTCCAGCCATTCAATATTTCTTTTATTCAATTGCCACGCTTCATCCTTTTCGAGTTTATGAATTATAAATTTTTGTTGCTTTGGTTGAGTGAAAAAGACACGCAATAGACCATTTAGCCCGTATCGAACAATATGATATTCATCATCAATTACACAATAAAAAATGCTGTCAATATCAACTTCATCGAACTGTGCTGCCCTAAAAAACAAATTAGTGTAATTAACTTTAATGTAATTTTGAATATTGACAAGATCCTTTATCAAGGCCTCTTTTCTATTATCTTCCTGAATTAAAGCGATGAGCCACTGACAAATCTTGTAAGCATTATAAGTTATTTTTTCGAGTTTAGGTATATGAGAATTAGTGTAGTAAACTTTCTTGTAGTAATAATAATGTGTTGGTTTGAGGATAGAATAGAAATTATTCCTCAAAGGTAAATCGTTCGAATTATCAAGAATCTCAATGTGATGTTCTAAATCCCATTCTCCATTCTCTATTGCTTTTACCAATACCGCAAACAAATCTGTATGAAAACTTTTTTCCTTGTGGGCATCTCTTTTAATGAGGTATTTCTCGAAAGACTCTGTTTTGTACTTTTCAATCAAATAAGCCAAATATTTCGCGTATTCTATTTTTTTAGAACTGTCGATAACTTTAAGATATGCCTCATAAAAATTTACAGAAACACCATCATATTCTTCTTTTCTTCTTCCCGATCCAAATACATTCGGATATAACCGGTGCCATTCTGAATTATTTTCTAAAGCTTTTAGAAATGTTTCAGCTAATCCTCCGCTTCGAAGAATATTTTTTAATTCATTGTTTATTATTGGATTGCGTGCGAGTAAAATTAATTTCTTTATTAAAATATTGGGAACACGCTCTATCTCACAACTTGCACCGATTCCCGAATTTGAAAAACTCCAAAGATTTAAATCAGAATAATCATTTTCAAATTCTTTTCTCTTTAGAACTTCAATTGCTTGTAATAGATAATGCCCTTTACCAAATTTTATATTCTCAATTGATTTATTTTCTGCTGTAAGTTCAATTTGTTTTTTTATTAGCTGAGTATTCTCTCTTATTAACTCTTTAGTAAATTGAAAGTTCGATGAATCGATTAGCAGAAGTCTTCTTTTGTACAAAAGAGAGGAAAGAGGTAGAAATTGCATGATGGGTATGCATATCGGGTGTATTTGTACTACATATTTTGCTTGTGGCAATGCTTGTGCATCTGAGCCCAAGCTTCCAATTAAAGGAAACCAACCTCTATTAATTGTTGTATCCTTATTTGCAATTTCTTTCTCTTTTAAGCCGGCACTTTTTAACGCTTCACGATATAAATCATTAAAGGTTTTGTCAAAATGCATTCCTGTAATTTCACATACATATTTCCCTTCGTTGCTAAAATTGTTTAATAAGTATTGGATGACTTTTTTATAAACTACTTTACCCATTGTTTTATCGGTTTTTAGAAGGCAATTTTTTGTAAATAGCATTGTGTAGCTTTTAAATCTATCATTGAGAGAGTAAAGATTTAATTTGTCAAAATAGTAAGACAATATTTGTGGCGTAATCTCAACAACATTGTTTAATTCAGCAATTGATTCTATCGTCATTAATGCATTATTAAGCATTGCATTGCCAGTATAATGTTTAAATATTGTTGTCATATCATTTTGGTATTAAAGTATTGATTTCAACTAATGTGATAATAGTTTCCATTCTCATCCAGTCCACCCAAAGGTGCCGTCCGGGCGACGGAGTTTTGTTCAGATCAAAGACTTCAGGGTAGTCTTGTTCCAAGTCGTTTACAAAGTTCATTAGCTCTCGTATCATAATTTTTCATGTTGTTTTGTTTCATATTGTTTGTTGTATTCTTAACGATGACGGGACTTTTTAGACACTGTCTGGCTGATTAAGAATCTCACACCACCCAAATCCACTGGAACTTTTCTCACTCACGCCTGCTCCCCAAATCATACGATGTATCTCCAATGGCGCAGTTAGTTCAAAATCGAATAGGTTTCCAACTACACGCGATTCCTGAAGCGATTCACGTTTTATTACAAACCCGGCACGCTTAAACCCGGCGGTTCTTTTAAAATTAATTTGTGATGAATTTATGTGATCTGTGTTTCTGGTATTGTTGTATTTCTCCACCAGATGCTTAACCGAAAGCGTCTCAAATTTTTCGTCTCCGGGAGAAAGATACTGAGGATGTTTATCTGCTTCCGTTTTAATACTTACCACCCACGGTGTTTGTAGCCGATATCGCGTGGTTTCATTAAAAACCGGTTCGGGTAATGCGTCAATTCCCATAACTTTAAAATCAATACCATTAAATTTATCTCCGAGATAAAATTCCTGGTTCATAAACAATCCCTTAATGAAATTAGAGGCAGCTTCTTGAACATCGAAGCTGATTTTTAGATAAATGTTATGCGCTGTTATTTCAAACAGCTTTTTCTCCTTCCATAATCGAGGTCGCCCAAATTCGAGCCGAGAAAAGCAGAAAAGTTTGTACAACTTTGTATCACTTTGACCATATCCTTTTTCATGCAGGAAATGTGCGAAATCACGGTCAGCCTGCTTCAACACCTTGTAAATCCAGGCACTAATATAATACTGGTAATCCATCGGCAACATGCGTTGTTTTGTGGTACGGTTTAATGTAAGTTCAAATCTCATTTTGAGTACGATTTATTTAATTTTTATCAAAGATGATTTTCACTACTGTCAACTTATGTCAGTAATATTATTTTTTGCTTTATTTTGGATAAATTCTTTCAGACTTTGAGGATATTCAACGTCAATCTCATCGCAGAGCCCCATTACAAAACGACCGACTCCTTCGAAACCAGCCACTTTTGCTTCGAACATAAATTTCTCGTCAGTCAGCGGTTTTATAAATTCCTCCGACAACGGATACTCTTCTTTTAAAAGTTCGGCGGCCCTCATGCTAAGTTTTAGTTTCACCGGTATTTCTTTATCTGAGCTGATTCGAAAAACATCTATGGGAAGAGCCCTATGTTTTCTTTCGTTTTCCCATGGCTCGGGCAATAGCTGTACGGAAGAAATTCGGGCATTCTTAAACGTTTTGCAACAGCTGTCTTTCATGTCATATGCCCAGGTAGCTACATAATTGGTGGTAAAATCAAAGGGCTCTACAATACGGTCTTTCATCTGTCCGCTGTTTGCCGAAAAATAGCCCCGAAGAATAACCTTGTTTCTGTATTTTATCGCCTTAATCAGCTCATGAATATTAGCAGAATATTGGGGTTTTACGATGGTGTCAGCTACCCGGTCAAAATCATAGAGGGCATAAAGTTTTCGAATCAGGTTACGTTTTAATAGATTTTCATCGCTAACACCATGAATCGCATTTTGTAATATCACCGCTTCTTCTTTTGAGAAGTGCAGCAACTCACTTATCTCCCTAAAATAAGGTGTGTTTTTATCTACATAATACCTGCCATCATTCGGCTCAGGAATAATAAAACCAATCTCGCGAAGGTCTTTAATATCCTGAAATACGGTCCGATCAGAAACCTGAAAACGATCAGCGATTTCTGAAAGGCTGTATCGGAGTCCGCTGGAAAGATAAATCAGTAGTTCCAGCAGGCGTTTAACTTTACTTTGTTCTCTCATGATCCACAGCGGATTGGGTAGACTTTGAACATCTGGACTTTAAAGCTATTCAATTTAGTCAAAACAATGACTATATCTTGTAAAATATTTTATGTTTTAAAGCAAGACAAAATGAACTATTCCGCCACAAAGCAGGCAGGTGCCCGATTGTTTAATTTTTCTTATCGCCCCAGTAAGCAGAGAACAAAGCCCACTTGATGCCAATAGCTATACATCGGAATCAGTTCTCCACATAAGTTCTGGTTACTATAATTGCTAAAGTTGGCGTACTACTGATTCAAATAGCACCTATAATCGTTTCTGCGTTTTGGTTTGTCGCAACTTATACCAATTGGACCTCAGTGTGGACCTTAAGCGAAACACTTAAATTATCCCAAAATTTCGGGAATTAATGTCAGTTGAGAGAAGGAATTGAGAAGCAATTTATTGCTCTTTTTCTGTTCTTTGCGAAAGATGAAATAGTAGCTTCTCAAACAAGATTTTCAATTCGCGAATCGCGAATCTCCAAGACAGGAAAATGACACTTGCCAAAGACTTACAAAATTTCTTTCGTATTACTACCTCTCACTAACACTTACCAACTGTTCCAAAGCATTTCCTATTGTTTGGAAAAGAATGGGATTTACTATTTATTATTTCTTACAGAATTGGAATATCCGGACAAAAGTCTTTAGGAGAACAAGCTAAAACTTTTGCAAGTTCAGATTGCTAATTTTATGGTTTCATTTTACCATCTAAATCAGCATAATATTTATCAAAATCAAAAAGTATATCGAATAATTCTTTAGGATGTATGCGCAAACCAGTAGCAATGTCAATGAAGGTACTTAATTGACAATCAATATTATTATTTGCAACGTCACTAATTCTCGCTGGAGTGGTATTACATTTTTCTGAGATTTTGGTGTAAGAAGTGCCCCCTTTTATCTCTTTGATCCTTTTTGCAATTAGTTCTTTTATTATTTGAGTCTTATATTCATTCATATTCGCAGGTAAACCTGCAATTTGAAATTTAACACCTAAAAAAGCGTTACCGCATTCGGTAATGAATTGAAATATTATTATATTTGTGAAGAATTACATCTCAAAAATGTAATTTTGCGAATCTTCGATAGAATCTTCGAAAGCATTCGCACTTGGTGTCTCAAATCGAAAACTGGTAATTTTCTAATGGACGAGACAATAAGTGAAAATGCTCACGTCATATCATTACGATTTTGGCGTGGGCCTGCTTATCGTCCATGGTATACCAGTACCTCGATTTGGTAAGTCAGGTTCCACGCCTTTTTTTATGGTCATTCCTGATTTACCACTACTATAAAATAACTAAAGGGCGACCTTATAATCTGAAAATTATTTGCCTATGACAAAATAAACAGAGAACAAGTTTTAAGCCCGCTACAACAGTTTGGCGACGTGTAGCAGGCTTGCATGTTAACTAATTTGATAATCATCAATTAACATCGAAATTTATGAAAAACTTTTCATACAAGGAAAATTATCCCCCTGTGTGTCTGATTTTCCGGAAATGCTTTGATCGTTTTGCGATTCCTCAGATAGCAATAAACAAGCCAGGGAAACGGCAAAAACTATACTGTTTTGCAACTACACTTTCCTACATGCGTTTGGTATTTTTCTTCAGCCGGCACCATAGCCTGTACCAAAACAAAATTAAATCACCCGAGTGAGGAATGACTCTGTCGTTACTACAACGACATCAACTGATTTTTAACAATCTATTTTTCCATAACACATTAATTTCTATAACGATGAAATTAAATCTATACCTGGCAGGTATTTTACTGCTTGCCGTACAATCACTTCTCTATGGACAGGACAGCCCCACGCCCTTAAAAGTTGGCGATCCGGTTCCCGATATCCTGCTGAAAGACCTGGTCAACTATCCAAACGGAACAGCCCGGTTATCCGATTTCGAAGGCCAATTGCTGATCCTGGACTTTTGGGCTACCTGGTGCACTCCGTGTCTTAAAGCCATTCCACGGTTGGAGCAACTCCAGCGTAAATTTGGCAATCAGCTACAGGTGCTTATGGTGACCTCGCAGCCCAAAAACACCATTGAAAAATGCTTTTCCACCCGGAATGTTTCACTTCCGTCGGTAACCGGTGACAAAACGTTGTCGAAACTGTTTCCTCATAAATATGTCCCTCACGAGGTCTGGATTAAAGACGGAAAAGTAGTTGCCATTACCGGAGACGCGGAAGTAAACGCCGAAAACATCAGCGCCCTGCTGTCGGCTAAAACGACAGTTCTTGCCGAAAAGAAAAGTAATTTTGATTATGATCTGACCCAACCTCTGCTGATTGATGGCAATGGAGGACAGTCAAAAGACCTGTACTACCACTCGGTAATCACCGGCTACCTGGACGGGATCGGTGGAGGCGGAGTATATACCGACAGTTTAAACCGCTACAAAATCAGGGCCTTAAACGGCACTGTGCTACAATTGTACCGGGGAGCAGTGCGACATATGGACAACACCGTTCTGGCTCACCCCAACCGGTGTATTTCGGCGTTCAACAAGCAGGAAGTCCTGCCGCCGCCAAACGTATCGGCCTATTCGCCAACTGCCCGCGACAAATACTACTGCTACGAGCTAATTATCCCCGCCGCTTTAAAGGCGAAAGTCGGAGAACTGATGCTCGAAGATTTAAACCGTTTCTTTAGTGCCACTCACCACCTGCGTGCAAGCATTGAAAAGCGACAGGTAAAATGTTGGGTATTGAAACGACATGGCACACCGGAGCAACTGGTTTCAAATAGTCCCACCTCAAAAATTACAAGCGACGATTCGGGGCAGTTGGTTTACCAAAAGCAGCCTTTTCAGAATTTCTACCGGGCAGTAGCCAGCCTGTACAAAAATGAACCTTGTCCGGTAATTGACCGAACCGGCATTACCTCCGACATCGACATCAGCTTTCCGACCAACGAGAAGGACATTCTCCGGTTTAAAACCTGCCTGCCCCCCTATGGACTAAGCCTGGAGCAGGAGCTTTGCGAAATTGATATGCTGGTGATTAAACAATTCAACTAAACAACAAAAACTCACACTTACATGATGCAAAAAAAACTATACTATTTATTGATACTGGTAATCGGGATTGGGATCACAAGCCAATCGTTTGCCCAGCTAAAACAAGTAAAGGGAACTGTTTTTTCAAGCAATGGAAACACAATCCCCGGTGTTTTTATAACCACTACCGATTTAAAATTCTCTGCCACAACCGACAGCCTGGGGAACTTCCGTTTAGCGCTTCCGGCTGATGAATCCTTCCTGCAGGTCTCTCATATCGGGTATTCCCGAAAGCAGATTCCCATTCCCAACAATGACAGCCCTCTGTCCATTTATCTGGAGCAGGAATTGGTTTTTATCGACGAGGTGGTGGTGTCAACCGGCTACCAAACGCTGTCGAAAGATAAAACCCTGGGGTCTTACACGCTAATCGACAATCAGCTGGTCAACCGGACTGTCAGTACCGACATTTTAAGCCGGCTGGAAAATATCTCCGGCGGCATCCTGTTCGACCACCGGTTTAACGGTTCCCCGTCGCTTAGCATCCGGGGACAAAGCACCATCCAATCGGAAGCCAGTCCGCTGATTATTGTGGACAATTTCCCCTACGAAGGGGATATCAACAACATTAATCCCAACGATATTGAGAATATCACGATCCTGAAAGATGCCGCTGCCGCATCCATCTGGGGTGTGCGGGCCGAAAATGGCGTAATTGTAATTACCACCAAAAAAGGCCGGCTGGAACAGCCCCTGACCATTCAGCTAAACGCCAGCGTTAACATTGGCCGGAAGCCGGATTTATTTTACAACAGGCAATTTCTGAATGCCTCCGATTTTATTGATGTGGAACAAAGCCTGTTTGAACAGAATTATTACACCTGGATGGAAGACTATTCCGCCCACCCGGCCATGTCGCCTGTTGTACAGCTGCTTATTGCCCAAAGGGATGGATTCGTTAATTCAGAAGAAGCGGAAAGACAACTGGCCAACTACCGTAAACAGGATGTACGCAGGGATTTCAGCAAATACCTGTACCAAAACAGCGTAAACAGGCAGTATTCATTGTCTATGAAAGGGGGCAGTAAAAAAGTTAGTTATTATTTAAGCGGCGGAGCCGACCAAAACGAGGATAACCTGGTGCATAACGGGCTCGACCGGATTACCCTTAACTCGATGCTGAGCTATCACCCGGCAAGCTCCTTCGAAATTTCTGCCCATATTATTTATTCCCACAGCAAACAGTCGCAGAACAATGGCGGAAGCAGCACGATAACCAGTGGTGGTGGAAAAGCGATTTATCCCTATGCCCGCCTTGCCGGTGACGATGGAAAACCGCTCGCTATCGTGCACGATTACAACACCGACTTTGTTAACCAGGCGCCCGGTAACGGATTGCTGGACTGGTCGTATGTCCCTTTGGAGGATTTGCGCTATAAAGATTACCAAATCAATACCGATGATATCCGGATCAACACCGGCCTGAAATATCGTTTTACATCCTGGCTTAATCTGGAAGGCCGGTACCAGTATGAACATCAAAACCAGCATACCCGCAATCATCAGCGCCAGGAATTGTATACAACCCGTAATCTCATCAACCAATATGCCTATACCGACACTGAGGGCAGCTTAAACTTCCCCATCCCCCCGGGTGATATACTGGATAACAGTTACCTGACCCTTGCCGCGCATTCTGCCAGGGGGCAACTCAATGTTAACAAGAACTGGAACGATATCCACGTGCTAAACCTACTGGCCGGAACAGAAGTCAGGCAAGCCCGGACAACCGGCCTTTCAAACCGGGTATATGGCTATAACGATGACTTATTAACTTTTTCCCGGGTAGACTATACCACAAGCTACCTGATTAATCCTTATGGTTACACCGAAACGATTCCCGACGGAGCTTCCCTGACCGATCGCACTGACCGGAATGTGTCGTACTATGGGAATGCCACTTACAGCTACCGGGGCCGTTATATGCTTACAGCAAGCGCCCGCAAAGACAAATCCAATTTATTTGGCGTAGATGCCAACAACAAGGGTGTTCCCCTGTGGTCAACCGGTTTAGGGTGGCAAGTCAGTTCTGAAGAGTTCTTCCCCTTCGGCAACTGGCTTCCGGTGCTGAAGCTGCGGGCGACCTATGGTTACAGTGGTAATGTCAACAAATCGCTTACAGCATACGCCACTGGCTACTACTACACCAATTCGGTTACCGGACTTCCTTATGTGCAGATACTAACTCCTCCGAACCCCAACCTTAGGTGGGAAAAAGTTAAAATGATCAATCTGGGGCTTGATTTCGAAAGCAAAAACCACCTGCTCTCCGGGAGTATCGAATACTACAAAAAGAAAGGCATCGATTTAATTGGCAGGGCGCAACTGGATCCAACCATCGGATTCAGTGTCGGTGGCCGCAACGAATTTATTGGTAACAATTCAGCTTTAAAGGGCCAGGGAGTTGATGTTCAGCTGAACGTCAATAAAACCATCAGGCGCCTTAAATGGACAGCTCAACTCCTGTACAGCTACTCAACCAACAGAATTACCCGGTATGATTATGAGAGCAATACTATCTCAGCTTACTTTTCTTCGTCGCCCGTACCTGTTCCGGGAAATCCGAGGTACAGCCTTTACAGTCTGAAATGGGCAGGACTTGATCCCGAAACCGGCGATCCGCAAATCTACTTCGACGGAGAGGTCTCCAAAGACTACAGCTCCATTATGTCGAATTTAGCGCTGGAAGATTTAAGCTACAGCGGGTCGGCACTGCCAACAAATTTTGGTTCACTGCGCAATAACTTCCGACTTGGAAATCTCTCGCTGGGGTTCAATATCAGTTATAAGTTTGGCTATTACTTCCGCAGACCATCCATTAGCTATTCAGCCCTTTTTAACGAATGGACAGGCCACGAAGACTACAGCCAACGGTGGATAAACCGGGGGGATGAACATTTTACGCAGGTGCCTTCGATGCCCACTGCCGGAACTAGCAGCTCACGCGATTTTATGTATACTTTTGCCGACATCCTGATCGAAAAAGGTGACCATATCCGGTTTCAGGATATTAATTTTTCCTACGACTTACAGCAATCACAGTATCATTGGCTTCCTTTTAACAAACTATCTGTTTATGGGTATATCAATAATATCGGGATCATATGGCGGGTCAATAAACACAAGCTGGATCCCGACTATGTTTTCCAGCCTTATCCGGCTTCACAAACTTATTCACTAGGCATTAACATTACACTTTAAGCAATTATGAAACGTATTATACCATTATTACTATTGTTTCTGTCGGCCATGATGGCCTGCAATGACGATTTTCTGGATACCAAACCGGATAAAAAACTGGTTGTCCCGTCTACACTGGATGACCTGCAGGCTATGCTTGACTATTTTGATGTTCACAACGCCAATATGGTGGGGATGGGTGAACTCTCTTCAGACGATTACTATATCCTTTACGACCGCTGGAATGCCCTGCGTTCGGAGTACATGAAAAACGGCTACATCTGGGCAAAAGAAATATGGGAAGGCTCCACATCAATCGACTGGAACAACCGTTACCAACAGATTTTTTATGTCAATTATGTATTGGAAGGCCTGGCCAAAACCGACCCAACGGAAAACCAGCCCCAATGGAACACACTAAAAGGCAGTGCCTTGTTTTTCAGGGCTCACGCATTTTTCCAGTTGGCGCAGGTATTTTGTCCTCCCTTTGATCAATCAGCTTCCAATGAAGGAGACGGACTTCCGTTGCGTTTAAGTTCTGATCTTAATGTTCACGTGGGGCGGGCCACAGTTAAGCAAACTTACGACCGGATACTGTCCGACCTTCAGGAAGCGCTCAGCTTGCTTCCCGAAAGCTCCTCCTACAAAACCCGACCGGTAAAAGCGGCGGCGTACGCCCTGCTTTCGCGGGTGTATTTAACCATGCAGGACTATGACAATGCACTGACCTATGCGGATTCAGCACTAAGTTCAAACTACGAATTGCTTGATTATAATCAGCTCGACCTGACTGCTTCCTACCCGATGGAACGCTACAACAGCGAAGTTATCTTTCATAGCAGAATCACCCGGTATTCAACACTGTCAAGTTCCCGTCTGATTGTGGACTCCCTGCTTTTCCGTTCCTACGCAGGAGCAGATATCCGCAAAGCGGCCTGGTTCCGTCCGGTCAGCAAGGGATATACTTTTCGCGGGAGCTACTGCGGATCATTACAAATATTTAACGGTTTGGCGATTGATGAATGTTACCTGACCAAAGCAGAATGCCTGGCACGCAGTGGTTCGGTTGAAGAAGCGCTCAGTACGCTGAATGAACTGCTGGTTTCCCGTTATGAAGAGGGTGGTTTCACCCCGCTTAGTGCCGCCAGCCGGAACGAAGCCCTGGAACTAATCCTTCAGGAACGAAGAAAGGAACTGCTGTTTCGGGCGATCCGGTGGACCGACTTGCGACGGCTTAACCTGGAGCCATCCACCGCCAAAACGCTGTACAGGAACCTAAACGGAACGATCTACGAATTAAAGCCCAATAGTCTCAACTATACGTTACCTCTTGCGGATGATGTGATTCAACTTTCGGGTATTTCGCAGAACATCAGGGAATAGTGTTGTTAAAAGCCCCCGGGTAGTGAGTTTCCCGGGGGTGAATTAAAGTGCAAAAGATGCCCGCCTTCAGGGCATCTTTTTTTAGTTAGTCTTTCGAGCGAAAATCGATGTGATTGTTCACTTCTGATGCTTTTACCTGACGTACATCACCAATAATCTCGGTTTGACTTTCCGTATATTTGCGGGCACAGTCCGGCTCTTCCAGTTTGGAAGGGCACAGGTCATCAGGATTGGACACCTGGGTGCTTGTCACACTACTTCCGGATTCGTCCATTAAAAACCAATATGTCGATTGTGATTCGGTATTACTTGTGTTTGTTATTACAAATGCGCTTGCGGTCAATACCATAACCAACGCAACGATAATTAATGCATATTTCTTCATGCCAATTGTGTTTAAATTAATAAAAAGGTTAATGTAAATTTCCTCTGTGGCGGGAGATACCTGTGCTGACTGCTCCTTGAATCAACCAGCACACAGCAATTAAATCGTAGCGGGAAGCCCCGCCGGAAAAGTGCCAGTTGCCAGAGGTTTTGCTTTCGGATTTTAGGTTCCGAAGTAAAATATATAAAATTGGTTTGAACCGCTTCTCCATGCATGCTTTACAACTTTTATCCAATTGTAAAGCTATTGAATCAGCCATCTTTTGAGCTTATCCAGTATTCAGAAAAGCATGGTGACCGACAAACAAAATTATTACCCGGGGATAATATTAAAACGAACTACGGATCACTACTTCCTGCTGTATTAATCACGTACATACTACAGCTACCTGTGGTCATAAAGCTATTTGTAAATCACGCTTTAGCCTGAAGTTTACCAGGTCCATTGGGGGCATCAGGGATGCCCGTTCTTCCTAATCAGCCGACTAAGAGATTGCGGGGTAATGTTCAGATAAGATGCGATAATCTCTTTGGATATCCTTAATTCGATTCCCGGATGAGTTGTCAATAAATGTAAATATCTTTCCCCTGGAGAGTTCACCGCCAACTGCCGGGCTCTTTGGGCAAAAAAGTAAACATACTGAAGGGAAACACAACGTTCAAAAACTCCTGCTTCAGGGAACTCCTGAAATATGTACTGTAGTTGACGGTAAGAAATTGAAAGCAACAAACTGCCGGGCATTACTTCGATATTAACCTCCGAAGTTTTTCGTTGAAAGAAGCTTACGGGATCACAAACGATACTCTGTTCCTTCCAAAGGATAGAAGTAAGTTCCCTGCCGGTACGGTCATCAAAATAGAAGCACCGTGCGATACCGTTCTCTATAAAATAGAGGTAATCGGAGGTATGTCCGGCATTAAGCAACAATGATCGGTACCTGTGTTCGGTAATAGTTATACACTCATCAACGGCTGCAATAAGCGCATCAACATAAGATCGTTCTGTAAGCTTTTTGGGCATAGGCCTCATTTTAAAAATGACATCATATAAACTGTGTTTTTTCATAACGAATGAATTTTGTATCCAGGTTTAAAAGATAGGGCTAATGTTTCCACTGATGAGAAAATGGTTCAGCCGGTTCTGTCAGCCAGCGTCAGGTTACACCGGCCACTTTCGTCCCAGGTGGAAGTTCAGTGCAAATTATAGCTTCTCCAGATCAGACTGGCTTATATCGATAAATACGGCATGATTGATCGCTTTCAAACGGATTCCAAACCTGCTTTTGTTCCGTTGTCTGACCAAAATCCCCTCATGACCTTTCAACGGCCCGGAAATAATACGCACATGTTCACCTTTGAGAAATATCGTTTCCAGGGTAACTGCATTTCTTAATCCCAACATCTTTTGAATCCCTTCTACTTCTTTCCGGGATAATGTACCCGGCTTGCCCGCGAAGGAAACATAGTTTACCACCTGCGGAAAACTACGAATAGCATACAACTCATGCGGATAAGTATAAACAAACATGTAATTCGGGAAAAGCGGAAGCTTTATCTTCTTCCGTTGCCTGTTCTTCCAGGTTTTGATTCGTTGAATTACCGGACAGAACACCTCGTAACCAAGACTTTTAAGGGTTAGGTATACAATTCTTTCCGTTCGCGGCCGAAGATAAAAGATATACCAGTGTCTTCTTTTAGAATAGCGCCTACCTTCCGGGAATACAAGGTTCTGCCCGCCCTTATTTATGATAATCTCTGACATAGGAAAGATGTTAACCTGTCAATCTTTGTACTATTTCATTCATCTTCCGCTACAACGAATGAGGTGATAACGGGGAATAATTCATATTAACAGTAGCCCCGGATCGTCCAAAGTGTTCTTTTATTATTGTTTTCACCGGGATCCGGTTGCTGAATTTCCTTTTGTTTTTACTTTTTCTGAAACACCAAAAATTCACCAGCTTACTGGAAAAGAAGTAATATGATCCACTGTTTTTCATTACTTCTTTATTACTGAAAAACATGCCAAAGGCACGTTACTTAGCACGAATTAGTCGTTCTTAGCAATAGAAAACATACCATACATTAGGTATGTAAATATATAAAAAAATGTAAAAAACAAAATCATTGAATAAAAAATCGGTTGTATCTGAAATTATAAAAAAGGCTTTTGTACCAGATAAATAAGGTTTTTATGTAAGTTTGTATTCAATAGACTTATTCTACTATGACAACCAGGGAGCAAATCACAGAAGAAGCATTTAAACTGTTTTTGAATAACAACTTTGAAAAAGTAAGTATTTCTGCTATAGAAAACGCCACCGGGAAAACCAGGGGGGCTATTTTCTATTTTTTCAAAAACAAAGAAGAAATATTTATAGAGGTAATAAACACCTATATGATAGAGATCCAGGATCCCTTTCAGAAGTTTACGTTCGATAAAAACATGTCGCTAAATCAGTTTATAAACAGGTATGTCAATGGCATAAATACAACAATGTCAAAAATGTTATCCCTATCAGTAGTCAATATCTACAAGCAGTATTTTTCGTTGTATCTGCAGGCTTCCCGAATCTATCCCAACTTTTCTGCAATAATGACACAGAATTCTATAAAAGAGACAGACCTATGGGAAAAAGTAATTAAAAGAGCCATAGAAACGAAGGAAATAAAGAAAGTAAATACCAGGCATTATGCGACACTGTTTCGTAGTTGTTTCCTGGGGCTGGCTTTCGACAGATGCCTCTCATACGGCATAAATACAGAGGAATTAAGTGCCATATATCAAACCATCTATAGTCAGTTAGTAATAAAATCCTGACCATTTCATAGCAATGGTATGTAAAAAATGTATATATTTACATACCAAGCAGTATAATTATCCGCTATGAATACATCCGTTTACATCACCGCTACCGGTAAATTCTTACCCAATTCCCCAATTAAAAACGAAGATATGGAACAATATCTTGGTTTAATCAATTCAAAGCCATCAAGAGTAAGGCGCATCGTTTTAAAACAAAACGGTATTAAGTCCAGGTATTATGCTCTGGACAAAAATCAAAAGATTACGCACACCAATGCAGAGCTGGCATTCCGTTCAATACAAAAGTTATTTCCTGATGAGAAAATTCCGGAAGGTATTGATGTATTGGCATGTGCAACAGGCAATCCTGACCAGTTATTACCATCACATGCATCGATGGTTCATGGTTTAATGAAAAACAGGCCAATGGAACTGTATTCCGCTTCGGGAGTATGCCTTACTTGCCTGCAGGCTTTTAAAACAGCTTATCTTTCTGTTTTGTCCGGGGTTTCATCAAAAGCCATCTGTTCTACTTCAGAGTTGGCTTCTCCTACCTTGTTGTCAAAAAATTATGAAGAAGAGTATGAACATTGTTCGCAGGTTGGGACTGATCCTTATATGGCCTTTGAAAAAGATTTTCTGCGCTTTATGCTTAGTGATGGTGCCAGCTCGGTATTGCTTTCTGATAAAAAGAGCAGGAATGGAATTTCGTTCAAAGTTGAATGGGTTGAAATGATATCCTATGCCAACGAACTGCCTACCTGCATGTTTATGGGCGCTGAACTTCGTGAAGATGGAGAATTAAAAAGCTGGAAAGAATTTGACAGTCAGGAGTTAATCAATAGGTCTGTTTTGACAGTTAAGCAAAACATCCGGTTACTTAAACCCAATATTATTCGTTACTGGGTTGACCACCTGGAATATTGTCTGGAAAAATATGATCTTAATCCAGCGGATGTGGATCATGTGATCCCTCATGTTTCATCCATGTTCTTTTACGGAAAACTTGCTGAAGGAATTGAAGCAAGAGGTTTGGACCTGGGAACAAATAAATGGTTCACTAATCTTACTGAAATTGGAAATATCGCTTCTGCTTCCATTTTTGCTGCATTGGATGATTTGATGAACTCTGGGAAACTGAAAGCTAATGACAAGATATTACTTCTCGTGCCGGAGAGTGGACGGTTTTCTTATGGAACGGTTTTGTTGACTGTAAAACGGCCAAATTAGCTTTTATTAAAAGATTTAATTATACATGTACAGCGTTTTGCCCTCTTAATATTTCTTGCAACGGAAAATAGAATATTACAATCGCCAAAGATGAGGGATTATTGACCGAATAGCAGGAATAAGAGTAAGTGTTCAAACCATTACAATTCCGCTTAAAATGTAACTTTAATGAGCACTCAATTCCTGGACCGAATCCCAAAATTCTTTTGTCCTGCTTTTTGATATCGGTAATTTCTCGCCACTAACCAAGCTAACTTTACCATCTGTTTTATACACTTTTGAAATGTATTTCAAGTTAACAATATGAGAACGATGCATTCGAACAAAGAGTCTTGATTTTAGGTGTTGTTCAACCCATGACAAATTTTTCGAACAATATACCGATCTATTGTTTACCAAATAAATTCGGGAATAGCTGCCTTCTGCGCAACAATAGATGATAGAATCAAACCACAGAAACTCTGTGCACGAAGAAGTATTGACGATTAAACATTCCATAATAACTGGGTATTAAACATTTCGAAAATGGAGTATAGCTCACACTAAATTCATTGTATAAAACAATAATTTAACTAGCAATAAACATATTGAGATTGAACTATTCTAACAAATGAGTTGAAATGAAATAAGAGAAAAACAACTGTTTTGGGTTGGGAGCAAAATCTGTACGGGGATTTTTCATACGATTAACGGTTTAGTTCTGTTCACAAAAAGTCTTTTTAATAGTTAAATATAGAAAAAATAATATACAATGCTATTAATTATGCAAGGAAAAGATTGTCAAAAAACAGCATAAGTAGATAAAGCCCGGCCAACTCTTCCTCTCCTTTCTGTAACGGATTAAAAATTCATATTTCCTTATTTGACAGATTCAAAGCATCTGTGCCAAAGTAAATTTCTCCTTCGTTCTTTTCCCTATTACACTCATTTCGGGTAAATACATCCAACCAATCGACTACTGCAAACGAAACAAAGTAAACGCCATCGGGATTGTTAAACTTTTAATTACGATTCATTGGGAAGGTTGAAAATATTGTTAATACTTCTAGTTTATTCTTATTAAAACATAACTGATAATCATAGCTGTCGCGCGAATCTTTCGCATGGCTTTATTCTAAACCACACGATACAACCAAAATCCGCATGTTCTGTTGAAAAAAAAGCTGTAAAACTATTCAAATGAATGCATTACAGCTTTGGTACTTTCACCTAAATTGGTGTTGCTACAAATACCAATTATGAAAGTAATAAATTCTAAACCTGTTTCAGCCTTTGGCGGATTAAATTTTGTTATTCAGGAAGCAATCAATTTAAAGCTTAATACTTTATTAAACGCTAGTTTGCCAGCTCTGCCCAAACAATCACAATACAATTGGTTTGATATAATAATGTCTTATTGGTCCGTATTTTTCTGTGGTGGAGATTGCGCTGAGAATCTGTCTATTAATTTGAAAGAAGGACTTAAGAATAACCCATTTATCCATATTTCCAGCCCGGACAGGATTTTGAACCGACTTAAATCGTTGTCGGACAGTCCTCAAATTTTTGCTGCGAAAAGGGGAAAACAGAGCACCATTTCTCATTGGCCCGGGAATTGAACAGACTCAATATAAAAATGTTGTCGTTATTACCAGTATTCCAAAAAGAAAATGTGATTTTGGATTATGACAACACCTTGATATTTACTGAAAAAGCCGATGTACAACGAACCTATAAAAAAGAGTCTGGTTATTACCCCGGTGTTGGAATAATCGGGGAACATGTTGTTTATGTAGAAAACCGTAACGGAAATAGTACCGCCCATGTGCTACAGCACAAAACCATTGAACGGATGACTTCTTTATTAAAAGAAGCAGGGGTAACAATTGACGTGATACGGGCAGATTCTGCATCATATAGCTACGAGATAATCAAAGCAATGGAAGAAAGTGCCAAGCGTATTTTTATACGAGCAAGAATGACAGATGCCCTGGAAAGAGCTATTACCAGTATTAAGGAATGGACCCAAATAGAGTTCAGAGATTCAATATTACTCAGAGGTTCCACTGTTTTTACTCCTTTTAAACGCCATGCCAGAGGCAATAACGCCAAAACCGATTCCTTAAAAGAATACCGGCTGGTGGTAACCAAAGAAGCCCGGAGAGATGGACAAATAAATATTTTTACAGGCGAAGCCTATAATTACAGCTCTATCATGACCAACGATTTGGAGATGACAGACGATGAAGTTGTGTTCTTTTATAATGCAAGAGGAGCAAAAGAAAGGGAATTTGATATTCTGAGAAACAATTTTGGATGGAATAAAATGCCTTTCTCAAAGCTGGAACAGAACACTGTGTTTCTGCTGATTATGGCTATGTGCAGAAACCTATATGCACACATTATTAAAGCATTTTCAACAACAATAACTTTTTTATCGGCAAATTACAGGATTAAAAAATTCATCTTTCGTTTTATTTGCATTCCCGGGAAGTGGATTGAATAAGGAAGACAAGTAAAACTAAGATTGTTTGGATCGCTCGATTTCAGAACATAAAACAAAAAAACAGTTAATCCTTAAATAAAGAATTGAGGAAGAGGAAATTCCAATAAATGCATACGCTCTAAACTCTAAGAATCCTAAGTAGAAGGTAAAAAAAGTCGGGCAAAATGAGCTGGGTAAACCAGTAATTAAGTCCGGTTTAAATTTTAGGAACTCAATTATTCAAGAATATTGCCTACAAAATTGAGACATGCGGATTTTAGGTACAATCATGCGGCAGCGGGGGAACTGACCGGAGTTATAACCGGTTTCCAAAAGCTTGTAATCCAGTCCCCGTTCCTGTAAGTATTCTTTGGGCTTGATGGTAACTCCGCTATTTAGCCCGTTTGGGAAGTAGGAAAAGATTTTGGTTAAGATTTCGGAGTGGTCTTGTTTGTTTTCTGTGGTTTTTGTCTCCTTCCCCCTCGGGGAAGGCCAGAAAGGGGCTTCCACTAATTCCGCCGCTTTTATAAGTGCTTGGTGTTTACTTAAATTTTCTTTGCGTTAGATAAACTCGATTGCATCGCCGTTGGTGTTACAGCCAAAACAATTAAAGGTGTTGGTTTCAGTGTAGATTTTCAAACTGGGCTGGTCGTCTTCGTGGAAGGGGCACTTTAGCATTTGGTGGCGGTCGGGTTCGAGGTTGTAGTGGTTCAGTACTGTGAGGATGCTTAAACGCTGTTTTATCTCCCGGATTTCCATGTTGATAACTTTTTGTGATGCTTATTCGCACACAATATTACCAATCCTCTTTATTTAGACAAAATCATAGCTCATGATTTTATGAACATGAGCATTAAATTTATTGCCCAAAGCGTGCAATTACGCTATATTTGTGATATTGATGAATAATTTAATCTTGATATCATGAGTTTTGCACAGCGGTTAAAAAAGGCACGCACGGACAGGGGGCTTTCGCAAAGCGAACTGGCAAGGCAATTGGGGACTAACATTCCATTATTGGTAAATATGAACGGGATGAAGTAAAACCGACTATTGACGTGGTTAAAAAAATAGCCAATATCCTTGAAACAACAGTAGGTTATCTGTTGGGGGAATCGGACGACTCCAACTTGTTAAAAGACCCGACTATGCTAAAAAAGCTTAATGACATTAACCACCTGCAGGAGAAGGACAGGGACAATATCCTTTATACGCTTGATGGGCTGCTAAGGGATGCCAAGACCAGGCAGGCTTACGGTACGTAGGATATTTCAATTACATATATAAACAAAGCCCAGCAATTGCCAGGCTTTGTTATTTATATCAACTTTCAAATTACTCCCTTTTGAGTGTCTTTACTGACCACAAAGCAAACTTATATCCTACCATTATCCCTCCTAAAACACAAAAAACATAATCAAATACTTTAGGCAAATTTAAGAGGGACTCTGCAATTACGTAGCCAATAAAATAGCTCCAAAAAATATAAACGACTATAATATGAGAGTGTAAAGACAATCTCGTCCAAATTGTATTTTTCATCGTTTTCTCCTAATCAAAATTTCTGTAACAATAATAGAAACTCCTAGAACAGCTCCTGCAAAAAAAAATACGGGAGACCATGATAAATCAGCATCCTTAATGAAAAGAAAGTATATTACCACCACTGAAAGCGAAACTTTGTAAAGTACGCTATTAATAGTTTTCAATTTCTTTTTATAGCCACCATCCATGTAATTCTATTTTTGGAGTTATTCTTTATCTTCTTCGTTATCTTCATTGAACTTCTGAAAAATATATTCCATAAACTGCCTGTTTCGTTCAGCATTATATCCCTGTCGCTGCTCATCTGTAAGAGAGTTATAATAGTCTGGGTCGGTTCTTTCCAAAGATTCCCCTACAACAGATTCAAATTCACTTAGAAGATTTACAGAAGAAGTTTCCGAGGTATTCTCTTGCTCATCTCCACCCAGACCAACATTATACATTTTCCAAGCTTCTGTTCCCATTACGGCAGTTAGCCCAATTCCAGTTGCAATTTTCGAGAACAATTTCCCTTTTGGGTTCTTCGGAAAGTTATCACCTTCAGGAGTTCGTCCACCATAATTGGTCATAATACTTTCCGACATCCTAGCTTGAAGTCTGCCTAAAGCCTCTCTTTGTGTTCTTTCCCTTTTTTGTTGCTCCCGATACCCTGGGGAAAAGAAATCCCTCACCCCCTGATTTAAAGCTAATGAACCATCTGCTGTTTTGTGGATAATAACCCCAGTGGTAATCACCCCGGCTGAAATTAACGCAATGTCAGCAAGTGTCAATAGAACAGCTCCTGCTGCCGCTGGGTTTTCTCCATTTTTATCAATGTATAGAATTGGATTATTTGCCGCATAAGCATACGGACTTTGGAAATTATAAATCTCAGATTTTGGGTCAACCGTGTGAAACCGGGCTAACTGTGGGTCATAAAACCTGGCGCCGTAATCATACCAATCCAGACTTACCCCAAAATTATCATCCTGCAATTCTTTACCATTATACAGGTAGCGGTTTTTTACCTCTTCAAGGTGCACTTTCTCCTGCTGGTTCAATACCATACCAAAGGGGTAATAATCGGTTTGTTGCATCAATTCGGCGATACCATTGTTGTGTGCAGCAAATACCGCCCTTACATTACCCAAATGGTCGGTAAGGTTGTATTCATATTTCCAAAGAACATTACTGCCGTCTACTATTTTTACAATCCGGCCGGCCGAGGTAAAGATAACCTTTAAATCATTATCTTCATATAAAAACGGGCCAACATAATCTACTACTTTATTGCCGGCCGTTTGCGAATTAACGTTTTTACGCAGTTTGGTTCCGCCGGCAGAATAGACAAACCCCAGGTAATTCCCCTGGTTGTAGGTTGCGCTTTTCGGAAGATTCAGAAAGTTGTAATCAATGTCTACTCCACGATGATCGGTAATCATATTCCCGTTAAGGTCGTAACTGTAGTTTATCACTCCTTCTTTGTAACCTCCATCTTTATAAGCTGCCAATGCCACATCGTCAACACTTCTGAGCTTATTGCTGGTTGAAACATAGGTGTAATTCAGATTATCAATCAGCTTACCGTTGCTGCTACGTTGCAGGTTCTCGATATTACCGTTTCCATCGTACGAGTACTCGGTTTTAAAAGCATTTGTATTGGATGAAAAGCCGCTTCCATCAGCATAACCTGCAGTTTTTAGCCCATTGGTACGGTAATAATCAAAAGTATATCGTTTGGGCCCGGTTCCATTGTTTTGCCAGTCCATTTTCCAGATGTTTCCGTTATAAAAACCTCCCGTGCCATCGCCATACTGTAAGCTTAACCCAAACAATTGTTTGCCAAGATTATTCACCTCGTTCATGTTGGTTAGCCAGCCTTTTATGTTGTACTTATAATCAACCCGCTGGTTAAACTTTTCAGCCGTTGTTGTTCCGTGAAGGTATTGGGAGGCCAATTCCCCCAACTCGCCGTATTCGTTGGCTACCAAAGTGATTTCGGCATCGTTGTTCAGCTTAAATTTTTCGGTAAGAAACCGCCCCTGGTGATCGTATTTGTAGGTACTGGTCATTTTAATGTCTTCACCTGTTCCGTCGGTATTGTGGGTGGTAACTGTGAGTTCAGGTTTACCGACAAAGTCATAGTCTGTATATACCTTGTCTTTCCCCCCCAGGTGATTATCAGAAATAACCCGGATAGGTCTGCCGTAATCGTCGTAATACGAAACGCTTAACAACAGGTTATCGCCATTGGAAACGGCATTATCGATCACACGGGTAAGTGTTCCGGTAACCAGGCCTTTGGTTTTTTCTGATTTAGTGGCAGGATCACTTGCCAGGTAGGCTCCGCTATAAGCATAATTCCCTGCTTCTGAACCAAAAACAGGAGCTTGTAGGAAATTGTAATTGTCGTAAAAAGTTACGGTTTGAACATTACTTTCAGAGAATACATAAGAAGTGGAAGTAAATATATTTGATGGCACGGTATAACCTAAGTTAGTTCCTGTATTTGAGGCATGGGCATTACTTACAAAATCATTAAATGCAGTTTGAAGTGTATTTCTGCCGGTACCGGATGCTGAAGGAACAGTGCAGGTCATTACCGGCCGGTTCAAAGCATCATAGATAGTGCCCATCCAGCCGTTCACCGCGTCTTTTGTCATCACCAAACGGTCGCGGGCATCATAAACCATGTAAACCGGCCCTGCCCCGGGTAATTGTTTTTCGATCATACGCCTGCGCCCGTCATAAAGATAGTAATAACAATACCCCGTTTGGTTGGATTCGCTTGCCAGGGGAGGTACGACACAACGTAACATCCCAAAATCATCGTAAACATAAGCCGTACGGAGGGTTCCTCCATCAATATCGGTTTCTTTGCGAACCACGCGGCCAAGTTTATCCTTAAACTCACGGGTAGTATGCCCGTCTTCGTCTGTAAATTCGGTAATGTACAACTGGTTTGCCGGGTACATCGAAGAATTACGCGATGATATCGACAGAAGTGTATTTCCCGTTACAGTCCATCCCTCAACTGCGGTACTATTGGTTGAATAGATAACCGATGAAGCATGCTGCTGCCAGTTTCCGCCTGAACCGACTACTCCCAGTTCCCGGTTTAACGGAGAACTTTCGTATATAATACTGTCATACGGGTAAGTGTCACTGTTTCGGTAGCCTTTGTTTGAACTGTAATAGGTTGCACAAGCAGATGTTGCTCCCGAAACAAAACTCCCGTTCGTATTACTTCCCATATAGGGCAGGTATTTTCTTGTTTCCCGGCCAAATTCATCGTATACTATTGGATGTATAATGTCTTTTCTGTCGGGAGACCCTTGCACTGTTACATTTTGAATGGGGCGTCCAAGACCATCAAAATAATCAATTGTTTCAATCCGTAGTTTACTGCTCAGTGTATTTTCATCTGTAACATTCTCCAGCATGGTGGTGGTATGAATGTAATTTCGCCCGCTATTACCCGAAGAATTAAACTGATTGATATGAGTAACCGAAGGATCGTTATAGTTACTTACCGGGTAACTCCCGATATAAACCCTTACATTACAACCTGAAACGGCATGAAAACCTGGTTTTAGCGTTACCTCTTGTGTTGCGACCACTTCCGAGGTGCCGGTATATACCGAATTGTTCTCAACAAAAGCATCCTGGGCATTACCACAAAAAGCCAGTATGGCAAATAAAATAGCTGAAAATAGTTTTATCCGTATCATACCTAATTCTTTATAATTTTTTCGTTAAAGCTATCTTCCCCTATTATCAGGCTTAGCATATAATTCCCGCTAACCATACCTCTCATATCAATGTTTTGTACCGAACTGGGAATATAATTCCCGATTACATCCTGGTAAACCAGGCTCCCTTTATCATCAAATAGTTTTACAATTATATCTGCAGGCTCAGTTGTTTGATAGTACCACGACAGCTCTTCCTGTACCGGATTGGGGTAGACTTTTAGCGGTGAAACGCTGTACAGCATACCCGCCCCTCCTTTTTTCGAAAAATGTGCTGTTGTAGAATCGCTTACAGCACAGCCTTCAAATGTTTCTGCGGTAAGTATAAGAATGGAAGAATCTTTTTTACTATCGTACCGGACTGTAACGTTTGCCCCGGAGGTTCCATCGTTCCATAAATAATCTGAAAACCCTTCGCTGGCTGTTAATACGATTTCATTTCCCGGGCTTACCGTAATGCTGGCAGGAAGTCCCAATCCTGTTAGTTCCGGCCATTCTACTGATATGGTATCTTTTACACTACAGCCTTTGGAATCAAACGCTTCAACATAATAATCCCCCGGACTAAGCACCGAGAAGGTTTCTCCCCAAACCGAGTCGTTCCACAGAAAGCTTTCAAAACTTTTGCCGGAAACACTTAGTTCGGCTAAAGCTCCCGGGCAAAGAGGACCGGGATCACTAATGGTTACATCCAGTTGTTCGCAGTTAAAATATTTGGCTACCAATACATCTTCTTTTCCGGCCGATGTTAGCTTTTCCCCGTTAAACGATATTTCGTTTTTAAACCCGCCCGCCATGTAAATATCACCCTGGCTGCCAATGGTCAGCGACTTTCCAAAGGCTGACGCCTGTTCGCCCGGATGATCATGCCAGCTTAGTTCGCCCTTTTTATCGAGCTGTACCAGGAACATACTCTCTTCTGCATTATCATTATCGGCCAGGATATTATCGGTGCCAAAAGAATATTTATCCCTGAAGTAGCCGGTTAACAACAGTTTGCCGTTACGGGTTTGTAAAGCATCCATAGCATAACATACCACGGGGCTTTTTAGTTGTTTCAGCCAGTTTTGGGTGCCTGCTCCACTGTAATTGACAATAACCACATCTTCAAGTGCCGAGGTACTAAGGGTAGTGTCGGGGAGCGTTATATTTTTACTGTAATTAATACAGGCCGTTACGCTGTTATCTTCCGAAACAGCCAGTTGTACTCCCTCTATATAATCATCGCCCTGAATATATTTTACCCAGTTTGTTTCACCGTTTGTTTCTTTAACCAGTACCAGGCCTTTAAAATCCTCCTTCTGCTTAAAAAGTATTGGGGCTTTTCCGTAAGTCATCCACCCAAATGTATTAAACAGCAGGTATTGAACCCCGTTAGTGCCATATTTGGCCGCGACTAAACGGTTGTCGCCTTTCCCTGATGATAGGACAGCACTGATTAATTCTCCTTCTGGTGAGATTGTAAAAGTATAAGCGCGTCTTCCCGGCCTGCTCGACAAAGTATCCTTGCCTGCCACCATAACTCCACTAAGCATACCCCCGGCCAGCAACGAGCCGTCAGGAGCAGTTTCCAGTACATCAAAAGTGGCATTACCCATAAAAGGAAGACGCGTAAACCAGTTTATCTTTCCCTGTTTATTCCACGAAGTAATAAACAACGCCTGCCCTTCTCCACTATACTCATTCTTGCCATTTTTGACTGTTCCCGAGATGGTTCCTCCCAGGTAGATATTATTCTCATTTGCTATAATCCGGCTTCCATCCCCCGATCCTTCTCCTGCTATTGAACGTATCCATTTAGTATTCCCTTTACGGTCTAGCTTCAGCAGGTAGATATCCGTCATTGCAATACCTTCTATTTCTTCGTTAGCCGATGCAAAAGTTCCGGTATATCTACCGGTTACATAAATGTCATCGCCAATACCGGTAATCGAATTTATTGCATCGGAACCCTGGCTCCCCGCTTTTACTCCCCACTCAAAGGACTGCTGCGCAAACAACAAATTGGCAAATAACAGGAAAATGGGTACTACAGCTAGTCTCTTCTGTTTCATAACATTATGAAGTTGGTTGTCTATTAAGTGAATAATAAAAGATATCATGCTTGTAACAATGTTTAAAAACTTATTGCAATTGTCTTTTCTTTTGTGCCATCGCCAGGAACAAACCGGATGTTACCTCTTTCGTATGAACTAGCAATAGGATCAGCTGTCAAGTATAGAGTCATGCTACCAACCCCAGAAGACACAGTCGCTCCCCCTTCCTCATCTGATACTATTAACCATGAAAGAGAATTATCTTTAATAATTTCCCAAGAAGTAGAACTATATAATTCAAAATCAATATACTCATCCATTTTTACCTGAGCAGCACTTATCTCTAGATACAATGAGGGCATCTCTCCCTGATATACCGAAACTTCCTGGACAACTCCGGTATCATATGTTATATGTATAGATTCAGATCGATCTGAATCCGTAGTATTCAGAGATGGATTCACTGTAATAGTAGTATTGCCATTACCAGAAGAAGGAGATATTGATAACCAATCAGAAAGTTCCTGTTTTGTAATATTCCATCCATTATCAGTACTAATTGTAAATGATTTAGGCTTTCCTAAGAAGGAAAAACTTAAAAAACGCTCACCTAATATTGGTGCATTATAATAATGATAGTCTCTCTTCGACAGAATATTATTTTCATTATCTCTTATATATTCCAATTGTCCAAATTCATTATAGGTATAGCTGGTTATTCTTTCTCCAGGATCCGTTCTCGAGGTAAGTCCGATCAATGGTTTATATGTACTTCCTTCAAAGATACAATCAGGATAAGACTGATTAAGGCTAGATACAATGTTTTTAATGTCTCCACTACTTATATAATTATCAGCATTGTATTGGTTAACAATCGACATACCACTATTTAATGTTATATCATCAATAGCACTTGACAATTCTGAATATCTAATGTTTTTAGCCTCTATGATGGGATATTTACTATAATCATTAATAATATAAAAAGAATGTAATATACCATTTTGAGGCATGTATTCAAGTAGATTTCCCTTTGAATCATACTGTTCGAAAATAACGGAGGGAATTTCATATTTTTCATCCTTTTCCTCTCCATCAAACGGGCGGAATTGTTCATTTCCTGTAGATGTTTTCAAATTATAAAGCTCCATTGGAACATACATATTATTATGAACCATATATGTCGTTAGATTGCTGCTAACCACAGACCCTCCTATAAATTTTGTTTCCTCAATAATTGGACTGAGTATATTGTTGGTTACCATATCACCATAAATACCATTATTAATTTCAATCGGATATAAATATTTAGTAACAACATCATTACCAACACTATTAGCTGTTTTCTTTTTACTAATCTGCCCATAATCATTATATTCATAACTATGAATCATCCGGACTTTATTATTTCCGTAGTAAGTATCGATTGTATCTGTTTTTAACAAATAAGAATTTGTATAATTTCTAATCGCATATAAATAGTTTCCTGATTGTATAACAGACGGAACATACTCTTCTCCTCCAACTACCTGGTAACCATATGAATTAACAAGGATTGCATTATTATCGGCATTAAAAAATTCTTTGCGTATCAATAACCCTCTCTCAAAGGATCTATCATTAGTTTTCCGATAAATATTATTATAAAATGACATTGGCTCTGCATCATATACGCCAGATAATAATTTTGAATTTTGATTTGTATCATCAGGATTGGTTCTGTAACTACTATATCTATAAGTAATATAGGAACCATCATCTCTTTTTTCGATAACGTCAGAATAGGTAATATACTCGTTCTCTGATAACCCCACCGATACTCCAACGCTTCTAATGGTTAATGAATTGTAATAGGATCCGCTTCGCCCAGGAAAAAAATCGCCTGATATTGCATATAAGAACCGAGGCCAACGAAGTAGTATTCCACTGGAAGATCCTTCGTTTGGATTACTTGGTGAAAAATTAGTTGTATAATAAAATTCTCGATTCCCTGACAAATTTCCACGTTCATCATAATCCGACAGTTTCTTTACTCTAGCTCCTCCTGCAGATAATTTATTGATATGATAAAGCATAGGCATAAAGTCGTTATCTGACTTTCTCTCAAGCCTATAAGAATAATCGTGAGGTTCATACTCTATTTTTGTGTAGCCCCCCGTTGGATAGGTTACTTTTTTTAATAAACCTTGATTAAATACCCCAGATACGCTCTTTGGTTCTCTTTCAGGAGAAAGATAGGTTATATCACCATCAGTATTATAAGAAAATCTAGGAATCAGATCTGCATTCTTATCATCTTCTCCATTCCAAAACCCCCAATAATCAATGCTTTGTGTTTCTGGAGAAGGAAGATTAAATGCCAAATAGTCTAATAAGTAAGAATTTTGTCCAGACAACTTGACTTCATCAAGAAATAACCTTTCTTTATTAATATCACCTTTATATGAATAGTTTAAGTAGGCCTTTTTTATGGGTTCTGATGAGGTCGAAATATATATACTGTCCAACTTATTGTTGTTACGATTGTACCTATTGGAATACTCTTGATAAAATTTTTTCTCTTTATCTGAATAAAAAAGTTCAATTGTATGATTATCAATCACAACCTTACTTAGATAAACCGTTTTTAACGCTTCCAATGTTGGATCTGAATTACTGTAACCGCCTGATTCTGACATTTCAAGATCACCAAGAAAATAGCTTAATGAAATATAATTTGAATAAGACTTAGTCGTAGACTGTGGATATTTGGAAAAAAGATAAAAATTGGGGTCATTAGGGATTCCATAATCATAAGACGGGTCAAAATCAAGATATTCAAAACTAACCTGTCTTCCATTGGGTGCTGTAATTTTTGTCAAATACCAAGACACAACGGTGGGATTGAAATAGATTCCAGCTTCAGTTATAGGCGAAGCTGACGGATTACCTGTAAGATATTCAAGATTTTTTGGTGTTCCTCCAAATTCATATACATAACCATTTCCTGTTGTTATTTTTATCTGTGAATAGTTGGGATATTTTCTCCCAGCCTCCTGCTTCCCCATTTTAGAGATATCAATGTTGTACGTGCCTGCACTATTAGTAGAATACACAACAGCTTTTCCATCAAAACCAATCATAAACTTCCCTCTAATTCCCATAAAATTAAAAGTATATTCGTCAGATTCTGTTTCAAAAGGAGCTGCTGAATTGAGACTCCAAATGCGATGATATGAAGATTCAAAACCTTCAGAAAAAGAGTAAATATCGTCCGAAGAATAATTATTTGAAGATTCCTTTAATCCATACAATAACCCATGTAACAACGGTGTCCCCGGGAAACCATTAAAATCTCCACGGGTATCATCAGGTACTCCTTTCACTTTTCGAGTGATAACCCCACCGGCATCTAAAAACCAATTTAATCCAACTATACTGGAACGTTTGTTTGGAATAAATCCTGAAGAATTATATCTTAAAGACATGTCTATATTAAAATCTTTGTCTTCATATTTATAAATTGGAATTTCTATATTTAAATTTCCGGTATAATAGTTAACTGGAAGATTCCCATATCTAAGAAAATCACTAGTTTGGGGAGATGGTACATGATATAAATAATTTGGATCTAATTCTTGTCCATTCAGATAAAAGCTACTATTAAAAAGAACAATTCCAAACAATAGTAGCATTTTGAAGTGAATACGATATTTCATAATAGTTTTCTCTTTAGTTTTTAACATACTTGTAAATCTCAAATCATGGAAGTCATTCTTATCAACTCTTTCAGACGCGACCTGCCATTGTAATATCTATCGAGCTAGCAAAATTTACTGCAACTTATAACGATGGAGTTCCGTCACCCACTGTCCATAACTATTTGTTGCACTTATAGCAGAATAACCAACAAATGGATTCTATTTTTACCAACTTTAGTGGAATATACCTACTGTTTCGATTACCTGAATTATCATAAGTATAACTTACTTGTGCATGACAAACAACACCTACGAACAGAGTAAATATTATCGTAATTACTTTTACCTTCATTTGTTTGAATTTATTTATTACACTTCTTTTTTAATTCTTCAATCTCTTTCTGCTGGTTTATAACGTAAAGAGTCAACTCCTCCACTTTTTTAAGCAGCAGTAGATTCATTTCGGACAGGCTAAACCCATCAGTTTCGATTTCTTTCCCTGAAGGGATACCGGGAAGGTGTTTGTTTTCTTCCAGATAGTTTTCCAACTCGTCTAATGTTGTTAACTGATAACTTTTTTCAAAGACATAATCCGGCACCGGTACTGAAGCCAGGACTTTAACTTCAGATGCGTATATTTTTCCAGGCACGTATAAATTATGAGGGATAGCATTGGTCCCTATGCTTACATCCCCGTCATTGTAAGAAATAGTCCCTGAATTACTTGTCCAAACTGATGTTTCCCCACCGCCAGATAACCTTTGCCAGGCAATCCCCCCAGCCCCATCGGCCACTGGTACCTGATCGGCCTGTGCATCGCCACTTGATAAATGGTTCACATTTAATAATGAGCCATCTACTTTATACCCGGTTGCATTGATTGCACCATTTACATTTATCTTGTCCCCTGAATCGGAAAAAGTCCCAGCCAAAATATGTCCATTAGCCAATATCAACAATGGGAATGTCCAAGAAGTGCCATTGTGAAAGTTAAATGAAAGCGCGTTTGGAATATCTTGTTTATGTACGATCTGCCAAAGTTTGGAAGTCGTAGACTCACTACTTTCTAGTTCAATACCGGAATAAGTATATCCATCCCCATTACTTTTAATTGAGAAAAAACTACCTTCTAATCCTAACCCTCCATAGAAAGTACTATACTTACTACTCTCTGTTTGAAAAACTCTTGTATTTGTTGTCCCATCAAAAAAATCAATAACAAAGGGTTTTAAGACTCCAGCCCCCCTTTTTTGTAACCTTATCCCAAATTGGCTTGCTCCAGAATAACTCATATTGTACAAGTCCATAAACTCAGCACCACTCGTCCCTAGTTCGTTCATAAGGGCCAAAGTAGATTCATTCGGGTTGGTTTCAGGTGCATTTACCTGAAAAATAGAATAATTGTACTGAGAGCGCCTGGCATTTAAGATTTCAGTTGTTTCCCCAGTGATTGTATATTGGTAAACATCATAATTACCAGAGTTAAAAATATCGACTCCAGTATCAGGGCTTATGCTCGTCGATTTTAGTTGCATATTATTCAACCCAGCTCCCAAAGAATATCCTCTGGATGATATTGGAGATAATAAGGTCTTATCTGTGATTAGAGCAGTAGATTTATCCGATAACAAAGTATCTCTTCCTACTTTGGAAAAGGAAGAGAGAAGCCCTATGTTATCAAAGCAAATGAAGCTTTCCGATTCAGAATAACCTGTAATTTCTATCTTTAATCTAAAAGATTGTCCTGCAAATTGAGATAAATTGACTGATTGTTCCTGCCACGCAGTATTGATAACCGATTTTGACCAGACTTTTTCCCAACTGTCACCATTAGTCTGGACTAATAAACTGATCTTTAAATTGTCAATTGAAACCGTACTATAAGAAAAAGAAAATTGAGAGGATACACCTTCCAAACATGAAAATAACGGACTAACAAGTTGGCAATTTATATTTCCTTTCACCTGGAGAGAAAGAAAATATTCTCCATCCTCTGCAACAATAGATGAATCTAAAGAATCTTTTGCATATTTAACCCGTTTCCATCCATCTGGAAAAGTCGTCCACTCAAATGTATTTTTCTCAAAACCTTCAGAATATGGCAGCTCATAGTCTTCATTTTGAGAATTAGCAACATTAAAAAAAAGTAGGATTAGACAAATAATCAAATAAGTTTTTCTTATTTTAAGAATAGGGTTAGAGAGGTCATTCATATTTATGTATTTTATTACTATTTACGAGATTTCTAAATTGTAATTATATTGGGAAAAAGAGATAAACCTTCAACGTTTAAACTCGAAATTGCTAAGCACTACCCAAATACTATCATTGATGTATTTTATGGCTTCGATATAATTTTAAAGTCGAAATAGAGAACAGATAATCATTATTTGTTGGTATAACATCAATTTCAATACTAAAATATTTTCAAATGATAATACAAACTTAGGAAAAATAACGATCCAATGAAAAATTTGAGAGGTAAATATTGGTAAACAAACCTGAAAAACCTTTATAAACATAAAAATAATATTACTGAGGAGCATCCCATTCATATATAAACGAGCAAATTCCAGAATAGAAAGCGCATCTTTACGAAATGAGTGGTCATATAAATAAACAGCATATTAAAACGCTTCTATTTTATCATCTATTCTGTCAATTGAGATAACGAAAGATACTGGAGAGACAAATGAACGACCTCGCAGCAAAGCTGAAGAGGTAACAGAATAAGCTAAATTGCTGAACATGGAGTTTCTGATATTCCTTGTGCATATTTGTAAATCCAGTATTTCAAACTACCTTTACCAATAATTCAAACAAGTGAATAAGAATCCCCCCCTACGGGCAAACGGTCTAAAAAAAACTCTTTTCATGAATACATTATTTGGTAACTGGCTTAAAAAAGTGAAATACTGAAATCTCAACGGCTCTATTTTACTTTTTAGCCTACTTCCGTTGGAAGCAATTCCTCCTACGTTAGAGGTTCAAAAAGAGAATAATTTAACGAGACACTAATAATTAATTTTCATAACAGTTTTAATAAAGAAGCAAAAATGAACTCTAGAATGAAAAAATCAACTTTACTATTAGCATTAACAATGCTTTGGGGAATTAATCAGATTTCTGCTCAAGTACAACAAATATTAACTGGTGAAGCACCCTTAACATTTACGTCAACTGGTAGTGGAACTTATAATAAATCGGTGTTATATCATAGTTACTCTAGAGGTTTCCGTCTTGAATTAGCTAAATTAAGCGATAGTAATAATTCCAATCCTATTGATTTTTTCATTAACGCGAGAGGAGGAATGAATCATTTTTTTACAGTAAAAGGCGAAAATGGAAATATAGGAATTGGAACTTCCACTCCAGAATCCAAACTCCATGTATATGGACATATAGATGGAGCTTTTAATGGTTTAGTAATAGATAATAGAAAAATTTATGAGCCAAACTCAGGAATAAATTTTAAATAGAAAAATTATGAAAAGGATAAGTATATTAGTGGTGCTATTAATTTCAACTTTAATTTTAAAAGCACAGTATGATGAAAATGGAGATTATAAAATACGAGGAAATGTTGGAATTGGAAACTTTTCTCCAAAAGCAAAGCTAGACATTTATAATTCAGGCACTTTTAATTCAGACGTGACTCCTGTTGCTCAAGACCATTTATTACTAAGTGCTCCAGATCCTGGAAATGGTAATTATTTTGGAGGTATAACATGGAAGAGTGGTGGAAGGAGAAGAGCTTCCATTGTCGCAACCAGAGAGCGCGACGATACAGATTATGTTGGAATTGCATTTTTCACAAAAGGGACTGATGGTCCAGGACCGATGTATGAAAGTTGTCTAGTCCTAGAATATGGCTACAGGTTAAAAATTAAATTAAGCTGCCTCATTATACACGTTTTGAGGCGTTTTATAGTCTAAAGATAAATGAAGTCTTTTGTTATTGTAAATATTGATTGCATTTTTTGTAGCACGCTTAGCCTCTTTTAAACTAGCAAATGTTTGGTCCAGGAAAAACTCATCTTTTAAAATACCATTAACACGTTCAGCAATAGCATTCTCATAACAATGATTTTCTTCGGTCATGCTAATTTTGAAGTCTTTGTTTTTTAATATTCTGACATATTGATTAGAGCAGTATTGAGCTCCACGGTCAGAATGATGGATCAATCCATTGGCAGGCTTTGCGTTTGCCAGGGCCTTTTTGAGAGCCCGCAAACACCCAGCCAGCTCAAGAGAGTTGCTAATATCGTAACCAACAATTTTTCTTGAGTATAAGTCAGTAATGAGAGCTAAATAGCAAAAGCCGTTGTATGTTCTGATGTAGGTAATATCGCTAACCCATACCTGATTTGGCCTTGTTATTTTAAGGTCTTTAATCAAATTATTGTACTTGTGAAAATGATGATATGAATCGGTTGTTTTACAACTTGTTTTCTTACGTACAATCAACATGTCGTATTTACGTAAGATCCTGTAAAGTTCATCACGTCCAACCTTTAATCCCATTAGATTAAATGTTATATGTAGCGCCATCATCAACTTTCGAGTACCAACGCGCGGTTGAGTTAGTCGCTCATAATTGACAAGCTTTATGACTTTCTTTTCTACTTCTAGTCGGGCAGCACTCCTCTTCTTGTATTTATAATAGGCATCCCGATGTAGTCCAAAGCATTGACAAGTCGTCTCGCAACTTGCCAGCTTTGTTTTTTTTGCTGTATCAACTGCTTTCATTAGCGTTTCTTGCCTAAATTTTTTTTTAATTCTTCGGCGTTTTTGAAACCTAGTTTTTCAGCTGATACTTCAAGATATGAATCCAGTACCAACTGGTCCAGATCTTTCTTAACAAGGGCTTCTTTGAGCTTTTTAACTTCTTTTTGTAGTGCTTTAATTCTGGTGATTTCGTCTTTAGTTTCCACGTTTATACGAGTGTTCATTAAGTCAGTTCTGTTGTATTTTTTGATCCATTCATTGATTGTACTGTTTTGAATGCCATAAATACGTCCGAGCTGCCGTTTGTTATACTTACCGGTACTAAGTTCGGATAAAATTTTGAGTTTGAAACTTTCCGAATAACGTCTGTAAACTTGATCATTTTTATACATAATTACATGAATTATGTAGCCTTTATTCCGGACGAGTCAAGTATGAGAATAACGAGAAATGGGAATGTTGGTATCGGAACCAGTAATCCCTTGACAAAGCTTGATGTACGAGGAACTGTTAGAATTATACCTTCATCAGGTAATTATACTCTTCTTCTAGATCGTATTGGTGGGAAACCAACTATAAAGGCTATAAATAGTAGTTCGAATGGAAATATGGTTATAGACCCAGCCGCCGATGGAGATGCGATTTATTTAGGTCATTATGTAAATTCAAATACATATCTTTCAACAGGAGGTGGACAAGTAGGTATAGGAACAACAAAAATTGGCTCACATAAATTAGCTGTTGAAGGCTCTATTGGAGCTAGAGAAATAAAAGTAGAAGCATCTGGATGGTCAGATTTTGTGTTTTTTGATGACTACAAAATACCTACTCTTCAAGAGGTAGAAAATCATATTAAGGAAAATGGGCATTTAAAAGACATTCCAAGTGCGAAAGAGGTAGAACAAAATGGGATCCTTTTAGGAGAAATGGACTCAAAACTGCTTCAAAAAGTTGAAGAATTAACTCTATACACAATTCAACAGGAAAAGAAAATTGATAAACTTGAAAAAGAAAATATGTCTTTAAAGGTTTTAGCAACTAAATTCTTAGAATTACAAAAAAGATTGGAAAAATTAGAAAAGAAATAAAGCCAATGCTTAGGATGTATTACAAATAATATCGTACAGGTTGTTAATGCAAGGGAAGTAGTCCCCGGAAATGAGTTTTTAAACAGACTGCCGTTATAAACAATTAAAGAAAATACTAAATTCTTATAAATTAATCAAATAGAAGTTTTAAAACAATGAAAAGAATACAACTTATAGTTCTTATTATTATTGCAATATCAATTGTCAGTAAAGGACAAACCTTAAATGTTCCTGATAATATTGGAACATCAATCAATGCAGGGAAAGTTGGAATTGGAACAACAAAACCATCTCAAACATTGGATGTAAATGGTAGAATACTAGTTTCAAAACCATATGATCCATTGGGATTTGAAACCAATGGATTAATACTTAGGAATTCTACATTAGCAAATAATACAAGTGTAAATGGTATTTCTTTAGCTACATCAACAGTAATTAATTACGGTTATTCTATTAATGCAATAAGAACATCACAAGGACAAGGAAGTTTTAATATTAATTATCATATAAATAATGCTAATGGAATCAGTCGCTTTTTTATCGATCAAAATGGCAAAGTTGGTATTGGCACAATAACTCCAGAAGCACAACTTGAGGTAAACGGACAACTAAATATCGGAGATTTTACAAATAATGGAGTAGGAAATTTGCAGGTAAAAGGAGATGGGGCTAATCATGGAATCACAGTTTGGAACGAATCTGGAATAACAACATGGCGCATGTGGATTCATGATAATAATGATATGGGATATTTAACGAGGGGGACAGATCCTTTAAACGGAATAGGAGTAACAACTAATGGAAACGTTTTAATTGGTAAAACATCCCAACTGAATTCTAATTACAAATTAGATGTAGCAGGACCAATTAGAGCAAACGAGATTGTTGTAAATACAGATGGGGCAGATTTCGTATTTGAATCGGAATACAAATTAAGAAGTTTAGCGGAGGTTGAAAGGTTTATTGTAAAAAATAATCATTTACCAGAAATAGCTCCAGCTAAAGAAATGGGGAAAAATGGAACTAATTTAGGAGAATTGAACACAAAACTTCTTCAGAAAATTGAAGAACTGACTCTTTATATGATTGAGCAGAATAAGAAAACAAAAAAACTAATGGAAGAAGTTCAAGGACTTAAAACTAAGAACAAAACACTTCAAAAAGAAATAGATGAATTGAAATTCCATAAAAGATAAAGTTTATAACACTTTATATAAGTAATGACAGGAAAAGTGCTAAATATCAACATTTGTAGCTCCTCAGACTTCATCAAGAGTACATTGTAAGTGTCACACACTCTGCCACTACTCATACAAGTTCACGTTAGACACAAGCGTGACTCGTCCGGAATAAAGGCTACATAATTCATGTAATTATGTATAAAAATGATCAAGTTTACAGACGTTATTCGGAAAGTTTCAAACTCAAAATTTTATCCGAACTTAGTACCGGTAAGTATAACAAACGGCAGCTCGGACGTATTTATGGCATTCAAAACAGTACAATCAATGAATGGATCAAAAAATACAACAGAACTGACTTAATGAACACTCGTATAAACGTGGAAACTAAAGACGAAATCACCAGAATTAAAGCACTACAAAAAGAAGTTAAAAAGCTCAAAGAAGCCCTTGTTAAGAAAGATCTGGACCAGTTGGTACTGGATTCATATCTTGAAGTATCAGCTGAAAAACTAGGTTTCAAAAACGCCGAAGAATTAAAAAAAAATTTAGGCAAGAAACGCTAATGAAAGCAGTTGATACAGCAAAAAAAACAAAGCTGGCAAGTTGCGAGACGACTTGTCAATGCTTTGGACTACATCGGGATGCCTATTATAAATACAAGAAGAGGAGTGCTGCCCGACTAGAAGTAGAAAAGAAAGTCATAAAGCTTGTCAATTATGAGCGACTAACTCAACCGCGCGTTGGTACTCGAAAGTTGATGATGGCGCTACATATAACATTTAATCTAATGGGATTAAAGGTTGGACGTGATGAACTTTACAGGATCTTACGTAAATACGACATGTTGATTGTACGTAAGAAAACAAGTTGTAAAACAACCGATTCATATCATCATTTTCACAAGTACAATAATTTGATTAAAGACCTTAAAATAACAAGGCCAAATCAGGTATGGGTTAGCGATATTACCTACATCAGAACATACAACGGCTTTTGCTATTTAGCTCTCATTACTGACTTATACTCAAGAAAAATTGTTGGTTACGATATTAGCAACTCTCTTGAGCTGGCTGGGTGTTTGCGGGCTCTCAAAAAGGCCCTGGCAAACGCAAAGCCTGCCAATGGATTGATCCATCATTCTGACCGTGGAGCTCAATACTGCTCTAATCAATATGTCAGAATATTAAAAAACAAAGACTTCAAAATTAGCATGACCGAAGAAAATCATTGTTATGAGAATGCTATTGCTGAACGTGTTAATGGTATTTTAAAAGATGAGTTTTTCCTGGACCAAACATTTGCTAGTTTAAAAGAGGCTAAGCGTGCTACAAAAAATGCAATCAATATTTACAATAACAAAAGACTTCATTTATCTTTAGACTATAAAACGCCTCAAAACGTGTATAATGAGGCAGCTTAATTTAATTTTTAACCTGTAGCCATATTCTAGGACTAGACAGCGAAACCATAAAATTAAACACAGAAAATAACATGAAAAAAACAATATTTTTAATTGTCCTAATCGGATTGAATTCAGCAATTTATTCTCAAACAAAAATTGGATTTAACATAAATGATGCATTTGATGTGTCAGGCAATTCTGTTGCTCATTATGGAATGTCAAGAATTACTGGAACAGGTTATCATTATGTTGGATTATCTGGGTATTTCGGATTGAACTTTTATACTGAAGGAAAAGAACGAATCAAAATACTTCGTAATGGTAATGTTGGAATCGGAACAAATAGTCCGAAAGGAAAAATGGATGTTTTAGGCATGACATATTTAAGAAGTGCTCCGACTCACTCAACAATCTCAGAACAACTTAGATTTGGCAGAAAAGACCAAGATATTAGATATCACTCTATTTATTCTAATCATACAGGTAGTCCAAAATCTAATTATATCGATTTTAGAATCCATACAGGCAATAGCTCTAATTTAAGTGAACAAAAGAGTGTAATGGTACTTACTGGAGAAGGTAATGTTGGTATTGGAACATCAGATACTAAAGGCTTCAAATTAGGTGTAAAAGGTCAAATTGCTGCTGAAGAAGTAAAAGTCACTTTCTACGATAATTGGTCTGACTTCGTTTTTTATGATGATTATAACTTACCAACATTGAAAGAAGTTGAAAAACATATAAAAGAAAAGGGGCACCTTAAGGATATTCCGAGCGCAAAAGAAGTTGAAGAAAATGGAATTTTGCTTGGAAAAATGGACTCAAAACTTCTTCAAAAGATAGAGGAATTAACACTTTATACAATCCAGCAGGAAAAGAAAATTAGGAAACAAGCTGAAAAAATTAATAGATTAGAATTACTAAATAAAAAACTTTTTGACTTACAAGAAAGGTTCGAAAAATTAGAGAAAAAGTGTCGAGTAGGTAAAGGGGAATTTCACCCCTAAACCTCTCACAGAACCGTACTTGATAGTCTCCCATCATACGCGAAGTTGGTTGGGATACATTATACCCAGGTAGGAAGGTACGAGAAAAAAGGCGCACAGCCTTCGGCTGAAGTGTTGGCAAAACTGGCTAACGCACTGGCGTTTCTTCAGATTACCTCACAAACGGCACTTCTGATGACCTTGCAGAAAGTTCTTTAACTGATAAAGAACTCCTGAACCAGTTTAAGAGCATTGAAAAACTGCCGGAAGCAGATAAAAATGTGGTGAAGGTTTTTCTGGATGCGTTTATTACTAAAAAGAAACTGAAACAGTTGGTATTATAGAAACAGAAACGCCCGGCATTGCCGGGCGTTTTGCTTTTATCTTCTTCTTCCAATATATTATTTTTGTTCCTTTACGTAAAAAGTTTTCTCAAAATACAAAGGTCTTATACTTCTCTCTATATTACCAGAGTCATCTTCTTCATAATAACTTGCGTAATCATAAATAACCCCTCTAATTAAGTTTCTGCCATATTGGTATTGATTTGTTGAATAACTCACTTTAAAGTCAACTTCATTGTCAGACCTATCCCAAAGTGTATCTACTTTAGCTCTATTTACAGGTTCGTAATTCTTATCAAGCTCACCAATAATTACGAGCATATTTAAATTATAATAAGAAGCCTCTAATTTTATGTCAATCTCATATGATTCGCCATATTCAATAGTATCCCTTTGAGGATACAACTTAAAATAATTGCTATTCTCTTTATCTATTTTACCATTCTCGTCATAAGTAATTAGTTGGTTGGGCACAGATGCCCCATTGATTACAACAAAGTACTGTTCCGCAATCAGAATACCGCTATCCGAGAATATCTCCATCTTTCCATCTACCAAGTCATCTTTAAAAAAAACTGTCTGCTTAATATTTCCATTCTCAAAAAAGACTTTCTGAATACTATCTTGCTTCCCATTTTTATAATAAGCTTCAAGCTTTAAGTTCCCATCTGGAAAATATTCCATAAAACTTCCATGAAATTGCCCATTAAGCTTATATCCTTTGGACTTAATATTTCCACTCTCATAATATTTAATGTCTTCTTCCAGTTTTGATAAAGTATTTACCTTCTTGTTGTTACAGGAAAGGAATATTAACGAAATCAAAAGTATATTAAAGTATTTCATAATTGGGCTTCTATTTTCTTTCATATCTCAAAACATCATGCCATGGCATTATCTTATTTGTCCTTAAAGAATCGTATTCCTGTTTGGTAATGACAGTGTCCCTTTCCCAACCATCATCATCCCACCACCGTATTTTCCCATCTATCGTTCTGATTATTTTAACCTTAACCATATCTGCGGGACTTGGACTATTGCCTCCGTGTTCTTCTAATATTTCTTTATCTGATTTACTGCCATTCATCTCCTGTATAGCATCTGAAGTTTTCCCAATTCCTTGAGCTATGCCAAGTGGGCTTTTCTGGAAACGCCCGGCACCAGCTCCACCAATTGCAGGAAGTAAATCATCAATATTGACTGGATTATCTGGATTATCAGCCCGAACATTGGTTGGTGAAACGCCTCCGCCTGACATTGTAAAAGGAATCCCTCCTTTTGTCCTATAACCACGTCCACTTCCACTATGACCACCACCGCTTGAACGTCTTTTCTTCCCTCGGAATACCCTTTTCACAGTTATGTCGGCATCTCCTTTGTTTTCTTTTCGTTGGCTTACAAAATACTCTCCTGATTTATTATCCTTAAGAGTTTGTCCTCCACCATTAAAAGTTTTCCAAAGCCATGCTCTAAATTTTGTTTTGAAATTACCGTCTGGGTCGATATATCTCATTGGATTATTTGCAACATAATGGTATGGAGAATTTGAAAAATCCCATTCAGCTAACGCGTCAATAGTGTGCCATCGTCCCAGTTCCGGGTCATAAAACCTGGCGCCGTAATCATACCAATCCAGACTTACCCCAAAATTATCATCCTGCAATTCTTTACCATTATACAGGTAGCGGTTTTTTACCTCTTCAAGGTGCACTTTCTCCTGCTGGTTCAATACCATACCAAAGGGGTAATAATCGGTTTGTTGCATCAATTCGGCGATACCATTGTTGTGTGCAGCAAATACCGCCCTTACATTACCCAAATGGTCGGTAAGGTTGTATTCATATTTCCAAAGAACATTACTGCCGTCTACTATTTTTACAATCCGGCCGGCCGAGGTAAAGATAACCTTTAAATCATTATCTTCATATAAAAACGGGCCAACATAATCTACTACTTTATTGCCGGCCGTTTGCGAATTAACGTTTTTACGCAGTTTGGTTCCGCCGGCAGAATAGACAAACCCCAGGTAATTCCCCTGGTTGTAGGTTGCGCTTTTCGGAAGATTCAGAAAGTTGTAATCAATGTCTACTCCACGATGATCGGTAATCATATTCCCGTTAAGGTCGTAACTGTAGTTTATCACTCCTTCTTTGTAACCTCCATCTTTATAAGCTGCCAATGCCACATCGTCAACACTTCTGAGCTTATTGCTGGTTGAAACATAGGTGTAATTCAGATTATCAATCAGCTTACCGTTGCTGCTACGTTGCAGGTTCTCGATATTACCGTTTCCATCGTACGAGTACTCGGTTTTAAAAGCATTTGTATTGGATGAAAAGCCGCTTCCATCAGCATAACCTGCAGTTTTTAGCCCATTGGTACGGTAATAATCAAAAGTATATCGTTTGGGCCCGGTTCCATTGTTTTGCCAGTCCATTTTCCAGATGTTTCCGTTATAAAAACCTCCCGTGCCATCGCCATACTGTAAGCTTAACCCAAACAATTGTTTGCCAAGATTATTCACCTCGTTCATGTTGGTTAGCCAGCCTTTTATGTTGTACTTATAATCAACCCGCTGGTTAAACTTTTCAGCCGTTGTTGTTCCGTGAAGGTATTGGGAGGCCAATTCCCCCAACTCGCCGTATTCGTTGGCTACCAAAGTGATTTCGGCATCGTTGTTCAGCTTAAATTTTTCGGTAAGAAACCGCCCCTGGTGATCGTATTTGTAGGTACTGGTCATTTTAATGTCTTCACCTGTTCCGTCGGTATTGTGGGTGGTAACTGTGAGTTCAGGTTTACCGACAAAGTCATAGTCTGTATATACCTTGTCTTTCCCCCCCAGGTGATTATCAGAAATAACCCGGATAGGTCTGCCGTAATCGTCGTAATACGAAACGCTTAACAACAGGTTATCGCCATTGGAAACGGCATTATCGATCACACGGGTAAGTGTTCCGGTAACCAGGCCTTTGGTTTTTTCTGATTTAGTGGCAGGATCACTTGCCAGGTAGGCTCCGCTATAAGCATAATTCCCTGCTTCTGAACCAAAAACAGGAGCTTGTAGGAAATTGTAATTGTCGTAAAAAGTTACGGTTTGAACATTACTTTCAGAGAATACATAAGAAGTGGAAGTAAATATATTTGATGGCACGGTATAACCTAAGTTAGTTCCTGTATTTGAGGCATGGGCATTACTTACAAAATCATTAAATGCAGTTTGAAGTGTATTTCTGCCGGTACCGGATGCTGAAGGAACAGTGCAGGTCATTACCGGCCGGTTCAAAGCATCATAGATAGTGCCCATCCAGCCGTTCACCGCGTCTTTTGTCATCACCAAACGGTCGCGGGCATCATAAACCATGTAAACCGGCCCTGCCCCGGGTAATTGTTTTTCGATCATACGCCTGCGCCCGTCATAAAGATAGTAATAACAATACCCCGTTTGGTTGGATTCGCTTGCCAGGGGAGGTACGACACAACGTAACATCCCAAAATCATCGTAAACATAAGCCGTACGGAGGGTTCCTCCATCAATATCGGTTTCTTTGCGAACCACGCGGCCAAGTTTATCCTTAAACTCACGGGTAGTATGCCCGTCTTCGTCTGTAAATTCGGTAATGTACAACTGGTTTGCCGGGTACATCGAAGAATTACGCGATGATATCGACAGAAGTGTATTTCCCGTTACAGTCCATCCCTCAACTGCGGTACTATTGGTTGAATAGATAACCGATGAAGCATGCTGCTGCCAGTTTCCGCCTGAACCGACTACTCCCAGTTCCCGGTTTAACGGAGAACTTTCGTATATAATACTGTCATACGGGTAAGTGTCACTGTTTCGGTAGCCTTTGTTTGAACTGTAATAGGTTGCACAAGCAGATGTTGCTCCCGAAACAAAACTCCCGTTCGTATTACTTCCCATATAGGGCAGGTATTTTCTTGTTTCCCGGCCAAATTCATCGTATACTATTGGATGTATAATGTCTTTTCTGTCGGGAGACCCTTGCACTGTTACATTTTGAATGGGGCGTCCAAGACCATCAAAATAATCAATTGTTTCAATCCGTAGTTTACTGCTCAGTGTATTTTCATCTGTAACATTCTCCAGCATGGTGGTGGTATGAATGTAATTTCGCCCGCTATTACCCGAAGAATTAAACTGATTGATATGAGTAACCGAAGGATCGTTATAGTTACTTACCGGGTAACTCCCGATATAAACCCTTACATTACAACCTGAAACGGCATGAAAACCTGGTTTTAGCGTTACCTCTTGTGTTGCGACCACTTCCGAGGTGCCGGTATATACCGAATTGTTCTCAACAAAAGCATCCTGGGCATTACCACAAAAAGCCAGTATGGCAAATAAAATAGCTGAAAATAGTTTTATCCGTATCATACCTAATTCTTTATAATTTTTTCGTTAAAGCTATCTTCCCCTATTATCAGGCTTAGCATATAATTCCCGCTAACCATACCTCTCATATCAATGTTTTGTACCGAACTGGGAATATAATTCCCGATTACATCCTGGTAAACCAGGCTCCCTTTATCATCAAATAGTTTTACAATTATATCTGCAGGCTCAGTTGTTTGATAGTACCACGACAGCTCTTCCTGTACCGGATTGGGGTAGACTTTTAGCGGTGAAACGCTGTACAGCATACCCGCCCCTCCTTTTTTCGAAAAATGTGCTGTTGTAGAATCGCTTACAGCACAGCCTTCAAATGTTTCTGCGGTAAGTATAAGAATGGAAGAATCTTTTTTACTATCGTACCGGACTGTAACGTTTGCCCCGGAGGTTCCATCGTTCCATAAATAATCTGAAAACCCTTCGCTGGCTGTTAATACGATTTCATTTCCCGGGCTTACCGTAATGCTGGCAGGAAGTCCCAATCCTGTTAGTTCCGGCCATTCTACTGATATGGTATCTTTTACACTACAGCCTTTGGAATCAAACGCTTCAACATAATAATCCCCCGGACTAAGCACCGAGAAGGTTTCTCCCCAAACCGAGTCGTTCCACAGAAAGCTTTCAAAACTTTTGCCGGAAACACTTAGTTCGGCTAAAGCTCCCGGGCAAAGAGGACCGGGATCACTAATGGTTACATCCAGTTGTTCGCAGTTAAAATATTTGGCTACCAATACATCTTCTTTTCCGGCCGATGTTAGCTTTTCCCCGTTAAACGATATTTCGTTTTTAAACCCGCCCGCCATGTAAATATCACCCTGGCTGCCAATGGTCAGCGACTTTCCAAAGGCTGACGCCTGTTCGCCCGGATGATCATGCCAGCTTAGTTCGCCCTTTTTATCGAGCTGTACCAGGAACATACTCTCTTCTGCATTATCATTATCGGCCAGGATATTATCGGTGCCAAAAGAATATTTATCCCTGAAGTAGCCGGTTAACAACAGTTTGCCGTTACGGGTTTGTAAAGCATCCATAGCATAACATACCACGGGGCTTTTTAGTTGTTTCAGCCAGTTTTGGGTGCCTGCTCCACTGTAATTGACAATAACCACATCTTCAAGTGCCGAGGTACTAAGGGTAGTGTCGGGGAGCGTTATATTTTTACTGTAATTAATACAGGCCGTTACGCTGTTATCTTCCGAAACAGCCAGTTGTACTCCCTCTATATAATCATCGCCCTGAATATATTTTACCCAGTTTGTTTCACCGTTTGTTTCTTTAACCAGTACCAGGCCTTTAAAATCCTCCTTCTGCTTAAAAAGTATTGGGGCTTTTCCGTAAGTCATCCACCCAAATGTATTAAACAGCAGGTATTGAACCCCGTTAGTGCCATATTTGGCCGCGACTAAACGGTTGTCGCCTTTCCCTGATGATAGGACAGCACTGATTAATTCTCCTTCTGGTGAGATTGTAAAAGTATAAGCGCGTCTTCCCGGCCTGCTCGACAAAGTATCCTTGCCTGCCACCATAACTCCACTAAGCATACCCCCGGCCAGCAACGAGCCGTCAGGAGCAGTTTCCAGTACATCAAAAGTGGCATTACCCATAAAAGGAAGACGCGTAAACCAGTTTATCTTTCCCTGTTTATTCCACGAAGTAATAAACAACGCCTGCCCTTCTCCACTATACTCATTCTTGCCATTTTTGACTGTTCCCGAGATGGTTCCTCCCAGGTAGATATTATTCTCATTTGCTATAATCCGGCTTCCATCCCCCGATCCTTCTCCTGCTATTGAACGTATCCATTTAGTATTCCCTTTACGGTCTAGCTTCAGCAGGTAGATATCCGTCATTGCAATACCTTCTATTTCTTCGTTAGCCGATGCAAAAGTTCCGGTATATCTACCGGTTACATAAATGTCATCGCCAATACCGGTAATCGAATTTATTGCATCGGAACCCTGGCTCCCCGCTTTTACTCCCCACTCAAAAGTCTGCTGTGCAAACAATGAGCCTGATAAAAGAAGAATAAATAGTATTGAACTTATTTTTTTCATAATCTATGCTATTTATGGGTTTAGTTAATTCTGACCGGCATAATGATACTCATGCTTTTTAACGATATTACCATTCTGATCCCGAACCAGTTTCAACCGACCAAAATCGTCGTACTCGTAATAGGTAGTGTGCCCGGCAGGATCGGTCTCGGAGGTCATCCCAACCAGGGGCTTATAAGTGTAAGTTGTAATCATCGCATCTTTTAAAGCCGAATTAGATCGAAGGGAGTTATTAAAGCTTTCCCATGTGTTCTTTTGAAAGCTTTCTGTCATTTCAGACAAACTATTCCAAAAAGTTTCTGGACTCATTCCTCCAGTAGCAGCTATAACTGCTGCTTCTAATGAAGCATAGGAAATATTATCAGCTTTAACTACAGGTAACGTACGATTATAAGACCAAACGTAGGAAGTTCTAAAATTTGTATTTGGAACTATTTGAGATAAAGATTTGTCGGATGTGTACTCAACGGTAAATTCATGGGTAAACTTGTAAGGATTATTCGCATCGAATTCTATATCTAAAATATTATCATCAACTTCTGCTTTATAAATATTTATTGTTTGGCCATCATCATTATATTCTTTTTGTAACCCGGAAATTAGTTGGTTATTATTGTAAGTCCGTACGTCAATAGGTTTTCCTATCATATTATTTGTTTTTAGGACATTAAAATATGACGGATAGTCCTGAGGATAATAGAAAAACGTTTTTTGAATACCCGAAATGCTAGTTGTAGTAGTACTAACTGAATCCATATAGTTTGAGGAGTTATATAAATGTTCTACTATTTTCTCAACTTCTTTGCTATCCTTATCCCGAAGAATCTCTATTTCCTTAATTTTGGTCCACCATTCATAATTATATTCATAAAACCCAAATGATCCTCCAGGCAAGAATTTTAGTCCTTTTACTGAACCTTCGTATCTATTATCTTTTTCCCAAACATATGATGACTTTTTAACAATCTCTCCTGTATTATCAAAAACACTGGTCTTTTCCAATAAACCATTATTTAGCTTATAAATATTTGGTAAATATGGTGAGGAATAATATTTAAAATCATCAATATCTTGTGAAATAATGTAAGGGGTTTCTTCTTCATTATGATATTCAAATAAGGTATAGCCCATTAAAGTTGAGTCGCCAGTTATAACTTTTACAGAATCATAAGCGACCGGGCTACCACTATTAAAATCGTTAAGTGTACCTATTGGTACCGATGTACGGACTAAACTTAATGCCACAAAAGCCTTGCTTAATGTATTCGAACAAAATCCGGTATGGAATCTCCAGTATGGCCCTATTGGATTTGCCAATAATTTGCCTGTTGAAACGAGTTGATTCTTACCATTATGAAATATCTTTTTTGAATAGTCAAAATACAAATCCTGCTCGGGGTTTTCTGAATTATGGATTTGTGCTATACGTGCTCCTCCTCCTTGTTTTATATAAACCAGGTTATCCGCTGTTTTTTCCCATTTAACGGTTAACATACCCTGAACATCCTGTTCCTGTGTAACCAAATTCATTATAATCATATTTTGTCCTGGATTTAGTTGAAAGCTTTGCGACATATTGTATGTTCCTCCGTTCCCCTCCCAACCACCAATCGAATATGATGTTCCATCTGCATTATATACTCTAATACTAACTACCCCATTAGAATAATTTAAGGTTCCTTGTATCTTAAAAAGGTTACCTTCTACTGATACTGTCGTGGGATATTTGATATCAATAATTACAGTGTCACTTGTGCCGGAAAAGACACAATTATTCCCAGAACATACTCCAATCACTTCCTGTACATCTATGAATTCCTCTGTAGGGGTAAAATTGGAATATGAATTAGGAGAATAATAAAACGTTTTTAAATTTCCCATTGGATATTTTATGCTTTTCAAAAGGGCTGCTTTAAAACTTACAGGATTACAAAGCCTGTTAGCTCCTTCGTAGGCAACTGTAAGGTTATCCCATGCTACATTTTGTATAAATGACTCTATATTAGCATCCTCTATTGTAAATGATTTTTCAATAGAGGGAATTTCATTAATTTCCATTTTAGGTATCCCGTAACTCGAATTATTATCGTTTGTGTAATTCCCATTTGGATATCCCCAATAATCTTTTGCATAGGAATCTTTTTCAGGTAGTTTGGAACGATAATCGATGTAGTAGTCAAATTTATAAGCAGGAAATTTTTTATTTTCGTTTTTTGTAACGATGCTGTCTAATTTTAGCCTTAGAAAATTCCAGTTATCCGATTCGTTTTCCTTATCACTATTAAAATAATCATAGAAAAATCCGACTTCTTTAAGTGTTTTATTAAAATAATTATCTCTAACTGTAATTTTATCTATTTTCTGAGGAGAAAGATAATTTAAATGCCTTAAGTCCTTTCGATCAGACGTTTCGAATAGAATGCAGCCATTAGGAAAAATAATACTGTCTAAACATACATCTTCTGAAACTGAAGCTGAATATTGAAAATTATCGATATTTAGATTTAACTGACACGACACATCTTCTAAAAAATCACCAGGATTTACCGCCCCCATATTCATTAAAGATGAAAATGCATTCAATAAATCTCCTGCAAGTGTTGGATTGGTTTGGTTAACTTGATTAAGATGAAAATCAACATAGTTTTGTTTTTCATAACTTAACCTGGTAACGCTACAGGTTTTTCGGTTTGGATTTTGGTTATATTTAAATGTAATCGCTTTCCCAGATGGTAATTCAATCTTTGTAATATACCAAGTAGTAGGTTTATTCAACATTGTCGTTTCAAGATCGGTTGTAGGAGAAATTGATGGTTGAGCATTAGAAAAGCTACCTGAATAAGATTCTGTTTTTTCTTTTACTTCAAAATAATATTTTATTCCATTTTCGTCTGTCACTATCCAATTCTCTCCTGTATATTCAAATTTTAAGGGTAAGGGTGTAAGCAATTGAACAACATACTCACCATTTACTTTTTTATTGAGAATAAATTTGCCCGTTTTGTTTGCAAAGTTGAAATAAAAGATATCCGGCTCAGTGTCATTCTCCGTATTGCAATAACGAACAGTATTCCCGTATAAACATGAATTTAAAACTTCAGGAATATCTTCAAAACTATTTATATCCGGTGTTACCGGATAGCCAAACTCTCCCAAGTCATCTAATCCCTGGATATTTCTTGTTATAATTCCTCCTGCATTTAAAGCCCACCCTAGCCCAACCTGCGATGCCTCTTGTTCTACTTTTATGCCGGAAGCATGATAACTCAACGAAACAGGCAGTTCAAAGCCATCTTGTTGAATTGTGTAAATTGGAATTTGGATATTTGCCACCCCGGTATAATAGCTTACTGGTATTTCGGCATATTCTCCAAGCGAAGTTGCATTAGGAGATGGCGGAATTATTTCGGGAATTTCCTGACCTTCTGAATTCAGAGTTATAAAAACAACTGAAATAAAAAATAATATTTTTTTCATAACCAACTAAAAATTAATCAATTCGATAATTGTAGAGTATATAAGTTCTCGTTTGATATTATTATTTACTTCTTCACGATTCCCAGCATTTCCAAGTGCTGTGGTTCATCTTCAAGTGCGATGCGAGCGATAGCAATAAAATCGAAGTACTATTCCGGTAAAACATCTGCTGCCTCGTCGCGTCGACAGGTAGCTTCCTGGACTTCGCCCATCTCTGTTTTTGCTGGTTTTGGGCTTTTTCAACTTCCTGAAACAACACTTCACCAGCCTGAAATTTTTCGATAGTAATACCGCAAGTACTCATTTTTGTCATCCATTCAGTATTCGCCATCAGGTTGGAATAAAATTGTCGGGCCAGACCAATCCTCCCCGAAATAGACTCGTTACACTCGCCTGCCGGTTCATGCGACTTCCATATGCTGGGTTCTGCTAATAGAGGTAGAAGCTTATTCTTTTGCAAACTCTTGTTAATTGCGGTTCCTGATTTTGTAAGTAGTTGATAGATTTCTTTGCTCATGTTTTTAGTAATTCGTAATTAGTTCAATGTGGTTTGACAATAATTTGCAGTTCAGTACGTAACCAATCCACCATGACCGTAAGTCATTTCTAAGCGACGGTTAATCATTTTCGAATAACCGCTTACCATTCTCAGTGGTCTGGAATCAAATCCGCATGATGGATGGTACGTCCTTATTTCCCGACCTTTAATGATTTCCGGGCAACTGCAAATCATTTCTATCTGACCCGGTACTAATTCTTTATGCCGGGTTGTAAATTCCATCTTGCTAAATGCGCTTTTCTTTCTCTTAATTGTTTTTTCAATTGATCACTGTGACTGCCCACTGACTACTTTCTTAAACGCTTCAATTTCTTTCCGCTGCTCAATCACATACAACATCAATTCCTCAATCTTCTGAGGTAATTTTGCTTTTATTAGTCTCAGATAAATCCACTGCCACTTCCCCACTCCTTTCATCGAACTCCCATACAGAAATAAAGCCGTTGGTAAAATCCTAAACCATACAAAAAATATACATATTAACAAAGAGTAAGCATATAATTATGAAGGCTATATATTTCATAAAATTAGATCTTTAGTAAGCAAATGGCACTTCAACCAACAAGTATTTTTGCAATAAGAGCTACTCTTTCACGAACTCCCAGGTAGAAATTTCTTCATCTACATCAGCAGAAAACAAATAGGTGCCCGGAGGTAGCTTTGTCATATTTACGACATTATTGGCAAACTTGACTTGAGTTTTATAAATAACATCACTATTTTCGTTACTAATGCTTAAATTTGGCCGAACATGCTTTGGCATATTCACAAAATCAACATAAATGATCCCTTTTTCTTCATCAAGAGAAAAACGAACACTTTGTGCCCGATTTATTGCCTCTGTGAAATATGCTTGCTTTTTCGATTTCGAAAAAGAAGGTGAGGATACAATTAAATTCCAGCTTGCTACGATGCTATCAGGAACAAGCTCATACTTTTTGAGTTTTATTTTTTTTCCTTTTCTATTTTCATCCTTTTGCGCCTTAGTACTGTTAACTACAAACAAGGCAATCAAGCAAAATATAATATATTTGATTTTCATGATTCCTATTTTTTAGATTTTTGATTATTAGATGTTTCTTCCAGTAAGGCTATTCTTTCGTCATGGTCGATTATATATAAGGTCAGTTCTTCTGTTTTTTTCAAAAGCAGAAAACTCATCTCCGAAAGAGTTAGCCCTTCTCGTTGCATTTCTTTTGCAGAAGGAATATCCGGAAGATGTTTGTTTCTCCGAATAAACTTTTCGAGCTCGCTAAACGGCAGTAATTTATAATCTTTGTGAAAAACATAATCAGGAGCAGGAACATTTACATCTATTCTTAACTCCTTTGTATGTATCTTTCCATTAACCGTAAGTTTGGCATCCGGTCTTGATGTTCCAACACCTGCATTGTTGGTCGATTGGCTGTAAATATGATTGCCGGCTGGTTCCCAGATATCACCTTGAGCAAAGCTGTTTATGCTATAACCTATTACTAAAGCTAACAATACAATAATTTTTATTTTTGAGGTCATTGTTTCTTGTTGTTAGTTGAATATTGTTTTTCTATTTCCAGAATACGTTTCTCCTGATCGAGAATATAAAGTGTAAGTTCCTCTATACGTTTTAGCAAGCTCATATTTATTTCAGAAAGATTAATTCCGTTTTCCTCCATTTCTGAGGCAGAAGGGAATTCCGGCAAATGGCTGTTTTCTTCTAAGAATGTCTTCAGTTCCGAGATGGTCATTACCCCGTATTCTTTGTCAAAAACATAATCGGGAGCAGGGATACTCAAATCAACAATTACCTCTTCTGAATGAATAGTTCCGTTTACGGTTAACTTCTCATCGGGCGAGCTTGTTCCAATCCCTACATTACCGGAATTTGTTGAATAGATATCCGTCCCACTTTGAGCCCAAAAGCCTGATCCTCCGCCTTCAGAGGTTGTTACTGTTATGTTGTCAACAGCTATGTCACTTGTATAACCTGAGCCAGTTGTTCCATAGAACCGAAGTTTCACGTTATCTCCAAGATAGCTGCTAAGGTTTACTGTTGTTTGCAACCATTGATTTCCCTGATCACCACTATTACTCCAAAGAGAAATCCAGTCTGTGCCATCAGTTCTTGCTTCGAGGGTTAGGGTCCCCATCGATGAACCATACATATGATAGTAAAACGAGAATTCTGCAGATGACTTTCCTGTTAAGTCGAAACAAGAACTTTCCAAAATGGCTGTTTTTTCTGGATAATTCGGACTTGAAGCTTCAATATAATAATAATAGCTACCTTCCTGTGCAGCAGTTGGGCCGGTATTGCCTGATCCAGTACCACCAGATTGATGCGTCCAATTTAGATCATCTCCCAATGCATCAACCCATGTATTAGATGAGCTTTCAAAACTCTCTGAATAAGGATAATTCGAAATCGTATTGGGACATGTAAGGCTTCCAAAATCATTATCCTCTATTGTTATAGTTCCGGTAGCATTGGCAATAGTTGCATTTGTTGGATTTGAGATTGTCAGTGTGAACGTTTCATCAGACTCTACGGATGTATCGTCAATGATTGGAACATTTATCAGCAGATTGGTAAATCCGGCGGGAATTGTATAAGTCCCTGACCTTGCGGTATAATCACTACCAGCTGTGGCAGTTCCGTCTACAGTTGTGTAATCAAAAGTCATGTCTGAAGCACTTGCCTGACTTGCATTTACTAAAAGCACTATTGTCCCATCACCCTCATTACAAGAGACATTGGCATCAATACTGAGTGCAGGCAGAGTTCCTCCTCCGGTATAATTATATAAAGCAGTTACATCTGTAGAACTTAAGGCACGGTTATAAACGCGAACTTCATCAATTAAGCCAACAAATATTTCACTATTTGACATGGCTCCTATTTGCATCAGTCCTCCAGACCATGGAGGATCAGTGGTAAAATTACAAGTATGGTCTAACACTCCATTATAATAAATATTCCATTGATTATTTTGCCACGTGGCTACAACATGAATCCAACTATTTATTGTAGCTGTAGATGTACTGGTGCAATGATAATAATTAGATCCGTAAGCAAAGTGAGCCTCGATATTTGATCCTGAAAATTTTAAGTTGAAATCACGATTTGGACTTACTTTTGAAATTATTGTTTTATTTGAACTTAAAGCTGTGGGATAAACCCACGCTGATAATGTAAAACTGGCATAGTTGGTTATATCTGAATGATTGTTAATTGTAATATAATGCCCTCCATCAAAGCTAAATGCATTACCCACTTTTCCTGATACACCACGCGTTGCTCCATTATTTGTTCCATTGTGTGAACCTGCAGCATCAATAACATCACCAGAGGTATTCTCAAATTCGTAATGAGCTACTAAACCAGTTGTGATATCCTGTGCTCTAACTTTTAGTACAAAACACAAACAAATAGATATTGCTATCCAAATCGAGATCTTTTTCATAGTTTGATTTAAAATAATTTGAACTGAGTTTGTAATAACATCAAGTTAAAACTAAAATACCCTGTTGAATAATCCAATGGCAACTATGTAAATGAACGAATCTTATTTGTAGAATATAGGTTTTTGTTTGTAAATGGGGCAGTAAATTTTTTATTAAGTATTCAATATTCCCATCAACAACATCATCAATTAAGATACAGCTTGCACATCAAAGCTATTCTATAAACTATTGTAGTAATTAAAGTGAAGATTATTCTTCATCGGGGAAACCAATAGCCGAACATGTTATTTTTCCTCCGCATTCAGGGTCACCTAAATCTCCCCATTCGAGAATTTCTTCTCCTTTAACGCCTGTAATTTGACAATACAATGATAAAGTTCTGCTTACCAGCTCTAAGAGAAGGATGCTGATATTATTTCCTTTTGCCCCGTTACAGTGTTGGGAATAAAATTATGGGGCTTAATTTGTTTTCAGGCTGTGTTCTTTGACATATTCATTTTCCAATTGCTCAACACGCTTTTTCATCTGTATCATTTCTTCCAATAGTTCAATCTGATAAAGAGTTAATTCTTCAATCTTCTTTAAAAGTCGCATGTTTAAATCTCCAATATCAACGCCGTTGGTCTCCATCTCCATCGCTGATGGAATTTCCGGGAGATGTTTGTGTTCATATATGTACTTTTTTGTTTCCTGCAGAGTTTGTAATTCATAATCGGACTCGAAAACGTAGTCAGGCCCATTTATAACTTCCACTCTGACCTCTTCACTTCTAATCTTACCATCAACAGTTAGTTTTTCGCTTGGATCAATTCCTATTCCTACGTTCCCGTTGGCCTTAACGACAAAAGCTGTAGTGTTAACCGTTGGATTTACCTGAAGAACATCGGGTACACGAATGTAAAATCCATCATTTTGATCATTACCTTGAATATCAAACACAATGTGCGAATGAATCGGGCCATTAATGAGAATTCCGCTTGTACTACCAGGAACATCTGTTAAAGCGGAAGTAAACCTTGAAATTCCAAGGCCAGAGGGGTCATTATTTCCAATTCTTAATGAGCCATTAATGTCAAGTTTATAATCAGGAGTAGTGGTTCCGATACCGACATTTCCTGTTCCTTTAACAATCATTAAAGTAGTTGCAGAATTGTCTGTTCTAAACTCAATATCTTCTGTACTATTTCTTGATTCTAAAAAAAGATTTGTCCCATAGCTTCTCACTTTGTTTCCACTTGAAGCATAGTCAAAGTAAAGAAAGTTCGAACTGTTGGAAGGATTTATGAATTTAGTTACTCCATTTACTACTAATGGGTTATCTGGATTAGTAAAACCGATACCGATACATCCATTACTTCCAATGACTAAATTATTATTAAAACCTCTTCCAATTCTAAGAAAATCTCCGGTTGCGTCATCCTGTATTGTGAAATAATTGCCGCCGGTAAAATCGCCATCTGCATCAAAAAGTAAGTATTCCTTTAATTTAACCGCTCCCTGGGTATTATTATTCCCATTGCTATCCCATTGAGCATTCGCAGACAATACGATTAATACTATTTTTAAAACTAAGAACATCTTTTTCATTTAGAAATGATTTTAATCTAGTTAAATTGAATGTATCGTATATAAATTGATACAAAGCATTATTAATGTTTTGGTGTTATTTATTATAATGTCAGTAGGCAAATAGCTTCTATTTATCATTTTTGTGAGAGAAGTTTTCAATGTTTCGGGCATTTTGTTTTCTAATATAGAATGTGAATAATTATTATGCAAATATTGGCCAGCGTAAAAAAAGATATTGTGAATCTACCTACTTGAAAAACTAGCGGTTAATTACTACCTTTATAACATTATTAAAAGAAGCAGAATTTTTGTAAATAAATGATTATGACATATGATGTGAAACTTGAACTTATTAAAAGAAATTATAGATATCTATATGTATATCTTATAGTTATTTTGCCTATAATTCTTTTTAGTATAATTTTGTTTACGAAAGTATACAATAAGTTATTTGGTGATTTTGAGGCATTTTTAATTATAATAATATCAATTCTATTATTTTTCCTCTTTAAAATAATTCCTTATCTCAAATTCTCAAAGCACACAAAAGTTGGTTATATATACTTTTCGACTAACTGCATTATTATAGAAGATTCACATCATGAACGCAAATGTATCAGAATAACCGAAATAGACAATCTGAAAATTAAACTGTGTGGATTCGACGGACAGCCTCAAACAGGCCAAGTCCGAAATTATTTTCCTGCGATGTGGCCAGTTGACGGACTAAATAACTTCATTAAAATATCTAATAAAAACTTCTGCATTAAACGCGAATTTTATATTGATTCTATTCTTAGCTACAATATTTTGAAAGAATTAGTAGAATCGTGGCATTCTTTAGCCAATATCGATTCTAATATTTTAAGGTAATTACTAAAACTCAGGTTTATAAAAATGAAATCCAAAAAAATACTGCATTCATCATTACATGTAATGCAAATCCCCAAACAAGCCCCATACGTATTCTTACAAATCCTAATATACATCCACTTATAGATTTTGGCAAAATCAACATAATAACTAGTAAGCCACCAACAAACCCTTTATAATTATACCCCAAAGCATGATAGATTGAGAATAAAACTACAGAAAAATAGAATACATAAGTATAGTGAGAGAGTAAGTATCTCTCTATTCTAACGGTTGAATAAAGATTTTTTGTAAACAAAAGGATGGCTATCATCAATAAAATCAGACATTGCACAATCATTACCCAATAAAATAGATTTGAACTATTAATTATAAAGATATATAAAAGGAATAGATTAAAAGTCAATGAAATTATTATATTCCTTTTGCTCAAAACTAAAAATAAGCGAGAAGAAATTTCTTCATAAATTGGAATAAAAAAGACAACTAAGAGGAACCAACCGAAGCCAGACGCGAAGAAACTCCCTTCAAATATATTAAATGTTGGAATTTTATTAATACCAAAATTATTCATAATTATAGATGCTGGAAATACTGTTATAAACGATATGATAATGTCAATTAGCAAAAGCTTAAAAATAATTTTAAGCTTTTGCTGGAATTTTATCCGCTCTCGGCTAACAAATTGGGGGTTGACTAAAAATTGTATTAACTTTTTCAATAATCAAAATTTAAAGGAACACCACTCTCATATTTCCATCTTTCTCCATAAGTCGCTTCATGTACTTGATCGTGTCCAACAGAAGGAGCCCCTGGAGGACTGGGCATAAAGGATTTAAAGCCCCATTCTCCCATAAAACTAAACCAATAAGTACCATCCTTAGGCAGAACCATATAATACTGTCCAGTATATTCAGATCTACTAACACTCGCAGGTTCACTCAACTCGAAAGCCTTATTAATTGTAAAAAATTCTTCTTGCCAGCCTAGTGCTCTTTGGAATACTGGTATATTCTTAGATCTTACATATCTAAAATCCGTTCCTCTCCAGCCAAAGCCCTTTTCCTTTGTAAAACAGTTATAAATTTGATTCCCATTTCTGTCGAAAAAGAAAACACCAGTAGGAAGAACCTTATTAGGTGGCTCAGCCACCCCTTCCGCCAACGGTGACGTTCCCACAAACTGCTGATTAAGTATATTATCCAGGCCAGCTGGTTCCCAGTTGTGGTAAGCGTAATATTCTGCCCTGGCGTTGTTTATTGCGCCATTTACAACTGTATTAGCGTTGCTACCCGGATCGTTATGGTAAATATTACCGCTATTACCAATATAATGAAAAGTTCCATTTTCAGAGTTATACCCAAAACCAAACGATGGCGCGTTATGTTCAACCAGAAAATCATTTACTGACTCAGCCTCTTTATTTAACCAATCCATAAATCTTCTAAAATGATAAAACGGATTGCCCCAGCGCCATTTTTCACCACTTGGGTCGGTAAATACTAGAGGATTATTTAGTGTATAACTGTACCGGTTAAAACTTTGCGTAAAATCACGAGCTTGGACATAATTATCGGGACTTAAAAAACGACCTAAAACAGGATCGTATAAACGGCCGTTCATATTAATTAGACCAAACTCGGACAAGTGTTCGTGCCCGGTAAAACCCCGAGCTGCAAATAGCGCTGGTTCGCCGTTTAGGTTGTAATCGTTCCAACTGGCAGCTTTTCGTCGCCTTCCCCATGCATCAAAACTATATTCGCTTCTGTTTGTAGGATTACCTTTTTCTACCACATGCGTAATTGTGCCTAAATAGTCGCGAAATAAATAATATATTTTTGCAGCACCTGTACCAATTTTCACGCTAACAGCTGGTGCCGAATAGGCATCGCCACCTATCCATGTGTATGATTCGGTAGTAACTCCTCCAAGGGTTTGTTCCATATAACGGCTTCCAGCGTAATATCTTGTATATTTCTCAACACCGTTTTGTTGCATAAGCATTTTACAACGTTGGTTGGCATCGTTATAGGTAAAAAGTGCTTTATACTTGTTTTCGCTAATGGTATTGGGCTGTTCAAACGAGGTGTAACTAATATTTTGTGGCACTTCAGGAATAATACTTGCCACATTTACATCGGTTAATGCGTAGGGAATAGTACTATGGTTGTATTCGAATATGTTTGTTCCTCCTGCTACATCAGTTTTTGTGATTATATTACCGTTATCCTGGTATTCCATGTCAATCCATGGGGTACTGCCATGTTTCACCAAATCCAACCTGTTTTTAGTATCATATTCAAAGCTCTCGTAGCAATTTGCCTTATTTCTGTTTTCGCGATAGTTTGGCCATCCCTGGGTATCGTCAAAGGTATAGTCATAACTTTGAATGGTTCCAGTTGTAACATCATCAGGTAAACCATAAGCTGTATAGTTATGAATTGCACTATGTTCTCCTCCGTAAGAAGATCCTGTTATTTGCCCAAATTCATTCATACTGTTTAACTGCCAAACCAAATCGTTGTTCGCTTTAATGCTTTTTAAATAGCCATTTTGGTATTCGTTTTCTTCAACTATACCCGACGGATGAATACGCTGTTTAATCCTACCAATCCCGTCGTACTCAAAAGTAGTTGAAAAAACTTTTCCGTCAATGGTCTCTTCTATAGTTTTTAACCGCCCTTTCGTGCCAGAAGTTTCGTATATAAAACTTTTCGAAACGTTGGTTGCAGGATTGCTAATACCTGTAAGTTGTTCAAGTCCATTGTAAGTATAAGTAGTCGTTCCTTCTTTTGTAACTGGATTTTGAATATTATCGATACGCCCATCGGCATAATAATTATAAATTGTTTTTTGGCTACGGCCATTGGTTTGTTCCTTTAGTCTACCAAAGGCATCATATTTATAAATAATGGTACCGGCACTGGGGTCGCTTAATTCAGTTTGGTTACCTGCAATATCATATTTCATTGCTGTAACAGCACTGGTAATTTGTCCGTTACCCGGTGCAGCAATATTTTTAACCTGCCCGTTGGGATAATAAGTATAGGTTATATCGCCACCATTATCGTGTGCAAAAGTCAATAGCCCCTGACTATCTGTAATTTTCCAGCTTGTTTTTTCTCCAACTGTTTGAGTCACTTTACTAGAACCATATTCATAACTGTAATCATCATTTCGCCCCGAATGATGAGCAATAAGATCGATACGACCATAATCATCGAAAGTATAATCGTTATATAACAAAGTATTGGCAAAAGTACTAGGAAGTGATACCTTATCAATCTGCCCTTTGTTATCGTAAATTGTTCTTGTATATATATCATTCCCATCGAATCCCTTTATATCCCTTCTGATTACTCTCCCAAGCGTATCACACCATGTAATCGATTTTGAATTATCATTTCCTGAATTCTCGATATAATACAGTTCATGTTCAAGATTTGCCTCATCTCCCCATTCAATTTTAGTATTCGTCACAAAACCTCCGGGACTGCTCACTGTTTTTCTGCGCCCCATATTATCGTACAAATAAGCTGTTGAATTATCAAGATAGTCCTCCACTTTTGTTAAACGCCCATACCCATCGTAAAAATATTCTGTTTCATGAGATGAAGGATCAATCATGGTTTTTATCCGTATTCCATTAATCGGATCATAAGTATAATTGGTTTGTTTGGCACTAACATTTGCTCCTCGCTCAACTAACTGTACCAGGTTTCCATAACTGTCGTAATCGTGATCTCGGCTATAATACAAATCAGTTCCTTCATGTACTTTGATAAAATCGGGTTTCAATATGCCATCGGTAGAGTATGTAATGTTAGTTGTTTTTACAATTGGATCTTCTCCCGGCGCTTCAGCTTTCTCAATCACCTGCTCAACTTTTCCTAAGCGCCAGTTAGTGACATCATTGGTAATGATATTGTTTGTAACAGTTAGTGTAACATCTTTATTTCCTTTTTCATAAATGGTTTTTCTCTCTTTTAGGTTACCGTAGGCATCCTCATAAGAGAATGTATTTGTAACCGTATGCCCATTTAATGCATTGTTTTGAACCGAATTTGACACATAAGGGAATCCGATATTCCCGGTTGTGGTTTTATAATCCCAGATATTCGTTGTCTCACCAATTAGAGTAGTCCCTTTCTTCTGAATAGTTTTTTTAAGGCATGAATAAAATCTTGCGTTATCATAGTCAAACTCACTTCTGGTTGAAATTCCGGTAACAGCATCAGTTGAAGTAGTGGCTGTAAAACCAATTAATCCTTTCCCTTGTCGATGCAATTTGGCTCCTTCATAAGTATAATTAATTGTTCTATTTCCTCCAACACCATCATTGGAACTTACTGATGAAACTACTGTTAGAGGAGCCTGAAAATCCATTACAGGAAATGACGCACCAGTTCCTTTTTGATAAGAAGTTCCTTCTTCGGCAATAGATTCGTAATTAAATGTTGACAAATGATTAAGCCCGTTGCTAATCTTCTTTAACAACACTTTGTTATTAGAGCCAGATTTATAGACTTTATAACCATTCCACCAACCTGACATATCTGATCCATCGATGCATAAATAGTCGTTTCTGCCATCTCCGTCAAAGTCTTCTACAAAGTATTTATAGGAAAAATGTTCTGCTGTTCCGTCAACATATTTTTGAAAGCCCCATGCATTTCTTTTGGTAATATAGTATTGGTGACCTATCCATGGAGAATTTTCATCAGCCATAACCATAAGGTCTGATGCACCATCGCCATTTAAATCCGCAACTTTTACTTTATCATCTTTCAAATTAGCTTTAAGCTGTGTTATAGTTTCAATATCAAAGCCAGTTCCCATTGACAAATGAATTTCCCAATCGGCCATATCTGTATCATTGTATCCATAAACAAAGATATCGAATTTCCCGTCTCCATTAAAATCACCAAACCGGAAGTTATGTGCTGACGTTACAGATGTATTACTCGCAATTGCTGTTAGTGTACTTCCGTTATAATTATAAATGGTGATTCCAGTTGAACGAATAGCCCAAATATCTGATTTTCCGTCTCCATTATAATCCCCAAAAAAAATATTATCACATTCGTTTATACTCCCTGAATCCCGGCAAACAATAGATTCGCTTGCCATAGAATATGTGTAAAATTTCCAATTATAATATCCATCCATGACAAAAACATCTCCATTCCCATCTCCATCAGAATCAGAGCTTCGCGATTGTGGTTCAGTATTGGGGAAATCATAATAGCTAAAATCGTCAAATTCTAGTTCTGTTCCATTATATACTTCACTAAAAAATGGAGATTTGTTAAATGAATTTCCGGTACTAATCCACGCCGCATGTCTTTTAAAAAAAACCCCGTAAGTAGAATAATCATCGTACATTATTAAATCTTCTTTTCCATCGCCATTCAAATCTACGTTATAAACCTCATCAAAATCCTCCGGTCCAGAATCTACAAACGTAAAATTACCACTACCACTATTTAAATACATTCTCCACCCTGTCCATGTTGCCCCTTTACTTGCATCTGGTAAACAGAAAACATCTGCGCGACCATCTCCATTAAAATCAGCAAAATGTAGCTTTGATTTGTAAGTAATGTATGAATCGGTAGTGTTAATTTTTGATTGAGTAAATAACACAGGATCGGGCAATATTTAAGAAAATACAGTAGAATTAAAACGACTTCTGTTCATCCCATATTCAATCACTTCATTCAAAACAGAGTGTTCTCCTTGAGTTGAAGAAGTATGATTGTATTTGAAATGATATTCTCTTAACAATGTATTGTTATATACAACCTCAATCTTATCAAGAATCAGTCTACGATCAATAGTTTGGCTTTTAAAATAAGTCTGTTCTCTATCATCACGTTCTTTGTAATGAAATAAAACCTTGTTGGGACCATATAATATTTGCGAAATATAATTAGTATGATTTTCATTCAAATAATCAAAGGTAATTTCATTATCATAAACATCAGTCATTTTATTTACAAGCCAACTTAAATGTTTATACGAAATATAATCTTGTCTTGCATCAGCATCTACACCATATTCTATTTCAATTCCAGCTTTTGTTTCTGCAAGAAAGCCAGTTGGACCATATGAACCGGCAGTACAAGTAATCCTGGTGATATTATCTATTTCGGTCCGGTATTGCGATCCATCTTCACCATCATTACCCGACACACAAATTAAGCGTTGACCATCCATAGAAAAACGGTCAGAGTTAGTCAAGTCAACCCCTACAGTTTGATTATCATGAAATACTGTTTGTGGAGAACGAGAAATAGCTGATAGTCCACTTATGTTCCATCCATACCCTGCTACACCATTCCCCCCTTGACTACTATATACCAAAGAAAGCTCAGGCGCAAAACCATTTGCACCGGCAGGTAAGGAAATTGGGATTGTATAGGTTGCCGATCCTAATATTGAAACTCCTGCACCTCCTGCAGTTGTACCTACCTCGAGACTTTTGTCAAGAGTTCTATCCTCAGGGTCTACAAAAGAATTATAGCTCAGGTTATCTATAGGCGGATAAGCCAAGTTTGGGTTAATATGTGCCCAGAAACTTGTTGAAGAAGTTGCATTGAAGCTAAAGCCTGGCTTAAGAAGAACTGCATAACGAGCTTCTTTATCATGCGTTGCACCAGAGTGATTTGTATTTAATTCAATAATGCTTTCTTGACCGCTAAGAGCGAAAGGGAGGAATGATATAATTACGATTAGACAACTGCAAATATTTTTCATAGTATTGGTATTGTGAAACAGTTAGGATTTGAAAATCAAACCAGATGACGAAAAAGCATATTATTCTTTAATGATCTTCCAGGAATGAGGAGTACCATTAATGACAGATTTAATGATATATACTCCGCCAGGTTTTCCCCATAGATTTATTCGTGTTGTTAGTCCCTCAATTTTATCTTTTTCAATTAAGGCTCCATTAGGTGACCATACTTCAATAATTGGAGTCTCATTAGCTGGCAATTGATTTAAGTTGATATAGACCGCTCCTTTAGTAGGATTAGGGTAAAGTTTAACCTCGAGCTCTCCGAACTGCTCCTGAAGCGCAGGATCTTCAAACTCAATGGCGATAGTTTCATCTGAGATTACAGCCTCGTTGGCTAATGAACTATCTGATTCTATTTCTGCCGATTTTAGTGGAATATACCTACTGTTTCGATTACCTGAATTATCATAAGTATAACTTACTTGTGCATGACAAACAACACCTACGAACAGAGTAAATATTATCGTAATTACTTTTACCTTCATTTGTTTGAATTTATTTATTACACTTCTTTTTTAATTCTTCAATCTCTTTCTGTTGATTAATAACGTAAAGAGTCAACTCCTCCACTTTTTTAAGCAGCAGTAGATTCATTTCGGACAGGCTAAACCCATCAGTTTCGATTTCTTTCCCTGAAGGGATACCGGGAAGGTGTTTGTTTTCTTCCAGATAGTTTTCCAACTCGTCTAATGTTGTTAACTGATAACTTTTTTCAAAGACATAATCCGGCACCGGTACTGAAGCCAGGACTTTAACTTCAGATGCGTATATTTTTCCAGGCACGTATAAATTATGAGGGATAGCATTGGTCCCTATACTTACATCCCCTTCATTGTAGGAAATAGTCCCTGAATTACTTGTCCAAACTGATGTTTCCCCACCGCCAGATAACCTCTGCCAGGTAATCCCCCCAGCCCCATCGGCCACTGGTACCTGATCGGCCTGTGCATCGCCACTTGATAAATGGTTCACATTTAATAATGAGCCATCTACTTTATACCCGGTTGCATTGATTGCACCATTTACATTTATCTTGTCCCCTGAATCGGAAAAAGTCCCAGCCAAAATATGTCCATTAGCCAATATCAACAATGGGAATGTCCAAGAAGTGCCATTGTGAAAGTTAAATGAAAGCGCGTTTGGAATATCTTGTTTATGTACGATCTGCCAAAGTTTGGAAGTCGTAGACTCACTACTTTCTAGTTCAATACCGGAATACGTATATCCATCCCCATTACTATTAATCGAGAAAAAACTACCTTCTAATCCTAAGCCACCATAGAAAGTACTATACTGACTGCTCTCTGTTTGAAAAACCTTTGTATTAGTTATCCCATCAAAAAAATCAATAACAAAGGGTTTTAAGACTCCAGCCCCCCTTTTTTGTAACCTTATCCCAAATTGGCTTGCTCCAGAATAACTCATATTGTACAAGTCCATAAACTCAGCACCACTCGTCCCTAGTTCGTTCATAAGGGCCAAAGTAGATTCATTCGGGTTGGTTTCAGGTGCATTTACCTGGAAAATAGAATAATTGTCCTGAGAGCGCCTGGCATTTAAGATTTCAGTTGTTTCCCCAGTTATTGTATATTGGTAAACATCATAATTACCAGAGTTAAAAATATCGACTCCAGTATCAGGGCTTATGCTCGTCGATTTTAGTTGCATATTATTCAACCCTGCTCCTAAAGAATATCCTCTGGATGATATTGGAGATAATAAGGTCTTATCTGTGATTAGAGCAGTAGATTTATCCGATAACAAGGTATCTCTTCCTACTTTGGAAAAGGAAGAGAAAAGCCCAATATTATCAATGCAAATGAAGCTTTCCGATTCAGAATAACCTGTAATTTCTATCTTTAATCTAAAAGATTGTCCTGCAAATTGAGACAAATCGACCGATTGTTCTTGCCACGCAGTGTTAGTAATCGATTTTGACCAGACTTTTTCCCAACTGTCACCATTAGTCTGGACTAATAAACTGATCTTTAAATTGTCAATTGAAACCGTACTATAAGAAAAAGAAAATTGAGAGGATACACCTTCCAAACATGAAAATAACGGACTAACAAGTTGGCAATTTATATTTCCTTTCACCTGGAGAGAAAGAAAATATTCTCCATCCTCTGCAACAATAGATGAATCTAAAGAATCTTTTGCATATTTAACCCGTTTCCATCCATCTGGAAAAGTCGTCCACTCAAATGTATTTTTCTCAAAACCTTCAGAATATGGCAGCTCATAGTCTTCATTTTGAGAATTAGCAACATTAAAAAAAAGTAGGATTAGACAAATAATCAAATAAGTTTTTCTTATTTTAAGAATAGGGTTAGAGAGGTCATTCATATTTATGTATTTTATTACTATTTACGAGATTTCTAAATTGTAATTATATTGGGAAAAAGAGATAAACCTTCAACGTTTAAACTCGAAATTGCTAAGCACTACCCAAATACTATCATTGATGTATTTTATGGCTTCGATATAATTTTAAAGTCGAAATAGAGAACAGATAATCATTATTTGTTGGTATAACATCAATTTCAATACTAAAATATTTTCAAATGATAATACAAACTTAGGAAAAATAACGATCCAATGAAAAATTTGAGAGGTAAATATTGGTAAACAAACCTGAAAAACCTTTATAAACATAAAAATAATATTACTGAGGAGCATCCCATTCATATATAAACGAGCAAATTCCAGAATAGAAAGCGCATCTTTACGAAATGAGTGGTCATATAAATAAACAGCATATTAAAACGCTTCTATTTTATCATCTATTCTGTCAATTGAGATAACGAAAGATACTGGAGAGACAAATGAACGACCTCGCAGCAAAGCTGAAGAGGTATCAGAATAAGCTAAATTGCTGAACATGGAGTTTCTGATATTCCTTGTGCATATTTGTAAATCCAGTATTTCAAACTACCTTTACCAATAATTCAAACAAGTGAATAAGAATCCCCCCTACGGGCAAACGGTCTAAAAAAAACTCTTTTCATGAATACATTATTTGGTAACTGGCTTAAAAAAGTGAAATACTGAAATCTCAACAGCTCTATTTTACTTTTTAGCCTACTTCCGTTGGAAGCAATTCCTCCTACGTTAGAGGCTCATTGCGCACTTACTGCCGCCAAAGAACAAACTGGACCGATTTAGCATCAAGCGCATCACATAAAATGCAGAAATATCTAAAACTCCTAAATTTTCGGTTAGATGTAGTTGTTAATGACATCTGCGGACTTACCGGCCTGAAAATTATCGAAGACATTTGCAATGGAAACCTGTATCCATATTCCCTGGCAGAACACAGGCACTACAATTACAGAAAACCAAAGGAATAAATCGCAAAAGCCTTGCATGGGAACAACCACGAAGATTACCTGTTTGGACTCCAACAGGAGTATGACAGCTACAAGTTTTTCCAAAGAAAAATGAAAACATGCGACAAAGAAATTGAGCGGCTAATCAAAACCGAAATCAAAAGGTCTCCCGGGAAGAAAAAACTTAAAACCACTGCCCCCCTATAAAAAGATCAATAAAATGCCATAGATATTAAAAAGTTTAATCAAATCGCCTTTCAATACTTCGGGGGAACCGATTTAATGTCCGATCAAATCTAGCAATCTCATGTCATATATTGCAGCTAATACGTTGCCTACCCAAGATAGCGAGGATTTAAAGGCGTGGTTAAGAGACCATCCGGGAATTGAAATAATCACAAGGGACAGGGCTAGTTCATATTCAACAGCCATCAATTCCATTAGCCCTACAGTCCAGGTCGCAGACCGGTTCCATCTGTAAATAAACCTATCTGATGCTTTAGATACTTTTTTTAAGCATATCTACGAAGATAAGTAAATTCATTAAAGCTAAAACCTGCGAGATGCTTCGCAATACAGAAGCTGTCTCCAGACAGGATTCCGTTAGTAAAAAGGAGATTGCAGAGATGCCTGCCCTTGTTCAAAAACCAGATTCCAGGCAGGAGGTTTTCAAAATGGTAAAGAAACTACATACCCAGGGTTTATCAAGGAGGAGAATTGGAAGAGAACTTGGTATTCGCAGGAATACTGTAAAGCTATATTTTCGACAAGATATCCTGATTCCAAAATCACATCCCAAACGGACAAATATTAAGGTGTTCTCAAATTACATCCTTTCTAAGATGAAAATAGATGGTTATACAAATATGGAAATCATAAATGATATTCGAAAAATGGGGTATACTGGCGGAAATACCCAGGCCAATCAATATATTTCCGTCCTTAAAGAAACAAATGGAGTTACGACATTAAACTATGTTGAACAGCGAAGACAACCAATTCCATACATCAAACGAATGAGCTCCAGAAAGCTTGCAAAATACGCCCGAGTGTGAAACTGGCTTTAACATAGATAAGCACAAACACTTGTAGATTTGACTGCATATCAAATTGCAATAAAACAAAATACAAGTTTAATTTTATGATTTAATTAATATATTTGCCGTTAACAATGGACGATAATAAATATAATAATCAATATTTACCCTTAAAATTACGCAAAAGCAAATAGAAAAGTCACAAACGTCTCCGCATTTTTTAATATAAAACTTCGAATTCCACAAGTAGATTAAATTCTATTTTGATATGTGAATAGTATATTCAGAGCACAAAAAAAAGGATATTAATATGCTTTACTACTTAATAACAATACTTTTAACTTAAAAACACTGCAAGATTATTTTATGCTATTAAATTAAAATTCAATTTATATGAAACAAAATTTACTTTATTTAGTATTACTTTTTTCTGGCTTCTTTGTGCAGCACAATGCATATGCGCAAACAATGCAAGCCGGAGATATAGCCTTTATAGGTTACACCACTGATGATCCGGACGGCTTTACTTTTATAGCTTTAAAGGATCTCCCTGCCGGAGAAACTATTTATTTTACAGATGAAGGATGGGAAACTACAGTAGGGTGGAATAACCCATTTGAGCCTCACCTGGAGTGGGTAATACCTGCCGGAACTACTATTGGGACTATTGTATCTGTGGTAGAAAGCTCTATTAATACCTTTACTGTAACAGGATCTACCAATGGGGTAACAATGCTTGACCCATCAGGTAGTGCAACTACTTTTGCCCTTTCGGCAGGAGATCAGGTATTAGCCTATCAGTCCTCTACAGGAGCTAGACCAGCATCACCCACGTTTATTTCGGGGGTACATGGCGATTATAACAATACCAGATATGATGCTGTAACTACATGGAATGATCAGGTGCCGGTAAATGGCGGATCAGAATCTATGCTACCAACGGGACTAACTAATGGTGTAGATTGTGTATCTCTTTTTCCTGCTCCGGGACCGGAGTTGGACAATAATAAATATGTAGGAATTCTTACAGGTACCGCCTCGTTTGTAAGAGCAGTGATAAATGACCCTACTAACTGGTCTGGTACTGATAATTCGGGTATTGTTGATATAACAGCAACAACATATGCTACACCTAATGTAACACCAGATGCAGCAGGAGGAACTACGCTTACAGATGGAGATATTGCTATTACAAGAATTAATAATGATAACCCCGATACGTATTCATTTCTAATTCTTACTGATATAGAATCAGGAACAGAAATTTTATTTACTACAGAATATTGGGGAACTAACGTTCCTGATGGTATGGGTGGTAATATACCCGGTCCTGCTTTTAGTAACTTCTATTTTACTATACAATTTACAGCTACATCTGATATTAGTGCTGGAGAAGAAGTACATATAAATGGAGATCTTATGACAGTAACTTTTTCTTCAGGATCAACATTAGGTACAATCTCCTCTTTAGGTCCGGTTAATCCATTTGAAGGAAACTTATTTCATTCCGGAGGAGACTGTATTCTTGTATTTCAAGGAAGCAAAGCCAGTCCTACTTTTATTGCCGGTATAAGTAATGAAACAGGAGTTTCAGGAACTTCGGGCGATGCATGGCAGACAAACTTCTCTGTTAACGACACGCAACTTCCTGCAGGAAAAGTGAACGGACAAGATGGCTGGTTAGGTCTATTTCCTTTTGGAACAACAGAGTCTGATAACTGTAGATATAAAGAAACAGCATTACATACAGGAACTAAGGAAGCAGTTATGGCTGCTATTATGGATGTTAACAATTGGGAATTTGATAATGCTATCCCTTGGGGAGAATCTACTGAAACTTTTTCAATCAGTAGTGTTCCGGCATGTACTATGACAGCTTCTATTTCGTCGCAAACCGATGTTGCATGTAACGGAGGAGCTACAGGATCATTAACTGTTACACCTACAGATGGTACAGGACCATATACCTACTTATGGGATGATGGTTCTGCACAAACTACAGCAACGGCAACAGGTCTTGCAGCAGGAACGTATGAAGTTATTGTAACCGATGATAACGGATGTACCGATACAGCAAGTGCAACAATTACTCAACCAGCAAGTGCACTATCGGCAAACGGAGTAGGAACTGATGAAACTTGTGCAGGTAACAATGGTTATGTTGATTTAACCGTAACCGGAGGTACAGCACCATACACATTTGTATGGAGTAACGCAGCTACTACCGAAGATATAATAGGTCTTGCACCTGGAACATATGATGTAACTGTAACTGATGCCAACGGATGTACAGCAACTGAAAGTGTAACCATAAACGCTGCTACAGCTTGCCCAGCATTAGCAACAGTAACTACTGATGCGATAACAGTATATACTACAAGTAGTTTTACTGTTGGAGGTGATGTGACTGATAATGGTAACGTTACAGTAACAGAAAGAGGTATTGTATATAGCACATCGGCTAACCCAACAACGGCTGATAACACAGTACAAATGGGTACAGGCGAAGGAGTTTTCTCTCAGTCAGTATCAGGGCTTAGTTCAGGTGTTACTTACTATGTAAGAGCATACGCAATAAATTCAGAAGGTACAGCTTATGGTAATGAAGTAGTATTTACGGCTCCATATGGTGTTATTAACTTAGTACATGATGCTACTACTACACAATATCCAACCATACAGCAGGCAGTTGATGCTTCTGTAACAGGAGATATGGTAACCCTTGGGACAGGTACTTATATAGAGCAGGTAACTGTTACTACAGGTATAACCATACAAGGTGCCAGTACAACTGAAACTATAGTACGTTCTCCATTAGCTGCTAACCTTACTGTAAACGGCGGATGGAAAACACTTAAAGCACAAGATGTAATTGCAATTATTGGTATTAAAACTGATGATGCCTCTCAGGTAACAATTAAAGACCTTGTTGTTGATGGATTCGATCAGGGTTATCTTCCTGATGGCACATATCCTAATAAAGAAGCCTATGCATTCCAGGGTATAGGTGCTCTTAATACAAACCTTATAGTTGACAATGTAAATGTTACAGGTGTTCGCGAACTCGCTACAGATTTCGGTGCAACAATACCTGCAGGATACCTTCCGGCTGATCAGCCTTCAGGATTAAACCACAACGAAGCAATATTTGCTGAGAGTGCTATTAGTTCAGGAAACCACACACTTGAAGTTAAGAACTCTTATATAGAGAAATTCCAAAAAACAGCAATATTAGCATGGGGTCCAACGCTTGAAGTTAACATTCATGATAACACTATTCAAGGCTACGGACAAACTTTATACAGTACAGGTAATGGTATCCAGATAGCCTCTACCGACAGAACTTCTCTTGGAGGAGATAACGGTAACAGAAGAGGTACAACAGGTATAATTACCAATAACCAAATATTAGGTATAGGAGTTGTTATCCCGGAACCGGGACAAGACGGAAGTTACCTTAACCTTGGTATGTACGGTCCTTCGGCTATACTACCTTCTGAGGCAGGAGATAACTTTGTTATAAGCAATAACACTATAACAAGAACTCCATACCAGTCTTGGTATAATGATTATATCTCTAACGACGGAGGCTTCTCTAACACTGCAATAGCTGTTTATAACAGTAATAATGCAAGCGTAACAGGTAATACTATCAGCGGTTTTGATGTAGCTATTGCCGAAATAGGAGCAGTAAACGGATCAGAGTTTAATGCAAGTGGTAATACAGTTTCAGATAACCGTAACGATTACTTTACAGCACAAAACAACGACCATATTGTATTAGGTTCAAGTGCTGAAATACTTACTTATTATGCAACCAGCCAAGGAGTAGATCTTATAGATAACTTTGGTATTGATGACAGAATAAATGTAGTAGGTATGGAGTCTGGCTCTATAAACGGAGAACTATCAGGTAATCTTATAGTTGACTTTACAGGCGGAACAGTAACAGCAGGAGACGGTTCAACCGTTGCTGCAAACTCAATACAAGTTCAGCAAAATGCAACTACTACAACTTTATTTATAGATACTGATGCTACAGAAGACCAAGCTGAGCTTAAACTTGAACTTACAGGTCTTTATGAATTAGGTAACTTTAAATTAGATGGAGGATTTATAGTATTTACTATATCACCTCCTACAGCTTCTGCACAAGCATTTTGTGATGCAGCTACTGTAGCAGATCTTGAAGCAACAGGTACTGACCTTAAATGGTATGACGTAGCAACAGGAGGAACTCTTCTTGTTAACAACACAGACCTTTCAACAGGAACTTACTATGTATCGCAAACAGTTTC